>NZ_JAHVIO010000003.1:0-666794 GCF_019801675.1 Halomonas sp. DP8Y7-3
TGGTGCCGTAGCGTCGGCCACCGGCGCTGACAGCCTGGCCATGGGCCCATCTGCGGTGGCGGACAAGGCCAATAGCGTGGCTATCGGCAATGGGGCCAAGGCCACCGTGGCAGACAGCGTAGCTCTGGGTAACGGTGCTACCACGGCTGCCATCGTCGATACCGCAAAAGGTACCGTGGCCGGTACCGAGCACACCTTTGCCGGTGGCGACGCCAAGGGCACCGTCAGCGTCGGTGCGGTGGGCAGCGAGCGCACTATCACCAACGTGGCAGCAGGACGCCTATCCGCGACCAGTACCGATGCGGTGAACGGTAGTCAGTTGTTCGCTACGAATACAGAAGTGGCCGAGAACAGGGGCGATATCACCACGATCAATAGTGATATTGCCAATCTGACGACGGACGCCAAGTACTACCAGGCCAACTCCACTGGTGCCGCAGCGTCGGCCACCGGCGCTGACAGCCTGGCCATGGGCCCATCTGCGGTGGCGGACAAGGCCAACAGCGTGGCTATCGGCAACGGGGCCAACGCCTCGGTGGCAGACAGCGTCGCCCTGGGTAACGGTGCTACCACGTCGGCCATCGTGGATACCGCCAAGGGCACCGTGGCGGGTACCGAGCACACCTTCGCCGGTGGCGATGCCAAGGGCACCGTCAGCGTGGGCGCAGCGGGTAGCGAGCGCACCATTACCAATGTGGCGGCGGGCCAGCTATCCGCGACCAGTACCGATGCGGTCAATGGCAGCCAGCTATACGCCACCAACCAGGCGGTGGGTGCCCTGGATGCGGGTGTGGTCAAGTACGACCTGGACGGAGACGACAATGTCGATACTGACAAGATCACCCTGGCCGGTGGGACTGATGGGACTACGCTGACCAACGTGGCAGATGGAGGCCTGACGGCAGAGAGCAGCGATGCGGTGAATGGCAGTCAGCTCTTTGCCACTAACGAGCGAGTGAGCAAGAACGAAGGCGATATCACCAATCTGACGACGGACGCCAAGTACTACCAGGCCAACTCCACCGGCACGGCGGCATCGGCTACCGGCACCGATAGTCTGGCGATGGGGCCCTCTGCGGTGGCAGACAAGGCCAATAGTGTGGCTATCGGCAACGGCGCCAAGGCTACGGTGGCTGACAGCGTGGCCCTGGGTAACGGAGCGACCACGGCCGCCATCGTGGATACCGCCAAGGGTACCGTGGCGGGCACTGAGTACACCTTTGCCGGTGGCGATGCCAAGGGTACTGTCAGCGTGGGGGCAGTGGGTAGCGAGCGCACCATCACCAATGTGGCGGCGGGCCAGCTGTCCGCGACCAGTACCGATGCGGTGAATGGTAGTCAGTTGTTCGCTACGAATACAGAAGTGGCCGAGAACAGGGGCGATATCACCACGATCAATAGCGATATTGCCAACCTGACGACGGACGCCAAGTACTACCAGGCCAACTCCACCGGCACGGCGGCGTCGGCCTCCGGCACCGATAGTCTGGCGGTGGGGCCCTCTGCGGTGGCAGACAAGGCCAATAGTGTGGCTATCGGCAACGGCGCCAAGGCTACGGTGGCTGACAGCGTTGCCCTGGGTAACGGAGCGACCACGGCGGCTATCGTGGATACCGCCAAGGGCACCGTGGCGGGCACCGAGTACACCTTCGCCGGAGGCGATGCCAAGGGCACCGTCAGCGTGGGGGCAGTGGGCAGTGAGCGCACCATCACCAACGTGGCAGCAGGTCGCCTATCCGCGACCAGTACCGATGCAGTGAACGGTAGTCAGTTGTTCGCTACGAATACAGAAGTGGCCAAAAACAGAGGCGATATCACCACGATCAATAGTGATATCGATGCGCTCGAGAGCGGCAACAAGTACTACCAAGCCAAGTCTACTCTTGATGGCGCCGATGCCAGCGGTACCGACAGCCTGGCCATGGGACCGGTGGCCAAGGCCAGCGCCAGTAATAGTGTGGCCATCGGCAACGGGGCCAACGCCAGCATTGCCAACAGCGTGGCGTTAGGTAACGGTGCCACCACGGCGGCAGTCGTCGATACCGCCAAGGGTACCGTGGCGGGCACCGAGTACACCTTCGCGGGTGGCGATGCCAAGGGCACCGTCAGTGTGGGTGCCGTCGGTAGCGAGCGCACCATCACCAACGTGGCAGCAGGTCGCCTATCCGCGACCAGTACCGATGCAGTGAACGGTAGTCAGTTGTTCGCTACGAATACAGAAGTGGCCAAAAACAGAGGCGATATCACCACGATCAATAGTGATATCGATGCGCTCGAGAGCGGCAACAAGTACTACCAAGCCAAGTCTACTCTTGATGGCGCCGATGCCAGCGGTACCGACAGCCTGGCCATGGGACCGGTGGCCAAGGCCAGCGCCAGTAATAGTGTGGCCATCGGCAACGGGGCCAACGCCAGCATTGCCAACAGCGTGGCGTTAGGTAACGGTGCTACCACGGCCGCCATCGTCGATACCGCAAAAGGTACCGTGGCGGGCACCGAGTACACCTTCGCGGGTGGCGATGCCAAGGGTACCGTCAGCGTTGGCGCTGCTGGTAGCGAGCGCACTATCACCAATGTCGCGGCGGCCCAGCTATCCGCTACCAGTACCGACGCGGTCAATGGCAGCCAGCTTTACGCCACCAATCAGGCGGTGGGTGCCCTGGATGCGGGCGTGGTCAAGTATGACCTGGACAGTAACGACCATGTCGATACCGACAGTATCACCCTCGCCGGCGGAACCGATGGCACCAAGCTGACTAATGTGGCGAAAGGAAACCTGACCGCGACCAGCACCGATGCGGTGAACGGCAGCCAGCTATACGCCACCAACCAGGCGGTGGGGGGACTGGATACCCGTTTGGGCGAGGCGGAAACGGATATCGGCGTCAACGCCGACAATATCAGCATCAATGCCAGCGCCATCAGAGATAACCGCGATGACATTCAGGACAATATCGATGCCATCGGAGGCATAGAGGCTAACGCGCGCTACTACAAGGCCAACTCCACTGGTGACGTGTCTGTCGCCACAGGTGTGGATAGCCTGGCGATGGGGCCCTCTGCCAGCGCCATGGGTGACAACAGCCTCGCCATCGGTAAGGGAGCCTCTGTCAGCGTCGCGTCCAGCGTCGCACTGGGCAGCGGGGCAAAGGCCGATCGCGCGATTGCTCCGGTTTCTGGGCAGTTTGCAGCGGGTTCCGGTGTGGTCTCCTACAACACGGGTGACGGCACCTTGTTGGGTGAAGTCTCTGTTGGCAAGACTGGCGAGTACCGACAGGTCACTCATGTCGCCGATGGTGTCGAGGACCATGACGCGGTGACGTTGCGTCAGCTCAAGGGGGCCATCGGCTCGCTATCGGATACCAATGCACTGTTCTTCCATGCCAACGGCATCGTAGACGAAGACTCCGTCGCATCAGGTGACAATGCCATGGCGGCGGGCCCTGGTGCTGTGGTCAATGCCGACGACGCCATCGGTGTCGGTTACCAAGCCAAGGTGGAAGCATCCGCAGCCGGGGCGATTGCCATCGGTGACCAGGCCCATAGTTCTCTGGCCGATGCGGTGACGATCGGCTCGTCAGCACAGGGTGGCGGGGAACAGTCCGTGGCCCTCGGTGCCGGGGCCAAGGCCACTCAGGCAGGTGCTGTTGCCCTGGGCGCGCAGTCCGTGACAGAGGATGCCGTGGCAACGAATACCGTCACCCTTCTTGGTCAGTCTCGTACAGTGGCAGGCGGTTCCCCCTTGGCGACGGTCAGTGTCGGTGCAGTGGGCAAGGAGCGCACGCTGACCCACTTGGCGGCGGGACGTGTGGCAGCGGATTCCACCGATGCCATCAATGGCAGTCAGCTCTTCGCGACCCATCAGGCGATGAACGAGCTGGTGGCCTACGACCGCATGGGCGATGGCAGCGTCAACTGGGGCCGGGTGACCCTCGGTGCCAAGACGAGGGCTGCGGGCGGAACGGTGCTGGATGGCGTGGCTGACGGCAAGATTGCCAGTGATAGCAAGGAAGCGATCAACGGCAGCCAGCTCAAGGACACCAATGACCGTGTGGCTCGGGTGGAAGGCGATGTGGATGGCATCGAGGACGTCATCGATGACATGAACGGCGATGTCGCAGCGCTGGCGGATAGCGCGGTGCAATATGACGCAGACGGTGACAAGGGTCAGATCACGCTAGGGGGCACTGGCGGTACGCTTATCACCAACGTAGCGGATGGCAGCATCAGTCAAGGCAGCAGTGAGGCCGTCAATGGTGGTCAGATCTGGGACCTGATGGAAGATGTTGGCGATCTGCAAGTGTCGGCGCAGGACAGCCAGTACTTCCAGGCCAACTCCAGCGCTCCTGCCGCCCAGGCCAAGGGTGATGACAGCATCGCCATTGGCGGCAAGGCCGTCGCTGAGTCCAAGGGTGGCGTGGCTCTGGGTAGCGGGGCAATCGCCGATCGCGAGGGCATGAATGGCAAGCAGGAGGCCTTCTCTGACGTTGCGGTGGCGTCGTCCCAGGGCGCGCTGTCGGTCGGGAGCGAAGGCGGTGAGCGCCAGATCACCCACGTGGCCGGTGGTACCGAAGACACCGATGCGGTCAATGTGCGTCAGCTCAAGTCCGTGCAGGAGGGCGCTGTCAACTATGACCGCAAGGATGACGGCAGCGTCGACTACGGTTCTGTCAGCCTCGGTAAGGGTGATGAGCCTGTACAGATCCACAATGTAGCGTCAGGGACGTCGACCTACGATGCGGTCAACCTTGGCCAGCTGAATGCACTGGATAGCAAGTTCAGCCACGCCTATGACCATCTCAGCGACAAGATCAATGAAGTCGAGCGTGATGCCAGTGGTGGCATCGCCGCCCTGGCCGCTATGGCGGATGCCCCTTATGTCGCGGGGAAGTTCACCTACCACATCGGTACTGGCTACCACAACGGCGAATCGGCCCTGGGTGTGAGCCTCCGGCGCACGGCAGATGACGGTCGCTGGAGTGTGGGGCTAGGGATCGGCGCATCCCATGGGGGGCCGACGGTGGGGCTGGGGGTTTCCGGGGTGATCGACTGAGAATGCATTCCCGCGTTGCATGGTGTGGGGTGTCGCATGGACATATGTTGGAAGAGGGCGTGAAGTAATGAAGCGATGGATAAGCGTAGTAGCGGGCTTGCTGCTGACGCCAGCAATGGCCCTGGCAAGCGTGCAAAGCGGCATCGATGCCTACATTAATGGCAATTACCCCGCCGCGTATGAACAGTGGCTGCCTCTGGCGCAGCAGGGTGACAAGGACGCACTGCATAACCTCGGCATCCTGTTTCTCGAAGGGCGAGGCGTCGAGCAGAACACCGAGCAAGCCATCTCCCTGCTGGAGCGAGCGGCAGAGCTCGGTAGCGTCTCGTCAGCGCTTGAACTCGCCGGGCTCTATGAAGCGGGACGACTGGTCCCCCAGGATGCCGCCAAGGCGGCCGAGTGGTATCGCCAAGCCGCTGAGGCGGGCTCGCCGCTGGCCCAGAACAACCTTGGGCTGTTGTACCTCAAGGGAGCGGGAGTAGAGCGTGATGTTGGCCAGGCCTTGAGTCGTTTCTCACTGGCGTCTTCAGCGGGGGTCGCAGTGGCCGCGGAAAACCTCGAGGCCGTCCTGGCTAGGCTTGTGGTCAAGCAGATCAAGGTACGCGGAGCCAATGTGCGTGAAGGGGGCTCGACCGACTTCCCCGTGATTGAGTGGGCCGGCCAAGGTGAGCAGGTCCACGTGATCGGGGAGGTCGATGGCTGGAGTCACGTCTATGTCGATGATGATCGTGCAGTAGGCTGGGTGGCCAGTCGCCTGTTGCAGGCGGCGGATCCCAGCTGAGGGAAGCGCTCGCTGATGTCGTAGGATGTATTGGGTAGCGCAGCTCTTTAGGCAAGGCCGCAGTCACCTGAAAGCTCTGCGTTACTTATCGTGTCAGCTGTTCCGCTCCAGGGCGTCCACGCAGAAGCGCAGGGCGCCTTTTTCATGTTCATGCTCAACATGGAAGCGCACGTTGACGTCGCGCAGGCTGACGCCGTACTGGCGTTGGTCGTCATGACCTCGATAGGCCGGTCTAGGATCTTGGCTCAGGACCTGGACAATCAAGCGCCTAAGCGATGCCCCGTGTGGGTGATCATCCAGTGCAGCCTGCGCTTCGGAAGAAAAGGACACGGCATGCTGGATGGGGGCGGTGGGGGCGAACCCCGCCCTGGCATCGGGCCGGCTTTCGGTCCAGGGCAGATACGGCTTGATGTCGACCACCGGGGTGCCATCCACCAGGTCCGCGCCGGCCAACAGCAAACTGACGCCCGCGGTGGTGTCGATGTCGAGGAGTTCGACCAAGGATAGCCCGAGTCGGTTGGGACGATGTGTGCTGCGGCTGGCGAATACGCCCATTCGGGCATTTCCGCCCAGGCGAGGCGGCCGAACCATCGGTTTCCAGCGTTGCGGACTAAGGTGAAAGATGAAGGTCAGCCACAGGTGGCTGAACTCATCGAGGCCTCTGACCGCCAAGGGGTCGGCAAACTCGCCCTCGAGTGTGAGCCAGGCTCTGGCATCCTTGACCAGGCCCGGCTGCCTGGGGACACCAAACTTATCGGGAAAGTCGCTGTGAATGGTGCCGATGGGGGTAAGCGTGAAGCTGGAGTCGGACATGCTCAGGCAGTGGCTCCGGCAAGAGGAAAATGGTCGAGTGGCGTCGCAGGGAGGGCCGACGTACCGGTGATCAGCGGATGCAGGCATCGTGTCATGGCAAAGCAGTGGGGCATTATCTTCTCTCGGCTGGTATCAAGATGGAGCTGGCTATTGGACAGAGCTCGGCTTGTGGGTAGGCTTGGCGAACCTCGCCAGGCGAGGTTGATGGCTGCCAGTCCCCCAGGAGTGTCTTTCATGTCTGCCCCTCATCCAGCATCGCCCGCACAGGAAGTCCGGCTTCCGCGTATCCGCTATCGCGAAGCCCTGGCGGATGACGCCTCGGACCAGGCGGAAGTGTTCTATCACGCGGTCATGACCGGTGCCAGCCGTCATTACAGCATCGAGCAACGTCATGCCTGGGCCTCGGCATTGCCCCGCGAGGGCGCCGCCTGGCGGGCTCGTCAGGCACTGTTTACGACCCTGGTGGCGGACTGTGACGGCCGCTGTGTCGGCTTTGTCGAGTACGACATCGCCCGTGCCAGAATCGAGACGCTTTACGTCTGGCCATCCCTGGCTGGACAGGGGATCGGCAGGCGTCTGCTCGAGCTGGCGGAGGAACGACTCAAGCAGGCGGGAGCCAGACGAATGATCATCGAGGCCAGCCTGCTGTTGGCCGAACCCTTGCTCAGGGCTGGTTGGGTATCCCATGGCGAAGAGTGGGTCGAGCGTAACGGGGAACGGCTGCCTCGCCTGTGTCTGAGCAAGGCTCTCACATGACGCTGACATGACGCCGACATGGCTCCGACGCGGGCTCTGACATTATCCTGAGACGATGACCCGGCCGCACGCCTGCCAGCGTGCGGGGGTACGCTCTATAAGCCCTCTGTCAGCGATAGGCCCTCTATCAGTAACGAGTCCGCCGTAAGCCTCTGTCAGCTAGCTGGGCCGTCTTCCACCATCCGCATGGACAGGTCAATCGCCTTGATGTCCTTGGTCAAGGCGCCGCTGGAAATGCAGTCGACGCCGGTGTCAGCGATCGCTTTCAGGGTGGTCTCATCGACATTGCCGGAGGCCTCCAGCGTGGCGCGACCGGCGACCTGGCGCACGGCTTCGCGCATATCGTCCAGCGAGAAGTTGTCCAGCATGATGACATCTGCACCGGCTGCCAGCGCCTGGTTGAGCTCATCAAAGGTCTCGACTTCGACCTCCACGGTGAGATCCTTGGCGATGCTGCGCGCTTCCTTCACGGCTCCGGCGATACCGCCGCAGGCCCAGATGTGATTCTCCTTGATCAGAAAGGCATCGTAGAGCCCTATCCGGTGGTTGGTGCCGCCCCCGCAGGCCACCGCATACTTCTGTGCGACGCGCATGCCGGGTAGCGTCTTGCGGGTGTCCAGCAGCTTGACCCCGGTCCCTTCCAGCAGGTCCACATAGTGGCGCGTTCGGGTGGCCGTGGCAGATAGCGTCTGCAGCAGGTTCAGGGCGGCCCGCTCGCCGGTGAGCAGGCTCCTGGCAGGGCCAGTCAGCTCAAGAAACGGCACGTCGGGCGTCAGTCGATCACCGTCGGCTGCATGCCAGGTCAAGGTGACGCGCGGGTCAAGGCGGCGGAACAGCTCGTCGACCCAAGCCACGCCGCACAGGATAGCCGGCTCGCGGCTGATGACTCGGGCGTGGCCCTGGTGTTTTTCGGGAATCAGCTGAGCCGTAATGTCCACCGGGCCGACATCCTCTGCCAGCAGGCGAGCGGCGCTGTTGCGGATCTCTTCGGCAAGGGCGTCCTGGAAATGCATGGATATCTCTGTATTGCGGCGCGTGGAGCCGACATTATAGGGGGGATAAGCCTCGGCGTCAGTGCCTGGGCGACAGACTCCGATACCGGCAAGGAGAGGCCAGTGACCTGTGTGAACGGATGGTTGAACGATGCTCGACAGGTACCTTCACCGAACATCAATGAGCGGCCCGACCAGGAAGTGTCTGCGGTGGTGCTGCATTCGATCAGCCTGCCGCCGGGTGAGTTTGGCGGTGATCATATCGAAGCGCTGTTCTGTAACCGGCTGGTGCCAGAGGCCCATCCTTACTTTGCCAAGATAGCGGGGCTCAAGGTGTCCGCGCATCTGCTGATTCGACGAGATGGCGAGTGCGTGCAGTTTGCTCCCTTCGAGGCTCGCGCCTGGCACGCTGGGCGCTCGCGCTGGTTCGATGGGCATCGCATGCGTGACGAGCTGAATGATTTTTCCATTGGCATCGAACTCGAAGGTGATCCATCGACGCCATATAGAGAAGCACAGTACCGACGTCTGGCACAGGTGCTGCACGATCTGTTTGATGCCTACCCACTCATCACCCCCGAAAGGCTGACCAGTCATGCTCGAATCGCCCCTCTGCGCAAGGACGACCCGGGTCCGTCTTTTGACTGGGCTTATCTGCGCCGCTGTTTGCAGTGCCGCGAGTCGAGGGCCTAGGCCAGCGTTCTTGCACAGTTCGACCGCAAGCCGGGTGTCAAACGGTAGTTTGTTTACAAGTGGCTGACTTTCGTCACATAACTGGCAGAGGAGCGTGGCTAAGCCATTGTGTTGCAGTGCAATATAGCTGAATTGAAAAACATTTCCATAGCTGGTTCAATTGGCAGTGCAGGGCGATTGAGGTATCTTCTTGCCCAATCGTGCCCGGTTGGCACGGATAATCTCGTAATATTACTACATGCCTGACGCTGCGAGGCGGCCGGGGATTACTCCTCAATCCCGCTCGCTCATTGGCCTCGATCGCGGGGCAGTGGACCCCCATCGTCATTCGGAGAGACGTTCTATGAGTCTTGGTTCAAGAGAAGATCTCGATCCGGTCGAAACCCAGGAATGGTTGGATTCCCTGGAGTCAGTCCTGGATCGCGAGGGCGAGGATCGTGCCCGGTACCTGATGACACGGCTCGCCGACCGTTATCGCCAGGACGGCATGCAGGTGCCCTTCTCGGTCACCACCCCGCATCGCAACACCATTCCGGTGCACTGTGAAGCGCCGATGCCGGGCGACCTGTTCATGGAGCGTCGTATCCGCTCGGTGATCCGCTATAACGCCATTGCCCAGGTCATTCGTAATAACCGTGCCAAGCCAGGGCTTGGTGGCCACATCGCCAGTTTCATGTCCTCCGCGACGCTGTATGACGTGGGCTTCAACCACTTCTTCCGCGCCCCGAACGGAGACTTCGAAGGCGACCTGATCTATATCCAGGGCCACGTGGCGCCGGGTATCTATGCCCGTGCCTACCTTGAAGGTCGTCTGACCGAAGAGCAGATGGACAGCTACCGCCAGGAAGTGGACGGCAATGGCTTGTCCTCTTACCCGCACCCCTGGCTGATGCCGGATTTCTGGCAGTTCCCCACGGTGTCCATGGGTCTGGGCCCGATCCAGGCGATCTACCAGGCCCACGTCATGAAGTACCTGCACTCCCGCGAACTGCATGATATGCAGGACCGCAAGATCTGGTGCTTCATGGGTGACGGCGAATGCGACGAGCCGGAATCCCTCGGTGCCATTCACCTGGCCAGCCGCGAAAAACTCGACAACCTCATCTTCGTCATCAACTGCAACCTGCAGCGTCTCGACGGCCCGGTGCGCGGTAACTCCCGCATCATCGACGAGCTCGAAGGTGTCTTCCGCGGCGCCGGCTGGAATGTGCTGAAGGTCGTCTGGGGACGCCACTGGGATCCGCTGTTCGAGAAAGACAAGAAGGGCATGCTGCAGAAGCGCATGGACGAGGCGGTCGACGGCGACTACCAGAATTACAAGGCCAACGGCGGCGCGTACACCCGGGAGCACTTCTTCGGCAAGTACCCGGAAACCGCCGACTTGGTCAAGGACATGTCCGACGAGGACATCTGGAAGCTCAACCGTGGTGGTCATGACCCGTTCAAGGTCTACGCGGCGTATCACGAGGCGACCACCAACGCCAACGGCCGTCCCACCGTGATCCTGGCGCATACCGTCAAGGGCTACGGCATGGGTGGCGGCGATGGTGAGGCGGCCAACGAAGCCCACCAGGTCAAGACCATGGAGTACGAAGCGCTCAAGCGGTTCCGTGATCGCTTCGGCATTCCCATCTCCGACGAGCAGCTCAAGGATGTGCCGTACTACAAGCCCGAAGATGACTCTCCGGAAATGAAGTACATGCACTACCGCCGCGAGCAGCTGGGTGGCTACCTGCCGAGTCGTCGTGCGGACTTTGAAGCGCTGGAAATTCCTGGTCTTGACGACAAGACCTTTGCGTCCCAGACCGCAGGGTCCAAGGGCCGTGAGGTGTCCACCACCATGGCCTTCGTGCGTGTCCTGAACGGCCTGGTCAAGGACAAGAAGATCGGCAAGCGCGTGGTGCCGATCATCCCCGACGAGGCCCGTACCTTTGGCATGGAAGGGATGTTCCGTCAGCTCGGGATCTACACCTCCGAAGGGCAGAAGTACGAGCCCGTCGACAAGGGACAGATCATGTTCTACCGCGAGGATCAGAAAGGTCAGATCCTCGAGGAAGGCATCACCGAGGCCGGCGCCATGTCGGCGTGGATTGCCGCCGCCACGTCCTACTCGAACAACAACACCACGTTGTTGCCGTTCTACATCTACTACTCGATGTTCGGCTTCCAGCGTATCGGTGATCTGGCCTGGGCCGCGGGTGACATGCAGGCGCGAGGCTTCCTGTGTGGCGGCACCGCCGGCCGTACCACGCTCAATGGTGAAGGTCTCCAGCACCAGGACGGGCACAGCCTGCTGCAGGCAGCGATGATCCCGAACTGCCGGACCTACGATCCCACTTACGCCCACGAAGTGGCCGTCATCGTGCAGGATGGTTTGAAGCGCATGTTCGCCGACAAGGAGAACTGCTTCTACTACCTGACCCTGATGAACGAAAACTACGAGCATCCGGAGCTTGCCGAGATTCCCGCCGCGGACATCATCAAGGGCATGTATCTGCTGCGCGAGACCGAGGGCAAGAAGGGACACGTCCAGCTGCTGGGGTCGGGTACCATCCTGCGCGAAGTCGAGGCAGCCGCTGAAATGCTTGCCGAAGAATGGGGTATCGGCTCGGATATCTGGAGCGTGACCAGCTTCAACGAGCTGCGTCGTGAAGCGCTCGGTCTCGATCGTCAGGCCTTCATCAACCCTGAGGCCAAGCCCGAGAAGCCCCATGTCACCAAGTGCCTCGAAGGGCGCAAGGGTCCGGCTATCGCGTCCACCGACTACATGAAGCTGTACGCCGACCAGGTTCGCGCCTGGGTGCCGACCGACTATCATGTACTGGGCACCGACGGCTACGGTCGCTCCGACACTCGCGAAGCGCTGCGTGCCTTCTTCGAGGTGGATCGTTACTACGTCACCGTGGCGGCGCTCAAGGCGCTGGCGGATCGCGACGAGATCGATCGCAAGGTCGTGGCCGAGGCACTCAAGAAGTACGACATCGACCCGAACAAGCCCAACCCCCTGGACGTCTGAGGCGACAAGGGAATGTTCGGTGGCATGGCGGGCCGGGAGGCCCGCCTCCGTCAAGAGTTTGAAGGAGCGCGACCTTGAGTAGCGAAATCATCAAAGTGCCCGATATCGGTGGGGACACCGATGTAGAAATCATCGAGATCGCCGTATCCGAGGGCGACGTGATCGAAGCGGAAGATACGCTGATCACCCTGGAGTCGGACAAGGCCAGCATGGATGTGCCCGCGCCCAAGGGCGGCAAGGTCATCAAGGTGCTGGTCAAGGAAGGGGATACCGTCTCCGAAGGTGACGACATCGTCGAGATCGAAGCCGAAGGCGGTGGCGATGCCGACGCAGGCAACGACGCGGCTGACGATGCCAAGGACGACGCCCCCAAGGCGGAGGCCGACAGCCAGCAGGAGGCGTCAGCGGCCAGCGACAGCAAGCCTGCTCCCAAGCAGAGCGGCGGCAGTCGTACCGTGGAGATCAAGGTTCCGGACCTCGGTGGCTCCAGCGATGTGGAGATCATCGAAGTGGCGGTGTCCGAAGGCGATGATGTCGCCGAAGAAGATACCCTGATTACCCTGGAGTCCGACAAGGCTTCCATGGATGTGCCCAGCCCCCACGCCGGCAAGTTGGTCAGCCTGAGCGTGAAGGAAGGCGACACCGTCTCCGAAGGCGATGTGATCGGCACCATGGAAGTGGCGGGTGAAGGCGGCGACGAGGATGATGGCGCGTCGGATGACGCTGCGTCCGCCAGCGCGCCTGAGGCCAGCGAGCCGGCATCCGAGGATGACGGTGACGATGATGACGCCGCCGCAGAAGGCGGCCGTCAGGAAGTGCGCGTGCCGGATCTCTCCGGTTCCAGTGACGTACCGATCATCGAGATGGCCGTCAGTGAGGGTGATGAGGTCGATGTCGAAGACGCCCTGATCACGTTGGAGTCTGACAAGGCCTCCATGGACGTGCCAAGCCCCTTCAGGGGCAAGGTGGTCGAACTTTCGGTCAAGGAAGGCGACACCGTTTCCGAGGGCGACTTGATCGGCTATATCGAAGTGGCCGGTGCAGCGCCCAAGAAGAAGGCAGCGCCCAAGCAGGAAGCGGCTAAGCAGGCAGCGCCCAAGCAGGAGGCGTCCAAGCAGCAGGCGTCTGGCGGCGGTTCGGCGGATAGCGCCAAGGGCTCTGCCGTGGCGGACAAGCCTCGCGATGCCAAGAACGTGCACGCGGGTCCGGCGGTGCGCATGCTGGCACGTGAGCTGGGTGTCGATCTTGGCCTGGTCAAGCCCTCCGGTCCCAAGGACCGAGTGCTCAAGGAAGACGTCCAGAACTACGTCAAGCAGGCCATGGCCAATCAAGGCAAGAGCCAGGGGGCATCCGCTCCGGCAGCTGCCGCGGGTGGTTCCGGTATTCCGCCGATTCCCGATCAGGACTTTAGCCAGTTCGGTGAGATCGAAGAGAAGCCGATGGGCCGCCTGATGAAGATGGGCGCCAACAACCTGCATCGCAGCTGGGTCAACATTCCCCACGTGACGCAGTTTGACGAGGCCGACATCACCGAGCTCGAGGCCTTCCGCAAGTCGATGAAGGCGGAAGCCGAGGCTCAGGGTGCGAAACTGACGCCGCTGCCGTTCATGATCAAGGCGTGTGCATACGCCCTGGCCAAGTACCCGCAGTTCAACGTCAGCCTCAAGGCCGACGGCGAGACCGTGGTGCACAAGAAGTATGTGCATATCGGCATCGCCGTGGATACGCCTGACGGCCTGATGGTGCCGGTGATTCGTGATGCCGACAAGAAGTCGCTGATCGACCTGGCCAAGGAGTCGGTGGAGCTGGCCAAGAAAGCCCAGTCCAAGAAACTCAAGCGCGAAGAGATGACCGGTGGCTGTTTCACCATCTCGAGCCTTGGGTCGATTGGCGGCACCGCCTTCACCCCCATTGTGAACCCGCCTGAAGTGGCGATTCTCGGGGTGTCCAAGGCGTCCATGAAGCCGGTATGGGATGGTGCGGCCTTCCAGCCACGCCTGATGATGCCGCTGTCGCTGTCCTATGATCACCGTGCGGTGAACGGGGCCGACGCGGCGCGCTTTACCGCGCTGCTGGGACAGCTGCTGACCGACGTCCGGCGTCTGCTGCTGTAAGCCTGCTCCACCTGGGAGCAACGAACGGCGCCGCAAGGCGCCGTTCGTCGTTGGCGGCCCGCTCATCAAGTGGCCCTTCACCTGATCAGAGGTGTTGGTGCCATGCTGTGCTACGTCACGCGAATCATGAACCTTTGATGACGCCTGACGAAAGTGCAATCCAGTATTTAGTTATTTGATATTACAGTTGTTTATCATCTTTTTCCGGTGCTGTGGCGGTTGTCTCAGGTTGTGTCGCCAGAGCTGCGCGGGTATTGTTCGCTAACCCTATTCTTCACCCCGAATTTTTCGCTTTTTCGAAGGAGTTCTACTGATGCGTTTGATCCTCTTGGGTGCACCGGGAGCCGGCAAGGGCACCCAGGCTCAATTCATCTGCGAGCGTTATGACATTCCGCAGATTTCCACTGGCGACATGCTGCGCGCAGCGGTCAAGGAAGGCAGTGAGCTGGGGCTCAAGGTGAAGGAAATCCTGAATACCGGCGGTCTGGTGTCCGATGACATCATCATCGCTCTGGTGAAGGAGCGCATCGCTCAGCCTGACTGTGCCAATGGCTTCCTGTTCGACGGCTTCCCCCGCACCATTCCCCAGGCCGACGCCATGAAGGACGGTGGTGTGAAGATTGACCACGTGCTGGAAATTGCCGTGGCCGATGAAGAGATCGTCAATCGCCTGGCGGGTCGTCGCGTCCACCCGGCATCCGGTCGCGTCTATCACGTCGTCTACAATCCGCCGAAGGAAGAAGGCAAGGATGACGTCACCGGCGAGGCGCTGATCCAGCGTGAAGACGACAGCGAGAGCACCGTGCGCAATCGCCTGTCCGTGTATCACGAACAGACCGAGCCGCTGGTGGGTTACTACCAGGAGTGGGCAGCCGAGGCGCCTGAGGCTGCACCTCGCTACCACCGTGTCGCAGGTGTCGGAAGCGTGGACGACATCACCCGTCAGGTGCTCGAGGCCCTGGAGGGCTAGTCAGGCTTCCCGCCCGTGCATCGCTGACCACGGCCCGCCATTGGCGGGCCGTGGTCGTTTACCGGGCATAGCCTGTCAAATGAGCCTGTCAAATGAGCCCGTCAGCTGAGCCCGCCAAATGTCCGACGAGCTCGGGTGCCGGCCCCCATTTGCCGGTCACTTGCTTTATAATGCGCCGGTTTTTCCCTTGCAGGATGAGTCCAACATGACCCTGATTGTGGCCCTCGACGCTTCTTCCAGCGCCTGTTCTGCGGCCTTGCTGCGCCGTATCGACGGCCAGCCGGATGAAGTGCTGGCACGTTTTGCGCAGACCCCGCGAGAGCACACTCGGCGTTTGATGCCGATGGTGGATGAAGTATTGGCAGAGGCTGGCGTCACGGCCAATGCGTTGGATGCCGTGGCGTACGGTCGTGGGCCAGGCTCGTTCACTGGACTGCGTATCGCGGCGGGAGTGGCTCAGGGGCTTGCTTATGGTCTGGGACGACCGCTGATCGGCGTGTCGACGCTGCAAGCGCTGGCTCTGAGCGGTTATCGCAGCCACCGTTATCGTTACATGGTGACGGCTCTGGACGCTCGTATGGGGGAAGTCTATGCCGCTGCCTGGCGCATCGATGATGGCCTGCCGGTAGCGTTGGTGGACGAAGCGGTGTTGCCACCGGAGCGGCTGCTACTGCCTAAAGAGCATGAGGATCATGACTGGGTCGGGCTTGGGTCTGGCTGGGCCCTGTGGGATCAGATGCCGGCAGAGCTCCAGGCCAACCTGAACCTGACAGTGGTGGACATCGATCCGGCTGCCGAAGACATGGCGCGACTTGCCGTGCAGGTGTTCGACGCTGGCGGCGGTCAGCGGCCCCATGACGCTCAGCCTGTCTATCTTCGAGACCAGGTGGCCTGGAAGAAGACGGCAAGGAAGCGTGCTCAGTGAGCGTACGCTTGGCCCCAGGGCTCGCCTTGCCCTTCCCGCTGGAGCATTGCCCCGAAGCCGGGCTTTTGCTTGAGCGAGACGAGCAGGGACGGCTAGTGCTGGCAGGGGATGAGGCCCTCTACGGCAAGCCGCTGTGGGTCGACTTTATCGGTGGTCGTGATGGTCATCGCCGACGCTTCGGCGGAGGACGCGGTCAGCTGGTGGCCAGGGCCTGTGGCCTGGCAAAGGGCATTACGCCCCAGGTGGTCGATGCTACCGCTGGGCTTGGGCGTGACGCCTTCGTCCTGGCGAGCCTGGGCGCCGACGTGCTGCTGATCGAGCGTGTGGCCGCCATTGCCGCGCTGCTCGACGATGGCCTGCAACGTGCACGTGGCTGCGAGGAAACCCGTGATGCGGCGCAGCGCATGACCCTATGTCACGGCGACAGCAGCCGTGATCTCGCCGAGCTGGTGGCGGACCATCACAAGGCACCCGAAGTGATCCATCTCGATCCCATGTTTCCTCATCGGGACAAGTCAGCGCTGGTCAAGAAGGAGATGCGGGTCTTCCGGGAGTTGGCAGGTGATGATGCTGACGCGCCGCGCTTGCTGGAGGCGGCGCTTGATGTGGCGACTCACCGGGTGGTGGTCAAGCGCCCGCGCAAGGCTCCGCCGATCGATGGGCCCGAGCCAAGGCACCGGCTGGAAGAGAAAACCAGCCGCTACGATATCTACGTGCATCGCTCGCTCAAGGCTCAGGGTTGAGCGCGGACTGGCGGTCGCGCACGTCACTGTTTTCGCGGTAGCGGGTGATCAGCGCCAGGCGTCTGCGCAGTGATGCATCGAGCAGGCGAGAGGCACGCTGGGCGGCTTGTCTGAGACACTCATCGAAGTGGACCTGCTGCTGCTCAAGCCAGATCCAGCCTTCCTGCCCCAGGGTGTCGATCAATGTCTCGAACAGTTTGGGATCAAAGAATTCCGGTGCCTCGCGGCCGCTGAGCAGGCCTAGCCGTTCTGCCAGGTCGCGGGAGCGCTCGGTCAATTCCTGCCGGGTCAGGGTGCCGCTGCCCGCGTGCAGCAGAACTTCGATCAGCAGCGCGTTGCGTTCCAGCGACGGCTGAATCATGCGTCCGACCAGCTGCAGCCGCTCCCGCGCCGCCAGGCTGTCCTTCGGGGTGAAGCTCGCGCCGTAGCGTTCCAGCAGGTCGAGATCACACAGGCTGGTCAGGATGGCATCGATACGCTCTCCAAGATCGGCATCATCGCTGATGCAGAATTCATGTGCCAAGGGTGGCCATAGAGGACGCAGCAGGTCGTGCAGCTCTGCTGGGCTGCGCTGAGTTCGGCTACGGAAGGCAAAGGCCACCAGGGCCGGCAGAGCAAACAGGTGCAGCACATTGTTGCGATACCAGGCCAGTTGCGCGGCCTGGGCGGGGGTGGCACTGACGATATCACCCAGGCGGTGATGGTGGCGTTCGACCAGCTCCAGCGCGACGGCTTTGGTCACACAGTCCTCTGGCGATTCGGCCGGTAAGCTGGGCGTCTGGGCGCAGGCCGGACTGCGGGCAAGCCGGCTCAGCAGCGCCAACTGGTCACACAGCGTCGCGTGTTCCAGTGCGCGATAAGGTGACGCCAGCAGGGCAAGGCCGGTCAGGTTGGCAGCATTCAGCGCGGCGACCTCATTGATACGCTGCGTCAGCAGGTGGCCAAGACCCGTGACCGTGGGTTTCAACCAGGGGTGATCATCGGCCCCGCTAGTGCGCCACTCCGGGGCGGACCGATCAAGGAAGTCGGCGATGGGCAGCGGTTCCCCGATGTTGACGGCGACCCGGCCGTAGGGCTCTCGCAGCCGGCCAATGACCCGCAACAGACCCAGCGGCGATTCCTTGCGTTTCTTGCCGCCGCTCAGTTCGCGCTGATAGCTCGAGTTTTCGAGAATGCGCTCATAGCCAATGTAGACAGGCACGAACACCATCGGGCGGTCGTCGCCGCGTTGACAGCGCATGAATGAGGTCAGGGTCATGGCCAGCATGCCGGGACGCGGAGACAACATGCGGCCACTTCGCGAACGCCCGCCTTCGATGAAGTACTCCATCGGGTAGCCACCGGCCAGCAAGCGATGCAGGTACTCGTTGAAGACGGCGCCATAGAGCCGGTTGTCGCGGAAGCTGCGGCGCAGGAAGAACGCCCCGCCGCGCCTCAAAAGGGGGCCGACGATCGGCATGTTGAGATTCTTGCCCGCCGCGATGTGCGGCGGCATCAGCCCCTCTCGGTAAAGCACGTAGGACAGCAGCAGGTAGTCGATATGACTGCGGTGGCAGGGCACGTAGATCAGGGTGTGGTCGCCTGCCAGGGACTTGACCTTGTCCAGGCCGGTCACATCGACGCCATCGTACAGGCGATTCCACAACCGCCGCAGGGCGCCGGCAAGGAAGCGCAACACCGGATAGGTCATGTTTGCCGCAATCTCATGCCCGTAACGGCGTGCACGTCGCTTTAGCCGCGAGGGCGACATCCCCTGGTCGACCTGCTGTTCGATGGCATGGCGTACCGCATCGCTGGCCACGACGCCCTGGATCATGGTGCTGCGGTGAGACAGATCCGGGCCCAGCACCCGTGTGCGCACGCGGCGAAAATGCACGCGGAGCAGGCGAGCGGCCTTGCGGTTGGTGAGCGATGGGTCACCATTGTGCAGCTCCTCGAGGTGCAGAGGCGCGCCGAACTGCAGCTCCACATCGCGGCCGTTGATCAAGACCGACAAGGCCCGTCGAACTCGCCCGGTTAGTTGCCAGCTATCTGCTGCCAGCAGATGCCAGAAGCCGAAATTCTTGCCCGGGGCGCGACCCCAGAACACGCTGACCGGTACTAGCTGGACCTGGATACCGTTGGCGACAAGCTGGGTAAATGGAGCAACGCTGGTCGCGCGGCCGCGCCACAGGCGCGAGCCACGAGCCGGAAGCGCCACGCAGCGTGGCAGTGAAAGCTCCGCCAACTTGCCGTGGGCGGGAGGCAGTCCATGCTCCCGACAGTAGGCATCCAGCAGCAGCACATCGCTGAGTGCTGGCCTTGGCAGCACATACAACGTCGGCAGGTCGGGATTGAGCTGCAGCGGAGCCGGCTCGGCCAGGCGGACCTCTGTCCATAGTTTGATCAGTCGTCGCAGCGGCGCGTGAAACATAGCCATCCCGTTGTCCATGCCGCGAGCAGTCCGGGCTCGGCGGTCATCCATGTGTGCCGTCAGTATAACGATCGGACACGCAAACTTGGGATTAATTGCGAAGAAGGCTGGCGTCAGGCCACCTTCTCTCGCGACTTTTCTGTGCCCTTTGATTAGGGTATTCAGGAGTCACGATGGTGGCGGGTGTGACGCTGCCATGGCCAGGCAACGACCCGCATGCAATGGCATGGAGGCCAGGCGAGATGAGTACCCAATGGCGTGAGCACAACGCGGTGGAACTGCTGCCAGAGGCAGATCGATTTCTGCCGGCCTTGTTCGAGGCGGTGGCTGAGGCACAGGAATCTGTGCTGGTAGAGTTGTATCTGATGGAATCGGGTGAGCTGGCCAACCGAGTCATCGAGGCGTTGGTCGATGCGGCCGCCAGGGGGGTGGCGGTCTATCTGCTGCTGGATGGATTCGGCGCGATGGGGCTGTCACGCGCTGATCGACAGCGGCTGACGGCAGGCGGAGTCTGGTTGCGTGACTTCAACCCGCTGGGCTGGCACTCATTAGCCCGCAACGTCAGCCGCGATCACCGCAAGCTGGTGGTGGTCGACCAGCGGCTTGCCTTCACCGGCGGATTTGGGGCGGTGGATGACTTCCTGTCGGCCTGGTTTGAGGTGGCAGTGCGGGTGCGGGGGCCGGTCGTCAACGACTGGGTCGCGCTGTTTGCCCAGGTGTGGAATTCACCGCTGGCCAGAGGCGCCGACCAGGCGCCGGCGCTACCTCGCGTACCCGCTGCAGCCGCCACCGCTGACGCGGCGGATGGCAAGATGCGGGCCAGGGTCATGTGGGGGCGTGGCTATCGCTTTCAGGC
Source organism: Halomonas sp. DP8Y7-3 (assembly GCF_019801675.1). Lineage (NCBI taxonomy): Bacteria > Pseudomonadati > Pseudomonadota > Gammaproteobacteria > Oceanospirillales > Halomonadaceae > Halomonas > Halomonas sp. DP8Y7-3. Next base: position 20,126 of record NZ_JAHVIO010000003.1, read on the forward strand.
GATCCGTCATTCATTGCAGCAGCGTATCGATACCAGTCAGGGTCGGTTGTGGCTATGTACGCCCTACTTCGTACCGACATTGGGTACGCGACTGAGACTGCAGCGAGCGGCACGCAAAGGGGTGGATGTGCGCCTGTTGCTGCCAGGGCAGGACCATGACCATCCCGGTATTCGATATGCCGGACAGCGCTTCTACTCGCGCCTGCTCCGCGCTGGCGTGCGCATCTACGAATTCCAGCCGAGCTTTATCCATGCCAAATTCGTCATGGTGGACGACTGGGTCAGTCTAGGGTCATGCAACTTTGATCACTGGAGCCTGCAATGGAACCTGGAGGCCAACCAGGAAGTGGAAGATGCTGGCCTGGCGCAGGAGGTGGCGACGCTGTTCCAGCGCAATTTTGCCGTCAGCAAGGAAATCTCGCATGAGCATTGGAGCCGCCGCTCACTGTGGGCAAAGTTGAGAACCTGGCTGTATGGCACTCTCGATGGCTGGATGACGCGCTTGCGCTGATGGACAGTGGATACCGCCTCATCTAGCGCGGGCTCGACGACGCCAGGCCTCGCCGAACCCGATGACAGTGCCGGTAGCAGCGCCGGTGGCAGCGCTAGTGGCAGCGCTAGTGGCAGTGAGGTTCAGCGCTTGCCCTTGCCTTTGGAGCCGCCCTTGCCGCCTGCTCCCTTCTTGGCGGAAGGTGGCGCGCCCTTGCCCCGTGCGGGGGACTTGCCTCTAGGCTTGGGCTTGGGGGTATCCGGCGGCACCCGGAAGTGCAGATACAGATCCAGCACCAGTTCAGGCAATTGGTTGACCAGCTCTTCCAGACGTTTTGCATCGCCGGCCAGGTCCGCCATGTCGGGTTCATCGGCAAACAGCCCCGACAGTGCCATGAAGGGCAGCAGCAAGGTGGCGACGCTTTCTTCGTCGCCCTCGAACCAGGGGGCCTCGTCCAGGAAGACGCCCTCCATGAAACCGGCACACCAGTCCCCGATGGGGGTCTCTTCCGCTGCCATGCCATCCAGCGTCAGCTCGAAGGGCAGCTCTGGCAGCCCCCCACTTTCCAGCACATTGATGGCGTTGGACCTGAGCTGCTCGAACAGCCCCAGGATGATCTCACGCTCCTGCTCTGACTCGAACTCCGGTGAGCCGTGGAACAGCTCGGCCACCCAAGTGGCAGCATCGGTTTCCCGTGGCGCCACTGCCAGGGCGACCAGAAAGCCGTGCGCGCCAATCAGGTCTAGCGCATCAGCGCCGGCCCGTTCCTCGAGAAAGTCATCGAGCAGGTCCAGAGCATCATCTTCGAGCAGCGGTTGCGGGAGCGGCGTTTCGGCGTCGGACATGGAGCGCTCACTTGGTCGGGGGTGGAATGGGGACGGTCTTTACCGCCCTGGTTCGAGGCGGCATTCTAGCATTCCTTGAGGGAGACTGATGATTCAATGAGTGAGACGCGACGCAGACCGCGTGCTGCTTTGGCAGGCACCGCCCCGGTACTTCCCGCGGTGGACGGAGAGTGGCTGGAAGCGCTTGAGGCCGAGGCCCTGCATGCGGCGGTGAATGCCAGAGTGAAAGCGGCGGTGGCCCTGTGTCGCGACGTTCACCCGCATCTGCCGGAACCCGCCGTGTGGTGTGATCTGCGGGGGAAGGGCGCTGGTCAGGCGCATTTCGGCCGAGGAGGGCTGCGCTTCAATCCCAGGCTGCTGGAGGAGAACCGCCAGGCCTTCTTTGAGGAGGTGATTCCCCATGAGGTAGCCCACTGGTTGGTCTGGCACCTTGAGGATGGTCCTTCCTTTCGTCCGCACGGGCGGGAGTGGCAGACCGTCATGGTGCGCCTGTTTGGCCTGTCACCCAGGGTGACTCATCGCTTTGACACCAGCCGGTCCAGTCCTGCACCGTTTCGCTATCGTTGCCACTGTCGTGACCACCATTTTTCTGCTCGCCGCCACGCCAATGCGAAGGCCGGTCAAGAGTATCGCTGTCGTCACTGTCGTGGGCGGCTTTGCTACATCGATCGGGCCGACTGAAAAAATGGCATAACTCTTTGTTTGTAATAATAAAAATAGTCATACCAATGTCTAAGGGGAAAGCCTGGGCTGGCAACGTTATGCTGGCTAGCAGGTTATTCGCGCCGGACACGCCTCTGTTGGCGGCTGGCTCTCCACTTCAATGGGTATCCAAGGACAGAGCACCATGAGCGATCACAAGCACGTCTATCCGGTCTCCGATACGTTCGCCAAGACCGCCTGGGCCGACAAGGCCACCTATGACAAGCTCTATCGGCAGTCGGTGGAAGACCCTGAAGCTTTCTGGAAAGAGCAGGCCGCTCGCCTCGACTGGATCAAGGCCCCCAACACCATCAAGTCGGTCTCCTACGCCAGTGACAATGTGGATATCCGCTGGTTCGAGGACGGCACCCTGAATGTCGCCGCCAACTGCCTGGACCGTCACCTCGAGACCCGTGGCGACAAGCCGGCCATCATCTGGGAAGGTGACGATCCCGGCGAGTCGTCGATCATCACCTACCGCGAGCTGTACGAGCGTACCTGTCAGTTGGCCAACGGATTGAAATCGCTTGGCGTTGGCAAGGGCGACACGGTGACGCTCTACATGCCGATGATTCCCGAGGCCGCCATGGCCATGCTGGCCTGCGCGCGTATTGGCGCGGTGCACTCGGTCGTGTTCGGCGGTTTCTCCCCTGACGCGCTGGCACAGCGGGTCAAGGACGCTGCTTCTCGCATCATCATCACGGCGGACGAGTCGGTTCGTGGCGGCAAGCACGTGCCGCTCAAGGACAACGTGGATGCGGCGCTGACCCGCGATGGCACCGATGTGGCGGAGAAGGTGCTGGTGGTCAAGCGTACCGGTGGGGATATCGAGTGGCACCAGGATCGTGATGTCTGGTACCACGACCTGGTGGCAGGACAGGACACTGACTGCCCCGCGGAAGAGATGGGCGCTGAGGACCCGCTGTTCATCCTGTATACCTCTGGTTCTACCGGTACCCCCAAGGGGCTCAAGCACACCACCGGTGGCTACCTGACCTACGCCAGCCTGACCCATCAGTACGTGTTCGACTATCACGAGGACGAGGTCTACTGGTGCACCGCGGACGTGGGCTGGGTCACCGGACACAGTTATATCGTCTACGGGCCCCTGGCCAATGGCGCCGTTACCCTGATGTTTGAAGGGGTGCCCAGCTACCCCACTCACGGCCGCATGGGCGAGATCGTCGACAAGCACAAGGTCAACATTCTCTATACCGCCCCGACGGCAGTGCGCGCCCTGATGGCCCATGGTGACCATGTCATGGATTCCAGCTCGCGCAGCAGCCTGCGTCTGCTGGGGTCTGTCGGGGAGCCGATAAATCCGGAAGCCTGGGAGTGGTTCCACCGAGTCATCGGCAACGGCCAGTGCCCAATCGTGGACACCTGGTGGCAAACCGAGACCGGCGGCATCATGATTACCCCGCTCCCCGGTGCCATTGCGCAGAAGCCGGGTTCGGCGACGTTGCCTTTCTTCGGGGTGCAGCCCGCACTGGTGGACAACGAAGGCAAGCGACTTGACGGCGCGACCGAGGGCAACCTGGTCATCCTCGATTCCTGGCCGGGGCAGGCACGTTCCATCTGGAACAACCATGAGCGCTTCGTGCAGACCTATTTCTCGACCTATGAAGGAACCTACTTCACCGGCGATGGTTGTCGTCGCGACGAGGACGGCTATTACTGGATTACCGGCCGGGTAGATGATGTGCTCAACGTTTCGGGCCACCGCATGGGGACGGCCGAGATCGAGTCATCGCTGGTGGCTCACTCCGCCGTCGCGGAGGCCGCGGTGGTGGGCTTCCCGCACGATATCAAGGGGCAGGGCATCTATATCTACGTGACCCTTAACGATGAGGCGGAGCCCAGCGATGAACTGCGCAAGGAATTGACCCAGTGGGTGCGCAAGGACATCGGCCCCATCGCATCGCCTGACCATATCCAGTGGGCGCCGGGGCTTCCCAAAACGCGCTCTGGCAAGATCATGCGGCGTATCTTGCGCAAGATCGCGGCCAACGAATGCGATGGACTGGGTGATACCAGCACGCTGGCCGATCCCACGGTGGTGGAAGACCTGATCGAGCACCGCGCCATCAAGTAACAGCGGGTTGGCAGACGCTCGACATGGCATGAATCATGCCGAAACGCCGGTGGCGGCGATGCCCGCCACCGGCGTCTTTTCGTCTGGAGTGCACCGAATGGTGCGGACTTGATGGGCATCTTGTGGCTGACGTTGATGAAGGGAGTGCAAGGGTGCTTGGGAAAGCCGGTGGCCATGGGGTAACATGCTGGTCAAACAAGCGTCTTGCGTTGTGGCGTCAGGGCCTGACACGCCGCAGCGGAATCCGGAGGAGAATCCATGGCCTTTGCCCAGAAATTCATCGTTGCCGATGATCATCCGCTGTTCCGTGCTGCCTTGACGCAGGCGCTGCGCCAATTGGCACCTCAGGCCGAGATCATTGAAGCGGATACCATGGAAGCCACTTCCGACGTGGTGATCCGGCATCCTGATGCCGATCTGATTCTGCTCGACCTGCACATGCCTGGCGCTCACGGCTTCTCTGGGCTGATCCAGTTGCGTGGACAGACCCCGGACGTGCCGGTGGCGGTAGTGTCCGGCAGTGATGAGCTGCACGTGGTTCGTCGAGCCATCGACTACGGTGCGTCCGGCTTCATTCCCAAGTCTTCTTCGCTGGCGTTGATTGCTGAAGCCGTGGGGGAGATTCTCGATGGTGAGGTGTGGCTGCCGGAAGACATGGCGGACGCCCTCGGTGAAGCCGATGAAGAAGAAGCCCGTTTCGCTGAGGCGATCGCCTCGCTGACCCCCCAGCAGTTTCGCGTGCTGAACATGCTGACGGAAGGGCTTCTCAACAAGCAGATTGCCTACGAGTTGAATGTGTCTGAGGCGACCATCAAAGCCCACGTCACGGCGATTCTGCGCAAGCTTGGGGTGCATTCACGCACCCAGGCGGTGATCGCCGCGCAGAAGCTTGAGGTCGAGCCGCCCAAGGTCGAGTCCTGAACGGACCTGGTCCAGCGCTGCAGAGCACCACAGCAACACCCCGCCATCCGGCGGGGTGTTGTGTTTTGGGGCGCCCGGCCAGGGGCGCCCGGCGAGGGGTGCCCGGCCAGGGGTGTTTAGCGAAGGGGCTCGGCAGGGGTATCAGGGCGAAGCCTGATCGCTGCCGGGGTCGTCGTCCGGCATGACCAGCTGCGCCTGCCTTCCCATCAGGAAGTCCTGGTTGAGCGCGAGAGCCTCCCGCAGGTAGTCCCACAGCAAGCGGATGCGCGTCAGCTGCCGCTGTTCCTGCCGCGCGGTGACCCAGAACTGCCTGTCGATCGATACGTCGTGGTCGAGCACTGTCCTCAGCTCGGCGCGCCCGGCAGCCATGAAGCATGGCAGCACGCCAAGACCGGCACCGCTTTCGGTTGCCATCATCTGCGTCGTGACACTGGTGCTGCGTAGTGAAAAGTGGGCCTTGGTGTCCTCGCGACGGTGTGCCAGCAGAGGGTCCAGATAATTGAGCTGCTCACTGAACAGCAAGTCATCCACATAACCGATCAGCGGGTGCTGGCTGAGTTCCGAGCGGTGCAGGGGGGCACCGTGCTGTCGCAGGTAGCGATCCGCGGCGTAAAGCTTCAAGCGGTAATCGCACAGCCGGGATGTGACCAGGCCCTGATTGGCCGGCCGTTCGATGGTGATCGCCAGGTCGGCCTCATGACGGCTCAAGTTGACGACTCTAGGGAGTGCCAGCAGGTCTAGAGTGAGGCCTGGATGTCGGCGACAGAAAGCGCTGAGCAGGGGCGCTATCACCCAGGTGCCAAAGCCCTCGGTGACACCCAGTCGAATCTGTCCTTCCAGCCTCAGGTTGTGGTCGACCAGACCGTCAGTGGCGTCGTCTGCATGGCGTGCCATGAGCTCTGCGTGCACCTTCAATCGCTCGCCGGCTGGTGTAAGACGATAGCCATGAGTACTGCGTTCAAACAGCTGAGTGTTGAGGCGCTGTTCAAACCGGCGCGTTCGACGAGATAGGGTGGAATGATCGACCCCCAGGCGCCGCGCGGCATCGGCCAGGCGAGGGTGTCTGGCCACTTCAAGAAAGACCTGCAGATCCTGCCAGTCGAGCACGTTTGCCTCCGGTTGTCCGCCGACATCGCTTTTGCAAAATTGCACAAGCAATGTGCCCCGCTGAACATTGTTTGGCTATCCGACCTGTGGCTAGACTGACCCTCTTTGCTTGCGTGTGTAGCCTCACGCTGGGCGTTGGTGGATCGCCCTGCACCACGCGAGCCGCTGGTGTTGACAGCGACACGATACGGCAACAACGCGATACGACAACGACAAGAGTAGGAGCACGCCATGACAGTCCGCGATATTCCGATGATCATCGATGGCCAGGCCGTCCCCTCGCAGTCCAGTGAATGGCGCGACGTGACCAACCCGGCCACCCAGGAGGTGGTAGCCAGGGTCCCCTTCTGTACCCTCGAAGAGGTCGACAAGGCGGTCGCCAACGCCCACCAGGCCTTCTCCAGCTGGCGCAAGGTGCCGCTCGGCAAGCGCATGAGGATCATGCTGAAGCTGCAGGCGCTGATCCGCGAACACACCCCTGAGCTTGCGGCCTTGATCAGCGAGGAGCATGGCAAGACGTTGCCCGATGCAGAAGGAGAGGTGGGGCGTGGGCTCGAGGTGGTGGAGCATGCCTGCTCGATTACCTCGTTGCAGCTCGGCGAGGTGGCGGAAAACGCGGCCAGTGAGGTGGATGTCTATACCCTCAACCAGCCCCTTGGCGTGGGCGCCGGGATCACCGCTTTCAACTTCCCCATCATGTTGCCATGCTTCATGTTTCCGCTGGCGATCGCCACGGGCAATACCTTCGTCCTCAAGCCATCCGAGCAGGATCCCAGCTCGACCATGCGGCTGGTCGAACTGGCCCTTGAAGCCGGTGTCCCGCCTGGCGTGCTGAATGTCGTGCACGGTGGCCCAGATGTGGCCAACCGTCTGTGCGAGCACCCGGATATCAAGGCCATGTCCTTTATCGGCTCGACCCATGTCGGTACCCAGCTCTACCGCCGGGCCAGCGAGTCCGGCAAGCGTGCCCAGGCCATGATGGGAGCCAAGAATCACTGTGTGGTCATGCCCGATGCCAATCGCAGCCAGGCTATCAACAATCTGCTGGGTTCCGCCTTTGGCGCTGCTGGTCAGCGCTGCATGGCGAACTCCGTCGTGGTGCTGGTCGGCCAGGCGCGGGAATGGCTGGACGATATCGTGGAAGGCGCACGCAACATGAGAGTGGGGCCAGGCACCGACCGTCAGGCGGATCTCGGCCCACTGGTGTCTCCGGCGGCCAAGGACCGGGTTGAACGCCTGATCGCCCAGGGTGAGCAGGAGGGCGCCAGGCTGCTGGTCGATGGGCGTGGCTGTCAGGTGGAAGGTTATCCCCAGGGCAACTTTGTGGGGCCTACACTGTTTGCGGGTGTTACCGCCGAGATGGACATCTACCGGGAAGAGATTTTCGGCCCAGTGCTGTGCGTGGTGGAAGTGGACACGCTGGATGAGGCAATCGCCTTCATCAATGCCAATCCTAACGGTAACGGCACCTCGATCTTTACCAACTCGGGATGGGTGGCGCGGCGCTTCGAGACGGATATCGATGTGGGGCAGGTAGGCATCAATGTGCCGATCCCGGTACCGGTCGCCTATTTCAGCTTCACCGGCTCACGGGCATCCAAGCTGGGCGACCTGGGCCCCAACGGCAAGCAGGCGATCAGTTTCTGGACCCAGACCAAGACGGTGACTGCGCGCTGGTTTGAGCCTGAAAATGTCTCCTCTGGCATTAACAGCACGATCTCGCTGAGCTGAGCTGAGCTGTGAACTGAACTGAAGGACGCCAGAACCCGCGACAATGCCCCGGCAACGGGGCATTGTCGTAGGTAGACAGGTGGGGCGTGTTCGATCAAAGGACAAGAGTGAGAGCGCTTGCTTTACGTTAACGTAAAGTCAGTGTTCCGAGAGCCACCTCACTCAATGCTGGAGTCCGCCCATGTCGTCTCGCTCGTCATCCGTTTCTCCTACTCTCTCGTCTTCGTTATCGTCTTCCCTGTCATCGCCGGTACCGCCGTCCGGTGATCCGTCCCTGAGTCGCTTTCCCGTTCCAGCGTCTCTTGACGAGCTGCCCGACGATATTCGTGACAGCATTCTTGCCGTTCAAGACAAGGCGGGTTTTATCCCCAATGTGTTCTTGATGTTGGCCCATCGGCCCGCTGAGTTTCGCGCCTTCTTTGCCTATCACGATGCTCTGATGGAGCGGGAGTCAGATACCCTGACCAAGGCCGAAAAGGAGATGATCGTGGTCGCCACCAGCGCGCGTAACCGCTGCCTGTACTGTGTGGTGGCCCATGGCGCCTTGGTGAGGCTCTACAGCAAGGATCCATTGTTGGCGGATCGCGTGGCGATCAATCACCATAGCGCGGACCTAAGCGAGCGGCATCGTGTGATGCTGGACGCCGCCATTCACTGCGGCATCGACGTAGGAGAGTTGACCGAAGAGTGGATGACGCGACTGGAGGCAGTGGGCTTTACCCAAGACGACATTTGGGACATTGGCGCCATCTGTGCCTTCTTTGGCCTGTCCAATCGATTGGTCACCTTGACCGGCACGCCACCGAATCCAGAGTTCTACCTGATGGGGCGGGTGCCCCGCGAGTCCAACCCTTAGGTTCGCAAGGCAAGCGAGCTCGAGGAAACACGGCATGCCTGCCTGCGCGGACAAGTCGCTGCGTCGCGGGCGTCTGGTGTCGCTTGGCTGGTGACCTCAGCTCAGCAGGGAGAGCAGCGGCTTTTCGGCCAGCTCGATCAGCCATCGTGCAAGCAGCTGGCGCTGGGAACCATGTGCAACCAGGCCCACGGTATCGTCGCTGCCGTTCTCGGCATCGGCGTGTGGCAGGCTGATGGCAAAATCACCCTCCTGCAGGTGGAACTCGTGGATTTCCCGCAAGCCGGCAGGTGTCTCGCAACGTATCGAACGATAGCTGTCGTCTTCTCCATAGATCAGACGATGGCACACCTTGTAGCGCGTATAGAGCGAGAGCCCACCCGCAAAAGCAGGCCATCTGGCGGGGGTGTGGCGAATATCATCGGGAAGGGCAACATCGTCTTCCAGGGCCTGGGAAAGAGACTCTTCCAGGGTGGTGGAAAGCAGCGGGCGCCATGGCATCGCGGGGGAGGCCGTGGCCAAGTCCTCGGGCCGACGGATATCGATATCCTGATAGACCAGCGTATGAGGCTGGCAGTCGCCATTCTGCCAGCCATCGAGCAGTCTCAAGGTCAGTCTGCCCTGCTCAAGAGGGCCAAACAGCAGCGTCTGCAATGCCAGTAACAGATGCAGCTGGCGCTCGTTGGCCTGATTGTCGAATGCAGTATAGGGCGAGGTGAACAGGCGATGCAGACGGCAGGGCGCGTGTTCCTTGGCTTCGCTGTATGGCATGGCGACATGTCCTCGAGAGCCGGGCGAATAGTATCATTTGCTTAGCTTAATAAGTTAATCCTGTTTCTTTAAGCATGGCAACGGCTGTCTTGCTGGACGGTCTTGTTGACTGTCTGAGTTACGGCCTTATCTATGGTTGCGCAGATATCTTCGTGGGGTTCCCGGTGCCAGGAAAACATTGCATCAATATCTGCGCCGACGATTCACCGCGTTGCGCGCTCTCGAGTTCAACAGCGATACCGCATAGGCTCCGAACGCTGTGTTTCGGTTGCCTGGCATCGCGTTGTGCTCGGCTGATGTGTTCAGCGCTTGACTAGGGCGTCAGGCCAGATGATCGATCAGCTGCTCGGTGCCTAGCGTTCATCGTTGTGGGCCGTGGTGGGCTGAGCAGCCTGCTTGTCCGTTACTTGCGCGTCGTCAGTGGGGGAGGGCTTGGCGGCCTTATTGCTGCGGCCTCGCTTTCTGGCTTCCTTGTTGCGATACATCATGGCATCTGCCGCACGCAGCAATTCCTCCTCGCGCAGGTACTCGCGGTCGCCAGTCTCGGCCACCCCCAGGCTAATGGAGAAGTCCGGGTACTTGTCCTGAAAGGCCAGTTCGATCTTGCTGCCAATGGTACCCGCACTCTTGACGTCGCAGTCAGGCAGGATGCAGCAGAACTCGTCGCCGCCAAGGCGACAGCAGATGTCGCTGGACCTCACGGTCTCACGCATGATCTGGCCAAAGGTGATCAGTATCTCGTCACCCTTGTGATGGCCATAGGTATCGTTGATCTGCTTGAAGTCATCGATATCACAGTAGATCAGGCTTACCAGCGAGTGACGCCTTTCTGCCATGCGGATTTCGCGACTCAAGGCCTCGCTCATGCCGCGTTGATTGAACAGTCCCGTCAGCGCGTCCTTTTCGGCGTAGGTAGCAAGCTCCTTCGTCTTTTCCTCGAGATTGCGGGCATAGATTTCCATTCGCCGCTTGGCGCTGTGCACTTCATTGAGCAGGGTGTCGATATAGGTATCGAAGACCAGCGTGATATCGAAGTACATCAACTTGTCGAGGTTATCCTTGGCCGAGGTAAGACTGTGTTGATCGGTCAGGTTCTCGTCGATCACCCGAAACAGGATTTCCTTGAGGGTTCTCATGGCGGCAAGGAACAGCTTGGGCTCCACCCCGATACGCTTGTGTACCAGTCCGATGCGCAGCCGGCTGTTGACGTATTCCGCATCGTAGTAACCGGTGAACAGATCAAGCACGTACTGGCGCTGAGCGGAACGCAGCCGCTGAAGGGTTTCCGAGTCGCCGATCAGCAGGCTGATTTCATCGATTTCGGTCTGGCGCTCGTAGAACTCTTCGACAATGATTTCGATATGTTCATTAATGATGGGCTTTAGCGCAGCCAGATCAGCCAGACCTGCCTCATCAAGATTCAGGAACTCCTTGCGGCGCTGAATCTCTACCTCGCTGATATGCATCTGCTCGAGCAGGGATTTGTCGATCGGCCTCATGGCGACTCTCACCGGATTGATGCGCCGCTCGCGGATTGACGAAAATCCCCGGCGCCGACATTAAGAAGAAGTGTGTCTTCAACATATATCGCGTTACGGCCGGGCTTGCACCGCATTTTGGCGATTGTGCACGCCATTGACACACGAGGATTCCACGCAGTGCGCAAATGAGTACATGTTGGCTGGCGAGAAGGTCGTCAGCACCAGTGTACAAGGGGGGAAGGGCGTGGCGCCGAGAGGCAGGGGGAGAGATTGGAGGGTGACGCGAAATAGCGGGTGCTACGCGCCCGCGCCGTCATGCCAGGATGACGGCGCAGCCGTATGAGTCGACGTCTTTACTGGATCACTGAGCGGAGCAGGTCGGAGACGTTGCCACCTTGCGCGGGAAGGGCTAAAGCGGCGGCATCAGGAGGAGTGGAGGTCAGTTGGGAGACCTGGAACTTGTCACCGAAACGCAGGATACCAAGTCCACGCTGTTCCAGTTGGGCGGCCACTGGATCCGGTTGTCCCGTCATGATGCGCTGATAGCGGTCGACCACCAACAGTAACTCTCGGACCTCGCCGCGCTGGCTGAGTACCAGTGAGTCCTGGCGACGATCGCCGTCACGATTGATCCAGTCGAGGCGGTATACGTCTCCTTCGATACCCGCAACGCTCTCCGTTGAGCCAGTGGGCTCTAGGGCCAGCACCTGCTGAGCCTGATAGCTGCCCAGTTGGGACATGTCCTGTCCGCCGAGCTGCCCGGCAATCGACTGCAGGTCACGGATACCCAGAACCACCGGCTGTCCGCCGAAGTTGGTCACCGCATACCCCTTGCCATCGCGAAGTAGCAAGTAGCCCTTGGCGGCGTGACGAGGGAAGTCCAGGCGAAGCTGGTCTCCTATCCAACGTGCCGTCACTGCGCTATCGGGATCGCCACTGCCGTCTACCAGGGTGGCCTGGCCGTCGGCCAGCACCATGGGGGACATGCACAGAAGGCAGGCTGCCAGAAGGGAACGGCGCATGGGGATTTCCTCTACATAGGGGTAAAGAAGGGGGAAAGAAGCACAAAGGGTGAAGACGCGTGATGCAGAGATACGTGGAAAGTGAGAGTTCGGCAGTCAGCGAAGGTTCCATGGCATCGCCAGAACGGCCTAGCGGCCACGTCAGTGTAGACCCCGGGCGGTGCCCGCGACGACTGGCGCAGCCAGGGGAGTGGCAGGCGTTGCTTGGCAACACTGAGCCAGGCGCGATCGGGATACACGGAAGCTGACGTCATCGCCTGCGGGCGACGTCGTCAGCGTGAGCTATTCAGTGATTCGGCTCAGAGGTTCTGTTCCGAGGTTCAGTTCAGTGATTCAGTGATAGGTGGCCATCGTCGATGATTCGGCGGATGGCCTGCAATTCATCGCAGGTGAAGTGCTCCAGCCTTCCAGACAATAGATCACTGATCTTTTGCATGGGTAGGCCTGCGCGGCGGGCGATCTCACGGCTTCCGAGATCGGATACGGCAATCAGCCGTGTGACGATGCGCATCAGTCGTGTGCGCTGTTCCAGGTCCCTGACGTCGAGGTCAGGGCATCGTCGAGGAGGCGGTTCTGAGGCGTCTGCTCGAGACAAGGAATCTGCGGTGCTCATGGTGCTCCAATGGGCGTTTGCGACCCCTACAGCATGCAACCTTTTTTGCTCCCTTGCCAGTCCAAAATCGGCAAACGGCTAGTGTCATTGACGGGGCCGTCAGGGGAAAGCGCAGGGAGGCCCGCTACGCCCGGGTGCACGGGCGAATGGAGGTATGCTGCGCCGATGTAAACTTAGACGAAAGAGGTATCAACCAGTGCTGCTGACGGCAGAGTAGCGCGTGATAGTTTTCTCGCTCGAGGGATACCTTCAACAAGAAAGGCTCTGACATGAGAGCTTTCCCCCCGCCTGACCTGTTCTGACCTGTTGTCCCTTCGCGGGTAGCCAGGGCGGGGGAGTCACAACGAGCGATAGATTATGCAAGCGAACAGCAGTGAAGGAGCACAGCTAAGTCGAGTGCTCGCGCGCAAGGATGTTCTGGCCCTGGCGTTTGGTGCCATGGTGGGCTGGGGCTGGATTGTCCTCACCGGAGGCTTTATCACCTCAGCCGGGAGCCTTGGTGCCATTCTGGCCTTTCTGCTCGGTGGAGCGGTCATCGTGCTGGTGGGCCTGACCTACGCCGAGCTGGCGTCGGCGATGCCACAGGTGGGCGGGGAGCACGTCTACAGCTATCGCGCCATGGGGCACTTCGCCTCATTTTTGTGTACATGGGCCATTGTGCTGGGCTATCTGAGCGTGGTGGCGTTCGAGGCGGTGGCGCTGCCTACCGTCGTCGAACACCTGTTCCCTTCCTATGCGGTCGGGCATCTTTGGACGCTGGCCGGCTGGGACGTCAAGGCGACCTGGGTCGCCGTGGGCATGGCCGGTTCGATCGTCATGATGATCATCAACTACGTCGGCGTGCGCACCGCTGCGCTGGTGCAGAAGCTGGTGACCTTGCTGATCCTGGCGGTGGGCGTGATGTTCATTACTGGCGCCTTGTTCGAGGGCGGCAGCGCCAATCTGACACCGCTGTTCAACACCGAGAGCGGGGTGCTTGGGGGAATCACCATGGTGCTGATCATGGTGCCGTTCCTGTTCGTCGGCTTTGATGTCATCCCCCAGGCTGCGGAGGAGATCGACCTGCCGTTTCGCGATATCGGACGCGTGTTGATGCTGTCCGTGGTGCTGGCCGTGTTCTGGTACGCCTTCATCGTGCTGGGGACCGCGCTGATGCTGTCTCCCGCTGAACTCGAGAACAGCTCCCTCGCGGTACCGGATGCGATGCGGGCGGTGTTCAACACTCCCTGGGCCGCCAATCTGATGGTGCTGGCAGGTATCGCGGGCATCCTGACCAGTTGGAATGCCTTCTATGTGGGAGGCTCCCGGGCCATCTATGCCCTGGCGCATTGCGGCATGTTGCCGGCCTTCCTGGCCAAGCTGCATCCCCGTCATCGGACGCCGGTCAACGCCATTCTGCTGATGGGACTTGTGTCCAGTCTGGCTCCGCTGCTGGGTCGCCAGGCTATGGTCTGGCTGGTCGTGGCGGGCGGACTGGGCATCGTCATTGCCTACCTGTTTGTGTCCATTTCCTTCCTGATACTGCGGCGTAAGGAGCCGGAGCTCGAACGTCCTTTCCGGGTCAAGCATGCCAGGCTGGTGGGCTGGCTGGCGGTCGTGATGTCGCTGGGCCTGATTGCGCTGTACCTGCCCGGCAGTCCTTCGGCGCTGTCTGCGATCGAGTGGGGACTGTTCGCCGGCTGGATGGGACTTGGACTGGGGCTGTATGTGTGGTCCCGCCAGCGCTACGGCACCGACTACAGCGAGCGCCAGATGAAGCGTGAGCTGGCGGGGGCTGGGCAGGACGTCTGAGTCCGCCGCGTCGCCAGCCGATCCATCATGAACCGTTATTCAACGCTAGCGGGTGAGCGGCGCGGAGCCTCGCGCCCGCAGCCAGGCCGCGGCAGCGGCCTGGTGAATAGCGTTGACGCCATGAATCAGCAGCGATGCATCTAAGACCTTGTGAGAATTGCAGACAAAGACAAAAAACGTCGAAATGTTGGCATTGGCGAAGTCGCTAGGCACTTGCTAGTTTGCTTAGCGCATCTCGAATCGATCAACAACAACGTCACGATGGTTCCCACGAGGAACGGAGGAAGATCATGCGAGCACTGACATTCGCCCTGACGGCGTCCCTGCTGGTTGCCAGCCACACCGCGGTGGCCCAGAGCCAGCTGTCGATTGCCACTGGCGGCACCGGCGGCACCTATTACCCCTATGGCGGGGGCCTGGCGGAGCTGATCAAGAAGCATGTTGATGGCTATGATGCCGTGGCAGAGGTCACTGGTGCCTCGGTAGAGAATATGGGGCTGGTGTGGCGCGGCGACTCGGACCTTGCCCTGGCGCTGGCGGATACGGTGTACCAGGGGGCGACCGGCACCGGCGATTTCGAGGGGCGCAAGCTCGAAAACATTCGTGCTATTGCGTCGATCTACCCCAACGCGGTGCAGATCGTCACCATGGCGGACTCCGGTATCGACTCGCTGGATGACCTGGAAGGTAAGGTGGTATCGGTGGGCGCCCCGGGTAGCGGTACCGAACTTAACGCTCGTGCCATCCTTGAGGCCAACGGCCTCAGCTATGACGATTTCGACGCACGGCGCCTCAACTTCAACGAAACCGCTGATGCCTTGCGTGACGGCGATATCGATGTCGGCTTCTGGAGTGTCGGTCCGCCCACCAGCTCGATTCTGAATCTGGCGACCACCAGCGACGTGCGCCTGATCGGTCTCAGCGACGAGGAAGTCGCCAACGCCCAGGAAGACGAGCCGGTGTTCGCCGCCTACGAGCTCAAGCAAGGCCTTTATGAAGGCATGGACGCCGCGGTGCAGACCCTGGGCGTACCCAATGTGCTGATTGCCAGCAGCGAGATGGATGACGAGCTGGCCTACCAGATCACCAAGACGTTGTTCGAGCAGACCGATGAACTGATCGCCATTCATCCTGCCGCCAATGACACCACGGTTGAGTTCTCGGTGGAGTCCACGCCCATTGCCTTCCATCCGGGTGCCCTGCGTTACTACGAGGAAGTCGGTGCTGAGGTGCAGGACAAGCAGCGTCCCTGATGGTCATGGGGACACGCTTCACAAGGCGAGCCATGGGGCTCGCCTTGTGCGTGCTATGGCTGGGTGTGGCGCCGATGAACGCAGTGGCTGCGGAGCTGACGTCGAGCTGTGACGATCAACTGACGGTTCGCGATAGTCAGGGCAGGCTGCTGGTGGCAATCCCGATGCCGCCTGGCGCAGGGTGGTGCATGGCCTGGAACCATTCCGTGGAAGGGTTCGAGGTGCTCGACTGCTACCGTCACGTAGAAGGCCAAATGGTGCTGGAGCGCAGCCACCTGCCCGACTTTGCCGCCGGCCTTGACCATGTGCCGGGCCGCGGGCGGCAGGTCAGTGATGGGCAGGGAGGCTACTGGATCAACGATATCGACGAGGCGGTGCCGGGTAATCACTACCGGCTGCGGGTCGGCGCCAAGCGCGTTGATCACCGCCTGGTCAGCCGTGGAAAGCCCACGCTGGAAAGGTTGGTCGCGGCGGGACGGTCGTGTGCAGCCGCCTGGGCGGAAGCGTTGCCCGCGCAGGCTACCCCGATCAGCTTAAGCGATATTGCGGCCGGGCGTTTGGTCAGCGTTGGCCTGGAGGGGCGCGGCGTGGATGACCATGGTCCAGGCTAGGCTTGAGCATCCATAAGGCTGGCACGACCAGCCATTGTCTAACGTACATGCAAGGCGAAATTCGCCGATAAGGCAGGGAGCGAACGTCGCTGCTGCGCCATTTGATGGCGCAAGGCTGACACCAGCATGCCCCTGACTGACACTCCCAGGAAGATAACGATGAGCGAATCGCCAGCTTCTCCCGTGGTGCCTGGCAGCCAGGCCAACCACTCGAAAATCGTACTGTGGCTGATCTCTCTGGTAGCGATCGGCCTGTCACTGTTTCAGCTCTATTCGGCTGGCATCCAGCCGCTCGGCTTGTTCTATCAGCGCAGCATCCACCTGGCGCTGGTCATGATGCTGGCGTTTTTGATGTTCCCCGTGTTTGGCCCGTCCCGAGGGCGAGGCCCGGTGGGAGCGCTCATCGACCTGGTGTTCTTCTGTGGCGCCGTGGTCACCGGCGGTTACATGGCGCTGTATCTTGACGAGATCATCAATCGCGCAGGATTCTGGAGCCAGACCGATATCTGGGTGGGCATCATCGCCACCGTGACCGTGCTGGAGGCCAGTCGGCGAGCGGTGGGGCTTGGCATGACCATCATCGGCATGATCGCCATTCTCTACGCTTTTGCCGGCCCCCGGGGCGAGTTGCCCTGGCTCGGGCAGTTCCTGCCGGGCATCCTGGAACACCGCGGCTACAATCTGGATCGCCTGGTGGGCCAGCTGTACCTGGGCCAGGAAGGCATTTTTGG
This sequence comes from Halomonas sp. DP8Y7-3, assembly GCF_019801675.1. NCBI lineage: Bacteria > Pseudomonadati > Pseudomonadota > Gammaproteobacteria > Oceanospirillales > Halomonadaceae > Halomonas > Halomonas sp. DP8Y7-3. The sequence continues at coordinate 37,143 of NZ_JAHVIO010000003.1, forward strand.
TCTGCCCATGGGGGTAGCCGCCACCTACATCTTCATCTTTGTTCTGTTTGGTGCCTTTCTCGAGATCACTGGCGCAGGCAAGTTCTTCATCGATCTGGCGTATGCCGCCACCGGGCGCCAGCGCGGTGGGCCCGCCAAGGCTGCAGTGATTGCCTCTGCCGGGATGGGGTCGATCTCAGGGAGTGCGATTGCCAACGTGGTGACCACCGGCGCCTTTACCATTCCTCTGATGAAGCGCCTTGGCTACAAGCCGCATCAGGCGGGGGGCATCGAGGCGGCGGCCTCTACCGGGGGGCAGATCATGCCGCCATTGATGGGGGCTGGGGCATTTCTGATTGCGGAATACACCCGGCTGCCCTACCTCGAGGTGGTCAAGGTCAGCATTCTTCCGGCCTTCATGTACTTTGGCACGGTCTACCTTTTCGTCCACATCATCGCTCTGAAAGAGGGCATGCAAGGCATGGCCAAGGAAGAGCTGCCGCAGATGAGCGACGTGCTCAAGCATGGCTGGCACTTCCTGCTGCCGCTGGCGGTGCTGGTGTGGCTGCTGGTGATGAACATGTCGCCGATGCGGGTCGGCTATTACGCCATCGTCTGCATGCTGGTGGTGGCCGTGTTGCGCTTCGCCGTCTGGTTCTTGTTCGTTGCGCCAAAGGAGGGGCAGCCGGTCAATGCCCAGCGCCTGGGCCTGGCCTGTCGCAATGGCCTGATGAAGCTGCTTGAGGGGCTGGAGCTTGGGGCACGCAACGCGGTGGCGGTGACCATGGCCTGTGCGGTGGCCGGTATCATCGTTGGCGTGGTCGGTTTGACCGGCCTCGGCCTCAAGTTCTCGGCCATGATGCTGGCCTTCTCCAACGGCCACTTGCTGCTGGCGCTGATCATGGTGCTGCTGGCCAGTCTGGTCCTGGGCATGGGCCTGCCGGTAACGGCGAGCTATATCGTGCTGATCGTGCTGGTCGGTCCGGCACTCTCCAATGAGTTTGGCGTACCGCTGCTGATCGCTCACCTGGTGGTGTTCTGGTACTCCCAGGATTCCAACGTGACGCCACCTATTGCACTGGCAGGCTTTGCAGGTGCTGCCATTGCGGGTGCCAAGCCGATGGAGACCAGCTTCCAGTCCTGGAAGTTCGCCAAGGGCCTGTATCTGGTGCCGCTGTTCATGGTCTACAACCCCGAAATCATTATCGGTGGGCCGGTCTGGCTGTTGATCTGGAAGGGCGTGACGGGCCTGCTGGCGTTGGGTGCCTTTGCGGCGACGCTGGAGGGCTACCTGTTCACCCGGATCCCGCTGTGGCAGCGGCTGCTGCTGTTGCCGGCAATCGTGGGCGTGTTCCTGCCGTCGATGATGTTCGACGTTGCCGGGGCCGCGGTGATGGCGGCGATCATTGGTTTCAACTATTGGGAGTCGCGCAGGGTGGCAACGCCCGCCTAGTTGGTCGAGTGACAGGTTTTCCCAGCGTGACGACAGCGCCGTGCCTCAGGGCACGGCGCTGTCGTTGTGTCGTGGCACACGTTGTGTTGTGGAACCGCTAGGCCAGAACCGTACGGGTGATGGCGGGGCCCGCGTTACTGGGCTTGAGCGCTGTCGCTGCCTTCAGTAGGGGCTGTCGCATTAGGGGCTGTAGCAGCAGGGGCTGTCGCATTGCCGCCGCCGGCGGCCGCTGCCCCCTGGCTGGGTTCCTGCATGCCAGCTGCTTGCTCGGCCACCGCGTCGGCCTGCTCAGCGGCCTGCTTCTCTGCGGCGGTGGGCTCATCACCGCTCGACAGCAAGGCCTCCTGGGCTTGCTGCATGCTTTCACTCTGCGCGTTGCCATCGGCTCCCACCGGGTGGAGCACGATGGACACCGGAGGCTGGTCGGCGTCTGGGCCGACCTCGACCGGGTTGGCTTGGGTGCTGGTCCAGATCAGCTGGCCGTCGTCGCCCCGGATTTCCCCACGCAGGCTATGGGTGTGACGTTCGCTGACATCGTTGGTGTCATAGCTCAAAGAGAAATCGGTGGGCGCCTGGCGGTCGATCGAGACCGTGGTCTCGGCAATGGTCTTGGCCGGTGCGTCGGCCAGGGCCACATCGTTAAGAAGAACCTTCACGTCAGCGCCCTGTGGCAGTGTCTGCCCGGTTTCGGCAAAGCTGACGGTACCCTTGAGGGTCATCTGTGTGGCCTGCTCGGCGCTGGCCTGCTGGCTGGTCTCGGCACTGCTCTGGGAGCTGCTGGCGTTGCTCTGGCTATCGTCGCAACCGGCCAGCGCCAGGCCAGATGTTAAGGCGGCGATAAGCAGCAGGGTCGGTTTCATGGCTCTCTCCTTGGTGAGCGTGTCGTCCTAATAGACGCTGTGACATTGGCGATGACAGAAAAAAGTAGCAGACCAATGCGCAGTCAGAATGAATGTTGCTGTCGCTGGCTGACGACGTCTGTATCGGGAGAGGTATCGCTCCCTCGGCTCTGCTAGACTATGGCGCTTCCCGATTGTTCCCTAGTCGCGGCGATTTCTTTGCTGCGGCACCGTCGTTTCTTCGAGGAGTTGCCGATGTCATCCACCTCCCCAGCGCCCCGGGTCGGCGTGATCATGGGTTCCAAGTCTGACTGGCCTGTCATGGAGCACGCCGTCACCATGCTGGAGCGCTTGGGCGTGAGCTATGAAACCCAGGTCGTCTCCGCGCATCGGACGCCGGACCTGTTGTTCGACTACGCCAAGAGTGCTGCCGAGCGTGGCATCCAGGTCATCATCGCTGGTGCAGGAGGCGCGGCCCACCTGCCGGGCATGGTGGCGTCGCAGACGGCATTGCCGGTGCTGGGTGTTCCGGTTGAATCCAAGGCGTTGAAAGGGCTGGACTCGTTGCTGTCGATCGCCCAGATGCCAGGTGGCGTAGCGGTGGGTACGCTGGCGATCGGCAAGGCTGGCGCGACCAACGCGGGGCTGCTGGCGGCTCAGATCGTCGGGCTTGCCGATAGCGCGGTGCGTGATGCGGTAGAAGCCTTCCGCGCCGAGCAGACGCAGACGGTGCTGGATAACCCTGATCCCCGTCCGCCGGAAGCTCGCCAGGGCTGAGCGTGGTAGGCGCCCCAACCCTTGCACGACCGTCGTAAGAGCATAGGAGCAAGTCATGAAGATTGGTGTTCTCGGGGCCGGACAGCTTGGCCGCATGCTGGCGCTCGCCGGCTACCCGTTGGCCAACCGGTTCCGCTTTCTCGATACCACCGGGAATCCCAGTGCCGGCATCGGTGAGGTGATGATCGACACCGACCAGAAACATATTCAGAGCTTTCTCGAAGATGTCGACCTGGTCACCTATGAGTTCGAGCATCTGCCAGTCTCGCTGGTTCAGGCGATCGAGGCAGAGCGGCCGGTCTATCCGGGCAGCGAAGCGATTCGCGTGTGTCAGAACCGGGCCGAGGAAAAGGCACTGTTTGATCGCCTGGGCATTCCCACTCCCGCCTATCGGTTGGTAGACAGCGCAGAGGCGCTGGAGGCCGCCGCCAAGGAACTGGGGACTCCGGTGGTGGCCAAGTCCATCACCGAGGGCTACGACGGCAAGGGGCAGGCGGTGCTCAAGCAGCCAAGCGACGCTGCAGACGCCTGGTCGCGCATCAACCACCCGCGGCTGATCGTCGAGTCCTTTGTCGACTTTGTTCGCGAGGTATCGATCATTGCCGTGCGCGGCCGTGATGGACAGGTCGTGTTCTATCCCATGGCCGAGAACGTGCACGTCGACGGCATCCTGCGTTACTCGCTGGCGCCCATGCCCAACCTGGATGACAGTGTTCAGCATACTGCCGATGAGTACATTCGTGCGCTGCTGGACGAGCTGGACTATGTCGGCGTGCTGACGCTGGAGCTGTTTCAGTGTGCCGACGGTAGCCTGTTGGCCAACGAGATGGCGCCACGGGTCCATAACTCCGGTCATTGGACCATGGACGGTGCGGTCACCAGCCAGTTCGAGAACCATTTGCGCGCCATCCAGGGCTTGCCGCTGGGCGATACCAGCGCGCGTGCTCCCACCTGCATGGTCAACGTGATCGGTCGTGAGCCGGACCCGAGCCAGGTGCTGGCCATGCCCGATGCCCATCTGCATCGCTACGACAAGAGCGAACGAGCAGGCCGCAAGCTGGGCCACATCAATCTGGTGGCCGCCGATCATGCGACCTTGCTGGATCGTGTTCGCCAGTGCGCAGCGCTGGTACCCGATGCCCCTGAGGTGCGCTTCAGCTTCGAAGACTGAGCGCAGGTTGCGTGGCAGCAAGCACAGCGGGCCCCTTCTGGGGGCCCGCTGTCGTTTGTGCTGCTTGTACTGTTTGTACTTAGCCGCTGGCGGTCAGACGCTTGGCCGCTATCCAGGATGATGGGGCCGCTCACCCCATCAACACGGCGCTGGCCAGGCCACCGCCGACCACCAGCAGCACGAACAGGATCAATGCCAGCAGGAAGGGCTTGATGCCCAGCGCCTTGAGGCGTGATATCCGGGTATTGATGCCCAGCGCCGCCATGGCCATGGTCAGCGCGATCTGACCACCAAGCACCAGCGCAGCATGGAGTGGAGCCGGCAGGCTGATGACACTGTTGACCCCGACCATGACGATAAAGCCCAGAGCAAACCACGGAATGACCAGCTTGGCTTTCTCGACCTGACCGCCGGCCTGTCCATCCAGCGTGGCGGCGTCTGCTTCACTGGGCTGGCGTAGCCACCACTGGCCGACGATCAGCAGGAAGGGGACCAGCAGCATGACCCTGACCAGCTTGACAATGACCGCATTGGCCAGCGCGTCCGGGCCGACCGCGTCGCCCGCGGCGACGACCTGAGCGACTTCATGAATGGTGGCGCCGATATAGACGCCGAACAACCCTTCCTCCATGCCCAGCCACGGGTACAGCAGGGGATAGGTCAGCATCGCCAGAGAACCGAACAGAACCACGGTGGCCACCGCCATGGACGCAGCGGCAGGCCTGGAGCGGATGGTAGACTCGGTGGCGAGAACCGCCGCCGCCCCGCAGATGGCACTGCCTGCGCTGGTCAGCAGGGTAGTTTCTCGGTCCATGCCGAGCACCCGGGTGCCGATCTGATAGCCGCTCACCAGTACGGCAGTAATCACCAGTGCATCGAGTAACAACACCTTGGGACCGAGTCCTACCACCTGGGCAAAGGTCAACGATAGCCCGAACAGCACGATGCCACCGCGCAGCAGCCAGCGGGTGGCAAACGCCAGTCCCTTATGGGAAGACTCCAGGGTACGCCCCAACGGCAGGTTGCCCACGATGATACCCAGCAGCAGGGCGAACACCAGCGGACTGATCCCCGTGTCACTGATGCCTGGCAGGCGGCTGATCACCTGGCCGGCCAGTGTGAGTAGGGCGCATAGTACCAATCCTTGCCACATGATCCTGACCTCCTTTCATTATTGTGCTGGCATCGATACTTCTGCGAGCGGCACGGGAAGGCGTGCCTCATCTGGCTACCGACGTCAGCTTTGCTCTGATGGGGCCATTCTAGGCTTGGATATATCTTTTGATTATCGTGTAATAACGAAACCGGTTATAAGTAAAACCGATATAAGAGCAGGCGGCGTTTGCGAGGCTCCTGATCACGCAGTGAGAGGTCATCATGTCCCACCCTACCCATCAGCGATCACGCTCGCGCATCACCTTGCGCCAGCTGGAAGTCTTTGTAACCGTCGCCAGACTGGGGACTGTCAGCGCCGCTGCTCGACAGCTAAGCCTTTCTCAATCGGCCACGAGCCAGGCGCTGGCCGATCTGGAGCGGCAGCTTGGCGTGGTGGTATTCGAGCGTCCCGGGCGTAGACTCAGCCTCAACGATATGGGGCATCGTCTGTTGCCCAGAGCCGAGCAGTTGCTGGATGAGCTTGATGACCTGGTCGCCGCAGCGGTAGAGCCAGGGGATGTGCTGCACGGTAGCCTGGCGATTTCTGCCAGTGCCACCATCGGGACCTACCTGCTGCCGCCCCTGGCCGGTGAGTTCGGTGAATGGCATCCCGGTGTCGATCTGCGACTGCGCCTGCGCAATACCGGCGAGGTCATTGCCGAGGTGCAGCGTTTCGATGCGGACCTGGGATTGATCGAGGGGCGCTGCCATGAACCGGGCCTGGCCAGTGAGGTGTGGTGCGAAGATCACATGGTGGTGGTCTGCGCGCCTGGGCATCCACTGGTGGAAAAGGGCCGCATCTCGGACGTGGATCTGGCCGAGCAGCCCTGGATACTGCGTGAACTGGGCTCTGGCTCCCGGGAGGTGCTCGAGGCAGCGGTGCTTCCTCGAGTGGCCAGACTGAAGGTGCGGATGGAGCTGGGGCAGCACGAAGCCATCAAGCAGGCCGTCGCGGCCGGCTTGGGCCTTGGCTGTCTATCACGCTTGAGCGTGCGTGGGGAGCTGGAGCGGGGCGACCTGGTGGAGCTGGCCCATGACCTGCCATTGACGCGCCACTTCTCGCTGGTGTGGCATCCGGACCGCTACCGTAGCCCGGCATGGCAGGCCTTCAAGGTGTTTCTGGTGGAGCACAAGGATCGCGTCATTCACCGTCGCTGAGCCATCCCACAGCAGGATGGCACGAAGTGAGCTGAAGGTATTAAGCGCAGGCTAGCCATCACGTGGCGGTCTACAGGATCTGCGCATTGCCATTCCACAGCAGGATGGCAGCGATCACCGCGAAGTGAGCGGGATACCACGCCAGCCACATCTTTCTCGGCATGGTCACAGAGGGGGCTCGGACCAGGCGGCTGGCACCGGCAGCCAGCAGCAGGACCAGCAGCACGGTGGCTACCGTTACCGACTTCGCCATGTCAGAGGAATTCATCAGGCCGGCCACTGCCAGCAGCGGCAGGCAGCCTGCCACGGCCAGCAGCCGCGATGGGATATCGTCGTCGGCGCGATGCAACTGACCGATCGCCAGCATGAAGAAGGGAACCAGCAACAGCCCCTGGTGGCCGTACTCCACCCAGAAGCCGGCGAAGTACCATGCCAGCGCGATGCCCAGGGTCTCCAGGGCGAGACGTGGATAGCCCAGTTCGCCGCCGTCCTGGCGCCGGGTCAGTTGCTCGAGCCAGTGACCCGCCATCAGGCCAAGGGCCAGGGTAAAGCAGATGTTGAGCTGGAAGATCGCTTCACGTGGCATCAGCTGGTAGGGAAGCTGGGCGAGCAGACCGATGACCATGACTCTGCGGGCGTAGCGCAGGGGATCTCGGGTGTTGAACAGACCATGCCAGGCCACCATGCCGGCGAACAAGGGAAAGGCGATGCGACCGACACTCGAATCGATCCAGCCCATATGCCAGGCATCAGTGGCCAGGTAGCGGGCGACATGATCCAAGGTCATGGTGATCAGTGCAATCCACTGTCCCCAGCCGGTCCAGGCGGAAGACGGGCGCGCCGCGTAGCTGGCGTTGGTGGCGAGGTTCATCGGACATCCCTGTTGTTCGCAATGTCAGGATAGACTGATGGACGTCCCACAAGTTCCAATACGGCACATTTTAGCCGTTGGGAGCTGCACGGCTCAGGCATCCGAGCGGCGCGCCTCGCAGCGGCTCGTCGGGGCAGGCCTTCATGCAGTGGCACCTTTGGACGTCACCGCCGGTGAAGAGCAGGATAAGATGGGGTGCGTGACGGCAGGCGCTGCGTCACAGGGACAATAACAAGACAACCCTTCAGGAGTTGCCATGAAGAATGGCTTCGGTTTCGATCTGCGCAGTATGGAAATCTTCGTCGAGACGCTGGAACGGGGCAGCCAGAGCGCCGCCGCGGAAGCGCTGGGGTTGACCCAATCCTCGGTATCCCACTGTCTGGCGACCCTGGAAGAGAGCCTTGGACTGACGCTGTTCGAGCGTCGCTCACGTCCTTTGGAGCCGACCAGCGCTGGGCGGTTTTTCTATGACCGGGCGAGACGGCTGCTGAGTGAAGCCAGGGATACGCGCCGCGAGCTGATTTCCGGCGCCTTTGGCCAACTGCATCAAATGCGGCTGGCACTGGTCGACTCGTTGGCCACCGCCGTGGGCAAGCCCTTGATCGACCTTATCCGGCGACACACCCGGGACTATACCCTTACCACGGGGCTCTCCCACATGCATGGTCACTCACTGCTGACCCGACATGTGGACGTGATCATTTCGGATGATCGCCTCGAGAATTATGACGGCCTGGAGCGCCACAGCGTGCTGGTGGAGCCTTTCGTGCTGGTCCTTCCGGCCGACTGGTCAGGCCCTGCCGACAATTTGCGCTGGCTATCGCGTCAACTCGATCTGGTGCGCTATGTCCCGCAGTCATTGATCGGGCAGAGCATCGAGCGTCATCTGCGGCTGTCTGGCGTCGAGCTGCCGGCGCGTCTTCATCTGGACAATACCTGTGCCTTGCTCAAGGCGGTCAGCGATGGTGTCGGCTTTACCGTGACGACGCCGTTGTGCCTGTACCAGGCGGGTCTTGACCAGCTCAGGGTGCGGATCGAGCCGCTGCCCCTATCGCCGCTTAGCCGCACGCTGACGCTGGTCGCGCGACGGGATGAGCTGGGAGGGCTGCCTGGGCAGCTGGCCCGTGACGCACGGCGTTTACTGGACGCTGGCTTTCGCCGCACCCTGGCAGCCGAGCTGCCCTGGGTAGACGCACAGATCACGACGACGTCGTGACGTTCCCCGCGGGGTGAACCGTCCTGGTGCGTCGAGGTCCTCACGATGCGCCAAGCGGTGGCAATATCGAAAGCTTCGATAGTGCGGGTGTCGTTGAAGTCGATGCAACTGGCGAGGTTGGTCTGGCTGAACCAAGACTCATGAGATTCCTCTTGAGTCCGGGAGACCCCATGCCGGCAGCCATTCGTCTCTACGTTCGTTACGTCGACCGCTTCAACCGGCGCATCGGTCGTATCGTCATGTACCTGATCTTCGTGATGATAGGTGTACTGCTGTATGCCTCGCTCTCGCGCACGCTGTTTGACCGGCCGCTGCTGTGGGGCGTCGAGGTCTCGCAGTTTCTGATGGTGGCCTACTTTCTGCTGGGTGGCGCCTATTCCATGCAGCTCGATGACCACGTGCGCATGGATCTGTTCTATACCCGGCTGTCCCCTCGTGCCAAGGCCATGAGCGACGTGCTGACGATGCTGTTGCTGCTGGTGTTCCTGGGCACACTACTGGCTGGCGGCATCTCCAGTACCAGCTATGCGATCAAGTACGGCGAGACCAATTACAGCTCCTGGGCGCCGCCACTGGCACCCATCAAGACCATCATGACCGTCGGCGTGGCCTTGATGCTGGCCCAGTGTCTTTCCACCCTGTTCAAGGATGTCGCCGTGCTGCTCGGGCGACCGCTGGAGGAGAGTGAAGGGGAGAAGGATGCCAGGGAAGGGAAGGACCGCAAGAACGGGGAGGGCGACCGATGAGCTACGAAATGATCGCCCTGACCATGTTCTCTTCCATGATGCTGCTGCTGCTGACCGGACAGCGGGTGTTCGGCGTGATTGGCTTTGTCGGCGCGGCAGCCGCCTTGGTGCTGTGGGGCGACGGCGGCATGGAGATGCCCTTCAGTGCCGCCATTCAGTTGATGAACTGGTACCCGCTGTTGACCTTGCCGCTGTTCATCTTCATGGGATACATGCTGTCGGAATCGGGCATCGCCTCCGAGCTCTACGAGATGTTCCACGTGTGGATGGGGGGGCTGAGAGGGGGCCTGGCGGTGGGCACCATCGGTCTGATGGTGGTGGTCTCGGCGATGAATGGGCTGAGTGTGGCCGGTATGGCCATCGGCGCCACCATTGCCCTGCCGGAACTGCTGCGACGGGGCTACGACAAGGTCATGGTCACCGGCGTGATCCAGGCTGGCAGCTCGCTGGGCATATTGGTACCGCCCAGCGTGGTGCTGGTGCTCTACGGCATGATTGCGCGCCAGCCGGTCAGCCAGCTATGGCTGGCCGGGGCGATACCCGGCTTGATCCTGGCGGCCATGTTCGTGGCCTATATCGTCATCCGCTGTCGCTTGCAGCCGAGCCTTGGGCCGACCCTGCCGCCGGAAGAACGCAACCTCTCCACCGCTGACAAGTTGAAGCTGTTGCGCGCCGGCATCATGCCATTGGCCATCTTCTTTTTCATGACCGGCCTGTTTGTGATGGGAGTGACCAGCCTGGTGGAAAGCGCTGCGGTGGGGGCGCTGTCGGCCACCCTGGCTGCCCTGATCAAGGGACGCTTGAATCGCGCAGTCATCGAGACCACGGTGCGCCGCTCGCTGGGTATCACCTGCATGTTCATGTGGATCATTCTGGCGGCGCTGTGCTTTGGCGCGGTGTTCGATGGTCTCGGCGCGGTGCGTGCCATCGAGTCTGTATTCCTCGAGGCCTTTGGCCTGACCCCCTGGCAGATCCTGGTAATGATGCAGCTGTCCTACATCCTGCTTGGCATGTTTCTCGATGACACCGCCATGCTGGTGATCGTGGCGCCGCTTTACGTGCCGCTGGTCATCAGTCTTGGCTTCGACCCGATCTGGTATGGCGTGCTCTACACGATCACGGTGCAGATCGCCTACATGACCCCGCCCTTCGGCTACAACCTGTTCCTGATGCGGGCCATGGCACCGCCGGAGATCAGCCTGGGGGATATCTACAAGAGCGTGTGGCCGTTTGTCGCCATCATGTTGGCGGGCCTGGCGCTGATTACCGCCTTTCCCCAGCTCGCACTGTGGCTCCCCGAGCTGTTCCGGGATTACTGAGCCTGGGCTCAAGCAGCGACCGGACCTGCATTGCCAGGGTCTATCGCGCACCGGTCAGCGGCGAAGAAGGTGCGCCACAAGGCATGTTAGGCCGGATGCCGGATGCCGGAGCGAGCGAGCTATAGATAGCGCAACATCGACAACAAACAGGACACGAAAAACGGCAGGAGGCCGGGCAACACACCGACAGGTGCAATGAGTCACAGCAGTACCCGATGGCATCACCCCTGACCACAACAATCGACAGAGTAGGGAGAGATCCAATGACCAACCGTCGCGACTTCTTGAAAAAGGCCGGTGTCGCTACCGCCGCTACCGTGGGCGCAGGCACTCTGGCCGCGCCCTATGTGCATGCCCAGTCGAAGACGCCGATACGCTGGCGTCTGCAGACCTATGCAGGGCCAGCGCTGGCGGAGCATGTCATCAAGCCTTCCATTGATGCCTTCAACAAGGCCGCCAATGGTGAGATGGAAATCGAGCTGTATTTTTCCGATCAGCTGGTCCCCACCGGGGAGCTGTTCCGGGCCATGCAGAGAGGCACCATCGACGCCGTGCAGAGCGATGATGACTCGATCAATGCACCGGTGGACGTGTCGGTGTTCGGCGGCTATTTCCCGTTTGCCTCGCGTTACAGCCTGGATGTACCGACCCTGTTCAACCACTACGGTCTGAAGGAAATCTGGGAAGAGGCCTACGGCGAGATCGAGGGCGTGACCTGGCTCGGCTCGGGCAGCTGGGATCCCTGCAACTTCGTCACCCGAGAGCCCATTCGCAGCATCAAGGACCTCGAGGGCAAGCGGGTGTTTACCTTCCCCACTGCCGGGCGCTTCCTGACTCGCTTCGGGGTGGTGCCGGTGACCCTGCCCTGGGAAGACATCGAGGTCGCCATGCAGACCCGCGAGCTTGATGGCATCGCCTGGGCGGGCATTACCGAGGCTTACACCGTGGGCTGGGCGGATGTCTCCAGCTACTACCTGACCAACAACATCTCGGGCGCCTGGGCGGGGTCCTACTTTGCCAACAGCGAACGCTGGAACGAGCTCCCGGATCACCTGAAGACGCTGTTCAGGATGTGCATGGACAGCTCTCATTACTATCGTCAGCACTGGTACTGGTGGGGTGAAGCCCACTACCGCACCAAGGGTGGCAAGCTCGAACTGACCTCCATCCCGGAAGAAGAGTGGCAGACCATCGAGGATGAAGCGCTGGGGTTCTGGGATGAGATTGCGGCCCAGAGCGAGCGCAATGCCAAGGTGGTGCAGATCCTCAAGGACTATCGCCAGACCATGCAGCAGGCGGGCCCTCCTTATCGCTACAGCTGATACGAGGCAGTGCAGGCCGGCCTGCGGGCCGGCCCTTCATTCCTTCGCCCATGAGGAGGGTGATCGATGTCAGGACTCAACCCGAGGGACGTGCGCACGGCAGAGGATGCTCGGCGCGTGGTCGAAGCGCGCAACCTCAGCCACGTCAAAGTCGGCTTTCTCGACCTGGACGGGGTCATGGTCGGCAAGTACATGCAGCGTGACAAGTTCTTCGCCGCGCTGGAGGGGGGCTTTGCCTTCTGTGATGTCGTGCTGGGCTGGGACAGCAAGGACGAGCTGTACGACAACACGCGCTTTACCGGCTGGCATACCGGTTACCCCGACGCCCAGTTGAGGCTATTGCCGGAGACCTGCCGCGAGGTGCCCTTCGAGGGCGACATGCTGCTTTTCATGGCGGAATTCACCGAGCGGGCCGAGGTGATCTGTCCCCGTGGGCTGCTGCGTCGAGTGCTGGCCCGGGCCGCCGACATGGGATTCAAGGTGCATGGATCGCTCGAATATGAGTTTTTCATGTTCCAGGAGACGCCTGAGTCGGTGCGCGAGAAGGGCTTTCGTCAGCTGCGTCCCCTGACGCCCGACATGATGGGCTACTCGATGCTCAGAAGTTCGGTCCACGCCGAGCTGTATCACGAGTTGTTGGCCCTGTCGGAACGCATGGACTTCCCCATCGAGGGGCTGCACACCGAGACCGGGCCGGGAGTGCTGGAGGCGGCCATTGGCGTCGACGAAGCGCTGGCTGCCGGTGACAAGGCGGCGTTGTTCAAGACCTTCACCAAGGTCTGGGCTCAGCGGCGTGGCCTGATGGCCACCTTCATGGCCAAGTGGTCGCCGGACTATCCCGGGCAGAGTGGGCATATCCACCTGTCGATGACCCACCTGAATGACGGCCAGTCGGCCTTCTATGACGGTGAGGCCGAGTACGGCATGAGTGCCATCCAGCGTCATTTCGTCGCCGGACAGCAGCGCCTGATGCCGGAGTTTCTGGCCATGTTCGCGCCTACCGTCAATAGCTACACCCGCCTGATACCTGGTTTCTGGGCGCCGACAGACGCCACCTGGGGGGTGGAAAACCGCACGACGGCGCTGAGGGTCATTCCCGGCAGCGCCAAGTCTCAGCGCGTCGAATATCGCCTGGGTAGCGCTGATGCCAATCCCTATCTGGCGCTTGCCGCGGCAGTCGGCGCCGGCCTCTATGGGATCGAGCAGCAGCTTGAACCCGACACGGCGGTCACTGGTAACGCCTACACACTGGATCACCCGGAGCATCAGGCGCTGCCTCGAACACTGTGGGACGCAGCGCAGCGGCTAAAGGGATCAGCCCCGGCGCGGGCGCTGTTCGGTGACGACTTCGTCGAGCACTTCGCGGCCACCCGAGAATGGGAAGAGCGCGAGTTCCGACGTCATATCACCGATTGGGAGCTGGATCGCTATTTCGAAATCATTTGACGCGGATGCCCGGCATCCCGCCCATCGACTGACGAGAGAACCGCATGGCCATTCAACAGACCCTATCGCCGGTGGACGGCTCGGTGTACGTAGAACGAGAGCAGGCCGATGCCGAGCATATCGAGCGTACCCTTGCCCTGGCGACCGATGCCCAGAAGCGCTGGCGTGACGTCAGTGTGGAACAACGCTGCCGTCTGGCCAGCGCCATGGTGGATGCCTTTATCTCCCGGCGCGATCAACACGTGGAAGAGCTTTGCTGGCAGATGGGGCGGCCCATCGCTCAATCGGGAGGCGAAATCGGCGGTTTCGAGGAACGTGCCAGGGCCATGATCGAGATGGCGCCTGGGGCGCTGTCTCCCCTCAGGCTAGGCGACAAGCCGGGGTTTACTCGCTACATCCGCCGCGAACCTCTCGGCGTGTCACTGATCGTGGCGCCCTGGAACTTTCCCTACATGACGGCCGTGAATGCGGTGATCCCGGCGCTGCTTGCCGGAAACGCGGTGATCCTCAAGCACTCGGCCCAGACCCCGCTGTGCGCAGAGCGCATGGTGGAGGCCGCCCGGGAGGCGGGTATCGAGGAGGGCGTCTTTCAGTTCCTGCACATGAGTCACGCCGACGCCGAGCAGGTGATGGGAGATCCACGCATTGCCCACGTCTCGTTTACCGGGTCGGTCGCGGGTGGGCGCACCGTGGAGCAGGCAACGGCGGGGCGTTTCATTGCGACAGCGCTGGAACTGGGAGGCAAGGATGCGGCTTACGTGCGTGGCGATGTCGACCTGGACAGCGCAGTGGATGGTGTCATGGATGGCGCCTTCTTCAACTCAGGCCAGAGCTGCTGTGGCATTGAACGCATCTATGTCGAGCGGGCCATCTTCGATGATTTCGTCGCGCGCGCCGTGGCCTGGCTGAAGCAGCTCAAGCTCGGTAATCCCACCGACCCCGCCACGACCCTGGGGCCCGTGGTCAAACCTGCTGCCGCGGATTTTGTACGTGGCCAGGTAGAAGCGGCGGTCGCTGCCGGCGCACGTGCCTGGATCGATCCTGGCGACTACCCGCTGTCTCGGCCAGGTAGTGCCTATCTGGCGCCGCAGCTGCTGACGGACGTCGATCACTCCATGGCGGTGATGCAGGAGGAGAGCTTTGGCCCGGTGGTCGCCGTCATGCCCGTCGATAGCGACGACGAGGCCATTGCACTGATGAATGACTCCGCCTTTGGCCTGACCGGCGCGATCTTTACCCGCGACCTGGAGGCCGGTGAGGCACTGGCGGCCCGCCTTGACGTCGGTACGGCCTTCGTCAACCGCTGCGACTATCTGGATCCCGAGCTCGCCTGGACGGGGGTCAAGCTATCAGGACGTGGTTGCTCGCTATCGCGCCTGGGCTTTGACAGCCTGACCCGGCCCAAATCCTTCCATCTCAAGCATCCCTGAGGTCACCATGAGCGATATCAGCCGCTTTACCACCAGCTGGAATTATCCGTCTTCGATCCTGACCGGCGCGGGGCGTATTCGAGACCTGCCGCAACAGTGCCATGAGCTTGGCATGCATGCGCCGCTGCTGGTGACCGACCCTGGCCTGGCGGCGCTGCCGATGGTGGCGGATGCCCTTGAACACTGTCGATCGGAAGGACTCCGGGTCGGGCTGTTCAGCGAGATCAAGGGCAATCCGACCGGCGCCAATGTCATCGCTGGCGTGGATGCCTTTCGCGAGGGGGAGCATGACGGCGTGATCGCCTTCGGCGGCGGTTCCGGGCTTGATGCCGCCAAGGCGGTGGCCCTGATGGCCAATCAACGTGACGGCCTGTCGCTGTGGTCGCTGGAGGACATCGGCGACAACTGGAAGAATGCCGATGCCAAGGCCATCGTGCCGGTGGTAGCGGTACCTACCACCGCGGGCACCGGCTCCGAAGTGGGACGTGCCTCCGTGATTACCGACGAGGCAGAGCACGTCAAACGCATCATTTTCCACCCTGGCATGGTACCGGCGCGGGTGATTCTTGATCCGACCCTGACCGTCGGACTGCCTCCTGCGGTGACCGCAGCGACCGGTATGGATGCCCTGTCCCACTGCCTGGAAGCATGGTGCGCGCCAGGCTACCACCCCATGGCGGAAGGCATCGCGGTGGAAGGCATGCGGCGGGTACGAGACTTCTTGCCGAGGGCCTATGCCCATGGCGATGACCTGGAGGCCCGCCTTAACATGCTGGTGGCCTCCAGCATGGGGGCGACGGCCTTTCAACGAGGGCTGGGGGCAATGCACGCCCTGGCGCATCCTCTGGGAGCCCTCTATGACGCCCATCACGGCACCCTTAATGCCATCCTGATGCCCTATGTGCTCAAGGCCAACGAGCGCGCCATCGGCGAGCCCATGGTCCGCCTGTGTCGCTATCTGGATCTGCGCCAGCCCAGCACCGCCAGCGCCATCGATTGGGTGCTGGAACTGCGCGAACGACTGGCGATTCCTCATGATCTGGCGGCTATCGGTATCGACGATTCACAGGCCGACAAGGTCGCCGAAATGGCGGTGGTGGACCCGTCTGCGGGATCCAACCCCATCGCCTTCACGGCCGAAGACTATCGTCGAGTCTTTCTGGCGGCCCTTGAGGGCAGACTCTAGCGGCCGGCCTCGCCCGATGACACAGCCCTGGCGGCTCTCTGGCAAGGTGGCCGGCCAGCGTCAAGGGAGTACTGGTGATGGAGAACATCATGCGAATCGGTCTACTGCAGTGCGATGACGTGGCACCTGAACTGATTGCCGCCCATGGCAACTATCCCGCCATGTTCGAGGCGTTGCTGGCGCCGGCGGCATACGATCTTGGCGTGACGCTAGAGTGGCAGGTCTATCGCTGCCTGGATGGCGAGATTCCAACGGATATCGAAGCGGTGGACGCCTGGCTGACCACCGGTTCCAAGTTTGGGGTCAACGACGGCCATGACTGGATCGATCGTCTTGAGGGATTCGTACGCGATCTCTATCGCGCCGAGAAGCCGCTGGTGGGCATCTGCTTTGGCCACCAGTTGATCGTCAAGGCGCTAGGCGGCGAGGTCATCAAGAGCCCCAAGGGGTGGGGGGTTGGCCTGTCCAACAATCGGGTAGTCGAACGCGAACCCTGGATGACGCCATGGCAGGAAGCGCTTGACCTGCTGGTCAGTCACCAGGACCAGGTGGAGGTGCTGCCCGAGGGCGCCTGTACGCTTGGGGGGAGTGGCTTCTGTCCCCACTACCTGATCCGAGTGGGCCGCTGCTTCCTCGGGGTTCAGGGGCACCCGGAATTTCGCCCGGACTACTCCCGTGACTTGATGAACCTGCGCCAGGGCCTGGTGGGAGACGCCCGGGTGCGCCAGGGACAGGCCTCGCTGGCTGGACGCATCGACGACGCCGTGATGGCCGAGTGGATACTGCGCTTTATGCGCGAGGCGATCGCGGTCAGGTAGTGTGGTGACGATGACTGGAGCAAGCAGTATACGGTTGTACGCTTGTCTTATGTCGCAGGCAGTTTGTCGTGACCAGGTGGGGGAAGAGCATGCGGTCCTTTGATATCCCTGAAGCCAGCACGCAATTGGTACAGCTAGTCGCTCGCGCGCAGCAAGGCGAGGGATTTGTCATCGCCAAGGCGGGTAAGCCCATGGTGCGTGTCACGGCTATCGATAGTCCAGGGCCTGGTCAGCAGAGACGCCTTGGCTTTCTGGAAGGCCAGTTCAGCGTGCCGGAGGACTTCGACCGAATGGCTGAGCGCGAGATCGCGGATATGTTTGGCGCTTGACGTGAACCTTCTGCTGGATGTCCACGTGCTTCTCTGGGCGGCCGCTGATCCTGGCCGATTGTCGTTGGAGGCCGTAACTGATGACTGATCTTGCCCAATAGACGTGGATCACGGGCCAACGACAAGCGGATGCTCAGTGGAGTTCGGTGCACCCCGGATCACGTCGGGTGTTGATGACACCAATCCTGATACACAAGGCCTTCTACGCGGCCAAATTCTCGAACGTTATTGGTCACCAAAATGGCGCCGGATGCTATGGCGTGCCCTGCGATCCCCGTATCGTTATACCCGATGGGGGTGCCCGCGCTCCTTAGAGTGCTCATGATTGTCAGCGCAGCGTCTACCGCGAGTTGATCCCACGGCAATATGTCATCGAGTCGTTTGACGAACTCGTCCACCAAGGTCTTGTGTTTGGCCAACGCCTTTTTGCCGACCTGGCCGTAGCGCATTTCAGCGTAGGTGATGGCCGACACGACGATCCGGTTTCCCGATTCGACCTCTTTGCTCAAACGCTGGATAACCCTCACCGGATGTTCTCGCATAATGAACGAGCAAGTGCAGGTATCGAGCATATAGGTCGTCACAGGTGGAACCTGCCTTCGTCGTCCACGACGGAGGGGCGCTCCTGCAGGAAGTCGTCGTCTGCCTTGGGTAAATCCTTGAATGACTCCCAGGATGGGCGAACAGGACGAAGGGTGATCACATCGCCGTCTCGGGTGATTTCCAGCTCTCTAATGCCTTCATAGGCCATGTCAGCAGGCAGTCGTACGGCCTGATTCTTTCCATTCTTGAAAATCGACACGGTTCGCATGTCCCGCTCCTCCTGAGGCTTCGCTCTCTGCATAGCGTAGTTGCGTTGACATACATATGCAAAGCATATGCCTTACTCCCTCGAGCCCACCGCGCTTATGACTCGGTCCGATACGTCAGAATCCTCAGCCCATTGCCTACCACCAGAAGGCTCGATCCCAGGTCGGCGAAGACGGCCATCCACAGGGTGGCGTTGCCGGTCAGGGCGAGGACCAGAAACACGGCCTTGATCCCCAGCGCCAGCGCAATGTTCTGCACCAGCAGTCGCCGAGTGGTGCGGGCCAGGTCGATCAGCCTCGGCAGGCTGGCCGGGTCATCGTTCATCAACGCGATATCGGCGGTCTCGATGGCCACGTCGCTGCCCGCCGCGCCCATGGCGATGCCGACATCGGCTCGGGCCAGCGCCGGTGCATCGTTGATGCCATCGCCGACCATGCCGGTGGTGCCGCGCTTGGCCAGGGCATCGAGGTGCTCGAGCTTGTCTTCCGGCAGCAACTCGCCGAAGGCCTCGTCGATGCCGGCTTCCAGGGCGATGGCATCGACCCGGGACTGGCTGTCGCCGCTGAGCACGCTGACCTTGACGCCTTGGCGATGCAGGCGCTTGATCGCCGCCTTGCTGCTCGGACGCAGGGCATCCCGTACCTTGAAGCTACCCAGCACGGTCGCGTCGCGGCCAAGCCAGACGACGCCGGCAGCATCATCCGTTGGTCCATGACTCAGCAATACCGTGTCGTCGACGCCCATGTCGCGGGCCAGACGGCCATTGCCGAGCCATACCCGAGCAGTCATATCGGTGTCGCTTGTCGCCTCCCTGGCCACTAGACCACGACCACTGCGCTCCTCGACCTGCTCGAGAGTGACATCGGGCTGCGCGCCCAACCCCACCACCAGAGCGCGGGACACCGGATGGTTGGAGCGCTCGGCCAGGGCCACGGCCAGGCGGTGGCAGTCCTTGTCG
Source organism: Halomonas sp. DP8Y7-3 (assembly GCF_019801675.1). Classification (NCBI taxonomy): domain Bacteria; kingdom Pseudomonadati; phylum Pseudomonadota; class Gammaproteobacteria; order Oceanospirillales; family Halomonadaceae; genus Halomonas; species Halomonas sp. DP8Y7-3. Next base: position 56,126 of record NZ_JAHVIO010000003.1, read on the forward strand.
GACGTGTTGCCGATGGCACTGGCGCTGACCAGGTGTGGCTTGCCCTCGGTGAGGGTACCGGTCTTGTCCATGGCCAGGTGGGTCAGGCGGGTGGCCTGCTCCAGAAAGGCGCCTCCCTTGATCAGAATCCCCTGGCGAGCGGCGGCGCCGAGCCCGCTGACCACGGTGACCGGGGTCGAGATGACCAGGGCGCAGGGGCAGGCAATGACCAGCAGGACCAGGGCACGATAGACGCCGTCGAGCCACGGACCGAGGCCCAGCAAAGGCCAGCCGACAGCCACGACCAGCGCCAGGACAAAGACCACCGGCGTGTAGACGGCGGCGAAGCGATCGATGGTGCGCTGGGTCGGCGCACGCCGTGACTGGGCGTCCTCTACGGCGTGAATGATGCGGGCCAGGGTGGTGTCACTGGCGTCGCGTGTCACGCGATAGTCGAGATCGCCGGATAGATTGATCGAGCCTGCGTAAACAGTGTCGCCTGGACCGCGTTCGCGAGGCAGGCTTTCGCCCGTGATAGGGGCTTCATCCAGGCTCGCTTCACCGCGCACGATCTCACCATCCAGCGCCAGGCGTTCACCGGCGAACACCCTGACCAAAGTCCCAGGCCTGACCTCTTCTGCCTTGATCTCGCGCCAGCGATTTGCCTCGGCTGCGCTCTCGTCGCGCACTCTTGCCATGGGCGGCGCCAGGTCAAGCAAGCCTGAGATGGCCCGGCGGGCGCGCTCCAGCGAGCGCGCTTCCAGATGTTCCGCCAGGGTGAACAGCACAATCACCATGGCCGCCTCGGACCAGTGCCCAATCAGCATCGCGCCGGTGACGGCAACGCTCATCAGGGCATTGATATTGAGGGTGCCCTGGCGTAGCGCCAGCAAGCCTTTCTTCCAGGTGGGCAGCCCCACCATGGCGATGGCGATAATGGCCAGCAGCGCCGCCAACCAGGGCACGCCCAGGCCAAGCCAGCCGGTGACCTCTGCCCCCAGAGCCAGTGCGCCGGCGACTGCCAGGCGAGCCCAGGGCAGAGAAGCGCTATCGCGGGGGGGCTCCTGCTTGGCCTGGTCAAGGAAGCGAGCCGTCATTCCCGCCTCCTGAATACGCGACGCGACCGCCCGGCGGTCCACATTTCGGTGATGGATGGTGAGCCGACGCTGCATGGTGTCAAAGGTCAGCTGCTCGACGCCTGGCAGGCTGTTCAGTGCCTTGCGCAGGACGCGCTCTTCAGTCGGACAGCACATTTCGTCAACGATCACGTCCAGGCGCTGAGTGCCCTCCGGCGTAGCCGCAGAGGTACTGTCGGTCGATGCATTCTCGGTCGACGCACTCTGGGTCGACGAACAGTGCGCACTCGACGTTCCGCTCGGGTCGTTGCCGCAGGACGCTTTCGTGTGCCCGACACTGCAGCAGGATGAGGGGTCGTCTGACGGTGTCTGGCGCTCAAGATCAGCCATGCCTGGAACTCCAAAGAGGATTCTGGTATCCAAGTTGACACCCTGTAGTGACTACAGAGTCAAGCATCCGAGTGAGTCACGAGATCACCTGCCGCGAGAAGACGTCCAGCATGGGCGGCGAAGGCATGGCGCAAGCTTCGATGACATGCCAAGAGCGTCGGTGACATGCCAAGAACGTCGAGAGAATGGGGAGGCCGTAGATGAAGATAGGAGAACTGGCCCGTCGTAGTGGGGTGAAGGTAGAAACGCTGCGCTACTACGAGCGCGAAGGGTTGCTGCCCGAGCCCGAGCGCAGTGACGGCAACTATCGCGTGTATCGTGATGCCCACGCCGAGCGGCTGGATTTCATTCGCCACTGCCGCGCGCTGGACATGACCCTGGACGAAATCCGCGCGCTGCTGGTCTGCCAGGATCACCCCGAGCATCCCTGTGAAGATGCCGATGCGTTGATCGAGGCACACCTTGGCCATGTGGAGCAGAGAATTGCCCAGCTGTCCCGATTGAAGGCGGAGCTCGAGCGGCTCAGGCAGCGCTGCGCGGGGCATGGCACGGCGGGAGAGTGCGGCATTCTCAACGAACTGGCGCAGCCGGTAGGGGACGTGAGTGGTGGAGGGGACGCCGGGGTTCATGTGGGCGGTGCGCATCCCCGGCGTTGAACCCCGTGAGAAACGACGACACCGCCCAGAAGGGCGGTGTCGCAGTTCGCATACCAACGGCAGGATATCGCGTGCTTAGCGCGCGATTGCCGCCTGCCTGGTGGCAACCTCAGGCCTCTTCCGTGCGCTTGGGCAGGACCCAATCCGGGCGCGGGAAGTGGCAGGTATAGCCGTTGGGAAGACGTTCCAGGTAATCCTGGTGCTCCGGCTCGGCTTCCCAGAAGTCGCCTACAGGCTCCACTTCGGTCACCACCTTGCCCGGCCACAGCCCCGAGGCATCGACATCGGCAATGGTGTTCAGCGCCTCTGCCTTCTGGTCCTCGTCCACGTAGTAGATGGCTGACCGGTAGGACATGCCACGATCGTTACCCTGACGGTTGACCGTCGTCGGATCATGAATCTGGAAGAAGTACTCCAGCAGTCGACGATAGCTGATCACCGCCGGGTCAAACATGATCTCGATGCCCTCGGCATGGGTGCCATGGTGGCGATAGGTGGCGTTTTCCACGTCGCCACCGGTGTAGCCGACACGTGTACTTTCGACGCCTGGCAGCTTGCGGATCAGATCCTGCATGCCCCAGAAGCAACCTCCTGCCAGAACTGCGCGTTGTAGTGCCATGTTCAGATCTCCTCCACTTGATCCAGGTACTCGCCGTAGCCTTCGGCTTCCATGTCATCGCGGTGGATGAACCTGAGCGACGCCGAGTTGATGCAATAACGCATGCCACCCTTGTCTCTAGGGCCGTCTGGAAAGACATGACCCAGGTGGCTGTCGCCATGGCTGGAGCGCACCTCGGTACGGATCATGCCATGGGACGAGTCCACCAGTTCATTGACGTAGGCAGGCGCAATGGGCTTGGTGAAACTTGGCCATCCGCAGCCGGACTCATACTTGTCCGACGACGCGAACAGGGGTTCGCCGGAGACAATGTCCACGTAGATGCCCGGTTCATGATGATGCAGATACTCGCCGGTGCCAGGGCGCTCGGTACCGCTCTCCTGGGTGACCCGGTACTGTTCACGATTGAGACGGGCAATGGCCTCGGGTGACTTGTCGTAGGTTTTCATAGGCTCTCCTCGTGGATGGGGGAGACACGGGCTTGGCACATCGATTTGTCAGCCATCGCACGATTACTCAACGGTCGTTGCGCTGGCCGCCCAAGCTCGTGGGACAGCCTTCAGTCTGTGATCCGCCAATAATCCTTACACGACTAACGATCGGTGTCACGTCGATGCACGCATCGTCCCAGCGCCCAGACCTCGTCAATTGCCCAGGCGTCGTCAGCAAGAACCAGCAGGTCCGCATCCTGCCCCACCGTGAGGCGTCCCTTGCGGGCAAGGCCCAGGGCGTCCGCACTGTGGCTGCTGGCGAAGCCTAGTGCGTTCTCCAGCGCGATGCCGTGGTCGTTGACACATTCGCCCACGACCTCGAACAGGCTGTCGAGGCGTCCCGCCTTGAGGCCCATGAAGCGGCCATGGTCATCGAAGCGCGGCAGAGAAGCGTTGGCGTCTGACGAGAGCGTCACGCGCGAGGGCTCGACACGCGCCTTGAGCGCCCGCGCGACCGCTTCCGAGGCGGGGACTTCGCCCTCGGCGAGCAGCTCCGGGGTGGTGCTGGTCGTGAGGTCGATGCGGCCGCCGTCACGGGCGAAACGCAGCCCGTCTTCGAACAGGGTCGCGGTGCGGTTGATATGGGTGGGCATGAACTGAGCGATAGGCAGTGCCGTGGTGCGTGCCACCTCGCGCAGGATCTCGAGTCCCCCTGCGGCGTCGCCGGTGTGGATGAACACAATGCCGGACTTGCCCGCCAGCATGCCCGCAGTGCGGCTATCCGATGCCAGCCGGGCCAGCTCCTGAACGGACGGTTGGGAACCACGGTGGTCGCTGATGGCGACCTCTCCCACACCGATGTATTCAGGAATATACAGAATGTCCTGGGCGACGGAGCCGGTCAGGGTGACCGGGGGAAGCTGGTAGGACCCGGTATAGGCGTAGCAACTCAGTCCCCCGGCGGCGAGCTCGCGCACCTTGCCGAGCAGGTTGGCCGGGGTGCGGGTCAGGGCGTCGGTCCCCAGGGCGCCGATCAGGGTGGTGACGCCGGAGCTCACGGCGTCCTCGAGACGCAGCTCCGGGGTGCGGGTGCCAAAGCCGCCCTCGCCGCCGCCGCCGGTCATATGGACTAGCGGATCCACCAGGCCAGGAATCACTCGCCGCCCCTCCAGGTCCTGGACCGAGAGACCGGGCAAGTGAATGTCCGGGCTATCCTGCGGGTCGAGTATGGCGGCGATGCGTTGGTCGGCGATCAGCAGATGCTTGAGGCCAAGCGGAGCTGGGGCATACAGCCGCGCATTCTTGAGAAGGGTCAGCATGGCGGTTCCTGCGGGTCGGTCGAGGCTGGGATGTGGCTGGCGCAACGCCAGCCAGCGTTCGGCACTCCAGGCCGGGCGGCGTTCACCGCCCGGATCTGGTAGGGGCATGGCTACAGTTTAATGTCGTAGCTGAAGTACTCGCTCATGATCTCGTCGTAGGTCCCATTGGCCTTGAGCTCTGCCAGCGCTTGATTGAAGCGCTCGGCGAGGTCGCGATCACGCTTGCGGAAGGCAACGCCGACGCCTTGTCCGAAGTAGGTGTCGGGCTCCTTGATGAAGTCGCTGATGCGCACAAAATCGCTTGCCTCGGTATCGATCTCGATCATCGCCTCGGCGATGGGGTAGTCCATGAAGGTCAGGTCAAGACGGCCGGCACGCAGGTCGGCGACCACATCGTCGGCGCTGGCATAGCGGCGTACCTCGAGCACATCGCCGTACAGGTCGGTCACATAGCGATCCTGCAGGGTAGCGCGCTGGACGCCAGCCGTGAGCCCTTCAAGGCTTGCCTTGTCGGAGATGTCGATGTCCCGGCCACGTGGCGTGATCCAGGCGCTCGGCGTGGTGTAGTAGGGCTCGGAGAACAGTACCTGGCGGCTGCGTTCCTCGGTGATCGCCATGGACGACATGATGGCGTCGAACTTGCGCGCCATCAGCGCCGGAATCATGCCGTCCCAGGGTTGCTCCACCCAGGTGCACTGGATCTCAAGGTGCGCGCAGACGGCATTGCCCAGGTCCACTTCAAAGCCGGTCAGAGTGCCATCTGCGGTCTTGTACTCGAACGGCTCGTAGGGCACGTCGACGGCCAGGCGCAGGGGGTCGTCGGCCAGGACGGGAGGGGTGGCAAGCATCAGAGCTGCCAGGGTGGAGGCAAACAGCATGGGAGAGCGTGGCATGGGGAAATCCTCAAATAACGGAAAAGTGTTGTGTGGTCGAGACACAAGTTCACCGCCCACATTAATAAGGCGGAAAGACACCGGGGGGATGTCGTACGGGAGATAGCCAGGCGCCGATGACGCCAGCGATTATTCGTCGAACCACTCGCTCAGGGCGAAGCCATCCAGCCAGGGCGACTGGGGCAGGGACAGGGGGCGAGATAGGGGCATCGCGCCGTGGAGGAGCAAGGGCGAAGGCACGTCAGGTCAGCTCAGGTCCAGATCGGTGGTGGTTGACGCCGACCCCAGGGGGTCGACGTCATGCAGTGCCAGGGTGAGGTGACTCAGCAACGCACTGTGTATCCAGTAAAGTACGATTTATTCAGCAAAGTACGATTTATTCAGCAAAGTACTTGGCATGGATCTCGTCATAGGTGCCATTGCCCTTGAGGGTGGCCAGGGCGTCATTGAAGGCCTTGGCCAGGTCTTCGTCGCGCTGGCGGAAGGCAATGCCGAAGCCGTCACCGAAGTATTCCTTCGGTTCGGTGATCTGCTCGCCGACCACCTTGTAGTCACCGGCATCGCTGTCCAGCAGCGTGGACTTGCCCACCGGATAGTCGAGGAAGCCGATATCCACGCGACCAGAGTCCATGTCCAGGACCAGGTCGTCGGCGGTGGCGTAGCGGCTGACATCAGCGACATCGCCGTACAGGTCGGTGACGTAGTTGTCCTGCAGGGTGCCGCGCTGCACACCGATGGTCATGCCCTCGAGGGCCTCGGCATCGGGGTTGCCCATCTCCAGGTCGGCTGGGGCAAACCAGGCTGACGGCGGAGTGAAGTAGGGGTCAGAGAACAGCACCTGCTCGCGACGCTCGTCGTTGATCGTCATGGACGACATGATGGCGTCGTATTTGCGTGCCATCAGGCCAGGAATGATGCCGTCCCATCCCTGCACCACCCACTCGCACTGGATACCGACCTCGGCACACAGGGCATTGCCCAGGTCGATGTCAAAGCCGGTCAGCTCGCCGTCAGGGGTGCGGTACTCCATGGGCTCGTAGGGAACGTCGACGCCGATGCGAATATCACGAACCTCAGCCTGGGCGGTGGAGGCAAGAACCGCCGTGCCGATGAGACTCGCGGTGAAAAGGTTGCGCAGTGTCATGTGGAGTGACCCTTATTGTTGATGAGAGATGGTTGATAGGAGGGTAATGGCAGGCGTCTCGTGGACGCATGATGCCACCTTAGCGAATCACGCCCCCGTCAGGAAGGAAAAAAAGGGGGCAGTGAAACGGTAGTTCCCAACGCTCGTTTGACGATCCTCAAGGGACGCCGGAGGGGCTGGCCTCCGGCGTTGGTCTCTAGCCTGAAGCCGGCTTAAGGTGCGCCAGCAAGCGCTTCTCGAGATAGCGGAACAGGTAGAGGATCGCGAAGGTCAGGCACAGGTAGATGGCCGCGACGAACAGGAAGGCATCGAAGGGCGCATAGAAACGTGCGTAGACGAAGCGGGCGGCGCCGGTCAGGTCCATGATGGTCACCACGCTGGCAATGGCGCTGGCGTGGAGCATGAAGATGACCTCGTTGCCGTAGGCCGGAAGCGCCCGACGAAAGGCGCTGGGCAGCACGATACGACGCATCATCAGGGAGTAGCGCATGCCGTAGGCCCTGGCCGCTTCGATCTCTCCACGGGGAGTTGCCTTGATGGCGCCATGGAAGATCTCGGTGGTGTAGGCCGCGGTATTGAGGGAGAACGCCACCAGCGCCGGGAAGAACGGCTTCTCCAGCAGCACCCAGAGCCAGGTGTCCTGGATGCCCTCGACGAAGACGACGCCATAGTAGATAAGATACAGCTGCACCAGCAGCGGCGTGCCGCGGAAGACGTAGGTGTAGAAGAAGATGGGCATCTTGATCCACCGGCGCTTGGAACCGCGGCCAATGGACAGGGGGACCGCAGCAACCAGGCCAACGATCAGCGACAGGAAGACCAGTTGGACCGTTGTTGTCAGTCCTTCACCGTAGTAGGAGAGGGTGTCCAGGGTGAAGATGCTGTTGTCGGCCAGCATTGCCTCCAGTGAGGCGAGCACAGATTCCATCAGTCATGGCCTCCAAAACCGACGTCATAGCGCTTTTGCAGCTTGGCGAAGAACCACTCAGAGACGCTGGCGATCAGCAGGTAGATGATCGCGACGATAATCATGAACAGGAAGGGTTCCCGGGTGGCCTTGGACGCTTCGGCGGCCACCCGAACCATGTCCGACAGGCCGATCACCGAGACCAGTGCGGTGGTCTTGAGCAATACCATCCAGTTGTTGGAAAGGCCGGGCAGGGCGTGGCGCATCATCTGGGGAAAGCGGATGCGCCTGAACACCAGCGCATGGCTCATGCCGTAGGCGCGTCCGGCCTCGATCTGGCCGCTGTCGACGGCCAGAAAGGCGCCGCGGAAGGTTTCTCCCATATAGGCGCCGAAGATCAGACCGATGGTCAGGACGCCTGCCACGAACTCGTTGACGTTGATGAAGATATCGATGTCGAAGCGGTCATACAGCCAGTCGGTGACCATATTGATGCCAATCTGGCCGCCAAAGAACAGCAGCATCATCAGCACCAGGTCGGGGACACCGCGGATGATGGTGGTATAGAGGGTTCCCAGACGATGGGCGACCCAGTTGCGTGACATCTTTGCGCTGGCGGTAATCAGTCCCAGCACAATGGCCAGGATCAATGACAGTACTGCCAGCTCGATGGTGACCAGCGCTCCCTCGAGAAGGCGTGGCCCGTAACCGTGAAGGTCAATCATGGGTCTCTCCTGGCCGTCTCAGCGCTTGGGTGCAAGAAACTGCTTGAGTCGCTCGGAACGGGGATTGCCCAGCACCTCATCGGGAGGACCGGCTTCTTCTACCTGCCCCTGGTGCAGGTAGATCACCTGGCTGGACACGTCCCGGGCAAAGGCCATCTCGTGGGTGACCACGATCATGGTGCGGCCCTCTTCGGCCAGGTCGCGCATGACCTTGAGCACGTCGCCGACCAGCTCTGGGTCAAGCGCTGACGTCGGCTCGTCGAACAGCATCACCTCCGGGTCCATGGCCAGGGCGCGGGCGATGGCGCCGCGCTGCTGTTGGCCTCCGGAAAGCTGGGCGGGATAGTAGTCGGCGCGCTCCGCCAGGCCAACGCGCTCAAGCAGCGCCCTGGCATGCTGGATGGCTTCCTTCCTGGGCTTCTTCAGCACATGCACGGGCGCTTCGATGACGTTTTCCAGCAGGGTCATGTGGGCCCACAGGTTGAAGCTCTGGAACACCATCGACAGTTTGGCGCGCATCTGCACCACCTGGTTCCAGTCGGCGGGTTCCCGCCCGTGCTTGGTTTCCTTGAAACGGATCTGCTCGCCATGAACGATCAGTTCACCTTCATTGGGCTGCTCGAGCAGGTTCATGCAACGCAGGAAGGTACTCTTGCCGGAGCCGGAAGCCCCGATCAGGGTAATGACGTCACCCTTGCGGGCCTCCAGGGACAGCCCCTTGAGCACTTCGGTGTTGCCGAAGCGCTTCTTGATGTTGCGCACTTCCAGCGGAATCGGTGTATCAGCCATGGATCGGGCTCCAGAGAAAAACGGCCGTGCCTGGTAAGCCGGCCGAATGGCGCGGGCTGGCGCGAAAAAACGGGGGATTCTAACAGGCTTGGGTCGGCGCAGCAGACGAAGCGAAATACAGAAGCATTATACCTTCGTCTAATCTGGAGGGGCGGGTCATCATGATGTTATCTCCAAGTTGTTGTTATCTCGAGAATATCGGGGAGATCGCAGCGTACAGGGTCAGTCCATGTCGAGAGCAACAGGGGCGACCAGAAGCGCTGCACGGGCGCCGAGTTCCACCTTGGCGTTGGGAAATACCACGCTCAGTGGTGTTGCGCCGATGCGCGTTTCACCGGCCTTGGCGTCGCGGGCGACGACCTCGCCCGGCGCGAACTCGGTGAAGTTCGGGGTGTTGTCGGCAAAGCACAGCGTAAAGTCCTCGCTTTCGCGAAAGACCTCCATTTCCACCGCGAAGCCCTGTAGATCCGCGATCTGCCCCTCTCGCGGAGACAGCCCGCTCAGCAAGGCCAACAGCAAATCACCCATGGCAGCAAGGGGCGCAAGATCATTGTGACCGAAGGGCAGCGCCTTGCCGAGTTCCAGCGTAAACGCCTGGGCCTGGTGGTAGTGCTTGCTGTAGTGGGAAAAGGTCCAGCTATGCTGATGCTGCTTGAGCGCCGCCTGAATGCCAGCACCGGCCATCCATCGCCACTGCTGTGGTTCGGTAAGCGTGTCAGCGAAGGGGGCCACCACGAAGCGCGGATAATGGCTGTCGCGAATGGCGGTATGCAGGTCGTAGTGCAAGCGTGGCAGCTGGGGGTGGTCAGCAAAGAAGGTATCTACTGCCGCCATCAGTTCACGCGCACGGTCGGCCTCATCACCGGGTTGGTCCAGGCCTTGGCGGAACAGCCGATTGAGGTTGGTCTCGACGAAGCGCGTGTTGCGTCGAATGGCTTCCAGGTTGCCCAGGATCACCAGCATAGGAGCCCCCAGCTCGATGAAGCCGGCCTCAAGGCGTGCCAGGCAGTCTCCGAGCAGCTCGATGGGAGCCGTCTCGTTGCCGTGGATACCGGCTGACAGCACGCAGGCGCGTGCGTGGGGAGATACGTGGTCTGGGGTAAGGCGCAACACCCCTGGCGCTTCGATGCGGTAGTGTCCGCCGTGAATCCTGCCGTCTGACGGGAGCGAGGCGGAAGCAGCGTCGAGGCTTTTCGACAGCCAATCAGAAAGCATGTCGAGCTTCCTCTGTGGTGCTACACAACATACGGGTATGGCGAGGTAGAGCAAGCAACATGGGCAGCGTTCTTTGTTGTCGTATGCGGTGGTGGTGTGTGACGCCTACCGCTGGGCGTCGCCAACTCGGCACGCTGACGCGACGCCAGTCTGGCGAATCGGCGCCGAGGAGCGCACTGCCCTCACGGTGATCACGCCATCATGTGGATCCAGTGGCGCTGGCCCGGAGCACATTCTGACGCCTGCTCCTGTGCACGTTCCGATGCAAGTTCCGGTGCAGGTTCCGATGAGAGCTGAGCCAGCTTCGGCACGCTTCACGCTAGCTGCAAGGGCGGGCGTCGATCTGGTGTAAACCCGGGGTGCGAAGATGAAAGGTCGTGTAGCGTCGCCGGCGAGCACCGGTAAAGGGCGGCTGCAATGACGTCACGGCGCAGTGCTGGCGTCTCACGGCCTTGCCGCTTCATTCACCCCGGCTCGCCGATTCGCCCCGGCTCGCCAATTCGCTTGGGCGAGCCGGGGCTAGGCTCAGGAGGTCTAGGGTTTGTACGAAAAGTCGACGAGCGAAGGTTAGACAAGGCAAAAATCGGTGAGAAAGCGCAGTCTACAGGGTGTAAATGAGCATTTTGACTGGGCTGGCGTACCAGCCGATTTTTAACGCCGTATTACCGAGCGCAGGCACTTTTCAGGCAAGCCCTAGATTCCCCGTGCACCGGTGTACAGGGTGTAGATCGACTGACTGGCAGCCATCAGCAGGCGGTTGCGTTTCTCACCCACAAAGCAGACGTTGGCGCACACCTCTGGTAGCAGAATACGGCCGATGAGGGTGCCGTCACTGGCGAAGACGCTGACACCATCGATGCCCTCTCCTCCAGACGTACCAACCCATAGGTTGCCGTCCTCGTCGCAGCACATGCCGTCGTAGCCCTCGGTCTTGCTCTCGACCAGCCGCGTTGCTTCGCCTAGCGTCTTCTGGTCGGTGTCCAGGGTGAAGCGGGTAATGGTCGCAGGTTGGTCGGGATGGTGAGAGGGGGCCGTGTCAGTGACGTATAGGGACGTGCCGTCCGGGCCCAGAGCGATGCCGTTGGGCTTGAACAGCTCGGTAGTGAGCCGTCGAGGCTCGTCCAGGCCTTCTTCCCAATAGTAGATCGCAGTGTCCAGCTCCAGCTCACGCTTTTGCCCCTCGTAGTCGGAGTGAGCGCCGTAACCCGGGTCGGTAAAGATGATCGCGCCCCCCGGAAGCGTTACCAGATCATTCGGGGCATTCAGGGGTTTGCCTTCGTAGGTGCTCGCCAGCACGCTGAGGCTGCCGTCCCACTCATAGCGTACTACCCGTGCAGGGGAGTGTTCGCAGGCCACCAGCCGACCGCGATCATCGAACGCGTTGCCGTTGGAGTGCCCCACGTGGTCACGCAGCACACTGACCTGACCACTGGCCTCGTCCCAGCGCATCTGTCGCGCTCTTGGGATATCGCTGAACACGGCGTAGCGGCCGACGGCGTTCCAGGCAGGCCCTTCCAGCCACAGACCGCCTGTCCATTCGCGCTCCAGCGGAGCGTTGAACAGCTTGTACGATGCGAATCGGTCGTCTACCACCTGCCATGCATCGACCGGGTAACGTTGGGGGGCGGGGGCCTGAGCGAACAGCGACGGTGCAAAGCTGCTGGCGCCGATGGCTGCCGTGGCAGCAAGAAATTCTCGTCTTCCAAGTGACATTGGGGAAACCTCCATGCAGTGAAAAGGCAGCCACCATGGCCGCCCCTTCAGCGTATGAGGTAATCATGCATCTGTATGTTATACATTCTGACGAGGGCTGGTGGACCTGATCGGGGGCTCACCCCCCTTGTCGATACGCGGTGCAGGCCTCGCCCTGGTCGACGTTGATCAACTCGTCAACCGGGTAGTCGAGGCGTTCGGCGCGCTCGACCAGCGATTGGTAGGTCGCCTGGTCCAGTTGAGGACTCCGCGCCAGAACCCAGAGATAGTCGCGGTCTGGTCCGGTGACCAACGACCATTGTCCTGCGTCGTCCAGCGCCAGAATGTTGTAGCTTGAGTAGAAGGGGCCGAAGAAACTCACTTTCAGGCGGCCCACATTGTCTTCCTCAAGCAGGTAGGCCTTGCCTTCTGCCACATCCACGTTGCCCTCGGCGAGGTTGACGCCGCGGTTGATCACTCGCACGCCACCGTCGTCGCGCAGCGAGTAGTCTGCGGTCACGCAGTCCAGCCCCTCTTCAAAGCTGTGATCGAAGCGAGCGATCTCGTACCAGCGCCCCAGGTAGTCATCAAGGGCAAAGTCATTGATGGGTTGGGTACCCGAAGGCAGCCCGGTGCAGCCGGCCAGCGCCAGCATGCTGAGGGGAAACAGGGTGGTCAGAGAGCGAAGACGGCGTCCGTGCGAAGACATGGTGACTCCAGAGAAACGTTCATGATGTAAAGCTAGTGTATGTCTCTGGTATCAATTTTGTCCAAGGATGGGGTGGCTTCTGCCAATAGCCACTCCGGTGCTGATCCCCTCTTGAGCAGATGATCAGTGGGGAACGGAGAATCAGGGCATGGCCATGAAGGACAGTACGACAGGGCATCAGAAAACAATAGGGAGCTGGGGATGAAGGACACGAGGTCACGTAGTGAGGCGGTATTGGCAAGAGTCGATGAGCACTATGGTGGCAAACCCGCTGGCCGCCTTGATGCCCGTTTGACCGACCGGCTGAGAGATGCCTTTCAGGCGGCAGGCTGCGATGTGGAGCGACTGAGCCTGGACGAGATAGCGGGTGTCGACCAGCTTCATCTTGGCGGCCGCGCGGCGAGTCGACGGCTGAGTCGGTTGGCTCAACTGCCCCCTGGCAGCCGCGTGCTGGATATCGGCTGTGGCACCGGGGGTGCCAGTCGCCTGCTTGCCGCTGAAGGCGACTGCCAGGTGGTGGGGATTGACGTCACGGCGGAGTTTATCGATGTGGCCAGATGGCTCAGTCGTGCCACCGGGCTGTCGTCCAGGACCCGGTTCATCTGTGCCGATGCTGCCGAACTGCCGCTGCCCAGCGCAAGTGTTGACGCGGTCTGGTGTCAGCATGCGCTGCTTAACATGCCGACCACCGATGCGGTGATCGGCGAATGGTGTCGAGTCCTTGCCGGTCAGGGCAAGCTGCTATTGCATGAGGTGGTCAGCGGTGACAACCCCTCACCGCTGGTGCTGCCGGTGCCCTGGGCAAGTCGCCGAGAGCATAGCCAGCTCGAGTCACTGACTCAGCTTGAGCGGCGCCTGGAAAGCGCTGGCTTTGAATGCCTGACACTTGAGGACGTGACGGCCGATGCCCTGGCATGGCGGGGCAAGCATGCACGCCACGAACAACCGCCACAGGCTGAGACGACGCAGGGGACGCCCGCAAAGACGGAGGGCAGCCGTCACAAGCTGCCCGGCGCGGCGGCCATCTTCGGTGAGTCGTTTGTCGACATGGGGCGTAACCTGCTCGACAACCTTCAGCACGATCGGGTGAGGGTGGTACAGGGTGTGTGGCAGCGGGGCTGACCTGTTCGATCAGGCCTGCCCCGTCGGCCTCAGCCGTGAGCAATCCGCTCGCTGATGGCACCACCCAGTTGCTCGGTGGTACCAGTGCCACCAAGATCCGGCGTCAGGACCGCCTTGTTGCCGTCTTCCAGTACGGCTTCGATCGCCGCGAGGATGGCGTCGCCGGCGTCCTTGTGTCCCAGGTGTTCGAGCATCATGGCTCCGGACCAGATCTGGCCGATGGGATTGGCGATGCCCTTGCCAGCGATATCCGGTGCGCTGCCGTGAACTGGCTCGAACAGGCTGGGGAAGGTGCCCTCAGGGTTGATGTTGGCAGAGGGCGCGACGCCAATGGTGCCGGTGCAGGCAGGCCCCAGGTCAGACAGGATGTCGCCGAACAGATTCGAGGCGACCACCACATCGAACCAGTCCGGGTGCATCACGAAGTTGGCGGTCAGGATGTCGATATGAAACTTGTCGACCTCGACATCGCTGTAGTGCTTGGCCATCTCGACCACGCGACTGTCCCACCAGGGCATGGTGATGGCGATGCCGTTGGACTTGGTGGCGGACGTCAGTTTCTTGCGCGGCCGGCTTTGGGCCAGGTCAAAGGCGTACTTGAGGACTCGGTCGACGCCGTGGCGGGTCATCACGGTTTCCTGAATGACGACTTCCCGATCAGTGCCCTCGAACATGGTGCCGCCAACGCTCGAATACTCGCCCTCGGTGTTCTCGCGAACCACATAGAAGTCGATGTCCCCGGGCACGCGTCCCGCCAGAGGACTCTTGATCCCCGGAAGCAGGCGGCAGGGGCGCAGGTTGACGTACTGGTCAAACTCGCGTCGAAACTTGAGCAGCGATCCCCACAGCGAGATGTGATCGGGCACTTTGTCGGGCCAGCCGATGGCACCATAGAAGATGGCATCAAAGCCGATCAGCGTCTCACGCCAGTCGTCCGGCAGCATCTTGCCGTGCTCGAGGTAATAGTCACAGCAGGCGAAGTCAAAGGTCTGGGTGTCGAGCGCAATATCGAAACGCTTGGCGGCGGCCTCCAGAGCGCGCACGCCCTCTGGCATGACTTCGGTACCGATGCCGTCTCCGGCGATGATCGCAATGCGATGGGACATGGGGCGAGCTCCTGTCAGCGTTGATGTTGATCTGTTGTTAGTGGAGAGACTGCCAGCCGAGTGGTTGCGGGTTGAACGGCCGTCTGTCGTCAGGTCGGCGGTCCTGACGTTGGCCAGGTCGCCGTCGCTGAAGCCAGTGTAGCCCTTTACGTGAATGGGATAATGGGGCTTTATGGCAATTCATTGTTGAATCTTGGTGGAGAGTGGCGTGGCGTCACTGGATGATCTTGCGTTCTTTCGCCAGCTGGCGCTGGCAGGCAACTTGACGGCTACGGCGCGGGAGCTTGGGCTGTCGCTGTCGGCGGTGAGCAAACGGCTCAAGCAGATCGAGGCGCGGCTGGGGGTTGAGCTGGCCACGCGTACCACCCGCCGGTGGACCCTGACCGCCGAGGGAGAGCGGTATCTGGCCCGTGGCATGGCCCTGCTGGAAGAGCTGGCAGAGCTGGAAGAGAGCCTGGGGGAGGACCGCCGCGCACTGGCGGGGCCGATTCGCATCAATGCCACCTTTGGCTTCGGTCGCCGCCACGTGGCTCCACTGCTATCCGATTTCTGTGCCCAGCATCCCGGGATCGAGGCGTCGCTTGAACTGTCGAACTTTCCTGCGCCGCTGGTGGAGGGGGTCGATCTGGGGATCCGTATCGGCGAGCCACCGGACTCGCGCCTGGTCGCGCGTCGGCTGGTCATCAACCGTCGAGTGCCCTGTGCCTCACCTGACTACCTGACCAGGCACGGACGGCCCGTCGCCGTCTCCGACCTTCAACGCCATGCCTGTCTGGTGCTTCGCGAGAACGATAGTGACTTTGCTCAGTGGCGCTTTGAAGATGCCCAGGGCAAGGAGGCATCGGTGAAGGTCGGTGGCCGCCTTGCCAGCAATGACGGGGAAGTCATCAAGCGGCTGGCGCTAGACGGCCACGGGATCATGCTGCGCTCCTGGTGGGATGTCTGTGATGACCTGGCGGCGGGAAGACTGGTTCAGCTGCTGCCGGGGTGGCAGGGAGTCAGGGCCGACTTCTTCGCGGTCTATGCCCAGCGCCGTCACGTGCCGGCTCGACTGCGGGCGCTGGTCGACTTTCTCGCGAAGGGACTGGAAGACCGCATTGCTGTCCCGGCTTGAGCGACGGGCTGGCGCAATAGGGCGCTGGCTCAGCCCTGTCTGGCCAGCACGCGCAAGCGTGACTCCAGCATGTCGCGGTCCAGGTAGGTGCCCTGCAGGTGGCGCTCGCCGGTGCTGGGGTCGAACGCTTCGCGACCGTGGAGAACCCGGCGATTGTCAAAGGCGACCATTTGCCCTGGCTTGAGCTCAAGGGAGATTCGGTGCTCCGGGGCGTTCAGCAACGCCCAGAAATGGGCGTAGGCCTCGTACCAGGGGGCGATCAACGCCTCCGGCAGGTGGAGGGTGTCACGAATCCAGTTATTGAAGCGAATCTCGCGAATGCGCCCATCCGGCGCCACGTCTATGACCGGTTCGCGCACGCCAATATCCTGCTCGTCATCCTGAAAGCGAAAGTCGATGGGCGTTGTCGCCAGCAGGGTGAAGTGGGCGGGATGTTCGGCACGCAATGCCTCAGCGACCTGAACGCCGTCGGCAAAGATCGAGCCGCCTCCTTCGGCATCGTTCTTGAGGCAGTAAAGCAGCTGTATGTCCGGCGGCTGGCGCCAGTTGGGCAGGTCCGTATGCAGCGCCAGGCCGATGGCCGTATAGGCTGCGTTGTTGGGGTTGGGCTTTGAGACCACGTCGAAACGTGCACCGAAGTTGGTCGCTCTGAGCGGTCCGATACGCTGCGCCAGTCGGCTGACTTCGTCCAGGGCCAGCGGGCCGTCATCCAGCAGCACCAGGCCATCGCGCAGCAGTGCGGTGAGCCACCGTTGTTCGCCCTCACCGCCGGCGATGAGGTCTGAGTGGCGTACACGTTCGGCAGCGAAACCATGGGGCCACGCCACTGTGCTGGGCAGCGGCGACGGGCTTGAATACCCTGGCCGGCGCTGATGCAGCCAGCCGCTGGCGAACCGGCTGATATGCTCATCCTGCCAGGACAGCTGCAGCTGCCCTTGTACGACCCGTGCACCAGACAGCCGTGGCGTTTCCTCAAGGGGCATCACCAGCCGCTCCCGGGTCTGTGGGTGTCGGCATCGCTCGCAGGCACAATGATCACGAAGCCAGATCAGCGGGTAGCTGCCCTCGTCACCGTTTTCCCAGGTTAGCCTGACGTGGGATTCGCTGGTGCTGACGGTGGCAAGCCATGGCCGCTCGGGGTAGGGGGCGAGTTCATGCATGTCGATCAGCGCGTCAGCGTGTAGGGAGACGTCAGTCGCTTGAGGCGGCACGGCATCGCTTTGCATGGAAACTCTCCTGAAGCGGCATGTTGAAGGTGAGGGAGGGGAAACATGGTGGCGGCTCGAGCCCGTGTCGACAAACGACTAATATGGGGTCTTAGGCCAAGCTCTGCTTATGGCACCTTTTTGCTTGGTGCCAAGTAAACCAACCACTACGCGGATGGATACGAGATGAGCGCTCTTCCTCCTCTCCACTGGCTGCAGGCCTTCGAGGCCTCGGCGCGCACGCTGAGCTTCACCGCAGCAGGACAGGAACTGTCGGTGACTCAGGCGGCCATCAGTCAGCGCATCAGGTTGCTGGAGGACCGTCTGGGGCAAGCCCTGTTCGTACGACACCCTCGCAGCCTGTCGTTGACCCCGGCAGGCCAAGCCTGGCTGCCGAGCGTGCAGGAAGCCTTCGCGCGCCTGGAAGAGGGAACGCTTGAGGTGTTCGGTACCACCTCGGAAGGCCAGGTCACCCTGCGCACCACGCCCGCCCTGCAGCATTATTGGTTGGCGCCTCGGCTGGCGCGTTTTCACGCCACTCATCGCGATATCTCGGTCAGGGTGGTCAGTGCCATCTGGAGCGCCGACTTTGGCGCCCAGGGGGCGGATATGGAAATCCGCTACGGCCGAGGGGACTGGGGGAATGTGGAGAGCATCAGCCTGGGCAAGGAGTCGCTGATCCCCGTATGTTCACCATCGCTGGCCGAGCGTCTGGCCTCACCGGGGGATCTGGCTGGACAGACGCTGTTGCACGCTGCAGGATTCGCCTCAGGCTGGCCGGCGTGGCTGTCTCTGGTGGACCAGGCAGCACTGTCGCGCCAGTGCCATAGCCTGGTATGTGACAACCTCAGCATGGTCATCAGCCTTGCCGAGCAGGGCGTCGGAGTGGCATTGGTGCATCAGCGCCTGCTAAGTGGCAGGCACTCCCTGGTGGCCCCTTTCGCGACGGCATTGCCCGTGGATGAAGGGTTCTGGCTGTGTCGGCCAAAACGGCAGCAGGGTCAGGCCGCACACGGTCTGTGGACGTGGCTGCTGGCCGATCGGGAGGATGCCGAACGTTCTGTCATCACCCCTGCCTCCACCTGAGTCACCTGAGTGCTCGTATCCATGATGGCCAGGCGGGGCGAACCATACACGCGTAAACTTGTCCTCATAGGGTTTGTTGCCAGCGCCGTTGCCGTCGTCCACGCCACTCGAGTGACGACCGTTTCACGCAGGCGTTATACGCTTTTTTTACCTGCTTTCGGGAGCGAATAGCCACCGTGAATGTGCTGATGTTCACCAACACCTATGCACCCATTGTGGGCGGGGTGAGCGAATCCGTGCAGCGTCTCAAGTCCCAGCTCCAGGACGCCGGCCATGCTGTGCTGGTGGTGGCACCTCGGCTTGAGGGACAGCCGGACAACGAGCCGGATGTGGTCAGGGTGGCGGCGGTCCAGCAGTTCAATGGCAGTGACTTTTCCCTCCCCGTACCGATTCCCGGGCAATTGTTCGATGCCATCGAGTCCTTCGAGCCAGACATCGTGCATTCCCATCATCCTTTCCTGCTGGGGGATACCGCGGCTCGAGCAGCGGAAACGTACGGACTGCCTTTGGTGTTCACCCACCACACACTGTATGAACACTACACCCACTATGTGCCCGGGCATTCGCCCCGGATGCAGCGCTTCGCCATCGCCCTGGCGACCCAGTACACCTGGCTGTGTGACGAGGTCATCGCGCCGAGCGAGAGCATCAAGGCGCTGTTGGCGGAACGTGCCGGCAATCCGCAGACCACGGTGGTACCAAGCGGTGTCGATACCCGTCGGTTTGCCGGTGGCCAGCGTGACCGTTGGCGTAAGCACTTCGGTATCGGTGACGATGCGCTGGTGTTGGGACATCTTGGTCGCCTTGCCAAGGAGAAGAATCTGGCCTTCCTGGCCCGTGCTGTGTGCCTGGCTTTGACGGCCCGAACGGACGCCTGGTGGCTGGTGGTGGGTGACGGCAATGCGCGGCAGGTGGTCGAGAGCATCGCCCAGGAACAGGGGGTGTTGGATCGCGTCTGCTTTACCGGGTGCCTGCATGGTCAGGAGCTGATCGATGCCTACCATGGGATGGATGTGTTTGCCTTTGCTTCGTTTAGCGAGACGCAAGGCATGGTCGTCGCCGAGGCGATGGCGGCGGGCTTGCCGGTGGTGGCCCTGGACGCGCCAGGCGTGCGCGAGGTGGTGCGTGACGGTGCCAACGGCCGCCTGCTGCAGAGCGAGGACGAGAGTGCCTTTGCCGAGGCGCTGCTGGAGTGCGGTGAGCCCGAGTGCTGGCAGGACAGGCATCAGGCCGCGCTGACAACCGCAAAAGACTACGATGAGTCGCGCTGTGCCGAGCGTTGCCTGCGCGTCTATCGCCTGGCCATCGCCCATGGCGGCCCCTTTACACACGCAGACGACGGCGGCTGGGAGCGGGTGCGTAGCCGTCTTGGCGCTGAATGGCAGATGCTGTGCTACCGAGGACGAGTCCTGCGTCACGTGGTGCAAGACGAATGGCGGGAAGAGCGTCCTTCCTGGTGGCCTGGGCACCACCATGGTGAACCGAAGACACCGGCTCGCCGAGAAGAGTCGTAGGCGTACCCTGGCCTAAGACATGTCGAAGGCTTGCTGTCGTCAGTATGCCGTTGCGGTGCGTCGCTTGGCGGTTGTTCCCTCTCCCTGGCTGGTGCACGATAGTGTCATGACAATGCAGCAGGATGGCATGAATGCCTGGCGTGGAGGTGGCAGGGTGTCCAAGGCAAGCGAACCAGGGGAAATGACGTCTCTCGACGTCGACTTGACCATCGAATTGCCGGTGCGCTTCGTGCACGAGCTGTCTGCTGCCGAGTCGTTGCAGGACGTGCTGGACACGGTGGCCAGGTGGTCGCATACCGTGTTTGGCGCCAATCGGGCGTCCATCACCCTGGCCAAGTCCGAGACCGAACTGGCATTGATTGCCATGCAGGGTAACAACGCCATTCCCGTAGACGCTCCCATGCCCATCGAAGGGACGATGGTGGGGCGGGTCTATCGCACCCGTCAGGCGGAGTACGCCGCCAGCTTCGAAGGTAGCAGCGATCTGGATTGCCAGATGCTGCGTAGCAAGGGACTAAGGTGTTGTCTCGATGTGCCGATGATCAGTAGCGGTCGCTGCATGGGCACCATGAATATTGCCCATGAGACGCCTGACGCCTTCAGCGACCTCGATCGGCAGCGCCTGCAGGCCATGGCGCATTGGGTGGCGGCCAGCATTCGTATTCATCACCAGATGGAAGAAATGGCGCTGCTGTCCGGTACCGACCCCCTGACCGGGGTATGCAACAGACGGGCCTTCGCCACCCGCTTTGGTGCACTGACCAAGCGCTGGCAGTGCCATAGCGCGGCTCTGGGAATCGCGCTCATCGATCTCGATCACTTCAAGTCCATCAACGACACTTACGGCCATGACGTGGGCGACCAGGTTCTGGTCGCCGTGGCGAAAGCGCTCACGTCCAGCTTTCGCAAGTCTGACCTGATCGCGCGAATGGGAGGCGAGGAATTTTGCGTGGTCATGGCCGATGTGGACAAGCCGGCGCTGATGGTGGCGCTGGAGCGTTTCAACCAGGCGCTGGCCAGTCTCGATGTGTCGGCCGCAGGAGCGCCGATTGCGGTCACGGCCAGTATTGGCGCCCTGTTGATCGATCAGGGGCACGAGGACCTGAGCCAGCTGGTCAGCCATGCTGACAAGGCCATGTACCGTGCCAAGACCGGCGGGCGTAACCGCATCGAGTTTGTTCACCTTAAGGAAAGTGCCACCTAGGGCTTGTACGAAAAGTGCCTGCGCTTGGTGATACGGCGTTAAAAGTCGGGTCAAAATGCTCATTTACACTTCGTAAACTGCGCTTTCTCACCGATTTTTGCCTTGTCTAACCTTCGCTCGTCGACTTTTTCGGACAAAGCCTCGCCCGCACCTGGGGGGCGCTCACTTCACGCCCCGCACTTCACGCCCCGCACTTCAAGCCCTGCTCTCGAGTCACGCTGTTCTAGAAAGGGCTTACCGCGTTATCTCGCTCCGGGAGCGTTTGCGCCGGTCCGCCCAGCGCTTGAGCGCCACCAGCACGGCAACGCCTATTGCCAGTCCCATCACGGAGTAGATCACCTCGCTGCGGCTGTCTGCCGTTACCAGCTCACCCAGCTGGCTGCCCAGCAGGGTAACGCCGGCAAGCCCAGGGGCGATCCCGATGACGGAGCCGATCAGGTAATCCCTGAAACGCAGGTGAAAGGCACCGGCCAGCATATTGGTCAGGGTGAAGGGGGCCAATGGCAGCAGATTGACGATGGTCATGGTGCGTATGCCGCGGCCGGAAAGGTAGCGCGATACGCCGTGGAGTCGCTTGCCGCCATAGCGCAGCAGTGCGTCCCGACCGAGTTGCCGGCCGACCCACCAGGTCAGGCATGACGCGGCCAAGGTGCCAATCAGGGCATAACCAAACCCCCACCAGGGCCCGAACAGCAGGCCCGTGGCCGCTACCAGCAGGCTGAGCGGGAACATCACCAGCGACAGGCCGGCGTAGACGCTGGCCACCACCACCATCGCCCATGGGCTATCGCGCCATGCCGCGGCGCCCTGGGCCAGCGTCAACAAGGTGTCGACCGTCAGCAGGTCATGCATCGCCAGCCATTGCCATGTCAGACCGCAGGCGAGGAGAAGCGTCAGCGCCAGAGTAGGGAGAAGCCAGCGACGGGTCATGACGAGCGAGCCTGTGAGTCGGATGACGGAGCGTCAAGGGCAGCGGTGGGTAGGTGCCATTGATGCGGCTGCTGCTTGAAGTAGCGACAGAGCAGTTCGTACAGGCCGGGATAGGCCTGCGATAGGAGGTCGGGTGCGCTGAAGAAGGTCTCGCAGCAGACCGCGAAACACTCTCCAGGGTGAGTGGCCGCGTAGTCATCGATAGGCGTCGGCTCGCCGCTGGCAACACGTTCCTGAAGGTCGTTCCAGACCGCGGAGAATTCGCGATGCCACTGCGCCGAGGCAATGGTCACAGGAAGCGGGGGGAAGCCGTCGACGTCCTGAGAGTTGCCCATGTCGAGCTTATGGGCGAACTCGTGGATGACCACGTTGAAGCCCTCCAGACCACCGCTCTCCAGCAGGTCGGGCAGGGCAATGACCACAGGCCCCTGATAGAACGTCTCGCCGGCACGCTCGTCCTCGTAGACGTGCATCACGCCGGCCTCGTCCATCTCTTCGACCTGGCGACGAAAGGCGTCGGGCAACACCAGTACTTCGTGCACGTTGGCGAAGGCGTCCTGGTGCTCGTGCTCGCTCCAGCCGAGCGTCAGCAGGCAGGCCTGGGCCGCCAGGGCCAGGCGTTCCTCGCTATCCAGTGCCGCAGGATCCAGGTCCGGGTGCAGGCTCAGACGCTTGTCGTGAAGAAAGCGCCAGGCGCGCTGCCCCAGGCGCTGGGCCGACGCCTCGGGCACCCGGGCCAGCAAGGGCAGCCGCGCTCGCGCGGCTGCCCAGGTGTCGGCGGGAAAGGGATGACGAGCATCGAAACGCGCCGCTCGCCATCGCCTGAGGCGGGACAACATCAGCTGTCGTCCTGATCCCTGGCGCCGGACTTCCAGGACCAGTCGCGCAGGCGCAGGTCGAACAGGTCCTTGCGGCGGTCCTTGAGGTTGGTCACCGAGCCCTCGGCGCGCACCACGGTCAAACGCGACAGGTCGAGATCCGAGAACATGATCATTTCGGTGTTGGGGGTGGTCTCTGCCATGACCGCATCGTGGGGAAAGGCAAAGTCCGACGGTGAGAACACCGATGACTGGGCGTACTGGATATCCAGGTTCTCGATGGACGGCACGTTGCCCACGCTGCCACACAGGACGACATAGCACTCGTTCTCGATGGCGCGAGCCTGGGCACAATGGCGCACCCGCAGGTAGCCATTCTTGGTATCGGTCCAGAACGGCACGAATAGCATGTCCATGTCTTGATCCGCGAGCAGTCGGCCCAGCTCCGGGAATTCCACGTCGTAGCAGATCAGGATGCCGATGCGCCCGGCATCGGTCTGGAACACGCAGAGGTCGTCGCCGCCCTCAATGACCCAATCACGCCGCTCTTGAGGGGTGATGTGCAGCTTTGCCTGGCGCTCTACGCTGCCGTCACGATGGCACAGGTACGCCACATTGTAGAGGCGACCCTCGGGGCCTTCCTCGATCATCGACCCTGCGATGATGTTGATGTTGTAGGCGACCGCCATGCGCGACATTTCGGTCTTGAAGCGCTCGGTGAATCCGGCCAGGAAGCGAATGGCCGCCATCTGGTCCTGCTGTGCGGCGCGATCCTGCAGCCCCATCAGTGGGGCGTTGAACAATTCGGGAAAGACGGCAAAGTCGCTCTGGTAGTCCGACAGCGCATCGACAAAGTACTCGACCTGCTGCAGTACCGCCTCGACCGATGCAAATTCGCGCATCTGCCACTGCACCGCGCCAACCCGAACCTGGGTGGGACGACTTTCCAGCATGCGCTCGGCCGGCTCGAACAGGATGTTGTTCCACTCGAGCAGGGTCGCATATCCCTGGGACTTCTCGTCCTCGGGCAAGTACTTGCGCAGCAGTCGCTTGACCTGGAAATCGTTGGACAGCTGAAACGACAGGATGGGGTCGTGCAGCTCCTTGCGCGATACCTTGTCGATGTACTCACTGGGAGACATCTGCTCGGCAACCCGGTGATACTCCGGGATGCGGCCCCCGGCCAGGATGGCCTTGAGGTTGAGCTGGCGACAGACTTCCTTGCGCGCTTCGTACAGGCGTCGGCCCAGGCGATAGCCGCGGTAGGCGGGGTCGATCAGTACATCGATGCCGTACATGGCATCGCCATCCTTGTCGTTCTGGATGGTCTCGCGCTTACCGATGAGATCGTCGTAGCGATGAGGGTTGGAGAACTCTTCGTAGTCCACCAGGGCGGTCAATGCAACGCCCACCAAGCGGCCATCGTCCTCGATGACGATCTGGCCGTCAGGAAATTCTGCCACCAGCTTGTCGATGGTGTTCCTGGGCCAGGCTCCGCCAATATCGTGATAGACCTTGTCCATCAGCCCCTTGAGCTGGGGATAGTCGTCGCAGGTCAGGTTGCGGAGATTCAGCTGTAGATCATCGAGGGACATGCAACGTTCCTCCGGAAATGAGTCGCTAAGGCTAACATGCCGCTTGCGGCAGGTGGAAAAGCCGGGAATAGGTGGGGGTCAGCGTTGGTTGACAGGAAAACGCGGTAAAAAGGTGCTGTACAAGATCACTCACATAAGACCATCGGGATAACAGCAGCGGCACAAGAGCATCGCTGGAAAAGTATCTGTACAGCAGCCACGAGCCCTGTATCAACGACCCATGTAAGGTGTTCCGCTACACAGTGGCGGTAGTGTCAGGACTTCGAAAAACAGGTGGTCACGAGTATACCTTAGGCACGTCTGTGACGTGAGCCAGCGCCTGTCCCATCGTCAGGGTGGCAGGAGACACAACACACGCAAGACAACTAAGGCAACCGATAGCCCCAGGACATAAAAAGGCCCCGCCCAATGAGGGGCGGAGCCAGACGAGTCACTTTGCGGGCAGGTGCAGCGGCGCGCGCCGCAGTGCTAGAGGTCTCAGACCTCGTTTTCCGGCTTGTTGGCTGAGTCGACGCCGCTATCCTCGACCAGCTTGCCCTCGTCGAGAGCAGACGGATTATCGCTGTCAGAGGCCTTGTCAGAAGGCATGTGGCTGGAATCGACTCCACCATCCTTGACGATTTCGCCACTGGGGATGGCGCCATCGGCATGGTCGGCCATGGACGGGTCGTTGGCCGAATCGACTCCGCTGTTGTCCGGCGTGACCTCCTCCTGCTGCATATCACCCTGGGCGTGCGCATGGTCGTCGCCGTGGTGGTCTGCCAGTGCGGCGCCGGAGGCGAGTCCAAGCAGTCCAGCAAGGGCCAGGCGCTTGAGCAACGTGGTTGAGAAAGTGTTCATTGCAGTACCTCCAGATGTTCACTGGTCATGGTCTGTACAGGGTCAGTCGATGCCTGTGCGCTGGCTCATCAGTGAGAGCGCATACGTCTCAGTTCAGGGCAAAGAAGGTCGCTGTGGGTGGGGGCTAACAACCAAGAAACGTTAGCCGGACGAGGGCGTGGGAGGCGTGAACCCTTCCTTGGGCTCGGGTGGCATCCTTTTCACTGTCCGGCGCGAGCCGATCCTTGTGCTCAATGTGGGCATCCAAGCCCATCAGTTCCGTCCTGGAACTGTCGGCAGCCTTCCTGGCAGCCGTGCTGATCTGGCCTGGGCCCTTCCATGGGCCCGTCAATCTTCCGTGTCGCTGTCGGGCGTGAGCGAATCCGTCTGCTCGTCGTGGAGCCTCCTGCTCCTGCGGTTCCGTCCTGGAACCACTGGCGGCCTTCCTGGCCGCCGACCCGCGGCATATCCGTGCCGCTAGTGCCGTCCTTGGCAGGGCGCGTTTATTCGGTTTCGTTGGCAGAGTCGACGCCGCTGTCTTCGGCCAGGTCGCCGGTCGGCTGGGTCTGAGTCATGCCGTCGTCAGCACCTTCGGTGCTGTTGGCAGAGTCGACGCCACCGTCATCGACAATCGGCTCATCAGTGTTCATGGCATCGCTGCCATGCTGGCCGCTTGCATCGTGCTGCTCGGTGACTTTATTGGAAGAATCGACGCCACTTTCCTGTGCATCGCTTTCCTCATGATGGTTTGCCAGGGCCATGCTGGAAAACAACGCCATGGCGCTCATCAGTGCTGCTGCCTTGACGATATGTTTCATGGTGAACCTCTCGTCGCTGGTGGGTGCAGTGGACCGCCGGCGTCCTGTGCTCAGCGGTTGTACTAAAGCTATACAACCTGATCTGAAAATGCAAATAAGCCTGATAACTAAGTCTAAGTATTGTTCACTGTTATGGCGACAATGGCTGGCATGTCCCCTAGGCAACAGGGGGTTTTAGGCCGATGGGGCGACGCAAGGTCTGCGCCAGGAGAACCCCGGAAAGCACTAGCGCGCCACCGCTAAGGTGGTGCCACGAAAGAGTTTCACTAAGGAAGGACATGGCGATAAGGGCGCTGAACAGCGGCATCAGGTTGATGAATATGCTGGCTCTGCTGGCGCCAATTTGTCGAATGGCCAGCATCCACAGGTAGGTGGTGACGATGGACGCAGGGATGCCTGCGTACAGGATCAGTCCTATATTTTTTGAATCAATGGGGGTCATGGGTCCCATCAGATAAAAAGGCAACAGCGCGATCACCGCGAACAGCGCCTGGCCGTAGAGCATGACCCAGGGGGAGATGGGGAGCGGCCAACGCTTGAGCATGACGCCATACAGCGCGTAGCAGATGGCGGCCACCACCATCAGGGCATCGCCTGGGGCGACCTCCAGCGCTGCCAGGGTAGCGAGTCGGCCTTGGCTCAAGAGCCAGAGCACCCCGATCAATGCCAGCAGGCCACCGATGCATCCACCCCAGGTCGGCGCCTCTCGCAGCACCAGCGCACTGAGCAGAATGGTCAGCAGCGGCACCATGGCGGCTAGAATGCCCATGTTGGTGGCACTGGTGGTGGCCGCTGCCACGTAGGCAAGGCCCTGCCAGAGTGCCATGCCAAGCAGACCGAGCAGCGCGAGCCTTGGCCAATGCTGGATGACCTGCCGTCGCTCTGACCACAATCGTGGCCAGACAAAGGGAGTCATCACGAGTACGGCCAGCACCCAGCGTAGAAAGGCGATGCTGCTGGGAGAGATGGTGCCTACAGTCAGCTGGTTGATGGTCATGTTGCCGGACCAGATCAGCACGGCACCCAGCGGCGCGAGAAAGGGCAGAAGTGGCATGGGACCTTCCGTGTCAGCACTTCGGTGAGTCACAAGCACCACCGCCGCCAGAAGCGGCGGCGGTGGTGGATCCAGCTGTCGGGGACGGCGTGTTACGCGATGGCAGCGGCGCCAGCCTTGGCCACCTGGATGTCCTGATCGGGCTTGACCCCGGAGATGCCCACGGCGCCTGCCACCTGGCCATCGATCATGACGGGGACACCGCCTGACATCAGGCCCTGCATGGGCGCAGACAGGAAGGCATTGCGGCCACCGTTGATCATGTCCTCGAAAATCTGGGTGTCCTTGCGGCCGATGGCGGCGGAGCGTGCCTTGGCCATGGCAACGTCAGCGCTGAAGGGCGCTGCGCCATCGAGGCGGCGCAGGCCCAGCGGATAACCGCCGTCGTCGCTGACCACAATGGTGACGGCGAAGCCGTTGGCGTCGGCTTCCTGTTGCGCGGCATCAAGAATGGCATTGACCTGAGACTGGTCGAGGTAAGGCTTGGTCGGCATGGTGGCTCCTGTTGTTACAGTCAGTGCAAAATGTGGAAAATATTTTCGTTTTTAGTCTAGGCGCTCTGGGACTGTCTGACCAGAGCCTCATCGACGATCTCGACCCAGTGGCGCACCGGGGTGCGGTTGGTGGAGGCAAGATGGTTCTGGCAACTGAAGATGTCAGCGCGGTGACGATTCGCTTTTTGGACCATGACACTCCGGGACTGAACACCTAGCCCAGCGCCTCATCGACGATTTCGACCCAGTGGCGCACCGGGGTGCGGTTGGTGGAGGCAAGATGGGTCTGGCACCCAATGTTCGCCGTGACGACCACATCTGGCTTGCCTTCCTCCAGCGCGTCCATCTTGTTGTCGCGCAACTGGCGCGACAGTTCGGGCTGGGTAATCGAGTAGGTCCCGGCGGAGCCGCAGCAAAGGTGGCCATCTCGCACCGGTGTCAGGGTGAAGCCCATCCTGGTCAGTACCGTTTCCACCGCGCCGTTGAGCTTCTGGGCATGCTGCAGGGTGCAGGGGCAATGGAAGGCCAGGCGCTGGTCGGCGCGCACGTCGAGAGTGGTCAGGTCTTCCTGTCTCAGCACCTCGACCAGGTCCTTGGCGGCCTCGCTGACCCGACGTGCCTTCTCGGCATAGTCAGGGTCGTCGGCGAGCACTTCGACATATTCCTTGACGAAGGCGCCGCAGCCGCTGGCGGTCTGGATGATGGCCTCGCAACCGGCGTCAAGGTGAGGCAGCCAGGCGTCGATATTGCGTCTGGCTCGCTCGCGTCCGGCTTCCTGGGCGTTCAGGTGAAAGTCGATGGCGCCGCAGCAGCCTGCCTCCGGTGCCGGGGTCAGCGCGATGCCTAGCCGGTCCAGCACGCGGGAAGTAGCGGCATTGGTGTTGGGCGACAGGCCCGGCTGAACGCAGCCTTCCAGGATCAGCATCTGCCGCTCATGTCGCCGGGTGGGGCGGACGCCTGCATCGACCGGACGAGGCGGCATCTTGCTCTTGAGCGCGCCCGGGACCAGTGGCTTGAAGGTCTGGCCCAGCGACAGCAGCGCCTTGAAGCGAGCAGGCTCGACCAATGCCTTGCGCAGACCGAAGCGCAACGCCTTGTCGGCGGTGGAGCGCGGCACCCGGCGTTCGATCTCGGCGCGGCCGATATCCAGAAGCTTGTGGTACTCGACGCCTGACGGACAGGTCGTCTCGCAGTTGCGGCAGGTCAGGCAACGGTCCAGGTGAAGCCGCGTCTCTTCGGTGATGCGCTGGTCGTCAGCTGGGCTCTCGAGCATCTCCTTCATCAGGTAGATACGCCCGCGAGGGCCATCGCGCTCATCGCCGAGCAATTGGTAGGTGGGGCAGGTCGCGTTGCAGAAGCCGCAGTGTACGCAGCTTCTCAGTACCCTGTCCGCCTCACGCAGGTGAGGCTTCTCGAGATCTTGTTCGGTGAAATGCGTCTGCATGTTGTTATCCGCTAGTCGTGGTCAAGGCTTGCAGCGTCACTGCAGTCTTGCGATGAAACAGGTCGCCTGTGGCAATCGCTTGGCGCGCCAGGGGCGCTTTACCAGTCCGGATACAGCCGACGCGGATTGAAGATGGCGTCGGGATCGAGTTGGCGCTTTACCTGCTCGTGGTACTTGGCGACCACTGGGGAGAGCGGGGTAAAGGGCTCGGCAGCGCCCGGCGTGAAACAGCTGGCATGCCCTCCGGCGCGCTGGACAACGGCGCGTAGTTCATGGGCATCGACCGCGCCTTTCAGCCAGCGTTGGTTGCCGCCCCAGTCGAGCAGCAGGGTATCCGGGGCAACCCCGTCGAGCGTGAGCATGGCGCTGTTGGTCGGCAGACTGATTCGCCATAGCGGCGCGTCCGAGGCCGCAAAAAAGGGCAGTGACAGCTCCTTGAGTTCGCTCCAGAAGCCTGGCTCCAGCGTGTCGCCACCGATCATGCTGGCGGTCGCCTTCACCGAACTCTCACCGCCCTCCAGGCGTACGTGCAGGGCGCCAGCGTGCCAGGCGGCTGCACTCAGCGGCAGTGGCTTGCGGCCCCACTCTGCCAGGCGCTGCAGCGCATCTTGCTGGCTCATCTCTAGACGCAGGCTGGCGCTGGCGGTGGCCTTCGGCAGCACCTTGAGCGTCACTTCGGTAATCAGCCCCAACGTGCCCTGGGCGCCGACCATCAGGCGTGACAGGTCGTAGCCGGCCACGTTCTTCATGACTTCACCGCCGAAGCGCTGCTCACGCCCCTGGTGGTCGAGCACCCGCAGGCCCAGCACAAAATCGCGCACCGAGCCTGCCCAGGGACGGCGTGGGCCGGACAGCCCGGTGGCGATGGTGCCACCCACGGTGGCGTCGCTGCCGAAGTGAGGTGGCTCGAAGGGCAGCATCTGGCCCTGGTCGGCCAGTGCATCTTCCAGTTCAGCGATCGGGGTGCCGGCGCGCACCGAGACAATCAGTTCGACCGGATCGTAGCTGGTGATGCCACGGTGTTCGCGGGTGGATACCGGCGTACCTTCCACGGTGCGGCCATAGAAGGACTTGGTGCCGCCACCTTCGATACGGATGGGGTGAGCGCTGCTGGCCGCTGCAACGGCCTCGGACAGGGCGGGAAGGCCGTCGGCAGCAGAACAGAAAACATCGTTGTTGGACATGCGGGTACCTGCATTCCGGCAAAAGAAAAACAAACATCCGTGCAGTCGCGCTATACGGCGATGACCGGTTCACGAGAACCGAGGCAGCTCTGGATGCGGCAGCATGGCTAGAACCTGGGCAGCTCTGGATGCGGTAGCTCGTTGTTGTGCACGTGCATCGCTCCGAACTCGGCACAACGCGCCAGGGTCGGGATGTTCTTGCCAGGGTTGAGCAGACCGTCGGGGTCGAAGGCTGCCTTGACCGCATGGAAGGTAGAGATTTCCAGGCTGTCGAACTGGGCGCACATCTGGTTGATCTTCTCGCGGCCGACGCCGTGTTCACCGGTGATCGAACCGCCCGCTTCCACGCATAGCTCAAGAATCTTGCCGCCCAGCGCCTCAGCGGTGGCCAGCTCTCCTTCACGATTGGCGTCGAACAGAATCAGCGGATGCATATTGCCGTCGCCGGCATGAAACACGTTGGCCACCTTCAGGCCATATTGCTGCGACAGGTCACTGATGCCCTTGAGCACCCGCGGAAGCTCACGCCTGGGGATGGTCCCATCCATGCAGTAGTAGTCCGGCGACATGCGCCCGACGGCGGGAAACGCGTTCTTGCGACCTGCCCAGAACTTGGCTCGCTCGGTTTCGTCGCGGGCCAGCTGGACATCACTGGCACCCGCCTTGGCGAGAACACCGCGGACGGTCTCGATATCGTCGTCGACGTCGGCCTCGACGCCGTCGAGCTCGCACAGCAGGATCGCCTCGGCATCCACCGGGTAGCCGGCTCGGATGAAGTCCTCGGCGGCGCGTATGGCCAGGTTGTCCATCATCTCTAGGCCGCCAGGGATGATGCCGGCAGCGATGATATCGCCTACGGCGGCACCCGCCTTTTCGACGTCGTCGAAACTCGCCATCAGCACCTTGGCGGTTTCGGGTTTTGGCAGCAGCTTGACCGTGATCTCGGTGACCACGCCGAGCATGCCCTCGGAGCCCATCATCAGCGCCAGCAGGTCGAAGCCTGGGCTGTCGAGCGCCTCGGAACCGATCGTCATGCGCTCGCCTTCGATGGTCATCACCTCGAGCTTCAGCACATTGTGTACCGTGAGGCCGTACTTGAGGCAGTGCACACCGCCCGCGTTCTCGGCGACATTGCCGCCAATGGAGCAGGCAATCTGGGAGGAGGGGTCCGGCGCGTAGTAAAGCCCAAAGGGCGAGGCCGCTTCCGAGATGGCCAGGTTGCGCACCCCCGGTTGCACACGCGCGACGCGAGCGTCGGCATCGATGTCGAGGATACGGTTGAAGCGTGACATGACCAGCAGCACCCCTTGCTCCAGCGGCAGGGCGCCGCCGGACAGGCCTGTGCCGGCTCCCCGGGTCACCACCGGTACGCCGAGCGCGCGGCATTGCTTGAGCAGGGCCTCGACCTGGTCCAGGCGCTCGGGCAGGGCCACCAGCATGGGCAGGACGCGGTAGGCCGAAAGGCCGTCACATTCGAAGGGGCGCAGGTCTTCCTCACGGTGCAACAGGGTAAGATCAGGGGCAACGCGAGAAAGCTCCGCCAGGACTTCCTGCCTGTCGCGGCGCGGCATTGCGCCGTCCAGGCGTTCGTCGTAGAGGATGTTCATGATGCTTGTTCGCCTCAGCTAGCACGGTCGTGCGTACTTGATGGTTATTGTCTGCACTACAATCTGCGTGCTATCGGTCCTGCTGTCCACCAGTTGGTTTGCTGGTCTGACCAGTTGTTGTAGCGCTGGCGCTTCTCTTCCGTCCATGATCAGATCGGCAAACGACTGAACGGCGGACGACACATGGGACAGAGGTGAGGGGCTACGCGGATATGTGGGACCGGGACGAGCGACTCGCACCGAGCAACACCTCGGCGGCGATCGCCGCAAAACTTGAGACGCTGATTCTGGATGGTGTCTTTCGGCCAGGGCAGTTGTTGCCCTCTGAACGCCGCCTGTGCGAGCGGCTGGGGGTTGGACGCTCGTCGTTGCGCGAGGCGCTGGGCACGCTGCGCAGCAAGGGCGTGATCGTGACCCGGCAGGGAAGGGGGTCCGAGGTCGCCCCGCTGGTGGAAGCCCCCCATGCCAGCCCCTTGATGCACCTGTTTCGCGAGCACCCCAGAACCCTGTATGACCTGCTTGAAGTGCGCGCCTTGCTGGAAGGGGAGTCGGCCAGCCTGGCCGCCAGTCGCGGGACCGCCTCGGACAGGGTGTTGATCACCCGGCGCTACCGGGAGATGGCGGACTACGTGAGTGGGACCCAGGACATTGAAGTCGAGCGTCTGGCGCGTCTCGATCACGCCTTCCATCTGGCGATCTGTCAGGCGTCGCACAACCCAGTGCTGGCGCACACGCTGCAAAGCCTGACCGACCTGCTGCTGAGTTCAGTGTTTGCCTCGGTGAAGCACCTCTATCATCGGCCGGATGCACGAGACATGATCAATCGCCAGCACGCCCGTCTGCACCGGGCGGTGGTGGAAGGCAAGCCGCAGCTGGCGCGCAGGGTGGCGCTGGAGCATCTGTCTACCATCGGTGACATGCTGCGGGAGATCGAGGCAGAGGATCAGCGCCTGGAGCGCTCGGCCATGCGGCTGGAAGAGTGGTAAGGGAAACGCTGCATAAACTACTGCGCTCGACATCTCGGCTGCTGGCGGTGCTCAAGATCCTCATTTAACCGCATGCAAAGGAAACACTGCATAAATGCCTACGCCGCCGATTCGCTGCGTTACGCGCTGCTCGAACTCCTCACCTATACCCCATAGGCTCCGGGTTCTGCGCTGCGGGCGCCTGGCGCCTCATGCCGCTCGGCTGATTTATTCAGCGCTTCCTAAACTCCGGTCTTTGCGCTCCGGCAGCTACCGACCTGTCATCGCTCGAAACATTTATTCAGCGTTTCCTAAGTGCCGAGACGACGGCAGACACCTTTCCACGCCGTCGCGGAACCCCTATTCTTCGTCGATGATGCCGCTGACGGTTGCCACTTCCAGCTTGTGGCCCAGGTGGGCCCTGAGGATGTCGCCCAGGCGCTTGCCATCCCGTGCATCGATGGCTTCCAGCATGGCCTCGTGGTCGGCGACCGCCTTGGCCCAGTTGGCTTGTCCCATTTCGACGCTATAACGAATGCGTTTTACCCGCTGGCTCAAGTTGTTGTACATCTCGATAAGCACATCATTGTTCGATGCGGCCAGGATGCGCTCATGAATCTGCTGGTTGACCTCGAAGTAGGGGGCTAGCTCCCCGTTGCGGTAGTGATTCAACATGCGTTGATGCAGCGCGCGAATCTGCTCGACATCCTCATCACTGAGATGTTGGCAGGCCAGTTCGCCGGACAGTCCTTCAAGGGCACCCATGACGTCGTAGGTGTTCTTGACCCCCTGGCGAGTCAGCCTGACGACTCGCGAACCGCGATTGGGCAGGTTCTCGACCAACCCCTCCGACGTCAACACCTTGAGCGCTTCGCGCAGCGGGGTGCGTGATACGCCAAAACTCTCGCACAGCTCCTTTTCGGCAATCTTCTCGCCGGGAAGCAGACTGCCTTGCTCGATCAGGTCGCGTACCCGGTCGGCGACTTCCAGGTAGAGGCTGCGCGGCTGAATCTTTTCCATGTCTCGAGTCCCTGGATCAAAAGGTCGGTGAAGGGTGTCAGCAGGCGATAGCCGGTGGCGTGTGCTGGATGTCATGCAGGATACCGCAGTTGACGGCCACCGTTTTCGGTATTATGAATTCATTATTCAAAGAAAGCGAGTGCGACAGGTGCTGGCAGAGGTTCCATACAACACACGATGTGATGGAGGGGTGATGGCTGGGAACGTATTTCTTGCACAGGTTCAGATTCCGCGGCAGTTGGCGCGAGGCATTCTGGATGCAGCATTCGAACATGCCCGACAACAGCAAATGCCTCCGCTGACGGCGGTGGTGCTGGATGGCGGCGGCCAGCTGGTGGTCGGTGAGCGTGAAGATGGCTGTAGTCCGCTACGCTGGGCGGTGGCCAATGGCAAGGCCTATGCCGCCCTCGGGGTCGGCGTAGCCAGCGGTGTCACCGGAGAGCGTAACGCTCAACGGCCTGCCTTTCTGGCCTCCGTGGCGGACGCGGCACAGGGACGCTTCGTGCCCGTGGCCGGCGGCGTGCTGATACTCGATGAGGAGCAGCGCATTGTCGGTGCGGTGGGCGTCAGCGGTGCATCGTCCGCTGAGGATCAGGCGGCGGCGATAGCGGGGATTCGTGCGCAAGGCTGGCAGGCAGGCCTGCAACCAGGAGACGAC
This sequence comes from Halomonas sp. DP8Y7-3, assembly GCF_019801675.1. Classification (NCBI taxonomy): domain Bacteria; kingdom Pseudomonadati; phylum Pseudomonadota; class Gammaproteobacteria; order Oceanospirillales; family Halomonadaceae; genus Halomonas; species Halomonas sp. DP8Y7-3. The sequence continues at coordinate 90,427 of NZ_JAHVIO010000003.1, forward strand.
TCGGCGTCCTGAGCGGGCTCGTCCCGGACGACCTGTCACAGTGGAATCACGGTGAAAGAGCCGCCTTCTGTGGAAGAAGTGCGCCCCTTTCCCGTGTTCCCGTCGATTCTTGGGTTCATCTTCCTTTTCTCTCTGTATCTGTCTTTTTCCTGTTCCCCACTCTGCTTTTTGCTTCCCGCCTTATCCGCTTGTCTTTTTATCCGCTTGTCTTTTTCTCCACTTGTCTGCCGGCCTCTTCGGCTTGTCTCTTCGGCATCTTCCGCTTGGCGGCCGGCGCCATGGCACCCTTGGTCTAGCCCTGTCAATCTTTAAGTAATTGATATTTATTTAATTTTTTTCGATAAAGCCGAGTTAGGCAAAGACAAAAGTATAATACCTAATTTTGAATTATGTATCCATTCTTCCAGTGGTCCATCGAGAGTTTGCCCCGACTACGCCGGTTGAAGCAGGCGTGACAGGAGCACGCCAGCTCCCGATGCGCCATCCTCCAGGGCGTTATCCCGCGCCCTCCGCCAGACCATGCAGGACAACAACAATTCGGAGTGAGGGTTATGAAACTGCTGAAGACCGTACTGGCCGCTTCCGTGCTGGCGCTAGGCGTCGGCACCGCTCAGGCCGACGAAGTGCAGATCAAGTTTGGCCATGTGGGTGGGCCAGGTTCGCTGTTCGAGAAGACCGCCAACGAATTTGCCCGCCTGGCCAACGAGCGGCTGGAAGGCGAGGCCGAGGTGGTCACCTACGGCTCCAGCCAGCTGGGTTCCGACGAGCAGATGCTCAACAAGTTGAAGCTCGGCACCATCGATCTGTCGCTGCCGTCCTCGATCATGAGCAGCGTGGCGCCGGAATTCTCGCTGTTCGAGATGCCCTACCTGATCGAGGATCGGGAGCACCTCGCCCGCGTCCGCGACGAGGTGCTGCGTGATGTGCTTTACCCCGTGGCCGAAGACAAGCGCTACCGCATCATCGGCATCTGGGAGAACGGCTTCCGTCAGATCACCAACAACGTCCGCCCGATCGTGGTCCCCGAGGATCTCGATGGCATCAAGCTGCGTACCCCTAACGGTGTGTGGCGGGTCGAGATGTTCAAGAGCTACGGCGCATCGCCGGCGCCCATGGCGCTGTCCGAGGCCTTCGTTGCGCTGCAGACCGGCGCCATGGATGGTCAGGAAAACCCGCTGGTACAGATCTATTCCCAGCGCTTCCAGGAGGTTCAGGACTACCTGTCGCTGTCCAATCACGTCTATTCCCCGGCCTATGTGCTGGCCGGTGCCAGCTGGACCCGCCTGCCCGAGCATGTCCGTGAAGTGCTGATCGAGACCGCCGAAGAGGTCGAGGCCTTCGCACTGGAGCAGGGCGCCGCGCTGGACGAAAGCCTGGTCAGCACCATGGAAGAAGAAGGGATGGAGGTGAACGAGGTCGACACCGACGCCTTCGTCGAGGGCTCTCGTGGTATCTACGAGAAGTTCGCCGCCGAGGTGGAAGGGGGTGAGGAACTGTTGTCGCGGGTGGAAGCACTGCGCGAATAACGCCTGTCCACTGCGGCCTTGCCACCCTAGGTGAGGCCGCATCCACCTTCGGAGGGATGCTCTGTGCTTACCACCATTTCCGCGGCCTACCAGAAGCTTCTGGAGGTCATCGTCTTTCTCAATGTGCTGGCGCTGACCCTGGTGGTGACCATCGGGTTCGCGTCACGTCTGTTGGGCTCTCCGTTCAGCTGGTACGACGAGGTCGCCTCCATCGGACTGGCCTGGCTGACCTACTACGGCGCCGCCCTGGCCGCCCTCAAGGGCGCCCACATCGCCTGTCCCAGTGTGATCAACATGGTATCGCCATCCATTCGCCTGCCTATCGCGCTGCTCGCCGAGGCGATCACCATTGGCTTCTTCGTGCTGCTCGGCGTCACCGGTTTTCAGGTGGTACAGATCCTCGAGGGGTCCACGCTGGTGAGCCTGCCCAGCATCTCGGTGCAGTTCACCCAGTCGGTGATCCCGATCGGTGCCGCCATGTTCATTCTCGCCCAGCTGCTCAGGCTTCCCGACGTTATCCGGGCGGCCAAGGGAGCTGGCTTCGTCGATCACGAGCTCGAAGAGGCCGGTGTGCTGGCCGATGACGTGCGCAGCGATGACCCGCCTGCCATGCCTGAAGGTCAGATGCCGAGGAGAACCCCATGATCATCGCGTCCATGTTCTTCGGCCTGATCGGGCTGATACTGATCAACGTGCCGGTGGCCATCGCCCTCGGTCTTGTCGGCGCCCTGGCCACCGTGGCCAGCTACGGCACCCTGGCCTTGCCCAACGTCGGCATGGTGATGTTCGACGGTGCCACCAAATTCCCGCTGATCGCGATTCCGCTGTTCATCCTGGCTGGCGCCATCATGAACGCCTCCAGCATCTCGCGCCGGTTGATCGATCTGGCGTCTGCCATGGTCGGCTTCATCAAGGGCGGTCTCGCCATGGTGACCATCGGCGCCTCGATCTTCTTTGCCGAGATCTCGGGCTCTGCCGTCGCCGGTGTCTCGGCGATCGGCTCGATCCTGATTCCGGCCATGCGCAAGAAGGGCTACTCCAAGGAGTTCGCCGCGGCCATCTCGTCCTCGGCGGCGAGTCTGGCGATCATCCTGCCGCCCTCGATCCCGATGATTCTCTACGCGGTCATGTCCGGCGAGTCGGTGGTCAAGATGTTTGTCGCCGGTATCTTCCCGGGCCTGCTCGGCGCCCTGGGTCTGGCGGCCATGTGCTACTACCTGGCGCGTCGTCACAACCTGCCGGCGGAGCAGAACTTCCAGGCATCGCGGCTGTGGAAGGCCTTCAAGGGTGCCATCTGGGCGCTGCTGATTCCGGTGATCATCCTCGGCGGCATCTTCGGCGGCATCGTCACCGCGACAGAAGGCGCCGCGCTGGCGGTGGTGGTGGCGATCTTCATCAGTGCGGTGATCTATCGCGAGTTCAGCCTCAAGATCTTCTACAAAGCCTGTCTCGACGCCGGTGTCCAGACGGCGGTGGTGATGCTGCTGGTGGCATCCTCGGCGGTGGTCGGTCTGTATCTCACCGAGACCCAGATTCCTCAGCAGCTGGCCAATTCCATCGCCGAGATGACCGACAACAAGTACGTGGTACTGGCGCTGCTGAACGTCATCTTCCTGGTGCTGGGGATCTTCCTGCACTCGGCGGCGGCGATCATCCTGGTGGTGCCCATCGTGCTGCCGCTGGTCACCGCGGTGGGCATTGATCCGCTGCACTTCGGCCTGATCGTGACGCTGAACCTGGCCATCGGCCAGCAGACGCCTCCGGTAGCCAGCGTGCTGATCGCTTCCTGCTCCATCGCCAAGGCCGACATCTGGGCCACCACCCGCACCAACCTGTGGTTCCTGGCGGTGCTGTTCGTGATCCTGCTGATCAACACCTACGTGCCCGCCGTGGCCCTGGCGCTGGTCAACCTGATCTACGGCGTGTGATCGCGACCACCTAAAGGAGAACAATGACATGAGCGACAACGATCAAGGCCAGGTGCACTACCACAGTAAAGACGGCGTCGCCTGGCTGACCTTCGATCGCACCGCCAGTCGCAACGCCATGACCTGGCAGATGTACGACCAGCTCGAGGCTCACTGCGAGACCATCGAGAACGACCCGGAGCTGGTCGCGGTGGTGATGCGCGGCGCCGGCGGCGAAGCCTTTGTCGCCGGCACCGACATCAAGCAGTTCGCCACCTTCGACAAGGGTGAGGATGCCATCGCCTACGAGCGTCGCATCGACCGAGTGGTCGGGCGGGTGGAGCACCTGCCGCTGCCGACGCTGGCGCTGCTGGAAGGCTTCTGTGTCGGCGGTGGCGCCGCCATCGCCCTGGCCTGTGATTTCCGCCTGGCCACGCCAACGCTCAAGTTCGGCATTCCCATCGCCAGGACCCTGGGCAACTGCCTGTCGATCACCAACGTCTCGCGGCTGGTCGAGCACGCCGGTATCGCCCGGGCCAAGCAGGTCCTGATGGCGGGTGAGCTGGTACGCGCCGAGGAGGCTCTGGCCCTGGGACTGGTAGGCGAGGTCGTCGACGCCGAGGCCATCGAGACGACGGTGGTCGAGCGCGCGCAGGCGTTCAAGGAGCGCGCTCCCTTGACCGTGCGGGCGGCCAAGGAGGTGATCCAGCGGGTGATCGAGGCGCGCCGCCCGGCCTTCGACGCCAGCGACGACTGGATCGCTACCTGCTACACCAGCCGCGACTTCAAGGCCGCGGTCGACAAGTTCGTCAACAAGACACCCTTCCGCTGGCAGGGTCACTAAGGCCCTGAGGCAAGGAGACTCACAATGCTGCCACTCGATGGGATCAAGGTACTCGACGTCTCGCAGATCATGGCCGGCCCCTACTGCACCATGGTGCTGGGTGACATGGGCGCCGAGGTGATCAAGGTCGAGAAGGCCAACGGCGGCGACGACAGCCGCCAGATGGGCCCCTACGTCGAGGACGAATCGACCTGTTTCGCCCAGATCAACCGCAACAAGAAGAGCATTTCGCTCAACCTGAAAGAAGAAAAGGGCCGCGAGGTGTTCTATCGCCTTGCCAAGGAAGCCGACGTGGTGGTCGAGAACTACCGACCCGGCGTCACCCAGTCCCTGAAGATCGACTACGACAGCCTCAAGGCGATCAACCCGGGACTGATCTACTGCTCGATCTCGGGCTATGGCCAGACCGGCCCGTCGCGTCACAAGGGCGGCTTCGACCTGGTGGCCCAGGGCATGAGCGGGCTGATGTCGATGACCGGGGAGCCAGGTCGACGTCCGCTCAAGACCGGGGTCGCCGTCTACGATATCGGCGCCGGGTTGACCGCCATCTACTCGATCCTGGCGGCCTATATCCACCGTCAGCGCAGTGGTGAAGGCCAGCACCTGGACATCGCCATTGCCGAGTGTGGCCTGCCCTGGTTCACCTGGGAGGCGGGCGCCTACTTCTCCGAGGGCCGAGTGCCGCAGGCAACCGGCTGGCGGCACCGGGTGTCGGCGCCTTATCAAGCCATGCGCGTTCGCGATGGTTACATGATGCTCGGCTGCGCCAACCAGCGGACCTGGGAGCGTTTCTGCGAAGACGTCATCGAGCGCCCCGAGCTGATGGTCGACGAGCGCTTCGCGACCAACCTCGATCGCGGCGCCAACGTCGAGACACTGGAAGCCATCCTCGAGGACATTCTCGGGCAACAGGATCGCGCCTACTGGCTCGAACGCTGTGACGCCGCCGGGGTGCCGGCCGGGCCGATCAACGACTTCGACCAGGCCATGCATGACGAACACTACCTGGCCCGCGAGATGGTGCTGGAAGTCGATCATCCCACCATGGGGCGCATGAAGACCCTGGGCTTTCCCAGCAAGTTCTCGGCGACCCCGTTGGCGATTCGCCAGCCGGCGCCGCTGTTTGCCCAGCACACCGATGAGGTGCTGGGGGAGATCGGGCTGGCAGCAGACGAGATCGACGCGCTGCGCCAGCAAGGCGCCGTGCGCTGACACCTCCCCCTCGTTCGGCAGCGAACATCTGATAGGTCGCTGAACCGGTGGGGCGATGTCGCCATAAAAATTGCATTCATTATTACGAATTATTCCAAGAGGGGCGCGCTTGCTCTTGGCGCCCGAACCGCTATCCAGGTGCTGCCCAGTGCGACGCCTGGCCAGGAGGCCTTACATGCTGAATCTCGACTATCATCCCAGCGGACGTCACTTCCTCCAGATTCCCGGTCCTTCGCCGGTACCGGATCGCATCCTGCGTGCCATGAGCCTGCCGACCATCGACCATCGTGGTCCCGAATTTGGTGCGCTGGGGCGCGAATTGCTGGGCAAGGTCGGCAAGATCTTCAAGACCGATGGCCCGGTAGTGATCTACCCGGCGTCAGGCACCGGGGCCTGGGAGGCGGCTCTGGCCAACACGCTGTCTCCAGGAGACCCGGTGCTGATGTTCGAGACCGGGCACTTTGCCTCGCTGTGGCAGCGCCTGGCGCGTCGCCTGGGGCTGGAGCCTGAGTTTATCGGTATGCCTGGCGCTGAGGGCTGGCGCCATGGTGTCGATGCCAACATGATCGAGGCACGCCTCAAAGAGGACACCGAGCACCGGCTCAAGGCGGTCTGTGTGGTACACAACGAGACCTCTACCGGTGTGACCAGTGATATCGCCGCGGTGCGCCGGGCGATCGATGCCGCCGGCCACCCGGCCCTGTTGCTGGTCGATACCATCTCAGGGCTTGCCAGCGCCGACTATCGCCACGATGAGTGGGGTGTCGACGTCACGATCTCCGGCTCCCAGAAGGGACTGATGCTGCCGCCGGGCATCAGCTTCAACGCCATCTCCGACAAGGCCCTGGCCGCCAGTCGCGAATCGCGGCTGCCCAAGAGCTTCTGGGCCTGGGACGAGATCCTCGAGGCCAATCAGGGCGGCTACTGGCCCTATACCCCCAATACCAATCTGCTCTATGGCCTCAACGAGGCCATCGACATGCTGCTGGACGAGGGGCTGGATAACGTTCTGGACCGTCATCAGCGCTGGGCGGCGGGGGTGCGCGCGGCGGTGAACGCCTGGGGACTCGAGATTCAGTGCCAGGACCCCGAGGTCTACTCGCCGGTGCTGACCGGCGTGGTGATGCCGGAGGGCGTCGACGCCGATGCCGTGCGCAAGCTGATCTACGAGCGCTTCGATCTGTCGCTCGGCACCGGGCTTGGCAAGGCCAAGGGACGCATGTTCCGTATCGGCCATCTGGGCGACTGCAATGACCTGACGCTGATGGCGACCCTGGCCGGCTGCGAGATGGGGCTGAAGCTCTCTGGGGTGAGCCTCGCCGGCAGCGGCGTCGAGGCCGCCATGGCGTACTTCTCCGAGAACCCGGCGCCACACGTGGCCCGCCTGGCTCGCGATTGAACCACCATCCGCCCGCCGGCGTGCGTTGACGCCGGCGGTCCAGCCAGGTTGCTGAGGAGAGGGTAATGAATTCGTTGACGTCTACTGTCACGCCCCGAAACGCTCGCATCCAGCCTCTGCCGAGCTTTGCCGAGCGCCTTGCGCGTGAGTTGAAGGGGGAGGTGCTGTTCGACGCCGCCAGTCGCGGTCGTTATTCCACCGACGCCTCGATCTACCAGATCACCCCGGTAGGCGTGGTCATCCCGCGTCATCAGGATGATCTCGCGCTGACCCTCGACATTGCGCGGGATGAGGGGATTCCGGTGCTGGCCCGTGGCGGGGGGACCAGTCAGTGTGGCCAGACCGTGGGCGAGGCCCTGGTGGTCGACGTCAGCCGTCACCTCAACGGTGTGGTGTCCTTCGACAAGGAGGCCCGCACCGTCGTGGTGGAGCCGGGAATGGTGCTTGATCATCTCAACGCCTGGCTCAAGCCCCATGGCCTGTGGTTTCCGGTCGATGTATCGACCAGCGCCCAGTGCACGCTGGGCGGCATGGCGGGCAACAACTCCTGCGGCTCGCGCTCGATTCATTACGGCAACATGGTGCACAACGTCCAGGCGATGGATGTGCTGCTGGCCGATGGCGAAGAAGCACACTTCGGGCGAGTTGACGAGCTTGTCGCCGGCTCTCGGGCGGCGATGCTGGCAGAGCGCGTCGAGATGATTGCGCGGCGTGAGCGTGAGCGTATTCGCGAGCATTTCCCCAAGGTGCTCAGGCGGGTGGCGGGCTACAACCTGGACCTGTTCGACTGCCAGAACCCGCTGCCGTACGAGGCTGATGGACACGCCAATCTGGCGCACCTGCTGGTGGGCTCCGAGGGCACCCTGGGGGTGACGCGACGGCTGACCCTGAAGCTGTCACCATTGCCCCAGCACAAGGTGCTGGGCGTGGTGAACTTCCCCACCTTCTATCAGGCCATGGACCTGACCCAGCACATCGTGACCCTGTCACCGACGGCGGTGGAGCTGGTGGACCACACCATGATCTCGCTGTCGCTGGAAAACCCGGCATTTCGCCCTGTCATTGAAAAAGCCCTGATCGGCAAGCCAGAAGCCGTGTTGCTGGTGGAGTTCGCCGGTGAGGACCGGGAGCAACTGCTGAAGGACCTGGCCCGGCTAAATGAGCTGATGGCCGACCTGGGACTGCCGGACTGTGTGGTCGACATGCCGGAGCCCAGCGCCCAGAAGGCACTGTGGGACGTGCGCAAGGCCGGGCTGAACATCATGATGAGCATGAAGGGCGACGGCAAGCCGGTGTCCTTTATCGAAGATTGTGCGGTGCCACTTGAGCACCTGGCGGAGTACACCGACAAGCTCACCGAGGTATTCCATCGCCATGGCACCGAGGGCACCTGGTATGCCCATGCCAGTGTCGGTGCGCTGCATGTCCGTCCCATTCTCGACATGCGTCGTGACGGGGCCGAGAAGATGCGGGCCATCGCCGAGGAGGCATCGGCCCTGGTCAAGGCCTACAAGGGCGCCTACTCCGGGGAACACGGCGACGGCATCTGTCGCGGCGAATGGGTGGCCTGGCAGTTTGGCGAGACACTCAACGACGCCTTTCGTGAGGTCAAGGGACTGTTCGATCCGTCGAACCTGCTTAACCCCGGCAAGATCGTCGATACCCCGAAGATGGACGACTCTCGTCTGTTCCGGTTTCCCCCGGACTACCAGCGCATCGAGGTGACGCCGGTACTCGACTGGTCTCCGTGGAACGTTGAACGGGACCCCATGAACGGCGAGCAGACGGCACCCGGCACTGGAAGCGACCGCACGGGAGGGCTCGCCAGTGCGGTAGAGATGTGCAACAACAACGGCCATTGCCGCAAGTTTGACGCTGGCACCATGTGTCCCAGCTATCGCATCACTCGAGATGAAAAACACCTGACCCGCGGGCGTGCCAATACCCTGCGCCTGGTGCTGTCCGGCCAGCTCGGTCGCGACGGCCTGGCCAGCGATGAGGTCAAGGAAGCGCTCGACCTGTGTGTCTCGTGCAAGGGCTGCAAGCGCGACTGTCCTACCGGTGTCGACATGGCCAGGATCAAGATAGAGGCACGTGCCGCCAGGGTGGCGCAGCACGGGATCGGCCTGCGCGAGCGGTTGATCGGTGACCTGCCCAGACGAGCCCCCATGCTGAAGCGCCTGGCTCCACTGGTGGGGGCCATCGAGAAGGTGTCGTGGGTTGCCAACCCGCTCAAGCGTGCTCTTGGCCTGGCGCAGGAGCGTGCCCTGCCCAGAGTGACGTCGGACTACCTGGGCGACATGGTCGGACACACGGCGAACATGGCGGCGGGTGAGGGTGCCCCGAGCGGCGAAGTGGTGCTGTTTGTGGATACCTTCAACAACTACATGGAAGCCGATAATGCGATGGCGGCTCATCGGGTGCTGCAAGCGGCGGGCTATCAGGTGACGCTGGCCAGGGGGCCTGATCGCCGACCGCTGTGCTGTGGTCGGACCTATCTCGCCAGTGGCCAGGTGGAGCGCGCCAAGCAGGAAGCCAGGCGAACCCTGGAGGCGCTGGCGCCTTACGTCGAACGAGGCGTCGCCATTGTCGGGCTCGAACCATCGTGTCTGCTCACGCTGCGAGACGAGTTCCTGGGATTTGGCTTTGGTGAGGCGGCCAAGCGCCTGGCAGCCTCCAGCTATCTATTCGAGGAGTTTCTGGTGCGGGAGCAGGATGCCGGGCGCCTGAATCTGGCACTGGGGCCGTTGGCCACGCCGCGTGCGCTGCTGCATGGACACTGTCATCAGAAGGCCTTTGGCGCGCTGACGCCGGTGCAGACGGTGCTGTCATGGATTCCCGGCCTTGAGGTCAACACCATCCAGTCATCGTGCTGTGGCATGGCCGGTAGCTTTGGCCACGAACGCGAGCATTTCGACGCCTCCATGCAGATGGCGGAGCTATCGCTGCTGCCCGCCGTGCGAGAGGACGAGGAGGCGTTGATCGTGGCTGACGGTACCAGCTGTCGCCACCAGATTCGCGATGGCGCCGCACGGGAGGCTCGCCACGTGGCCGTCGTCCTGGCCGAGGCACTGAGATGAAGCAGCGCGTGGCGGTGATGACAGTGCTCACAGCGCAGCCGGGCTGGCATACTCGAGCACACGAGCAGCCAATGCGGGGATAACGCCATGATCGATCTACGTAGTGATACCGTGACGCAGCCCACCGATGCCATGCGCGATGCCATGGCGATTGCGCCGGTGGGTGATGATGTGTGGGGGGATGACCCCAGCGTCACTGCCTTCGAGTCGGAGGTGGCCGATCGCGCCGGCTTTGCGGCTGCGGCGTTCTTCCCCTCTGGCACCCAGAGCAACCTCACCGCGATGTTGGTGCACTGCGGGCGAGGAGACGAAGTCATCGCCGGGCAGGCGTCGCACATTTACCGCGATGAGGGGGGCGGTGCCGCCGTCCTGGGAGGCATTCAGCCGCAGCCGCTGGCCCAGCAGCCTGATGGGCGTATCGCCCTGGATGACATTGCTGCGGCGATCAAGGGCGATGATATCCATCACGCGCGCACGCGCTTGATTGCCCTGGAAAATACCTTTCAAGGCCGAGTCTTGCCCCAGGACTATGTGGCGGCCGTCACCGGGCTTGCGGCGGACAGAGGTCTCGCATGTCACCTCGATGGTGCTCGGCTGTTCAATGCCAGCGTTGCCACCGGGAAGTCGTTGGCGGAGCTGTGTTCAGGTTTTGACTCGGTATCGCTGTGCTTCTCGAAGGGCCTTGGCGCTCCGGTAGGGTCACTGCTGCTGGGAGGTGAGCGCTTCATTGACTCGGCTCGGCGTTGGCGCAAGACGCTTGGCGGCGGCATGCGCCAGTCGGGCCTGCTCGCCGCCGCCTGTCGCCATGCCCTGCATCACCATGTGGAGCGACTGGCCGACGACCATCGCCACGCGCGCCAACTGGCGGAGTGGCTGGCGGCGATCCCCGGTATTGGCGTTTTCGGACAAGCGACCAACATGGTGTTCATGGATGTGCCGGCCCCCCATTGCGCGGCGCTGGAAGGGTATCTGGCCGAGCGAGACATCCTTGTCGCCGTCAGGCCCCGCACGCGTCTGGTCACGCACCTCGGGATCTCTGAGTCGGACGTGCGCCGTGTGGCGACAGAAATCTCCGGCTACTTTGCCTCCCTCGCTCAGGAGTCGACAACGGAGTAGGCAGAGTTTGGAAACAGCGTCCACTATATAGTCAGGGTGGACGCTCATCGCCACCCATCCACAAGGACAACGACGTCAGGAGCGGGCCATGGCCATCTATCGTCTGGGTAACCATTCCCCTCATATCCATCGCAGCGTGTTCGTCGCCGAAAGTGCCGAGGTCATCGGCCAGGTCAAGCTGCACGAAGACGCCAGCGTGTGGTATCAGGCCGTATTGAGGGGCGATACCGAATCACTCGAGATTCAACAGGGCAGCAATATTCAGGATGGAGCCGTGCTGCATGCGGATCCCGGCTATCCGCTGGTCGTGGGACCAGGCGTGACGGTGGGGCATCAGGCCATGTTGCATGGCTGCACCGTGGGAGAGGGGACGCTGATCGGCATCCAGGCGGTGGTGCTCAACGGCGCGGTGATCGGCAAGAATTGCCTGATCGGTGCGGGTGCCCTGGTCAAGGAAGGCGCCGAAATCCCTGACAACAGTCTGGTTGTAGGTGCACCGGCGAGAGTCATCCGTGAGCTCAATGACAAGGCGATTGCTGCACTGAAGGACAATGCCCAGGGCTATGTCGAGAAAGCCAGACTGCATCGCACGCGGCTGGCCAGGATCGGCTAGCGCTTGCAGCAAGCGCCTGGACGGCGCCTCCTCAGGCCAGGTTGGCCGAGGAGGCGCCCCTTGGAGACAAACTGTCTGGCCGTGTGCCTCCAGGGCAAGCGCCTGCGGCTTTCAGCACAGGCGAACGCGTGCTGGCCAGCTTCCCGCTGTTTCGCTCAGGAGCGTCGCCTGGCGGGCCGATGGGAGCGCCGGGCCCTTTGTGGTACGGGGATCTTGGTGCGGACCAGCGCGGCATCAGTAGGGCGTGCTGCCTGGGTGATAATGATGGCAGCAATCACGGTGATCAGGGCGAACAGAAAGTAGGACATGATAAGTCTCCTTGTCAGCGTGGTGGACTCGTGGACGGTTTCGCCCCATCGGCGAGGGTGTCCTGAGTCGTCCCTTGATGCGAGGCTGCGGCGCGGTCTCGCCTTTCTTTATTGATCGTCATTCCCGGATGGGTCGTCATTCCCGGCGACCTTGGTGAAAGCCTTCCTCTATTATCTGTGCGGTGCTATAGAACTGGCACGGCGCTAATTACCTGCCTTGATGTCACTCTAGGTGGCTCTGAGCCTGATCGCCATATCAGCACAGTAGTATTCAAATTGTGCTGAGAGAGGCGCCTGGCTTGGCGCTATGGAGGCATCGCCTCGGGCGATAGGTAGGCAGTGGCGAGCCGCCTTGCAGGCCTTCGAGGGTTCGCGGTAGCCCTTGAATGCCTGTGTAACGTCTGTTTTGACCCTTGAGATGAGTCGCCTGGCAGGGCAACCAAAAAGGGCGCCACCGGTGGTGACGCCCTCGTTGCGCGACGTGTCGAGCGTGACGGGATTACCCGGCAAGTCCCATCAATGGATCACTGATCCCGACCACTTGCATGGCCACGAGTCCGATCAGGCCTGCCGCGAGCACATAGTAGATCGTCGGCAGGATGGTCTTGCGAATCGTGATGCCTTCACGGCCCAGCAAGCCCACCGTTGCAGAGGCTGCGACCACGTTGTGGATGGCGATCATGTTACCGGCAGCGGCACCCACAGCCTGCAGCGCTACCATAAGCGCAGTGGAGACACCGAGCTGTTGGGCCACGTTGAACTGGAAGTCGGCCAGCATCAGATTGGAGACGGTGTTGGAGCCGGCAATAAAGGCGCCAAGGGCACCGACGGCCGGTGCGAACAGCGGATAGATGCCGCCCACACCATCAGCCACTGCGGTGGCCATGGCGACGGGCATGGATGCCAGGTCCGCGCCGTTGACGCCTGAGTTGATGAGAATACGCACCATCGGAATGGTGAATACCAGCACGAAACCTGCTCCCAGCAAGGTGCGGGTGGATTCCCCGAAGGCCGCCTTGAGCTGGCTGCCGTTCATGCGATGCAGCAGGGCGGTCAACAGGACCACCATCAACAGGATGCCCCCCGGCAGGTACAGCGGCTGCAGGCTGCCGGAGATGCCAGCTTCGCCCAGAATATCGCTGAAGCCCACGCTGATGGAGGTCAGGGCCTGCTTGAACGGATCTACCGTACGCGACAGTACCAGCAGCACCGCCAGCAGTACGTAAGGTAGCCAGCCCATGAAGGTGCTCATCGGCGCGCGGCCCACGACATCATCGGCCTTGATGCTGAGCTTGCCGATCCAGTGCTTGGGCCAGCTGTCCGCGTCGGGAAAGTCCCAGTTCTCCTTGGGCATCAGGAAGCCGCGGCGGGCGGCAGGCACGACGATGGCCAGACCCACCATGGCGCCGATCATCGAAGGAAACTCCGGTCCCAGGAAGACACCCGCCAGGGCGTAGGGCACGACGAAGGCAACGCCGGCGAAGATGGCAAAAGGCGCAATGGCCAGGCCTTCCTTCCACGAACGGTTGGCGCCGAAGAAGCGCACCATCACGCTGACCATGAACAGCGGCATCAGGATGCCCACCACGGCATGGACCAGCGCCACTTCACCGGCGATCAAACGGAAGTACTCCAGCCAGGTGGCACCGCCAGCCTCCAGCGAGGCAGTGATGCCTGCCTTGTCCAGGCCTCCGGCCACGCCCACCACGATCGGGGTGCCGACAGCACCGAAGGACACCGGTGTGGACTGGATCATCATGCCGACGACGACCGCGGCAAGTGCCGGGAAGCCCAGAGCGACCATCAGTGGGGCGGCGACCGCTGCTGGAGTGCCAAAACCCGAGGCACCTTCGATAAAGCAGCCAAACAGCCAGGCCACGATGATGGCCTGGACCCTGCGGTCAGGGCTGATGCCGGAAAAACCGTTGCGGATGGCGGCAATGCCACCCGAGTGCTTCAGCGTATTGAGCAACAAGATGGCGCCAAAGATGATCCACAGGATCGCTACGGTCAGGATCAACCCCTGCAGGGTGGAAGCCATGACCCGGGTAAAGGTCATGTCCCAGGCCAGCAGAGCGATCAATGCGGTGACCACAAAGACGATAGGCATGGCGATCTTGGCAGCCATGCGCAGTCCAATCAGCAGAATGCCTGCCAGGACGAGCGGTATGAAGGCGATCAACGCTAGGGAGGTATCGGTCATGGTGTTGGGGTCTCTTGTCGTGTCCTTGTTTGTAATTGCCGTTGTATGACGTGCCGGTCGCATCTCGACCTAAGGTTCGGACAAGGCGGCACGATAAGCTGACTCACGACGTTGATCTAGCTCTGGGATATTGGTCAGACCAAAATGAGAATGCTGAGTTGTTTTTGGATTTACCGAGTTAAGCATTTATTTACAGTAGTTTAGAGTCTTCAGCTCAGCCTGTTCCCGCTGTCGAACGGGCAAGATTGTTAGACTAATGGACAGCAAAATGTCGATATTCCTGCATCGCAAGCGTTGGCGACGGTGGTGGGGGATGGCACTATCAGCGGACACTTTGTTGAAATGGGGTATTTGGCATGGCACTGGTGATGTATGACTTGTGTGGCATCGATGAGGCGCTGCGCTTCTCTCCGTTTTGCTGGCGGGCCAAGCTTGCGGTAGCGCATAAGGGCCTTGAGCTGGAGACGCGCCCCTGGTGTTTCACCGAGAAGGAGGCGCTTGAGTTTTCCCATCACGACAAGGTGCCTGTGATGGTGGACGGCGATAACGTCATCACCGACAGCTTCGAGATCATGCAGTACCTTGATCGTGCCTACCCTGAGGCACCTTCCTTGTTGGGCGACTCGATGGGCCAGGCGCGAGCACGCTTTTTCAAGCACTACAGCGAACGGTCCCTGCAGCTGCCGATTCTGCGCACCATCGTGATGGATCTGATGAATGCGATTCACCCCAAGGATCGCGACTATTTTCGCAGTACCCGGGAAAAGCGCCTGGGCATGACGCTTGAGCAGTTCCACTCGCCGGCGAAGGGCTTGAGCCAGCTGGATTCCGCCCTGGAACCACTGCGGGGCCAGCTCTCTGGCAGCGATTTCGTGGATGGCGATGCCCCGGCTGGCGCCGACTACCTGCTCTTTGCGAATTTCATGTGGGCCCGCACTGTCTCGACCGCGGACCTGGTCTCCAATGCGGATCCGGTTTACGCCTGGCTGGAACGCATGCTGGACGTCAACGATGGCATGGGACGCAAGGCCGTGCGTATCACTGATATCGAGGGCGCATATCGGCCCTGAGCTCTGATGTGAAGAGCTCTGATGTGAAGAGCTCTGATGTAAAACGCGGCGGACGTAGACCTTGATACGTCTGCTGTTCGCCGCCTATCCCTTGGACCTCACGGTTTCGTTTGTACCGGTTCAGGCTCTTTTTCCCTGCCGTTTTTCCCTTCCACTGTGCAAGCCTGTCTTACTCTTCTGTTTTCTTGTGTCTTTTGTTCTGTCTCGGGTGTTTCTCTACCCCTGTAGCTTCACCGCTTTTCATCGCGATAGTAACGGAGCACGCGATGTCGTCTTTTCTTACAAAGTGTACGAATACGAGCCGCCAGCCCTCGGATAACGGATTGTCACCGGTGCGTCACTTTCCTCTTGCTATGGTCAGATGAGGCTGGCACTCGATGTGATGGTGAGTGCCGCTGCCATAGCTGACCGCCTCGGCCCCGAAGGGGGGCGGCTCCCGCGTATATGTCTTATATGATGTTGCGGCGCAGCATGGGGCGTTCTAGTCTTCATGTGGCGAGACTAAATTGTGCTCGTTTGAAGACGCGATATATCACAGGCAGCACTTGTCTGGCTGGGCGGACGCAAGCGTGAGTCATGAGTCGCCCTGACCGATGTTCTGGCGTGCTGGCTGACTTCCTAGGGAGACACCGAAATGAGCAACAACAAGGCCATGCCGTCCATCGACAAGATGATTCCCTCCATGGACACGCTATTCACCCCCTGGCGCGAAAGCAGCCTGCTGACACTGGAGTATTCACAGAAAATGCTCGATGTGCGCTTCAAGGCCATCGACTCGGCGGTCAAGGCCGGCATCGCTCAGGCGCGTACCTGGTGTGAGGTCAATGATGCAGAGAGTCTTCGCAACGCCAGTCAGGCACAGCAGGAAACGCTGTCAGCCATTGGTGAGACCTTGAGAGTGGAAGGCGAAGAGCTGTTTACGCTGAGCAAGGAATATCAGGAAAAGTGCCAGACGGTCGCCCGCCAGGCTCTGGATGTACCCAAGGACGAGTCTTGAATAGCCGTGACAAGGCATCGGATACCGCCAGCTGCGCAGCGCTGATCGCCCCATCGGATCCGATCAAGCCCGGAGTGCTGATCAACATGAGCGGCGTGAAGATGGCCTTGTCGGCGACGACGTAGTCGCCTCCCGAGACAGCGTGCTGCCGCTGGACAGCGCCACAGGACGACAGACGGCCAGTCGTGAGGACGACGGGCCGTTTTTCTGTCTGGCTCCCCTGGCTTCAGACAGAGCGAATCTGCCCAGCTATGTTACGGGCTATGTTGCGGGCTATGTTGCGGGCTATTTTTACGGGCCGAGCCATGTGCTGTACGCAGGCCTGAATCGCAGGTCTGAATCCATAGAGGGCCGTATCGCCAGGCGGTGCCGGTACGGCCGCTTTTACGCCTATTGAGCTCGTGCCTCCAGCCGAAAGCGCGCGATTCGGTTGATTTGAATGACGGCCTCGTGGCGCTCCTGCTCGGCGCTGTTGTCCAGTCGCTGCTCAAAGGCTGCCAGGATGGTATGACGATTGCCGCCCTTGACCGCCATGATGAAGGGAAAGCCAAAGCGTGCCTTGTAGGCATCATTGAGTCGGGTGAATCGGGCGAGTTCTTCCGGGGTGCACTGGTCCAGGCCTGCTCCCGCTTGTTCCCGGGTGGAATCGTCTGTCAGCTCGCCTGCGGCGGCAGCCTTGCCCGCCAGGTCGGGGTGGGCGCGAATGACTTGCAGCTGTTCCTCGGGTGATGCCTCGAGCAGCACCTCGCCCATGAGCTGGGCTAGCTGCACCGGGTCATCGTGCTCGGTGGCGAGCCCCCGAGCAAAGGCGCGTTCCGCCACCCAAGGTGAGTGCTCGAAGACGTCTCCGTAAGTATCGACAAAACGCTGTTGGTCCATCTGGCTGGGACGTTCGCTGAGGGTGGGCATTCGCTGGCTCCTGTGATCTGAGGATAGCGGGGAGGTTCGTCGGCTCGGCTACCGGTGGTGGGCGGCTGAAGACGAGGCGGCGATCTCGCTATGACTTCGCTTTTTCAAACTGTATACAAAAAATTGTTTGAAATGTACTCTACATTCGATCAATGATGTTTACCATGATATCGGTCTCTTCGTCTTGCCGGTTGACGTTCTGGCGTGCCCTTGCTTGATGGGTGCGGCCAACGTGACTGACCACCCGGTGACGGTTCACCTAAAGACTGACCACCATAAGTGAGGATCATGATGGGACGCCTGACGACGCACGTACTGGACACAGCGCTTGGCCGCCCTGGCCAAGGAATTCGTATCGAGCTCTTCCGCCTTGAAGGAGACCGTCGCGTACATTTGGGTGATGTGATCACCAACGACGACGGACGTTGTGATCATCCTATTCTAGAGGGCAGTGACCTCATCGAAGGGGAATACGAGCTGGTATTCCACGCAGGCGACTATCTGCGCGCTCAAGGCATCGAGGCTCGCGAGCCACGTTTCCTCGATCGGATTCCGTTGCGTTTCGGGGTGGCCGATGCCGCTGAGCACTACCATGTACCGTTGCTGCTCTCGCCCTATAGCTACTCCACCTATCGGGGCAGCTGAGAACGTACTGCATACATGCTCGCCGGGGCGAATGGCTGCGTTGCGCGCCGCTCGAACACCTCTCGTGAATAGAGGTTCTGGGGTCCGAACTGCGGGCACCGAGCGCCTTGTCCCGCTCGGTTGATGTATGCAGCGCTTCGTCCAGGGGCCGCGACGTGTCTGTACTCGGGTAGCCCTCTGCTTTCCAATAATAAACAGCCGGGATTAGGACTATGTCATCTTATCTGTTGGACGTGAGCAACTTCATGCTGCGCTGGCTTCACGTCATTGCCGCCGTTGCCTGGATCGGTGAGTCCATCTATTTCGTCATGCTCGACAACTCGTTGAAGACACCCAAGGCGGAGGAAGATCGCAGCAAGGGCGTGTTTGGCGAGATGTGGGCCGTCCACGGTGGCGGTTTCTACCACAACCAGAAGTATGCGACGGCCCCGGCGAAATTGCCGGATGATCTCCACTGGTCGTTCTGGAAGGCGTACACGACGTGGCTGTCAGGCTTTGCCCTGTTTGTCATCCTGTATATGGCGAATCCCGGCTTTTATCTGGTCAACCCCAACAGCCCATGGCAGTGGGCGGCCAACATGACGGGGTGGCAGGCCAATATCGTGGCACTGCTGTTCCTGCTGGGTGGCTGGGTGGTCTACAACGAGATGTGCAAGCGTGTCAGCCCCAATATGGAGCGGGATGGTCTCTTGAGTGTGGGGGTGGCCATCATGATGGTGGTCGTGGCCTACCTTAGCGTGCATATCTTTGCGGGGCGCGCGGCATTTCTGCTGACCGGTGCCGTCATGGCGACGGCCATGTCTGCCAACGTCTTCTTCTGGATCATCCCTGGCCAGCGCCGCATGGTCAAAGCGATGAAGGCCGGTGAGGCACCGAACCCGCTGGACGGAAAGCGCGGCAAGCAGCGCTCGGTCCACAACACTTACTTTACGTTGCCGGTGGTGCTGTTGATGATCAGCAACCACTATTCCTTTGCCTACAGCAACGACTGGGCCTGGGTGATCATGGCTCTGCTGATCTTTGGCGGGGCATTGATTCGTCAGTATTTTGTGTTGATGCATAGTGGTCAGCACAAGCCTGGCTATCCGATCCTTGGCGTGGCGCTGATCCTGCTGGCCTTTGCAGTGGGAAGTCCGTGGCTGGCAAGTGGTTCGGTGGCCTCCTCTTCCTCTGCTGACAGCTCAGTGGTGGCGTCAAGCGACGGAGGGGCGACGCCTCTGGCGCGAGTCCATGCGGTCATGGAGGAGCGCTGCGTCAGTTGTCACGCGGCCCAACCTTCTCATCCCGGGTTCTCCGCTCCTCCCTTGGGTATCGCACTGGACACTGAGACTCAGACCCAACAACACAAGGCACAGATTCAACAAGTGGTCGCCAGTGGCTACATGCCACTCGGGAATCTGACGCAAATGACCGACGACGAACGTACCTTGATCGCCAACTGGGGAGAGTGACACCGTGCGGTGGCAAGCGTGGAGAGCAAGCGGGTGGTGATGGTTCTTGTTGATGGCGTATGTCGTATACAATAACGACATACTGACTCTGAGGGCTATGCTGATGAATCAGCGCGTAAAAGCGTCGCCATCTGCCACGTCGTCGCCGCGCCAGGGCAAGAACGGTGATGGCGCCGAGCGACATGAAGCGATTCATCGGTCCATCAGTGATGCCATCATCGAGCACCGGCTGAAGCCGGGAGCCCGCCTGCGCGAAGATGCCCTGTCGGACGTGTTCGGTGTCAGCCGAACCGGCATCCGCAAGATCCTCCAACGTCTTGCGCTGGAGGAGCTGGTGACCCTGACGCCACGTCGCGGCGCCAGCGTGACGCGTCCTACCGCTGACGAGGCCAAGGACGTGTTCGAGGCGCGCCAGATGGTGGAGTGCGGGCTGATGCCCGACATTGCCAGAAGGATCACCAGCGCTGATATCGACACGCTGCGTGAGATGGCGCGACGTGAACGCGATGCACTGCGCACTGGGCAGCAAAGCGTGGCCATCAGGCTGTCGGCGGATTTTCATACCTATCTGGCCAGGCTGTCCGGCAATCGGACACTGGCCGACTTCGTTGAGCGTCTGTGTTCTCGCAGCTCCCTGATTCTGGCGGTGTACGGTAACACCGGCCACCTGGGCTGTGAGTCCCATGACCACCAGGACCTCATCAATTTCCTGGCCGAGGGCAAGGCTGAGCGCGCCGCAGCATTTATGGGACGGCACCTGAAGGCCATCGAAGCGTCCCTGTCCATCGTCGAGGAAGAGAACGAAGCGCCCAATCTGTTCGAGATCTTCTCCCGCTGACACCGCCAAGCGACGCCCCAACATAGCGCCACAACGCCCCAAAAAAGCCCCGAATCATCAGCAGATGGTTCGGGGCTTTTCGTTGGTAGTGCGGGATCGAACTCTGCAGAGTGCCAACGCAACGTCTAGCGCTGGGCCTGCAACCTATTGTGTCCTGCAGCCTATCGTGGCCCGCTGGGAAAGGCCGGCAGGGCTAGCCGAACAGGGTACGCAGCGTCACGAAGGCGATGGCGCTGATCAGGCCGGCCGCCGGTAGCGTGATGACCCAGGCCAGGCCGATGGGTTTCATCAGCTGCCAGTTGGTCTGATGATTGACCAGGCCGATGCCCAGCACCGCGCCGATCAGGATGTGTGTACTGGACACCGGCAGGCCCATGATGGAAGCCAGCATCACGACGCCTGCCGCTGCCAGCTCTGCCGCAAACCCGGATGCCGGATGCATGGCGGTCAGATTGTGTCCGACGGTCTGGATCACCTCCTTGCCGATAAACCAGAGACCGACGATAAGGGCGACCCCGAAGGTGATCATGGCGATCGGAGGGATGGTCGCTTCGGCGCCAATGGCGCCAGTACGCAGTACGTCAAGGATGGCGGCGAAGGGGCCGATGGCATTGGCGATATCGTTGGAGCCATGGCTGAAGGCAAACCCCGCCGCGGTAAAGACCTGCATCCAGCTGAACATCAGGAAGGTCGAGCGGGACAGCGAGGTGCCTTTGAGCGTCTTGGCAAAGATAAACGTGGCCATCCATACCACGGCACCGATCATGCCCATGATCAGGTAGTTGTTAAGCGTCGTCAGTCCCAGGTCGAGATGCTTGAAGCCCTTGAACAGCAGCATGGCCGAGATGATCATGGCTCCGCCGGCGGCGACCAGAGGCACCCAGTTCTGCAGGGCACGATGGGCATCGATATCCTCGCGCTGGCGCTCGATCCGCTTGAGTTCCTTGAAGTAGTCTGACTCGAATTCGGCACGCTCATCATCCTGGTAGTCCTGGTCATGGTAGACCTGAACGTCCCGGGTCATGGCATGGGTATAGGAAATCTTCTGGATCTCTGACAGGCGCTCGAAGGCCTCCTTATGGCGACGATCATTCTCGTACTTCTCGCGCTTGATCGCCTTCAGACGCTGCTCCGCCTCATCGTTGTAGTTGAGGATGTGTTTCTTGATCATGCTGAACAGCGCATATGACATCAGTCCCCCCAGCACCGGTGACAGCACCCAAGAGATAGCGATCTGCCAGATCTTGCCCCACTGCACCAGGCCAAGGCTGTCGACCCCTGGGGTCATGGTTCCGAGCACGATGGACGAGCCCACAATGGCACCGATGATCGAATGGGTGGTGGAGACCGGATAGCCTTTCTTGCTGGCAAACAGTAGCCACAGGGCGGCGGCTACCAGTGCCGACATCATGATGAAGACGAAGTCCATCGGCGCGACCGTCATGCCCGACAGATCGACGATGCCCTTGCGGATCGTATCGGTGACCTCTCCGCCTGCGATGACCGCACCGCTGACCTCGAACACCGCCGCCACCAGCAAGGCCTGCTTGATCGACAAGGTTCCTGCGCCGACGCTGGTGCCGAAGGAATTGGCCACATCATTGCCGCCGATATTGAAGGCCATGAATACCCCGAACAGGGTGGCCAGGGTGAATACCAGCGGAAAGTGGCCCTGGGTGTAGCCAAAGCCCCAGAACAGAAAGTAGCCGACGGTAGCGAAGAGAAGTACCGCAAAGGCCAGGCTCAGCCCTGATGGGCGAAGCCCCGTAGGAACCGATAGCGAGGGGGAAGGGGTGGTCATTGTGCATCCTCTGAGGTGGGCATGCCTTGCACGTGGGACGGCAGGGCGCAGAGATGACAATGGGCAGAGGCGATGACAGTGAGATGTCATCTTGGCGGCGTTGTGTGCTTTGTCGTGCAGGTTGGGGAAGGGCTTGGTCGCGCGGGTAGAGATAGTAGGCAGGAGCTTACGTCTTTTGGGAGGATGAAGTACGTGCACAGCACGCCCTCCCCGGGCCAGGCCGGGAAGGGCATGGTGTCATCGTCTTGGTCGCCTAGTGAGCCGGTTGCGGGACCCGGTACTGGTGCATCAAGGCAAAATACAGCACGCCCCCGAGGGCCGCGCCCATCATCCAGCCAAAACCTGCAAGTCCTTGCAGGGCAGGAACGATCACCGTCGCCAGAGAAAACACCGCGGCTAAGGCGAAGGCGGCCACGGCCCGCAGGTTCCAACCGTTGGTGTAGGTATAGGCATCGCCCTGCTTGGCGGAAAACAGTGCCTGCACATCGAGCTTGCCGCCTTTGATCAGATAGAAGTCGACAACGATGATGCCGTAGAAGGGCGCGACGATGGCGCCTAGCGCGTTGACGAAGCCCGGCACGCCAATTTGGCTGATGACCGAGACCCACAGTGCGCCGACAAAAAAGGCGACGCAGGCAGTGATCAGGCCGCCGACCTTGAAGCTGATATGCCGCGGGAATAGGTTCGCCAGGTCATAGGCAGGGGGGATGAAATTGGCCACCAGGTTGATGCCGACGGTAGCGGCGAAAAACGTGACGGCGGCCAGCAGTGTCAGGGGCAAGGCATCGACACGATCGACGATATCGGTGGGGTTGGTCAGCGCCTCGCCGAACAGTACCAGGGTGCCGGCGGTGATGATCAGCGCGATGAAGGAAAAGAAGGCCACGTTCAAGGGCAGGCCCAGCAGGTTGCCCAGCTTCATCTGGCGCTCGCTTTGTACGAAGCGGGTGAAATCCCCGAAGTTGATCACGACGGCGGCAAAGTAGGCGACCATGGTCCCGACCACGGCAGCAAAGGCAGATAGGCCTCCGCTATCCTCGCCGCTGGCCGAGAAGATGCTCCCGACGGCAGGCAGCAGCTCGCTGCCGGCTTGCCACCAGACAATCAGCATCAGCACGACCATGACCACGTAGACCAGCGGGCCTGCCCAGTTCAGGAAGTGCTTGATGCGCTCGATGCCGGACCAGAAGATGGCGATCTGGAACAGCCACACCAGCACAAACGACAGCCAGGCGACGGGTGACAGGCCAAGCACGCCTTCCCCTCCATCCGTGCCGATAAGGGCGGTAATCATCAGCGTGACGGCGGTGGAGGCAAAGTAGGTCTGCACGCCATACCAGAAAATACCGACGATGGCGCGCAGCAGAGCCGGCAGGTTGGAGCCTCTAACCCCGAGGCTGGCGCGGACCATGACCGGGAAGGGGATGCCGTAGCGAACGCTTGGGGCACCGGTCAGGTTGACCAGAAACATCACGATCAAGCCGGCCAGCATGATCGCTGCCATCACCGCCCAGCCGCTGAGGTTGTAAGACAGAAACAGCGAGGCTGCCAGGGTGTAGCCAAACAGGCTTTGAATATCGTTGGACCAGACATTGAAGATTTCGAAGGCTCCCCAGCTGCGCCGTGAGTGGGGGAGCGGGGCCAGGTCGTGGTTGTAGAGGCTCGGGTCGACCCTCGTGGTATCGAGGGTCAGGTCGGAATCGGCCATGGGGATCACTCTTGTTGTTGGATAGCGTCAGGCAGATGTCATGATGCGTTGCTGTCAGCCGGAAAAGGCAAGGCGAGGTCAGTCACCTCGCCGTTGCAGTACGCTTACTGGTTGAAGCGCTGGCAACCTTGCCAGTAGCGCATCAACAGCAGATAGGTGAGGCCCGCGGGAATCAGACTGGCGTACCAGGAAATGGTGGAGAAGCTGAAGGCCGCCACGACGCCTACGGCGGTGGCAATGAAGGCCGCCAGATTGACGCCACGGTAGGGGCCATTCGGATCGTAGAGCTTGTCCAGGTCCAGGGTGCGCCGGCGAATCAGGTAGTAGTCCACCACCAGTACGGCAAAGATGGGGCCGAGAAAGGCGGAATAGGTCTGTACGAACACCTGCAGGCCAGCAGCTGACTCATCCTTGACCAACTCCCAGGGGAAGGTGGCGAACGCCAATAGACCAACGACGACCGAGGCCTTGCGGTAACTCAGCTTGAAGGTGTCCATCAGCACGTAGGTTGGCGGTACCACATTGTTGAGGACATTGGTGGTCACCTGAGCGAAGGCGATGAACAGCAGGGTGGTCATCAGCAGAGGGGTGTTGTCGACGGCGTTGGCAAACACGCGTATCGGATCGGCTACGCCGGTCGCCTCGGACACCATGAAGCCAATCAGACCCATGAACAGCGTGCAGGGCAGTATCGACATGGCGTAGAGGGTGGTCAGCAGGCCGGGACCCGAGCCTTCGACGTGCTCTCGTGAGTAGTCACTGACGTTGAGCATCATGGTCGAGTAGATGCCCAGAAACAGCATGGTAGCCCCCCAGAAGGGCAGGCCCCATGAGCCCTCCATGGTGACCAGGTTGGCTGACAGCGTGTCACCGTAACGGGCCACGGTGCTGTAGAACATGTACACCAGCGACGCCAGGATGAAGGCGCTGCCCACGTTCTCAAGCCACTTGATGCCCTGAAAGCCCAGCACCGAGAGGCCGATCTGCAGAAACTGGAAAGCAATGAAGAACACGATCAGGTTGTCATAGCCGAACAGGGTGGCAGACACCAGATTCAGTGCGCCGGCCCCAATCCAGCTCTGGAAGCCGTACCAGACAATCGCCGGAACGGCTCGCACCAAGCCGGGTAAGCGGGTGCCCTGAAAGCCGAAGGCGCTGCGCGCCTGGACCATGAAAGGAATGCCGTACTTGTATCCAGCGGCACCGTTCAGGGCAAGGGCGATACCGATGATAAAGCAGCCGATGGCAATCGCTACCGTGGCCTGGATCAGGTTGAGCGTGCCGACGACACTGGAACCCATGGTAAAGGTACCAATGGAGACACAGCCTCCGAACCAGGCCAGCAGGTAGGAGGTGCGCCCCATGATGCGGGTTTTCTGAGGCGCAAGAGACTCATCGCCGAGGCTTTTGGTGGCGGCCGGGGCGATGCCTTGGGGGGCGTCCGGCCGAGAGGTGGAAGTGGTCATCGAGGACCTCGCTTATTGTGGATTATTATTGACCGCAGGCAGGGCCCGGAGCGGTAAGGGCCTGGCGGGAAGCAGGTGGCTGGTGCCTATGCTATTCCTGAGCAAATGTGAGGTGTGACAGGTGCTGATAGTGGCCGACGAAGGGCTTGGGCCGGGGGAACGCCAGGTCACCGGTCTTGCTGGTAGCAAGTCTCAGCCCGACCAATGCCTCGGCCAGCTTGACCGCTGACGTCACCCCTTCAACCACCGGCAGGCCGACCTCTCGGCTGATGGTGTCGGTCAGATCTGCCATGCCGCCGCAGCCGAGAACGATGGCGCCGATGCCATCCTCCTGCTTGGCGCGGCGCCCTTCTTCGATAATCTTGGCAAGGGCGCGATCGCCGTCCTGTTCAAGATCCAGCACCGGGATATCGGCCGCACGGACACGCCGACACTGGTGGCGGAAGCCGTACTGGTCCAGCAGGTGTTCGGCGATGATCACCGTGCGTGGCAGGGTGGTGACCACCGAGAAGCGAGTGCTGATCAGGCTTGCCATATGAAAGGCCGCTTCTGCGATGCCGATGACTGGCGCCCGAGTCGCTTCGCGAGCGGCCAGCAGCCCAGGATCACCGAAGCACGCCACCACGTAGGCATCGACCTGGGTCTCACGATCCATTCTCAGGACCTCTTCGACAACCCCGACAGCGCTGATGGCCTCGTCAAAGTGACCTTCAATGGAGACAGGCCCACTGGCGGGCTGCGAGGCAGTCACGCGAGTCGCGGGGCCGGCGATGTCCGTAGCGGCGAGACGGATGGTCTCTGTCATCGCATCAGTCGTATTGGGGTTGATCAGGTGTACGTGCATGCTCGCTACCTTCGTGAACGAATCGATATCTCTTTGTACACAAAATAGTGCTACATCGAATACGTATCAAGTCGAAAGATGCCAGGCAATGCCTGGTTTTAAATTACGTTAAAAAACAATGGTTAAGAGATTTTTTATGGCGCGACCACCGATCTCGCTCCGTCGTTACGGCATATTGATGACGATCTTTGTTAGCATGTGAGGACGAGACTGTTGGGAAAGTGTATACAATTGGTGGCGCAGCCTGGTCGAGGGCCGCTGGGCGCAGCGTTCTCACGGCGCGGCAATCTCAGGTCGCGTCGGCTGGCCCGTCGGTTCAAGCACTTAGGAGAATGCCTGAGAGCGGTGCTGGAGGGTGGCTTGAAGTATGGGTCTGAAGACCGGGATGGAAGACCCGACTGGAGCCGCGTTGTTGACGATGAGCGAGTCCGGTCTTCGACGATATCTTCGACGATAGAGTGGTTGCTCGTGGCTTGAGTACAGTCTATCTTTCTTTTGTATACATAATGAGGCGTGGCCGGGGGTGCCGGGCAGCAGTGCGCCATATCGGTGACATGACGCCCCTGTGTGTTAAGCGCTAGGTCTAAGCGCTAGATCTAACCGTTAGGTCTGCGCGCCAGGTCGAAACACTGTGTCGAAGCGCCTTGCCCCTGGCCCTATGTCCGCTGGACCGATCCGCCCGAGCAAGCGCTGGATGCGCCGACTGGCTTTCAGGAGAAGACATCATGACAACAACCGCCTATCCCAGGGATCTTGTCGGCTATGGCCGCACGCCGCCCCATGCCAACTGGCCAGGCAGGGCGAAGATTGCCGTTCAGTTTGTGCTCAATTACGAAGAGGGTGGGGAGAACTGCGTATTGCACGGTGATGCGGGATCCGAGCAGTTCCTGTCTGAGATCATTGGTGCCGACAGCTACCCAGACCGTCACTTGAGCATGGAGTCGATCTACGAATATGGCTCCCGGGCAGGTGTGTGGCGGGTTCTGAGAGAGTTCGAGCGCCGCGGCATGCCGCTGACGGTGTTCGGGGTCGCCATGGCGCTTGAGCGTCATCCTGAGCTGGCGTTGGCCTTCAAGGAACTGGGCCATGAGATTGCCTGTCACGGCTACCGCTGGATTCATTATCAGCAGGTGTCCGAGAAGGTGGAGCGGGAGCATATGCGCAAGGCCATCGAGATCTTCGAGCGGCTTTACGGCGAACGCCCGCTAGGCTGGTACACCGGGCGTGATAGCCCCAACACTCGTCGCTTGGTGCTGGACGAAGGTGGCTTTCTGTACGACAGCGACTATTACGGTGATGATCTGCCTTTCTGGACCTGTGAAGCGGACAGCCAGGGCCAGCAGCACCCCCATCTCGTGGTGCCCTATACTCTGGACAGCAATGATATGCGCTTTGCGGCGCCGCAAGGCTTCAACACCGCTGACCACTTTTTCACCTACCTGCGTGACGCCTTTGATGTCCTCTATGCCGAGGGTGATGAGTCACCCAAGATGCTGTCGGTCGGTCTGCACTGCCGCTTGATCGGTCGCCCAGGGCGGTTCCGCGCGTTGCAGCGCTTCCTTGACCATATCGAGGCGCATGACCGGGTGTGGGTAACGCGCCGAGTGGACATCGCACGCCACTGGGCTGAGCATTTTCCGGCGCCTTCCCCCGCGCCGATTGGCTGAAGACGTCGGATAGCGTCATGCTGCACGGGCGTTGAAGCCCGCCACGAGACCCAGGAATTCCCATGCTAGAACTGATTGCGCGGCCGCTGACGGCCGAGGCCTTTGCCCCCTTTGGCGATGTCATCGACGCACGCACGTCATCGTCTTTTCCGATCAATGCTGGGCGCACCCAGCGTCATCATGATCTGGTCGCGATCGAGACGCTGGGTGATAACGCCCGGCCCATGATCAGCCTGTTTGTCAGCCAGCCGATCGAGCTGCCGCTGACGCTGAGCTTTCTCGAGCGTCATCCGCTGGGCAGCCAGGCCTTCATGCCGCTGCACGAAGAGCGTTTCATCATTGTCGTTGCTCCCCCAGGGGATGCCATTGAACCTGACCAGGTGCGCGCCTTCGTGACCGACGGTCGCCAGGGTGTGAACTATCGTGCAGGTACCTGGCATGCCATCCAGTCGGTGCTGGACCGGGAAGGGGAGTTTCTGGTCGTGGATCGCGGCGGGGACGGCGACAACTGCGACGAGTTCTCCCTCGACCTGCGCGTGACACTGGACTGACAAGGAAACCAAGATGAGTGACTCTCGTCCCACACGACACTACTACGCGCCTCATGGCGGCCATCCCGGGCAGAAGGTCATGACCACTGACCGAGCGATGTTTACCGAGGCCTTTGCGGTCATCCCCAAGGGGGTGTATCGCGATATCGTGACCAGCAAGCTGCCGCACTGGAACAATACTCGCCTGTGGGTGCTCTCACGCCCCTTGTCTGGCTTTGCTGAGACGTTTTCTCAGTACATCATGGAGGTCGGGCCAGGCGGCGGCAGTGAGCGCCCCGAGTCCAATCCCCAGGCCGAAGGCGTGCTGTTCGTGGTGGAAGGCCAGCTTGAATTGACCCTCGCTGGCCAGCGGCACGTGATGACGCCTGGAGGCTATGCGTTTATCCCCCCCGGCAGTGATTGGCAGCTGCACAACTCCAGCACGGAAGCGGTGCGGTTTCACTGGATTCGCAAGGCCTATGAGGCGGTTGACGGTATCGATCTGCCGGAGCCGATCGTGACCAACGAGAACGACATCGCGCCGACGGTCATGCCTGACTGCAACGAGGTCTGGGCGACCACGCGCTTCGTTGATCCCGAGGACATGCGCCACGATATGCACGTGACGGTGGTGACCTTCCAGCCCGGAGGCGTGATCCCCTTCGATGAGACCCACGTCATGGAACACGGTCTCTACGTGCTGGAGGGTAAGGCGGTCTACCATCTCAATCAGCAGTGGGTCGAAGTGGAAGCCGGTGACTACATGTGGCTGAGGGCGTTCTGCCCACAGGCCTGTTATGCCGGTGGGCCTGGCCCCTTCCGCTACCTGCTGTACAAAGACGTCAATCGCCACATGAAGCTGCCTGTGCTGTCCTGAGGCCTGGTCCACGGATCTTCGTTGTCGGGTCCTGGTGTTGCCGCGAAGGCTAGCTTGTCGGACCTTCGCGGTGATGCTCCTCCCGCAGTAATGCCTCCATGGCGGCGGCTTCCATCGGTCGGTACAGCAGAAACCCCTGCACCAGCGGGACACCTAATGTCGCCAGAAAGGCCTGCTTGCGCTGATCGTCCACGCCTTCGCAGATGACCTGGAGGCGGAGGGTCTGGCACAGCTGGTAAATGGACGCCACGATGCTGGCCTGGCGCGGATGATGGATGTGCTCGATCAGGGTCTTGTCCAGTTTGACGAAATCGACCGTCAGTTGACTCAGATAGTTGAACGATGAGTAACCGCTGCCGAAGTCGTCCAGGGCGAACTGCACGTCCATGGATTGAAACAGGTGGATATCGGACAGTGTCTGGGGCAGGTCCGTCAGTAGCGACTGCTCCGTGATTTCGATACCCAGAGCATTGACGGGGACCTCGTTGAGCGCCGTATAGAAGCAGCGCCGGACGTTGTCGCTGGTAAAGAACAGCGGCGTCACATTGATGAACAGCCGCTTGTTGACCCCTTGTTCGTGCCATCGCAGCGCATGCTGGCAGGCTTCGCGAATCACCCAGCACTCTATGCCCTCCATCACGCCGGGATGATGGCGTAGCACGTCGAGAAACAGCGGGGCGTGGAGTCTTCCCTGGGCATCACGGTAACGCAATAGCGCCTCGACATGACGGATGCGGGACGTTGAGGCGTCAACGACAGGTTGAAAGACCAGCTCCAGTTCTCCCTCGCTCAGCCACTTCAAGGTGCGGTCGGCCTGCTTGACGCGGCTCCAACGGCTGACATTTTCTTCCATCAGCACGATATCCAGCGCATCGTCGCCGAAGGCAGAGTCACTGGCCTTGCGCGAGGGAAAGACGGGATAGTCATCCTGACTTGAGTGCTCTCGATACACGTAGCGTCGCCATGCCACCGTATAGATGGCGACGCCACAGCCGATGCAGGTCAGTTGCAAGAGAATGGACGGCAGGTACAAGCCATCGAAGGCCAGGTAGCTGGAGATCAGGTAAGGCACCGCCCAGTGGACGCTATTGGGGTGTGGTTCCACCCAGCCTGTTGCCATGGCGGTGTAAGCGATGACGGCATTGACAGTGGGCACGGCGATGAACGCCCACGCCATGCGCAGGTTGAACACCAGGGGGATGCCGAACACCAGCGTCTCGCTGATGTTGAACAGGGTCAGCGGCGCCGATATTCGCGCCAGCGCCTTGTACTCCCGGCGTGAACTGACCACCAGCATGACCAGCATGAGGCAGAACACCGAGCCTGCCCCGCCCGGGGTGGCGTACAAGGTGAAGAACTCTGGAGACGGCAGGCCGAGCAGCGCGCTCTTGTGATGCAGGTACTCATAGACGCCGAGCATGGTGGCATAGCCATGGATCGCAAACAGCGATAGCACCTGCAGGAACATCACGAACAGGATGACCTCGACCCCATAGGGAATGCGGTCGACGAGTGCAGCATGAATGCCAGGGGCGAAGCGGTCGGAGAGGGTGACGAAGGCAAGGCGTAGAAGGATCGCCAGTAGTACGCACAGCACACCTGGCAACACATAGCGCAGGTTGAAGGTGATCAGTTGACTCATGACGACCTTGCCTGCGCTCGAGTCACTGCCGTCCCGGCCAAATAGCTTGAACATGACGTGCGTCAACAGCAGGGTCGGATAGATGGCGATGGTCGCGCCCAGACTGCGGCTTTGTGGACCGGCCTCGGTACCCAGTTGGTCCCAACCGCAAAGGATCCAGAACACCGGCAGGGAGACCAGCATGACGGCTGGGGCGCGTACCCGATGATGACTGTTGAGCGACCAGCTCAGGGACAGCAGGATGACCTCGGGAAACAGCTCTCCCAGATAGCGCGCCAGATGGCTGATGTAATAGGCCATCCCGGAATCGATACCGGCAAAATGGAAGAGGTTGGCCGCGACGGTCAGCGCGGCCATGACAATCACATAAGGCAGTATCGACAGGTAGGCATTGCGAATCGCCAGCAGCGTCCGGTGGGCTGCCAGGCTGGAAAAACGCTCATCAAGGTCGCGGAGGTCGGGCATCGTCCGGGCAACTGCCTCCGTGGGTCATGCCGCGATGCATTGGCCCAGACCGCCAGCGACGGTGAGCAGCGCGTCTGGTCTGGACCGCAGCGGCGTGATGGCTCGGGCAGGCCAGCGTCTGTCCCAGAGGGTCCCTGATGTTCCGTCAGCGGCCGGAGTAGCCTGCATAGTTTCTGTCAGTATAGCGACGTCAGCTCTACACATATGTGCCGTTGCGAGCAGGCTCCGGTTGCAATTGCACACTGCTCTATGCGTTCCCTCTTCTCCCTCTTCTCCCTCTTCTCCTTCTTCTCCCTCCCTCCGCGAGGGTCATGTAGGCCGTGATGACGTGATGTTTCTGTCCCGGCTCGCCACTCCCTCTACGGTTTTGTGCGTTCCTGAAAGGTTTTTGGAAAATAATTCCAAATACATTTGCAGCGATGGTGTCTGCCTGCTAAACATAATGGAAAGAAATTCCACAAAAATAGAATTGTCCTTTATTGCGTCGCAACAATGTATACAATTTGATGCCTGGAGGTGTTCCATGACTCGCATGACCGCTGCGGATGCTGCTGTTCACGTATTGCTCAAGGAAGGAATTGACGTCGCTTTTGGTCTTCCTGGTGCGGCCATCAACCCGTTTTACGCCGCGATGCGGAGGGTGGGCGGCATCGATCATGTGCTGGCACGGCATGTGGAAGGTGCCTCGCATATGGCAGAGGGCTACACGCGGGCCCAGCCAGGCAATATCGGCGTCTGCATCGGCACGTCGGGCCCTGCGGGCACGGACATGATCACCGGGCTGTATTCGGCGTCTGCCGACTCGATCCCCATTCTTTGCATCACGGGTCAGGCACCTGTCGCCAAGCTGCATAAAGAGGATTTTCAGGCGGTAGATATCCAGGCCATTGCCGGTCCCGTCACCAAGTGGGCTGTCACGGTTCGGGAAGCGGCCCAGGTACCGCGGGCGTTCCAGCAGGCATTCCAGTTGATGCGTTCGTCACGCCCAGGGCCGGTCCTGATCGATCTGCCGATCGATGTGCAGCTCACCGAGATCGAATTTGATCCTGACACCTATGAACCCCTGCCGGCCTACAAGCCGACGGCCAGTCGTGTCCAGTGTGAAAAGGCGCTGGAGATGCTCAATGCTGCCGAGCGCCCCCTGTTGGTGGCCGGGGGAGGTGTCATCAATGCTGATGCCGCTAGCGAGCTGCAGACCTTGGCCGAATTGCTGGGTATTCCGGTCATTCCGACCCTGATGGGGTGGGGAGTGCTGCCAGACGATCATCCCTTGATGGCGGGCATGGTGGGGCTGCAAACCTCCCACCGTTATGGCAATGCGACCCTGCTCGAGTCGGACTTTGTCATGGGGGTCGGCAATCGCTGGGCCAACCGGCATACCGGTAATCTCGAGACCTACACCGAGGGACGAACCTTCGTCCATATCGACATCGAGCCCACTCAGATTGGCCGTATCTTTGGCCCTGACTACGGCATCGTCTCCGACGCCAAGGCGGCCCTCGTGACCATGATCGAGATTGCCCGGGACTGGGCCAAGGAAGGCCGCCTGAAGGAGCGCAGCAGCTGGGTGGCGGCCTGTCAGCAGCGCAAGCAGACCATGCTGCGAAAGACCCATTTCGATGATGTGCCGGTCAAGCCCCAGCGGGTCTACGAGGAAATGAACAAGGTGTTCGGGCGTGACACGCGGTACGTCACTACCATCGGACTGTCGCAGATTGCTGGCGCCCAATTCTTGCACGTCTACAAGCCTCGTCACTGGATCAACTGCGGTCAGGCAGGTCCGTTGGGCTGGACGATTCCAGCAGCCTTGGGCGTATGCCGGGCAGATCCTGACGCCGAGGTGGTCGCGCTGTCCGGTGACTATGACTTCCAGTTCATGATCGAGGAGCTGGCAGTAGGTGCCCAGTTCCACCTGCCCTATGTGCATGTTCTGGTGAACAACGCCTATCTGGGATTGATTCGCCAGGCTCAGCGCGGCTTTGACATGGACTACTGCGTCCAGCTGTCGTTCGAGAACATCAACTGCGAAGAGATCAACGGCTACGGGGTCGACCACGTGACCGTGGTGGAAGGGCTGGGCTGCAAGGCGCTGCGGGTCACCACGCCCGACGAGATCGGGCCAGCCCTGGAGCGCGCCCGCCAACTGGCCCGAGAGCACCGCGTGCCGGTCGTTGTCGAGATCATCCTTGAGCGCGTCACGAATATCGCGATGGGCACAGATATTGCCGGCATCAATGAGTTCGAAGCCTTGGCCGAGAACCTCGAGGATGCGCCAAGCTCGATCGCTGCCTTGACGTGACACGCCTTCACTTGACCGGAAACCACGTGTCGACGCCGCGTCACGCCAGTTGTTGGCTGGGCGTGGGTCACAAAAGAACATCTTGACGTCCAAGAGGAGCACCACATGGCCAAGTTTGCCGCCAACCTGAGCATGCTGTTTACCGAGTTGCCTTTCCTCGATCGATTCGAGGCAGCCGCGAAGGCGGGTTTTCAAGGGGTCGAGTACCTCTTCCCCTATGACTACTCCGCCGCGGAGATCAAGCAGCGACTGCAGACCCATGGCCTGGTGCAGGTGCTGCATAACCTACCGGCCGGCGACTGGGAGGCGGGGGAGCGCGGGATTGCCTGTCATCCAGAGCGCATCGAGGAATTTCGCGCCGGCGTCGACACCGCGATTGAGTACGCGACGGCCCTGGGCTGCCGCCAGGTCAACTGCCTGGCGGGCATCGTGCCAGAGGGCGTCAGTCAGGCGCAGGCACAGCGGACCCTGGTCGACAATCTGCGTTATGCCGCGGGCAGACTCGAGACAGCCGGCATTCTGCTGCTGGCCGAGCCTATCAATACTCGCGATATTCCAGGCTTCTTCCTGCATCACACGGAGCAGGCGCTGGCGCTGTTCGACGAAGTCGCCAGCGACAACCTGAAGCTGCAGTACGACATCTACCACATGCAAATCATGGAAGGGGACCTGGCACCGACCATGGAGCGTCACCTGTCGCGTATTGCCCACGTGCAGCTGGCGGACAATCCGGGACGCCACGAGCCGGGCACAGGAGAAATCTACTATCCCTTCCTGTTCCAGCACCTTGATCGCATCGGCTATCGCGGCTGGATCGGATGCGAGTACAAGCCGGCCACGACGACCCAGGAGGGGCTTGGCTGGCTCGATAGCGTCAGAGCGATTGCCACCAAGTAGAGCGCCGCGTCAGCCAGCACAGCATTGCGACATGCAGCATCGACGTTGCCGGATGTCGCGATCGCCACAGAGTTACAAGGCACCATGAGGAGCATAACAATGAGCAAGATCGGTTTTATCGGGTTGGGGATCATGGGACGCCCCATGGCAGGGCACCTGCTGGACGCGGGACACGAACTGACCACGGTCAAGCGGGGTACGCTTGATGCCGCCTTGGCCGAGAAGGGCATGCAGGAGCTCGACAGTCCTGACGCCGTGGCCCAGGTCAGTGACGTCATCATCACCATGGTGCCCGATACCCCGGACGTCGAGGAGGTGCTGTTCGGGGAGCAGGGCGTGGTACACGGGCTCAAGCCAGGCACGCTGGTCATCGACATGAGTTCGATTGCCCCTCTGGCCACCCAGGAATTTGCCCGCAGGATTCATGAGGCCGGCGGCGAGTACGTCGATGCCCCGGTGTCCGGGGGCGAGGGAGGTGCCATCAATGCCGCCCTGACCATCATGGTGGGGGCGACCCAGGAGGGCTTCGAGAGAGCCCTGCCGCTACTTGAGATTATGGGCAAGACCATTACGCGGATTGGCGGCCACGGGGCTGGGCAGACCTGCAAGGTCGCCAACCAGATCGTGGTGGCACTGACGATCGAGGCGGTGTCCGAAGGGCTGTTGTTCGCCTCCAAGGCAGGTGCCGACGTCAGCAAGGTGCGGGAAGCGCTGCTGGGCGGATTGGCGCAATCGAAGATTCTCGACGTGCATGGGCAGCGGATGATCGACCGGACATTTGACCCCGGTTTCCGCATCCGCTTGCATCAGAAAGATCTGAACCTGGCCTTGGAAGGAGCCAGAGGCCTCAACCTGGCCCTGCCAGGAACCGCCAATGCCGCCCAGCTGTTTCAATCCTGTGCTGCGCTGGGCGGATCGGAGTGGGACCATGCTGGCATCGTGCGTGCCCTGGAGGCATTGGCGAGTCACGACATTGGCCAATAGCGTCAGCCGAGGCCGTGGTACCACGGCTGACGCTTGGAAATGACAGGGGCGTGACTGCTCCCTGCCAAGCAGGTGATGGCGTTGTCGATACGTCCTGGGGCAGCGCCACGCTGACTCAAGACGTTGCCGGGGAAGCAGCTGGACATCTCTACAGCATCCATGGACCTCCTGGAGAGTTCTACCGCATTCCTGGCAAGTCGTGCACCGCTATTGCCTGCTGGGTCGCGCCTGCGACCCTTGCTCGCCGACGGGGTCCCCCTCCATTGTGTGCCTGTCGGTGGGCCTTTTTGGTGCTCCTGAGTGCCTATTCAGAGGGGCTTGCCGGATCGCTTCACTCCAGGCAGCCTGAGGATGCCAGAGCTGAACGTGTGAGGCCTGGCTGTATAGAGGAGCCACCGGTGCCTGGCTGTATAGAGGAGCCACCGATGCCTGGCTGTATAGAGGAGCCACCGAGGCCTGGCTATACAGAGGAGCCACCGAGGCCTGGCGGTATAGAATCGCCCTACAGAAGAGCCCTCGGTGAATGGCTGGGCCCCCTTCGTGATTTGAGACTCTCGCGCAGAGCTAGTTAGACTGTCGTGAACACACCTTCTGACCGGGCATGCACATGGATTGTCTGCCGGTGGTCGGTTGTTTATCTGTAGTTAAATTACAGGATGGTGCCTTTGCCAGAGGGAATAGCCCAGACGCGGAGCCGTTGCACTACCCTTTTGATCTAGCCGTCGTCAGTATTTGTTGATTTTCAACAAAGGGTTGGCGAGATGGAGTCGCCTGTCGGCGGCGGTAGTCGCTTTGACATATTCCTTGTAGTAAAATTACAGAACTCGGTCGCGCGTCACGTTCTGTGATGATCCGCCCGACCTGCTTGCGTCATTTTCGAACCCGTCGAGGACAGCATGAGCCAATTCCCGCATACCCCCGTACGTCGTACCAAGATCGTTGCCACCCTCGGGCCCGCCAGTGATCGTGAGGGGGTCCTGGAAGAGATGCTGCGAGCGGGGGTCGACGTGGTTCGCCTCAACTTTTCCCATGGCAGCGCCGACGATCACCGCCGTCGACTGACGGAAGTTAGAGCGATTGCCGACAAGCTTGGGCGCAGTGTCGCGGCACTGGGCGATCTGCAGGGGCCCAAGATTCGCATCGCCCGTTTCGCCGATGGTGCCGTCACCCTGGAAGAGGGTGCGAGCTTCGTGATCGATGTGGCGCTGGATGCTCAGTCCGGCGACGCTGCCCGGGTTGGCTGCGATTACAAGGAGCTGGCTGAGGACGTTGCTTCGGGTGATCGCCTGCTACTGGACGATGGCCGCGTCGTGCTGGATGTTCAGCGTGTCGAGGGTAGCCAGATCCACACCCAGGTTGTCGTGGGCGGCAAGTTGTCCAACAACAAGGGCATCAACAAGCAGGGCGGCGGGCTGTCGGCGCCGGCGCTTACTGACAAGGACAAGCAGGACCTCAAGACGGCCATCGATATCGGCGTGGATTACCTGGCCGTGTCGTTCCCACGGACCGCAGAGGACATGCTCGAGGCGCGTCGCCTGTTGGGTGACGCCGGCGCCGAGATCGGGCTGGTCGCCAAGCTTGAGCGTGCCGAGGCGGTGGCGAATGACGAGACCCTGGACGGCATTATCGAGGCCAGCGAGGCGGTCATGGTGGCCCGTGGTGACCTTGGGGTGGAAATCGGTGACGAAAAGCTGATCGGCACCCAGAAGCGCATCATCAAGCATGCGCGTAGCCATAACCGCGCCGTGATCACTGCGACACAGATGATGGAGTCGATGATCGAGTCGCCGTTGCCGACGCGCGCAGAGGTCTTCGACGTGGCCAACGCGGTGCTGGATGCCACCGATGCGGTCATGCTCTCCGCCGAAACGGCGGCAGGGGACTATCCGGTCGAGACGATCGAGGCCATGCACCGTGTCTGTCTTGGTGCTGAACGTGAGCGCATCGCTCAGGAATCCGGCCACCGCATCCATGAAGGCTTCGAGCGGATCGATGAAACCATCGCCCTGTCTGCCATGTATGCGGCCAACCACTTGTCCGGAGTGGCGGCGATTGCCTGCATGACGTCCACCGGCTACACGCCGTTGATCGCCTCGCGCATTCGTTCAGGTCTGCCCATCGTCGGTCTGGCGCACAACCCGATCGCCCAGCGTCGTATGGCGCTGTATCGCGGCGTCATTTCACTGCCCTTCGATACCAGTGACATGACCGCAGCGGAGCTCAATGATCGAGCCCTCGAGCGGCTGGTCAAGCATGGCGTGGCGGCTCCTGGCGACCACGTCATCCTGACCCGCGGCGACCACATGAATGCTCATGGTGGCACCAACACCCTCAAGATTCTCGACGTCAACGAGGGGCATGTCAGCAGCTGATGGCCGCTTGCTAGGTAATACTCGAGATCATTGTCGAGTCAGGATGGCGCCCGGTCCGTATGGACCGGGCGCTGTCGTCTGATCTGCCTCTTCCGGTGTATACATGACATGCCTCTTCTGTGGTGCAATAGGGGAAAACATGAGAAGGTCAAGCTTTCCGCGATAATGGGTAGGCAGCAATGAGCAACGCCTGGCAGCAAGAGGTGATGGCCGAGATCAAGTCCGGTGGACGGATCAGTGATGGCGATATCGTGCGCCAGGTGCGCCGAGCGGTGTTGACCCAACGGCTGCCTCCGGGGACCCGCCTGCCTGAGGTGACATTGGGCGACGTATTTGGTGTCAGTCGTTCGGTGGTGCGCAAGGCGTTGACGCGGTTGGCCTCAGAACACGTGGTAGATCAGCGCCCCAACCAAGTGGCCCGAGTCAGAGCGCCGGATGTGGACGAGACGCGGCAGACCTTTGCGGCGCGCCGATTGGTCGAGGGTGAGGTGGCTGCGCTGACCGCCGGCACACTGGAGGCTCCGGCGCTGGTCCAGCTTGAGGACCGTATCGACCGGGAGCGGGAGGCGTTTCTTGCCAGTGACGAACCGACGCGGATCGAACATTCCTTGGCGATTCATCACCTGCTGGCGGAGCATTCTCCCAATCGGGTACTGGGGGCGATGCTGACAGATCTGATCCTGCGGACATCGATCGTCATTGCCCTGTACAAGCGGCAGGGCGTCGGCAGCTGCTACCTGGAGGGCGATCACACGCGGCTGCTGAGCCATCTGCGTGAGGGCGATGGCGAGGCCTGCCGCCGCGATGTCGAGCTCCACCTGGATAGCCTTCAGTCGTTGCTGGATCTCGGCCCGAGAGACAGCCGCATCGATCTCAGGTCGATACTTGCCGGGGATGCCTGAGTCATCGCTTGACCCTACTGCCACGTGAGTCTTCTGCACCATGCGCGCTATCCTGACCGCCTTGTCCTTGCTGCTCTGCGCCTTCGCCCCTCCTGCGCTGGCGGAGCGGGTCAATGTCGCTGCGGCGTCATCTCTGCAATTCGTCATGCCGCGACTGGTGGAGAGATTTGCCGAGAGGGCGGATGCCGATCCCGCAGAGCCTGTGCAGGTCGTGGTGACCTACGGCGCCTCCGGGAATCTCAAGCGCCAGATCGAGCAGGGGGCTCCCTTCTCACTATTTCTGTCGGCTGACGAACGCCGGGCGCTGGAGCTGGAGCAGTCAGGGTTCGCCGAGCAGCCAGGCCAGGTGTATGCCCATGGGCGTCTGGTCTGGCTGCAGCGCGCCGATCACCCGCTGCCCTCTAAACAGGCGCCGT
Source organism: Halomonas sp. DP8Y7-3 (assembly GCF_019801675.1). Classification (NCBI taxonomy): domain Bacteria; kingdom Pseudomonadati; phylum Pseudomonadota; class Gammaproteobacteria; order Oceanospirillales; family Halomonadaceae; genus Halomonas; species Halomonas sp. DP8Y7-3. The sequence continues at coordinate 129,415 of NZ_JAHVIO010000003.1, forward strand.
TGGCGGGAGTGCGTCAGGCCATCGAGGCGCGCCAACGCGGTGACGCTGTACGGCGTATTGCGATGGCCAATCCGCGCCATGCTCCCTACGGCATGGCTGCACAGCAGGTACTCACTCGCGAGGGGTTGTGGGACGCCAGCGAGCCGCTGCGACTGATGGGAGAAAACGTCGCCCAGGCTGCCCAGTTCGCGCTTTCGGCGGAGGCTCAAGGAGGCTTCGCCGCCTACTCTATGGTCAAGGCGCCGGCACTGGCCAAGCGTGCCGGTTGGCGCTTGATACCCGCCTCCTGGCACGCTCCCATCGTGCAGCGAATGGTGCTGCTCAAGGAGGCGGGGCCGGGTGCTACCGCGTTCTATCAGTTCCTGCAAAGTGCTGAGGCCATCTCCGTGCTTGAAGCCGAGGGGTTCGGCTCACCGGCTGATGGTAGGTGATGGCCCATGGATGCACCGGCGCTGATCGTTTCCCTCAAGTTGGCCGTGCTGACCAGTGCGGGGCTGTTGCTTCCAGCGCTCTGGCTGGGGCGACGCCTGGCGCAGAGCCGCACTCGCTGGAAAGTACTGCCAGAGTCACTGATCGCGTTGCCGCTGGTCATGCCTCCCACCGTGATGGGGTTCTATCTCATGCTGGCCTTCAGTGCTGATGCTCCCCTGGGCGGCGTTTGGCAGAGATTGACCGGGACCAGCTTGAACTTCTCCTTCAGCGGTATTCTGCTAGCCTCGCTGATCGTCAATATTCCGTTTGCCGTGCAGCCCATCCAGCGCGCCTTCGAAGCGTTACCGGATCATCTGAGAGAGGCCGCCTGGTGCAGCGGTCTATCGCCATGGCGTACCTTCCTGTCCATCGAGCTGCCGCTGGTGATGCCGGGGGTGGTGTCGGCCCTGGCGCTGACCTTTGCACATACTCTCGGTGAATTCGGGGTCATCCTGATGGTGGGAGGGGCGATCGACGGGGAAACGCGTACCTTGGCTATTTCTATCTACGACCATGTGCAGGCCTTCGATGAGTCCGCCGCAGGCTGGATGTCCGCGCTGCTGTTGGCGATCTCGTTCATTACCATCGCAGTGGTCTATGGGCTGTCTGCGCGTCATCGCTGGCAGGCTGAGCGATGACGTTGGCTGAGCGTCCGGCGGGCCAGCAAGGGGAAGGGCTGGTGGTCAAGCTGTCCCAGCCCGGACCGATTCCGCTGGATGCCGAATTCCACTGCCGGCCGGGCGAGCTACTGGCCCTGGTAGGTCCCTCGGGCAGCGGCAAATCGACCCTGCTCAGAGCCATCGCCGGACTCTACGCTCCCGCCCGTGGCCGGGTCAGCTGCGGGCAGGAGACCTGGTACGACGCTGATCAAGGCCATGACTGGTCGCCCCAGCAACGGCGAGTGGGGATGGTGTTTCAGGACTATGCCCTGTTTCCTCACCTTGATGCAGCGGACAACATTGCCACCGCCATGGGGCACCTGCCACGCAGCGAGCGCCGACGTCGAGCCGCTGACTGGCTGGAAAGGGTCAATCTCGAGGGGTTGGAGCGGCGTTTGCCGCGGCAGCTGTCCGGCGGCCAACGCCAGCGTGTGGCGCTGGCCAGGGCCTTGGCTCGGGAGCCCAAGGTGCTGCTGCTCGATGAGCCGTTTTCGGCGGTCGATCAGGTCACTCGTCGGCGCTTGCAGCGCGAGCTGGTGCAACTGCGCGAGCGGCTCAGCATTCCTATCGTGCTGGTCACCCATGATCTCAATGAAGCCAGCGCGCTGGCGGATCGCCTGTGTGTCCTCCATGCGGGACGCTCCTTGCAGCAGGGGGCGCCTGAAGCACTGTTTCGGCGGCCAGCCAGCCCAGCCGTAGCCAGGCTGCTCGATCGCCCCAATGTGTTTTCGGGGCGCGTGGTGGCGACCTCCCAAGGGCTCAGGCTCAGCTGGGGTGAGTGGTGTCTTGAAGTGGCTCAGGGGCTGGACGCCTATCCGGTGGGCAGTCACCTGACCTGGTATCTGCCGGCATCTGATATTGTGCTGCAACGAAGTGATCGTCCCTCCCGCGGCATTCGCGAAAACCTGGTGACAGCCCGGGTCGACGAGCTGCTGGTGTTGGGAGGGCAGAGCTCGGTCACCCTCAGGGTCCCTCATGAACCGCAGCCATTGCGCTTCGACATCGCGACCCATGCGGCGCGCCGCAATGGTCTGGTGAAGGGCGGCTGGGTCAGGGTGTCGCTGCTTGCCGCTGGTATCCATGTCATGCAAGCAGATATGCTGCCATCCTCACGCGATGACGATAGCCCTTGATTGGAGGCCTGCATGACTCTTTCCCGCCGTCGTTTCCTGGCGTCGCTGGCGTTGACGCCGGTGGCCCTGTCCTCCACCGGGTTGCTGTCACAGGCTCTTGCCAATGCGCCAGGTCTGGAGACGGTGACCCTGGTGATCCATGGGGCCCAGGGCCCGACCCGATTCACGGTAGAAGTGGCTGACGATGCAAAGGAGCGCAATCAGGGCTTGATGGGCCGGGAGCAGCTGGCAGACGATGCCGGCATGCTGTTCCTCTACCAAAGCCCCCAGGGCGTGCACAACGGCTTCTGGATGTATCAAACCCTGCTGCCGTTGGATATTGCCTTCATTGGTGCCGATGGCCGAATTCAGGAAGTGCGTCGCATGGACCCCTGCGAGGGAAGCGCCTCGGGTTGCCCGACCACGCGTCCCGCCGAGCGATATCATGCGGCGCTGGAAGTTCGGGCTGGCACCTTTGATGCCCTGGGCGTTGGCCCCGGCGACTGCGTCAGCTGGCCGGGGAGTGAGGGAACCTGCCAGGGCTAGGTGGTTGACGTGCGGCTGTCCGCCTCGCGGCGCGGTGTGAAGCGGATGACGATCAGGGCGACCCCGGCCACGACCATACCGCCGCCGCCTAGCTTGAAGGGGTCGACGCTATCGTCCAGCAGCAGGATGCCCAGCACCACCGCCAGCACCGGTACCAGCAAGGTCAGTGGTACCACGCGGTTGACGGCGTGACGTCTGACCAGCCCAAACCAGATGCCGTATGCCAGGATGGATGACATCAACGCGGTGTAGAGCACCGCGCCCCATCCCTTGACCCCGGCGTCCAGCATCGCCTGCAGGTGATGGTCCTCGAACCACCAGGAGGCCAAGGCCAGCTGGGGAGTGGCAAACAGGGCAATCCAGCCAGCCATCGCCATGGGCGACACCGAAGGTCCCAGCTTGATCAGCAGCTGCGAGACGGCCCAGCCCAGTGCGCTGAGCAACAGCAACGCTGTTGGCAGCGGCGCGGGCAGGCTGGGGCCGCCCGCCAATACCGCAATCCCGCCGAAGGACAGCAGCAGGCCCACCAGACGTTTGATGCCCAGGCGTTCTTTCAGGAAGATCACGGCCAGTAGCGTGGCGAAGGGCGTGCCCATCTGTACCAGCAGGGCGCCGGTACCGGCTTCCGCTTGGGACAGGCCAATGATCAGCAGGGCAAAGTTCATTACCCCGAAGGTGACGGACAGTAGCAGCAGGAAGGGCAATTGGTGTCGTGACACCGGATGAAAGGGCACCAGCAGGGCGGCGACCAGTGCCAGTCTCAGGGTGGTCAGCAGCAGAGGAGGCATGTCGGTGACTCCAAGCTTGATGACGATGATGTTCAACGCCCAGATGACGATGACGCAGAGCCCGAGAAGAAGGTCACGTAGAGGCACTGGGAATCCTTGTTGGCAAAGCCAGCAGGATAGCAGAGCCCCCCGTCCGGCCGAAGGGGGCGATGACGGGGGAAGCCCAGCAGATGCCTAGAAGGTCCAGCGTACCAGTGCCTGCGGCAGGGATTCGTCGGTGTCCTTCAGGCCGAACTTGTTGTGCCAGTATTGGTATTCGAGACCCAGGCCGACATGCTCGGTGGCGTGCCAGATCAGCTGAGGCTGTGCCAGCACCTGGGACTCCAGGTCACCTTCCTCGGAGGTGATGTCCATGAACCCTTCGAAGCTGAAGTTCTCGTGCCACAGCTGAAATGGTCGGTTCCAGGCCAGCGTCAGTTGCTCCGAACTGCCGTCGGCCTTGTCGTTGTCATCGTCGCGATACATGGCCTGTACCTTGAAGAAGCGAAAGCCCGGCACGTCGAGATCCACGCCAAGCCCCACCATATGAGTGGTCTTGCGGGTGGCGGAGTTGCGGTCCAGGTCGATCTGGCCGTTCAGGTAAACGTTGCTCACTGGGCCGAAGGACAGATCCTGTCCGAGCACCTTGCCGATGTTTCCCCTCACGTTGAATTCCGCATGGGTGCTGCCGTAGTCCTGTTCTTCCTCGGTGCCTCGGTCGTAGTTGGTGAAGTCGGCGAAGAAGAAGCTGTCGGCATAGGTCCAGCCGCTCGCATTGGCGATCGTCAGGATACCGTGGCGGCGGTTGTCGATACCGAAGCCGGCATCGGCCTGGTCCTCATAGTCCCAGCCATAGAGGGCTTCGACCTTGGTCGTGCTATAGAGAGCGGCCTGAGCCGGAAGGCTCAGCGCGGTTGCCGTCAAGGCGGCAAGGCAATAGGGCAGCTGTCGCATGAGAGTCCTCGTTGTCATTGTGGTTGTCGTCATGCATCTAATGGAAAATATTTCCGTAAACACCTAGATCAGCTTTTCCGATGGCCAGCGACAGGTCAATGAGTTTGTATACATTTTTGGCAGGAAGATGTGTGCATGTTCGAGGTGGGTGAAGGAGGTGGCTGCCTCTCCGTTTCCGCTCATGCCGGTGCGAGACCGAAGGCTTTCCTCTTGTGGTGGATTATGGTTTGCAGGCATATTGAACAGCGGTCAGGACCCATGTTGTTCGCCTATCTCCATAATCGACTCCCAGTCGGCCGAGCTGTCGCGTCTCCGCGCTTGCCGCGTGCCGCCAAGGGAGCATCAACGCAAGGACACGTCATGTCTTCTCTGTTTGGCCTTCGAGCGCCCGCTCGTTGTTCCCTCACCTTGGTTGGCGCCGCTCTGGTGCTTGGTAGTCTGGGTGTCTCGGCGGATGCCGAGGCGCGTGAGCTCAAGGTCTCCACGGTGCTATCCGATGCCTTCCCCTGGGGCCAGGCGGCGCAGAAATGGGCCGACCTGGTGGAGGAACGATCCGATGGCGAGCTGACGCTGCGGGTCTTCCCCAACTCCCAGCTGGTCAGCGGTGACCAGACCCGTGAGTTTTCCGCCATGCGCTCCGGCCTGATCGATCTGGCCGTTGGCTCGACCATCAACTGGTCGCCCCAGGTGCCTGAACTCAACCTGTTCTCGTTGCCGTTTCTGATGCCGGATGAGCAAGCGGTCGATGCCGTGACCACCGGAGAGGCAGGCGAGCTGGTGTTCCAGGCGATCGAGTCCCGTGGTGTGGTGCCCCTGGCATGGGGGGAGAATGGCTTTCGTCAGCTGTCCAACTCTCGCGGTGTCATTGACGAACCGGGTGATCTCGAGGGCTTGAAGATCCGCGTGGTCGGATCGCCGCTGTTCCAGGACACCTTCACTGCCCTGGGCGCCAACCCGACGCAGATGAGCTGGGCGGACGCCAAGCCTGCCCTGACCACGGGGGCGGTAGACGGTCAGGAGAACCCGCTGTCGGTGTTTGATGTGGCGCGTATCGACCAGGTGGGCCAAGAGCATGTGACGCTGTGGAATTACATGAATGATCCGCTGATCTTTGCTGCCAACCAGCAAGTCTGGGGCACCCTGTCAGATGACGAAAAAGCGCTGCTGAGGGACACCGCGGTGGAGGCTGGAGCCTGGGAAGTGGCGATGACCCGGGAGCAGGAGAGCGAGCGTCTGGCGGCCATTCAGGAGCGTGGTGTCACCGTCACCGACCTGACCGACGACCAGCATCAGGCCTTCGTTACCGCGACGGAAAGCGTCTACGACAAGTGGGTGCCGAGGATTGGGGAGGACCTGGTGGACGCTGCCCGCAGCGCCATCGAGTCTCGCTGAAGCCTCCTCCGCTGTCCCTTGTCGCGCCGCTGGTGTGACAGGTGGACTGCCATGCCGGCCTATCCTGCGGGAGGGCCGGCGTTGTCCTCACCCCGACCGACGTACCGTTCCAATGAAACGTCCTGATGCTCGACTCGAGCGTATCCTCGCTACCCTGGCGATCCTGATCATTGGCGTGATCAGCCTGGTCAACGTGGTAGTGCGCTACATCACGGGAGGCTCCTTTGCGTTTACCGAGGAGTTTTCTGTCTTCTTGCTGGTGATTCTGACCTTTGCCGGCGCATCCGTGGCGTTGCGACGCCATCGCCATATTCGTATCGGGCTGCTGGAGCGCAAGCTGCCAGCAGCAGGTCAACGTGTGCTGATCCTGTTCCAGGGATGCTGCGGAGTGGTCGTGCTAGGCATGATCACCTGGTTCAGCGGAGTGATGACCTGGCAGGAGTACCAGTGGCAGTCCCTGTCTCCTGGGCTTGGTTTGCCGCAGTGGTGGTACCTGATTTGGCTGCCGCTATTGTCTGCCCTGATGCTGCTGCGCCAGGTTCAAGCCTGCGTCGAGCGCCTGCGAAGGGAGAGTCGCGATGACACCTGATCTTTGGATGCTGGCGGCCTTTCTGCTGCTGCTGGTGGCCGGGGTGCCGGTGGCGTTCTCGCTCGGCCTGTCTGGCGCCGTAGGCATTATCACGGGGCTATCACCGGCGATGCTGGCGACCCTGGGCACCAATACCTACAACAGCGTGGCAAAGTATCCGCTGATTGCGATTCCGCTGTTTATCCTGACCGGCCTCATCTTCGAGCGCGCCGGTGTCGCGGCTCGGCTGGTGCGCTTCGCGCAGGCCCTGGTGGGTCCACGACACGGTGGGCTGGCGGTGGTTGCGGTGGTGGTGTGCATGATCATGGGAGGCATGAGCGGCTCCGGTCCGGCGGATGCTGCCGCTGTGGCCATGGTGATGCTGCCCAGCATGACCCGAGCAGGCTATCCACGACCGTTTTCGGCGACCTTGATTGCGTCATCTGCCTCCACCGCCATTCTGATTCCGCCTTCGGTGGCGTTGATTCTCTACTCCATTGTGGTGCCTGGGGTGGACCTTCGAGCGCTGTTTGCGGCGGGTCTGTTTCCTGGCGTGCTGGCTGGCGCCTCGTTACTGATACCGGCGCTGTGGCTGTCGCGCCACCATGGCTGGGAAGACCCCCGCGACGTCGAGCGCCCGCCGATCGGCAAGAGCTTTCGGGAGGCGCTGCCCGCGCTGTTCGCGCCGGTCATCATTCTAGGAGGGCTGCGCAGTGGGCTGTTTACCCCCACCGAGGCTGCGGTGGTCGCCGTCGCCTATGGTGTCATCGTCGGCCTGGTGGTGACCCGCGAGCTGTCCCTGAAGGACCTCTGGGGGCTGATGGGTGAGGCTGCCATCGTGTCCGGCGTGGTCATGCTGATCATCGCGCTGGCGGGTATCTTCGCCTGGTCAGGCACCATGCTGGGAACCTTCCGCCACCTTGCCGAATGGGTCATCGGTCTGTCTGACAACGGTGCCTTGCTGCTGGTACTGATCATGCTTGCTGTGCTAGCGGCGGGCATGTTGCTGGATGCTATTTCGATCTATCTGATCATGATGCCGATCCTGATTCCGGTGATGCAGCACTTTGGCTGGAACCCTGTCTGGTTCGGCATTCTGCTGGCCATGAATATTGCCATCGGCCAGTTCACGCCACCCGTGGCGGTCAATTTGATGGTGACCACTGAGGTCGCCAAGGTACGACTCGAACAGACCGTCGGCTGGGCGCTGATCTTTGTCGCGGCCATGGCATCGGCATTGGCGTTGGTAGCAATTTTCCCTGAGATCGCCCTGTGGTTGCCCAGGATCCTGGGGTACAACGTCTAGCATAACGTCTAGCGCAGGGGGGGCGGCAGCCAGCAGCGCCCGAGGACGTTACCGGCTGTCGTTGCCGCTCAAGGGTGATCGGTCAGAGTCTCGAGCCAACGCTGGTGGAGGTCGCGGGTGGTGTCGTCGAACAGCACGAAGCGCACCAGGTCGATGCTGTCGTAGCGGGCCAGTTCGCTGAGCACGGTAGTGATGGCAATCTCTGCGGCTTCCTCGACCGGATAGCCAAAGATGCCGGTGGACAGGGCGGGAAACGCCAAGCGGCGGATACCCTGCTCACTGGCCAGCGCAAGCGCCTGTCGATAGCAGCTGGCCAGCAGTTCGGCACTCGGCTCGTCGTGGCCGTAGACGGGGCCCAGGCAATGGATGACCCAGGGCGCAGGCAGGTTGAAGCCGGGAGTTATCACAGCCTGGCCCGGGGCGATGGGGGCCAAGGGCCTGCCTGCCTTGGCCAGTTCCGGTCCCGCCGCTCGGTGCAGCGCTCCTGCGACGCCGCCGCCGCTCTCCAGTTGGGCATTGGCGGCGTTCACGACTGCGTCGACGTCTGACTGCTGTGAAATATCGCCGGTCACGCATTCCATCAACGGGTGAGACATGGGGCCTCCTTGGCGTGGCTAGGGGGTGAGAGGGGGGTGAGAAAGGGTGGCGAAGGGATTGCGAAAGGCCTCACGCAAGAGTGGCGGCTAGGGCCTTCTAGGGCAAGGGGTGGACGGGCAGGCGGTCGATATCGTCGCGGCGGTCGCGGGCCAGCGGTAGGCGCGCACGTGCCTCCATCAGCTGTTGGCGATCCAGCTCCCTGCAGACGATGCCTTCCTGGTGGCTCAATGGTTGGGCTGGGATATCGGCCGTCAACAGGGGCGGACACAGGGTGGAGTGCCCCCAGTCGTCCCCCGCACGATTGAGGCTCAGCCAGTAGCATTGATGCTCCATGGCACGGGTCGTGATGAAGCTATGCCAGCTGGCGAAGGAAAAGTCGCGAGTAAAGGCCACTGGATGGAGCATCAGGTCCACCCCCTGCTGGCGGTAGCGGGCCGCCAGCTCGCCGAAGCGCAGGTCATAGCAGATCATGACGCCGACCCTCCATCCCGCTACATCGAACGTGACCAGGCGGTCTCCTGGGACAAAATGGCCCGCCTCGGCACTCGCGCCGAATTGCGCGCAATGTAACTTGTCATAGACAGCGCTGATCTCGCCGTCTGGTCCGACCACAACCTGGCTGATGTGTCGTCTCAAGCCTGCGGGAGTATCAGCAGCGCGGCGGGCGAGACCAAAGGCGATGAAGCAGCCGAGCTCGGAGGCCAGGTCTCGATGCAGCTGCACCACCGGCCCCTTGAGATCGTCGTCCAGTTGGTCTAGGTGATCAAAGGCGGCATCGCTGTATTCCTGAGACGACAGTTCCGGCAGCACGATGAGATCCGGTTGATGGTGACGGGCCGCCTGGCGCAGGTCTTGCGCGAGCCGTGTCAGGTAGCCGAGCTGTTCGTTGCGGGTCCGGGTGGTGGGGATTGCGGTCTGACAGGCCAGTAGTCGCATCGGATTCTCGTGTCAGGAAATGTCCAAGATTACCTGCCGTGCAGGCGTGACGACAGTCATGGGTGTGGCACCTTTGTCCGCAGCGACTATGCTCACGATGAGTGCTGGTGTCTGCATGGACGCTGATGCAAGGTGGCAGGGCAGCCGCGGCGGCTTTGCTGGATGGGCCTGTCACAGGCTGATGGTCGGGTAAGGAGGAAAGGTCGTCGTAAAATTAACGCCCACTAAACGTTAGCGGTAGCTAAACTCTCGTTTTACAATGGATATGCCTGGACCCTTCAGGTGAATTTCCCGCTAAAGTAGTGACGATTGGACGCTTTGCCGGCCCAGGAGGGGCAGGGTAGAGTTCCATGCTGTCAACGTCGACAATACCAAAAGAGGTGTGACCATGAAGCGCCATGCTTTCTCCGCCGCTGCTCTGTCCAGCGCCATTCTGGGAACTGCCATGTTCGCGTCCCCGGCCATGGCCCAGGATCAGGAACAGTTCATCACCATCGGCACCGGTGGTCAGACCGGCGTGTATTACGTCGTTGGGCAGTCCGTCTGCCGCTTCGTTAATCGCAATAGCGACGAGACGAACATTCGCTGTAACGCGCCCTCTACCGGGGGTTCTGTGGCCAACGTCAATGGCATTCGCAGCGGCGAGTTGACCATGGGTGTGGCGCAGTCTGATGTGCAGTATCAGGCCTACAACGGCACTGGCAACTTCGAAGGTGACGCCTACGAAGATCTGCGCGCCGTCTTCAAGGTGCATGGTGAGCCGCTGACGATCCTGGCCCGTGCTGATTCCGGCATCGAGAGCCTGGATGACCTGGCTGGCAAGCGCGTCAACATCGGTAATCCGGGTTCCGGTCAGCGCAACACCATGGAAGTGGTGATGGACGCCAAGGGCTGGACCGAAGACACCTTCTCCCTGGCTTCCCAGCTGGACGCGGCCGAAATGGCCTCTGCCCTGGCGGACAACAACATCGATGCCATGGCCTATGTGGTCGGCCACCCCAATGGCTCCATCCAGGAAGCCACCACCACGGTCGACGCGCGCCTGGTGCCCCTTAACGATGACGCCATCAAGGGACTGGTCGAGGAATATCCCTACTATTCCATGTCCACCATCCCGGGCGGCCTGTACAAGGGCAACGACGAGGACGTCGAAACCTTCGGTGTCGCGGCCACCTTCGTGACCAGCGCTGAAGCCGACGACGAACTGGTCTACCAGACCGTCAAGGCAGTGTTCGACAACTTCGACCGCTTCAAGCGCCTGCACCCGGCCTTCGAAACGCTGGATCCGAAGGACATGGTCTCCAATGGCCTGTCTGCCCCGCTGCACGAAGGTGCCGCTCGCTACTATCGTGAGCAGGGCTGGATCGAGTAACGGATTACCGTTACACGGATATCCGATGCATTTCTGCGCGGTCAGCCAGTGGGCGGCCGCGCAGTGCGTTGTGGACCGGCGACGAGATGAGCCAGTCACTGTCTCGTCAGCATCTGCAACGCGCCCGTTCATTCGGGCCTCAGGGGATGGTGGCCGCGGCCAACCATCATCACGATTCCTCTCCCAAGGCAGGGCACGCTTATGACTGAGGACAACAAAAGATCCACGGCGGCAGAAGTGGATCTTGAGGACATGGTCGCCTCCAGCGACTCAGGCTCGCGCAATCCGGCGGGTGGACCAGGCAAACTGCTGGTGGGGGTTGCCGCAGCGTGGTCGCTGTTTCAGCTATGGATAGCCTCGCCGCTGCCGTTCATGGCGGGCATTGGCGTCTTCAATGCCACCGAAGCGCGCTCCATACACCTGGCCTTTGCGCTGTTCCTGGCATTCATGGCGTATCCCGCCACCAAGCGCTCGCCGCGCGATCGTATTCCTTTGCAGGATTGGGTGCTGGGCATTCTTGCCGCCTGTGCCGGCGCGTACATGTTTGTGTTCTACGAGCAGCTTGCCCAGCGTCCTGGTGCACCGATTCTGCAGGACGTCATCGTCGGTGTGGCCGGTCTGGTGCTGTTGCTGGAGGCGACTCGGCGCGCGCTCGGGCCGCCACTAATGATCATTGCCTCGATCTTTATCATTTATTCACTGGCAGGCCCGTGGATGCCCGGCATTCTGGCGCATCGCGGTGTCAGTCTGTATGGCTTGGTCAATCATCAGTGGCTAACCACCCAAGGCGTGTTTGGTATCGCCCTGGGGGTGTCGACCAGCTTCGTCTTCCTGTTTGTGCTCTTTGGCGCCTTGCTGGACAAGGCTGGCGCGGGTAACTATTTCATCAAGGTCGCCTTTTCTCTGCTGGGCCACTACAAGGGCGGGCCGGCCAAGGCTGCCGTGGTGGCTTCGGGCATGACGGGGCTGATTTCCGGCTCTTCCATTGCCAACACGGTGACTACCGGCACGTTCACCATTCCGATGATGAAGCGTGTGGGCTTTTCCTCCGAGAAGGCGGGCGCGGTGGAGGTCTCCTCCTCGGTCAACGGCCAGATCATGCCGCCGGTCATGGGGGCGGCCGCCTTTCTGATGGTGGAATACGTCGGTATTTCCTACGTGGAGGTGATCAAGCACGCCTTCCTGCCGGCGCTGATTTCCTATATTGCCTTGATCTACATCGTTCACCTCGAGGCGCTCAAGGCCAATATGCAGGGCCTGGAAAGCTCCAACCCGCCGAAGCCACTGGTGCGCAAGGTGATCGGGTTCCTCGGTGGTCTGCTGCTGATGATGGTGGTGGCGCTGGGCGTCTACTACGGCCTTGGCTGGCTGAAACCGGTACTGGGCGATGCCACTCCCTGGGTCGTTGCGGTGGCGCTGGCCGTGGTCTATGTGGCCCTGCTCAAGCTCGCAGCGGGATATCCTGAGCTGGAGCTGGATGACCCCAACGAGCCTATCTACACCTTGCCGCAGACGCGCCCGACGGTCATGGTGGGTCTGCAGTATCTGCTGCCGGTCATCGTCCTGATCTGGTGCTTGATGGTGGAGCGTCTTTCGCCTGGGCTGTCGGCTTTCTGGGCCACGGTCTTCATGGTCTTCATCATGCTGACCCAGCGTCCGATCATGCACGCCTTCCGTGGCCGCGGCGATTTTGCCAAGGACCTGCGTGAAGGCGGCATGGACCTGTGGAACGGCCTGGTCACCGGCGCCCGTAACATGATCGGTATCGGTATTGCCACGGCGACGGCCGGCATCATTGTCGGTGCCGTGTCTCAGACCGGGGTGGGGCTGGTGCTCGCGGACGTGGTGGAAATCCTGTCCATGGGCAACCTGATGCTGATCCTGTTCTTCACTGCCGTGCTCAGCTTGATTCTGGGGATGGGGCTGCCGACGACCGCCAACTACATCGTAGTGTCGGCGCTGCTGGCACCGGTGATCGTACAGCTAGGGGAACAGAACGGGTTGCTGGTGCCGTTGATCGCCGTGCACCTGTTTGTGTTCTATTTCGGCATCATGGCGGACGTCACTCCGCCGGTGGGGCTGGCTTCCTTCGCTGCCGCGGCGGTCTCGGGAGGCGACCCCATTCGTACCGGGTTCCAGGCGTTCTACTACAGCCTGAGAACGGCCGCACTGCCGTTCTTGTTCATCTTCAACACGGATCTGCTGTTGATTGATGTAGCGCCCCTGCAGGGGGTATTGGTGTTCGTGGTGGCGACGATCGCCATGTTGATCTTTGCCGCGGCCACCCAAGGCTACATGCTGACAAGAAACCGCTGGTACGAGAGCATCCTGTTGCTGCTGGTGGCATTCAGCCTGTTCCGCCCGGGCTTCTGGATGGACATGATCCATGACCCGTACCGCAGTATTGCTCCGTCTGAATTTGTCGAGACTTACGGCAAGGTGGACGAAGACAGTACCCTGCGTATCCAGGTCAAGGGCGAAGATGCCTTCGGTGATCCTCTGACCACCTACATGACTCTGCCCGTTGTCGAAGGTGAGAGCGGAGAAGAGCGGCTGCTCAACCTCGGCCTTGAGCTATACATCGACGATGGGCGTGCCATGGTCGACATGGTGACCTACGGCAGTCAGGCATCGGATCTCGGCTTCGACTTCGATCAGGAGATCGTCGATATTCAGGCGCCGGTGGATCGCTGGCCGAAGGAGTTGATCTGGTTCCCGGCGCTGCTGCTGTTCGCCTTTGTGGTATTGGCGCAGCGCCGTCGTCGCTCGCATGATTCCACCGAGGCTACGGTCTGAGGAGGCCTGACATGTATCAGAAACTGTTGTTGCCGGTCGATCTCAACGAGCCCTCCTCCTGGGAGCGCGCCTTGCCGGTGGCGCTGTCCTTGTGTCGGAACTTTGAGGCCAGCCTGCACCTGGTGACGGTCCTGCCGGACTATCGCATGCCGCTGGTAGGCTCCTATTTCCCCAAGGATTTTGCCAAGAAGGCGCGGGAAGCGTTGCAGAAGGCTCAGAAGGAGTTCATCGACCAGCACGTGCCTGATGACGTCCAGTCTCAGGCCATCATCGTCGATGGGTCCCCATGGGAGGCCATCATCAAGGTCGGCAAGAAGATCGATGCCGACCTGATCGTGATGGCGTCGCATACCAAGCGCAAGTTCTCTGACTACGTGATAGGCCCCAATGCGGAGCATGTGGTGCACCACAGCAAGTGCTCGGTGATGATCGTTCGCTGAGACGCTGGCAGGTCCAGGTGATAGACCGCGATCCGCAGCCCCCTCCTTGTGAGGGGGCTTTTTATTGCACTCTTCCTTGATGTGGCCTCCGCGGTACGGCCTCGAAGACGAGCGAGTGAGTGCCGTCGCAGGCACGTGGCTTTTTCGTAAGCTTGCGTAGGTTCAAGGCGAAGCCCCGGCCCATCAACTACAGTCAAGTGAGAGTCGACCGGCGCCTAGGAGCGCGAAACACCCCTTTGTCAGGCGCTAAGACTCCCATGACGGTTGTGCAACAACCGATGGAATCACTGGTGGCATAACGGGCAGATAGTACAAGCCCTTAGCCGTTGGTAGAGGGGGTGAAGATGATGAGTGCAGCAGCTTCACGGCGGGACAAGCTGGCAAGCGGCGCCAGGGTCAAGATCTCCATCAAGAATGTCGGTATGGGACGGCCAAGAGCATGGCTGGCTTCCGGCTTCGAGGACTTCAGGGCGGCAACGGCCGTCAGCCTGTCTTACGGCATGTTCTGGGTAGGGCTCAGTATCGCCGTCACGGCGGGCGCGTTGACCATGGGCCTGTGGCACTGGCTGTTGCCACTGGTGGCCGGATTCATGTTTATCGGCCCGCTTGTGGCGGTGGGGTCCTACGGGATCAGTCGCGCCCTGGAAGAGGGCCGATCACCGACGTTGGGGGATGCATTTGGCGCCTGGCGCGGTCATGGCGGCCAGCTGGCGATGATGGGCGTGATGATGATGATCTTCTTCCTCGCCTGGATTCGCCTGGCCACCTTGCTGTTCGCGCTGTTCTTCGGTCTGCAGTCTCCTGATCCGGCAACCGTCTATGCCTCCTTGCTGACCACTCCTGAAGGGTTCGGCATGCTGGCCGTGGGGTTGGCGGTGGGTTGTGTACTGGCTTTTGGCGCCTTCTCGATCAGTGTGGTTGCGATTCCGACGCTGATGGATCAGGACCTGACGTTTATGGAAGGGATTGAGGCCAGCATCCGTTCGGTGGCCAGAAACTTCCGCCCGATGCTGCTGTGGGCGGCTATCCTGACCGGCTGTGTGTTGATCGGGATGGCGACCTTCTATATCGGGCTGGCCTTGATCTTGCCGGTGCTGGGGCACGCCAGCTGGCACGCCTACGAGGATCTCGTGGTGTGCGAGATGGTGGACGAGTCCGACGCCTGAGCCTGACGGCAGGCGCCGGCGCAGGGATCAGCGCCCGCATCTGGCGCCTGGGTCTGGCGGCTGAGAGTGATTCGCAGCGGCGAAGGGGCTTGTTTCCTGTTCAGGGCCCAGTTTTCTTGAATCAGCAAAGGCGGGGGCCGCTTGCTGGACTGACCTTTTGTACGCGATGACGTACTCTACACCTGCGTAACGTGTCAGGAGTGGTCATGCGGGTGCAAGGGTGTTTTCGCCAAGTGGTCGTGCTGTTGGGAATGTTGCTGGTAGCGGGAGTGGGGCACGCCCACTCCTTGCCTGCTCCAGAGGGGCCAGTACTGCTGAAGATGTCAGGCGACATCGATAATGCCAATGTGGGAAATCAGCTGTGGCTGGATCGTCAGATGCTCGAGCAACTTGAAGGGCGGGAGCTTACGACCGATACCCCCTGGCACCGTCAGGCGAGTCGTTTCAAGGGCCCGCTTCTGCGCAGTGTCCTCGAATTGGCGGGCGTCAGGGCTGGGCACATTCGGGTGCATGCCTTGAACGGGTTTGTGGCGGATATTCCGGTGTCCGATGCCCAGCGCTACGACGTGATACTGGCGATGTCCCAGGACGATAACGTCATGTCGGTGCGAAATTTTGGCCCGTTGTTTGTGCTCTATCCCTTCGATGACCACCCTGAGTTGCACAACGAAACCATCCAATTTCGCTCGGTGTGGCAAGTGGATGCGATCGAGGTGCCTTAAGGCCCATGCGCTGTGGTGACAAGCCTCGGGCGGGTACGTCGAACGCCAGGCAATGAGGAGTCGGTGGTGCAAAGTGTGGTGGGAGGTGGTTTGCAGACCTGCAAGGAGGCAGTGCCGCGCGTGCACGTCGTTGAGGTAACCGCAGTCAGAGCAGCAGCCAGCAGAGGCATCGTCGGCTCGTGTCGTCATTCGCTGCGGCGTAGGCGTGTGCGCCCGTGGCGGGAGGAGGGCGTCTTGGGCGTCCGCGTTGCATGAGGCGTTATCCGCTTCGGCTTGTCTTCAGCGCCGTGGCCGCGCTGGCCTTTTTTGCCGCCGCCATGGTGGTGATCGGGCTGGTTGCGTGGCGCCAGGACAATCTGGCCCACCGGGTGATGGAAGACGTGACCTGGCACAGTTACAGGCTGGACCGGGACACCGTACAGCTTCGCAACCTTCTGCTGTTTGGCGAACATGGAGCGCATGGGGTCGCCGATTTCAGGCTGGAGTTTGATCTGCTCTACAGCCGTTTAAACCTGTTTCAGCATAGCGATATCAGTGAGTTGTTGGAGCAAGCGCCAGCGGCACGCCGTCAGTTGTCCTTGATCACTGACCTGATGAAAGACCTGGACGCAGAAGTGAGTGTGCTGTCAGCACTGGACAGCGATACCGTGGCCCTCCTCGATCAGCGACTGGTCCGCCTGAGTACGGAGACCGAGCGCTTGATCATGGCCGTCAACGGCTACCTGGCCGAGGTCAATACCGGGGAGCGTCAGCGGCTCCAGTGGTTGTATGTGCTGTTGCTGGTGATGATTCTGGGCATGACCCTGGCAGGGGGCGTCATGCTTACTGTGCTGCTCAAGGAAGCGCGGGACAACGAGGCGTCTCGCAAGGCCTTGGAGACCTTGAGCGGTGAGCTGGAGATCAGTGCACGGCGGGCCCAGTCTGCCAGCCAGGCCAAGTCGGATTTTCTGGCCACCGTCAGTCATGAGATACGCACCCCGCTCAACGGCGTCATCGGCATGAGTGAGCTGTTAAGCGACCTTGATCTGCCTGAACGCGCCGATCACTACTCTCGCACGATCCATTCCAGTGCCCGTCAGTTGATGGGCATGATCGATGACATTCTGGACTTTTCCAAGATCGAAGCCGGCCGCATGGAAGTGGACGTGCAGCCGGTGCAGCTGGACCGGCTGGTGGAAGAAACCCTCGATCTTTTCCGTCCCAAGGCCCTGACCAAACGGCTGAAATTACTGAGCCACATGGATGACACCTTGCCGCCGTGGATTGAAGGCGATCCCGGGCGGCTGCGTCAAGTGGTGCTGAATCTGCTGGCCAATGCGATCAAGTTTACCGAACGCGGCATGGTGCGTCTTTCCGTGACGCGGCTGGACGATGAGCGGATCCAGTTTGATGTGGTCGATACCGGTCAGGGTGTGGATGCCTCGCTGCTGCCCCAGCTGTTCGAGCCGTTCAGGCAAGGTGACGCGTCGGTGGCACGGCGTTACGGGGGGACAGGGCTGGGGCTTGCCATCTCCAAACGGCTGGTGGAGTCGATGGGCGGAGAGATCGGCGTCGATAGTCGCTGGGGCAAGGGCAGCCGATTCTGGTTCAGCTTACCTCTGGTGGCCTGTGAGCAGGACGAGCGTGCCATGCCGGCGGCCCCCACCGGGCGCCCGCGGGTGGCCCCGAAGCAGCTGGCCGAAGCGGATCTGCTGGTGGTCGAAGATAACCTGGTCAACCAGGAGGTGGCCATGGCGATGCTCGAACGCCTGGGTTGCGCCGCGACCCTGGCGGCCAGTGGCAAGGAAGCGCTGGCACTGTGCGGCGAGCGTCGCTTCGATCTGATTCTGATGGATATTCAGATGCCGGACCTTGATGGTCGAGAAGTGACGCGGCGCTTGCGTAGCTTTGCCGACTGGCGGCGGGACGTACCGGTCGTGGCCATGACCGCAGGTGGAGCCAGCCATGATGAGGCAGACTGCCTGGCTGCCGGTATGAATGACTACCTTAACAAGCCGCTGCTGATGGGCACCTTGCTCAGCGTTCTCAAGCGCTATCTGCAAGGAGAGGGGCATGCTGTCGAGGGAGCGAGCGCGGCGACCTCGCTGATCAACGTCAAGACACTGGATGCGTTGGACGAGGGCCTGGGCGGCGAGCGCAGAAACGCCTTGGTCAAGCTGTTCGGGCGTCAGGCGCGAGCCCGGCTGCCGGATATCGAGCGGGCCTATCGCGAGGGCGAAGATGAACCCTTGGCGCGACTTGCCCACCAGCTTCGCGGCGAAGCCGCGGGAGTCGGAGCCCAGGCCGTGGCGGAAGCCGCCCAAGCCCTGGAATTCTGGGTCAGGGAAGGGCGACCCACGGAAGCGCGGGGTGTGATCGACAGCTTGCCCGATCTGCTGGAGCGAACCCTGGAGGCCTACGCTCAGAGCCAGTACCGCTTCCCGTTGGCATGACATTGGCTCCGGCATGGCCCTGGCTCTGACATGGCATTGGCTAGGGCGCGAGCGACAGTGGCGTTACGCCCCAAGGGCAAGTCATCCTTGAGGAGTGATCCGCGTATCGCGCAATGACCTGGACGCTGTCAAGAGCGGTAACTGGTGGGCAACGGCCGCCGCCAGCGCGGATGGCGCGGTACGACGGTGCGCTGGGGATTATAGCGTCCATTGACCGCTTCCAACGCCAGATCCAGGGCCTTGTGGGCGATGGTCTGGTGATCCTGGACGGCGGAGTTGACCGCCAGCGGCAAAAAGTCCAGCAGCCGGTTGTCACCGAAGCTGGCCATGGCCAGGCGAGAGGGAAGCCCTCCGCGGGCGATCAACTCGTCCAGCGCACCCTCCAGCAGAATGTATGAGGCGGTAACCAGCGCATCCGGCAGTCCGTTGGCATCCATGTACTCGCCAAGCATTCTGGCGCCTTCCTCCCGGGCATACTGGTGGCCGCTGGCCAGCGTGCACTCCAGCTCGCGCCCTTCGATGCCGCGGTGGAAGCCGGCGCGACGCTCGGCGGTGATCGACAGGTGGGGCACCGCGTCCAACCACAGAATGCGTTTTACCGAGGACGTCATCAACGACCGCGTCAGCTGTTCCGCTGCATTGGCGTCATCACTGACGACGCTGGCGAACTGGTCAGCCGACAGTCCTCGGTCAATGGCGATGACGGGCAGGCCCTCTGCCATCATGTCGGCGTAGAAGATTTCCGGCTGCTCCAGACAGCTTGCGACGATAAGTGCCTCGCAGCGCTGAGCCCGAAGCGCCAGGGCCAGGTCCTTCTCACTGTCCGGCTGGTCGTCGGAGCCCACAATCAGCAGCTGGTAGCCCGCGGCCCTGGCACCTCGTTCCAGATGCTTGGCGAGCCTGGCATAGCTGGAGTTCTCCAGGTCAGGAATGATCAAGCCAAGAATGCGGCTGGTCCCTCTGCGCAAGGCGGCGGCCTGGGCGTCAACACGATAGCCATGCTCGCGGACCACGGCCATGACGCGATCCACCGTGTCCTGACGAATGCGACGCTCCTTGGCCTTGCCATTCACGATGTAGCTGGCGGTGGTGCGAGAGACGCCTGCCAAGCGAGCGATTTCGGCCAGGGTCATGCGGTTTACTCCCTCTTGTGGATGCCACGGTATCGGCGTAGGTGTTGCCGGGAAGACGGCGGCGCCGGTTCATGCCTGCGCTGTCACGTACCTGCGCGAGATGCGCGCAGGGATAGTCTACCTGTTGGCGGTCGCGGTGCCCCCTGCCAAAGTCTTAACAAACGCGACTTGCCTTATGCGCTGAATCGTACCAGCATTGTGCCATGGTGAGGTGACACGATTCAGCTTTGTGGCAGATCAAACGCCAGACCTGGTCGAGCAGGGGCAAGGCTCGCTGGCCCAGCAACGCCATGGTCCCGGCGATCCCGCCTGTCTCGTATCACCCTAGTGACTGTTCATTACCGGTGGGGCCCGCAGGTGCCTCGCCCAGGAGAACTTCAGATGCTGACGCTGAATGCCGACGACGTCTTGCTGGACTGTCGTGCCGAGAGCTGGCGCCACGCCCTGGATACCGCCTTCGACGCGCTGAAGGCGGCCGATCTGGTAGAAGATGGCTATCGCCAGGGACTGCACGACAGGGAAGCCCAGTCGTCTACCTGGTTAGGCAACGGGATTGCGATTCCCCATGGAACTCCCGCCAGTCGCGAGGCTGTGCGGCAGACAGGGGTACAGGTATTGCAGTTTCCCGAGGGGGTCGAGTGGCACGATGGCCAGCGGGTGCACGTGCTGGTGACGATCGCTGCCCAGAGCGACGAGCACCTCGATATTCTGCGTAGCCTGACCCATGTGCTGGACCAAGAGGGAGTGTCGCAGCAGCTGGCGGCGGCGACCACCGCCGCTGAGGTGGTGGCACTGCTTGGACGCAAGGTGGTGAGCGCCCGGCTCGACGCAAAGACGTTGGTGCTCAACCAGGCCGGGCAGGACATGTTTGACCTGCTGTTGGCGGGCGCGCAGCGACTCAGGCATCTCGGCCTGGTCGATGGCCGCTTTGTCGGGGACGTGCTTGAGCAAGCGCCTGCTGCCCTCGGCCATGGTCTGTGGCTGTATGCCAGCGACACCGGGGTGGCGGAGCCAGGCATGGCTGTGGTTACCCCTGCCGCGGCCATCGAGCATCAGGGTGGCCGGATCAAGGCCGTGCTGTGCCTTGCGGCCCAGGGGGAGGCGGGTCGGCCACTGGCAGACGCGGTCCTGTCCTTGGTCGACGCCCTGGCGTCGACCCCGGCACCTGAGCTGGACGAGGGTGATGCCGATGCCTGGCTGAGCCTGCTGGCTGGCGAAGGCGGTGGCGTGGCTAGCCGGCGGGTGCAGCTGCTCAACGCTCATGGGCTGCATGCGCGCCCCGCCAAGGTGCTGGTGCAGAAGGCCCGTGAAGCGGGGGTGGCAGTGCAAATACGCCTGGCCGACGGAGGTGGCCAGCCGGTCTCGGCGGCGTCCTTGACCAAGGTGATTGGCCTGGGTGCGCGTCGCGGCCAGGAACTCGTGCTGTCAGCGCGAGGCGATGGCGCTGAAATGGCCCTGGAGCAGCTGGCCGAGGCCATCACGGACGGCCTTGGCGAGCACGTTACACCGCTGACTGCCACCGCGACAGCGACACCCGCGGCGACGGCGGCAGACACGCTGGACAGTGAAGTCCCGACAGTGCCCCAGGAGGATGAACCTGTTACCGCGGTTGCCGCCTCTCCGGGGCTGGCGGTGGCGCCGCTGTACGTGCTGAAGACACCGCGCTTCGACTATCCCGAGCATGCCGCCGACCCTGCCGCGGAAAAGGCCCGTCTGGCCGATGCCATTCAGCAGGGTGCCGATCAGCTCGAGGCATTGATTCGCAGTACCGCAGGCGGCGAGGTCGCGGCAATCCTCTCGATGCACCAGGAAATGCTGGATGATCCCGAACTGGCCGAGGCCTCGCGCGAGGGGATCGATGAAGGGTTGTCCGCTGAGGCGGCCTGGTGGCAAGCGATCGACGTGGCCGCGCGGGCCCAGGAGCAGCTGGCGGATCGGTTGCTGGCCGAACGTGCCGCGGATCTGCGCGATGTTGGGCGGCGCGTGCTGGGCATTCTGTGTCAGATCGAACTACCTCAGCCGCCGGATGAGCCTTACCTGCTCGTCACCGATGATATCGGCCCGTCAGATGTGGCTCGCCTGGACACCCAGCGGGTGAGGGGCATCGTCACGGCACGTGGTGGTGCGACGGCGCATAGCGCCATCCTGGCAAGAGCGCTGGGGATACCCGCGGTGGTGGGGGCTGGCGCTGGCGTGCTGCAGCTGACCAGCGGCACCGACATGCTGTTGGATGGCGACGAGGGCTGGGTCGTGGCGGCCCCGACGGCCGAGCGCCGCGAGCGCTTCGCGTCGCGCATGGAAGAGCTCGAGGCGCTCAAGGAAAAGGCGTGGGAGGCCCGTTTCAGTGAGGCGCGCACAGGCGATGGCCAGCGTATCGAGGTGATGGCCAATCTGGGTAATACCGCCCACGCACATGACGCCGTCTCCCGCGGCGCGGAAGGCGTCGGGCTGCTGCGTACCGAGTTTCTGTTCATGGCCCACGCCTCGCTGCCCGATGTGGCCACCCAGGAGCGCGAGTATCGTGAAGCGATGGACGCCCTGGACGGTCGTCCGCTGGTCGCGCGCACGCTGGACGTGGGCGGTGACAAACCCCTGTCCTATTGGCCGCTGCCCCAGGAAGATAATCCCTTCCTGGGACTTCGCGGCATTCGTCTGGCCCTCAAGCGTCCCCAGGTCTTGCGCGATCAATTTACCGCGTTGATCAAGGCCGCCGCAGGCCGTCCGCTGCGCATCATGCTGCCGATGGTCAAGGATGTGGCGGAGTTTCGCGCTGCCCGCGCCATCTTTGATGAGGTGCTGGAGACGCTGGGGGTGAGTCATGACGGGGAATCGCTCCAGCTGGGCGTCATGATCGAGGTTCCCTCATGCGCCTTGCTGGCGCCGAGCCTGGCCCCAGAGGTCGATTTCTTTTCGATCGGGACCAATGACCTGACCCAGTACACCCTGGCGATCGACCGGGGCCACCCGGAGCTGTCTGCTGACTCCGATGGCCTGCACCCGTCGGTATTGAGGCTGATTCGAATGACCGTGCAAGCCGCTCATGACCATGGCAAGTGGGTCGGTGTATGCGGCGAGCTGGCCAGTGACCGCCAGGCGATCCCGGTGCTCGCAGGCCTGGGCATTGACGAGCTGTCGGTCAGCGCGCGCCAGGTACCCATGGTCAAGGCCAGACTGGCGAGTGTGACGATGGACAAGGCGCGCGAGCTCGCCGCCCTGTCTCTGGCACAGCCCACCGCCAGTGACGTGCGCCGCGCGCTGGAGGCCCAGCAATGAGCCGGAACCAGGACGAGGCCCACAAGGCCCCGGTGCTGACGATCTCGGCCAATCCCGCGCTGGATCTATCGGTAGGGCTGGCGCAGCTGGTGCCGGGCGCCCTGCATCGCGCTGAATCGGTGGAACTGACAGCGGCGGGCAAGGGCGTCAACATGGCGCGAGTGCTGGCCGCGCTGGGCCATCCGGTGTGTGTGACCGGCTTCCTTGGCAAGGACAACGACGCCGCCTTTGTCGACGCCTTTGCCGACATGGGGGTCGAAGACGCCTTCGTGCGGCTGCCAGGGGCTACCCGTATCAATACCAAGCTGACCGAGCAGGATGGTCGCGTCAGTGACATCAATGCGCCGGGGCTGGCGCTCGAGGAAGAGCACTGGCAACGCTTGCTCGACACCCTGGATCAGCGCCTGAGCCAGCCTCAGCTGCGGCCTGCGGCAGTCATGATTGGAGGGAGTCTGCCTCCGGGAATTGCCCCCCAGGCCCTGGGTGAGTTGATCTCTCGGGTCAAGGCCGCCGGGATCCCGGTGTGGGCAGATACCAGCGGTGAAGCTCTGCGAGTCGCGGTCAAGGCCGGCGCCGATGCGGTCAAGCCGAATGTGGAAGAGCTGGCTGATTGGGCCGGGCGTGCGCTGCCCGGTGATGACGCCATCCACCAGGCGACCTTGGAGTTGTTCGCTGCCGGCGTCGGCGATGTGGTGGTCTCGGCCGGGGCTTCTGGAGTGACCTGGTTGGGTCAGCAGGGGCTGTGGCAGTCGCTTCCCCCTGCCGTCAAGGTCAGCAACACCGTATGTGCCGGAGACACCCTGTTCGCCGGACTGCTCCATGGGGTGCTGTGCGAGTGGTCTGCCGAGCAGGCGTTGAGATTCGCCACGGCGCTGTCCGCCGAAGCGGTGCGCCATACCGGTGTCGGATGTAGCGATGCCGGCGACTTTTCCGATCTTCTTTCCGACACCAGGGTGCGACGCCGCAATGACGTCGAAGCCCGGGGAGTAATGGCATGAATGTGATTGTGCTGACGAACTGCCCGAGTGGCAGCGTCACGAGCTATCTGGCGGCTCAGCGCCTGGAGCCTGCAGCCAAGGCCAAGGGCTGGCAGGTATCCGTCGAGATGCATTCGAACCTGGCCAAGGTCGAGGCGCTGTCCAATGACACTCTGGCCGCGGCTGAACTGGTCATCGCCGTCGGCGAGCCGCTGGCAGGGGCGCATCGTTTCAGCGGCAAGCGGCTGTATCGCGGCCAGCTGGCCGACGCGCTGGGCGATCCTGATGCCTTTCTCGACAAGGCGGCGCGTGATGCGCAGGTTTTTACACCGCTCAATGACGGCGCCGAGGGGCAGTCAGCGGGCGCTGTCGCGGAGCCGGGAAGCAGTGCGCGTATTGTGGCGGTGACCGCTTGTCCCACCGGGGTGGCGCACACCTTCATGGCGGCTGAGGCACTGGCGGAGGCCGGGCGTGCCTCGGGTCACCAGATTCGCGTCGAGACTCAAGGGTCGGTGGGTGCTCAGGACCAGCTGACGTCCGAGGAAATCGCCAGCGCCGATGTGGTCATTCTGGCCTGTGATATCGAAGTGGACCCCAGTCGTTTTGCTGGCAAGCGGATCTATCGCACCTCCACCGGCAACGCCCTGAAGAAGTCTCGTCAGACGATCGAGGCTGCCTTGCAGGAGGCGAGCCTTGAAAGTGGTGGCGAGCAGGCCAAGGCCGAGTCCGCCAAGAGTTTCAAGGAAAAGGGGGTCTACAAGCACCTGTTGACCGGTGTGTCCTTCATGCTGCCCATGGTGGTGGCTGGCGGTCTGCTGATTGCATTGTCCTTTGTCTTCGGGATCGAAGCGTTCAAGGAAGAGGGCACACTACCGGCTGCGCTGATGGAGATAGGTGGTGGCACCGCCTTTGCCCTGATGGTGCCGGTGCTGGCCGGCTACATCGCCTATTCCATCGCCGATCGACCCGGCATTGCACCCGGCATGATTGGCGGCATGTTGGCCTCGAACATTGGCGCGGGGTTTATTGGCGGCATCCTTGCCGGCTTTCTGGCCGGCTACGTGGCCAAGGCGGTGACGCGCTACGTCAGGCTGCCCTCCAGCGTCGAGTCGCTCAAGCCGATCCTGATTATCCCGCTGGTCGCGAGCCTGGTAACGGGGCTGGTGATGATCTACGTGGTCGGCGAGCCGGTGGCACAGCTGCTGACAGCCCTGACCTCGTTTTTGGAAAGCATGGGATCCACCAACGCGGTGCTGCTGGGAATTCTGCTCGGCGCGATGATGTGCTTTGACCTTGGCGGACCGGTCAACAAGGCGGCGTATACCTTCGGCGTGGGTCTACTGGCCTCGGAAACCTATGCCCCCATGGCGGCCATCATGGCGGCTGGCATGGTGCCTGCGATTGGCATGGGGATTGCCACTTTTGTGGCCGGGCGAAAGTTCGCAGATGCGGAGCGTGAAGCGGGCAAGGCATCCTTTGTGCTGGGCATGTGCTTTATCAGTGAAGGCGCCATTCCCTTTGCGGCCAAGGATCCGCTGCGAGTGATTCCGGTCAGCATGCTGGGTGGAGCCATCACCGGGGCCATCTCCATGCTGGTGGGGGCCAAGTTGATGGCACCTCATGGCGGCGTCTTCGTGCTGCTGATCCCTAACGCCATCACGCCGGTGTTGTGGTACCTGCTGGCCATCGTCGCCGGATCGCTGGTGACAGGCCTTGGTTATGCGGCGATCAAACGCAGTGAGGTGTCTGCCATGCCCGTCGGCGAAAGCAGCTGATGGAAAGGTGACACGCTGCACAGGTGTGGTGCATTGATGTGACCCGAAGGGTCCTGTCGGTGCGATGGTCAGGCTCGGCCCCTTGGTGGGTCGGGCCTTTTTTCTGTAAAAGTGATTTTTTTCGAGAAGATAAACTGTCATTTGACGAAGGTGCCAAGAGAAAGATGACGCCCACCGGCGCTGTGTCATAATGGCTTGGATTTTGCTTGATAAAGCATGTACCGACGTTGCCGCTGCCGCTGACTACCCTAGCCGCCGCGGCGTGGGCCTTACCGGGCCCGTAGTAACCCCTACCCTGGGTATCTGGAGGCGTTCGGCGCTGATCGCGCGGCGACTCCGGTTGATGAGGAGATCCCATGTCAAGCAAACCTGTCACATTGATGGTGGCACGCCGCGTCGCACGAGGCCGCTACCACGACTTTACCGTCTGGCTCGACGAAGGCCGTGAACTTGCCGCGGATTTTCCCGGTTACCTTGGTTCCGGCATCCTGGCACCGCCTCCCGGGGACGACGAGTACCAGATCATCTTTCGCTTTCAGGACTCCGACACCCTGGCCCGCTGGGAGCATTCGGCCTCTCGCCGCGCTTGGCTTGAGCGTGGTGCCGGGCTGTTTGATGCTCCGCTAGAACGCCGCGCGGTGGGACTGGACAGCTGGTTTTCGTCGCCTGGACCGAGAGTCCCCCCGCGCTGGAAGCAGGCCATCGCCATCTGGCTGGCGTTTTTTCCCGTGTCGCTGATGTTCCAGTGGGGGTTGGGGGATGCGCTGGCGACACTGCCGATGGTGCCTCGTGTGCTGGCCAGCACATTGATGCTGACGCCGGTCATGGTGTTCCTCTTCATCCCCCTATCCACGCGCCTGTTGGCGCCTTGGCTGCAGGCCCCCACGCGGCGCCTGCCGCGGTTCAAGCTACGCCGAAGCTGAGCCAGCCGAGTTCACACCAGAGCATTGAGTCGTGACCCTGGCGGCACCTACACTCAAGGGAGCGCGGTGCGACACGCCGTGCGCCCCTGTGTGCAGGAGCCGAGGACCTTCAATGGCGGATAGGAATAGGGTTCTGGACGGTGAGACGGATCGTGGGACGGATAGCGGGATATCCGCCCCGGTCGCGCGCGACCACGAGGCGCTTGGCCTGAGCGTCGCATGTAGTCGCGATCCCCGGCCTGGGGTTGCGGCGCAGGAGTTGAAGCAAGGACTCGATCACCCCGATCTTGGGTTCGTGCTGTTCTTCGTCAGTGCCGAATACCCGCTGGACGAGCTGGCCGAGGCGATCGACGCCAGGTTTGGTGAACTGCCGGTGGCCGGGTGTACCAGCGCAGGGGAGATTACGCCAACAGGCTATGCCCGCGGCTCCATCGTGGCCATCGGCTTTGATCGTCGGCACTATGGCGTCGCCACGACCCTGATTGAGGAGCTGGACGACGTCACATTGCCGGACGCGCAGCGTCGGGTCGAGGCGCTCTTGAGCAGCGCGCGACGACGCCTGCCGGGAGAGGCGTTTGCGCTGACACTGCTCGATGGTCTGTCGGCCAGTGAAGAGCAGGTGCTGGCGACGCTCGACGCCGCACTTGGCGGTATCCCGAGCTTTGGCGGCTCAGCGGGCGACGACAATCACCTGGCCCATACCCATGTGTTTACGGCGGGGCGCTTTCACAGTGGTGCTGCGGTTGTCGTGCTGATAACCACTCACCACCCCTTCGAGGTGTTTTCGTCCCACCATCTCAAGGCCCGCAGGGAGAAGCTGGTGGTGACCCTTGCCGACGCCGAGGGGCGGCGCGTGCTGGAGCTCAATGCGCTGCCCGCTGTCGATGAGTACGCGCGGTGGGTGGGCGTGCCAGCCAGCCAGCTCGATGAAGGGGTGTTCGCCCGCTTCCCGCTGGCGGTCAAGCTGGGGGATGCCTACTACGTGCGCTCCATCCAGCGTGCCAATGCCGACGGCAGTCTCAGCTTCTACTGTGCGGTGGAAACCGGCATCGTGCTGACCGCGATGGCTGCCGAGCCCATTCTCACCGCGCTGGAGCACACCCTGAGCGGACTGCGGCAGCGGCTAGGCAGCCCACAGTTGATCATCGGCTGCGACTGCTTTCTACGTCGTCTCGAGATAGAAGCCCTCGATCAGGTGGCAGAGGCCTCCCGCCAGCTGTCCGGGGCATCGGTGCTCGGCTTCAACACCTATGGCGAACAGCACCATGGCATGCACGTCAATCAGACCTTCACGGGGGTGGCGATTGGATCTGGCCGGTGAGCGACAGCCGAGTACCTTGACGACGGCGCTGGAACACGAGCTGGAGGAAGAGAACCGGCGACTGCGCAAGATCTGCCAGGCGTTGATGGAACGCGTCGAGTCGGCGGGCATGGGGTCGGCGCCCTATGGCGCCTTCGAACACGCCGTATTGCTGGCGGAGCAGGTGCGCGAGCGTACCGAGACGCTGCACCGCACCCTCGATGAGCTGGCAGAGGCCAATGCGCGGTTGGAGGAGGCGCGGCGCGAGGCAGAAGCGGCCAATGCCTCCAAGACACGTTTTCTTGCGGCGGTCAGCCACGATCTGCTGCAACCCTTGAACGCAGCCAGACTGTTTGCCAGCGCTCTGGAAGAGCAGCAGCTAGGCCATGAGCCCGGGCGCCTGGTCCACCGCATCGATCGCTCCCTGGCGGATGTGGAGTTGCTGCTGGGGACGCTGGTGGATATCTCGCGGCTCGATGCGGGCGTGCTGACGCCGGATATCGCCCCCTTTTCAGTGACCCAGCTGCTGGACGTGCTGGCGGAAGAATGCCGCCAGATGGCGGGGGCGCGGGGGCTGGCGTTGCGCTACGTCGCCAGCAGCGCCTGGGTCGCCTCGGACCTGGCCCTGCTGGCCCGCGTCATCCGTAACCTGATGTCCAATGCGGTGCGCTATACCGAGTCCGGACGCGTGTTGCTGGGCTGTCGGCGTCGGCAGATCGGTGGAGCGGCCTGTCTCGAGATTGTGGTCGGCGATACCGGACCAGGCATCGATGCAGCACGCCAGCAGGACATCTTCCTCGAATTTCGGCGTGGTGATGCCGACGCCAAGGCGCAGGAGCGCGGTCTCGGTCTTGGGCTTGCGATTGTCGAGCGCATCGCGCGCTTGCTGGATCATCCCATTCGGCTGGTCAGCCGGCCCGGGCATGGCGCCTTGTTCTCGGTCACGGTTCCCCTTGTCGAGTCGGTGCCGACGCCGCTGGAGACGCCCGACAGACAGCGCCTGCCCGGGGAAGAGGTGCTGGCGGGCAGCCTGGTATGGGTACTGGACAACGACCCCGCCATTCTCGACGGGATGCGGGCGCTGCTGGGCGGATGGGGCTGCGAGTCGCGGCTGGCGCTTGAAGTCAGCGAACTTGAGCAAAGCCTGGACAGTGCAGAGGCGGCGCCTGATACCCCTGCGGGGACCAGGGTGGTGATGATCGATTATCACCTGGCCGATGACGAGGAAGACGGGCTCTCCCTGGCCCAACGTCTTGCCGCCAGCGGGCGCGGTATCGTCCCGATTCTGATCACGGCCAACCACGACGCCGCCATCAAGCGCCGCTGTCGCGAGCAGGGCATCACCTGCTTGTTGAAGCCGGTGAAACCGCTACGGCTACGTCAGGCATTGGTGCATCTCTTGAGTTGAGTCGAGCGTGGGAGCCACTGGAAGGTTCGTGTCGCGACGGTAGGGAGGGGGTGTGTCGGTAGCACTTTATTTGGGTGAGTGAAGTGACGCAGCTGACTTGGCGCACGGTGTGCTGTCCTTCCCTACGTCTTCTTCCGGACCCTGGTCACGGCTGTCTGAAAACCTGGCTGCGTCGTAGTCGGCGCCTTAGCGGGTCCTTCGGTTTGCCAGGCAGGTCAAGAGGGTGGACTCGTCGGCGGCCAGGATGGCCTGCACTCGACTACTGACCCCGAGCTTCTTGAGAATGGCTGAAACGTGGGTCTTGACGGTGGTCTCGGCGATCTCGAGCTCCCGTGCGATGACCTTGTTGGAGGCTCCGCGAATGACCAGTGAGAGCACCTCTAGCTGCTTTATCGTCAGCTGGTTCAACACGTCCACGGGAGTGGCCGTGCTC
The DNA here is from genome assembly GCF_019801675.1 of Halomonas sp. DP8Y7-3. Classification (NCBI taxonomy): domain Bacteria; kingdom Pseudomonadati; phylum Pseudomonadota; class Gammaproteobacteria; order Oceanospirillales; family Halomonadaceae; genus Halomonas; species Halomonas sp. DP8Y7-3. Next base: position 158,873 of record NZ_JAHVIO010000003.1, read on the forward strand.
TGCGCGGGGGCGGGAGAGGGCCTGACGGCAGACAGCTCAGCTGGCCGACGCATGATATCCGCAGGCAGATAGATCTGCCCGTCAAGAATCTGCTTGATCGCCGCCAGCAGGTCCGGGCGAGGCGTGGATTTGGGCAGGTATCCAACCGCGCCTAGATCCAGCGCCCCCAGTACCGTGGCTCGGTCACTCTCGGCCGATAGCACGGCCACTGCCACGCCAGGGAACGCACGCCTGAGGGTATCGAGGCCATCGAGCCCCGAGGCATCGGGCAGGTTCAGGTCCAACAGCACCAGGTCGACATTGTCATCGGCATCCAACCCCTGGGCCAGAGCGGCGAAACAGTCCGCCTCGCGCAGCGAGGCACCGGGTAGTCCTGCCTGGATCACCGCGGTGATGGCGTCGCGAAACAGAGGGTGATCGTCAGCCACCATCAGGCTGTACATGTCGGGCTCTCCGCGTTCTTCACGATGAGCCTCCTACCGAAGGAGGAGGCACTCTCCTGCCAGGGCAGTATGTCGCATGCCGGGTCCGTGACCAAGACTGGAATGGCGTACAACGACAACATCCTGACAAAGGAGACACGCCATGATCTATCAAAACCCCGGACAGCCCGGCGCCGTCGTCAGCTTCGACGAGCAATACGGCAACTACATCGGCGGTGAATTCGTCGCTCCGGTGAAGGGGCAGTACTTCGACAATGTCAGTCCGGTCAACGGCCAGGTGTTCTGCCAGATCCCACGCTCAACGGCGGAGGACATCGACAAGGCGCTGGATGCCGCCCATGCCGCAGCGCCGGCCTGGGGGCGCACCTCTGCCACGGAGCGCTCGAACATCCTGCTCAAGATAGCGGATCGCATCGAGGCCAACCTGGAAGCCTTGGCGGTGGCAGAGTGCTGGGACAACGGCAAGGCGGTTCGCGAAACCCTGAACGCCGACATCCCCCTGGCAGTCGACCATTTTCGTTACTTCGCCGGCTGCATTCGCGCTCAGGAAGGCACTGCTGCCGATATCGACGCACACACCGTGGCCTACCACTTCCATGAGCCGCTAGGGGTGGTCGGCCAGATCATCCCCTGGAACTTTCCACTACTGATGGCCACCTGGAAACTGGCCCCGGCGCTGGCGGCAGGCAACTGCGTAGTGCTCAAGCCGGCAGAGCAGACCCCCGCTTCCATTCTGAAGCTGATGGAAATCATTGGGGATCTGTTGCCTGCCGGGGTGGTCAATGTGGTCAATGGCTTTGGTGCCGAAGCCGGTGAGGCCCTGGCGACCAGCAAGCGGATCGCCAAGATTGCCTTTACCGGGTCGACACCGGTGGGGTCGCATATTCTCAAGTGCGCCGCCGACAACATCATCCCCTCGACGGTGGAACTGGGTGGCAAGTCGCCCAACATCTATTTTGCCGACATCATGAATGCCGAGCCGGAATTCATCGACAAGGCGGCCGAGGGCCTGGTGCTGGCGTTCTTCAACCAGGGTGAGGTGTGTACCTGTCCGTCGCGGGCGCTGATTCAGGAAAGCATGTATGAACCCTTCATGGCCAAGGTGATGGAGCGGGTCGCCACGATCAAACGTGGCAACCCGCTGGACACCGATGTTCAGGTGGGTGCCCAGGCCTCCAAGGAGCAGTTCGACAAGATCATGTCGTATATGGACATCGCCCGTGAGGAGGGAGCCGAGTTTCTGACCGGGGGCAACCAGGCCAAGGTCGATCCGGCCCTGGATACCGGGTACTACATCGAGCCGACGCTGCTCAAGGGCAACAACCAGATGAGGGTGTTCCAGGAAGAGATCTTCGGCCCGGTGGTGGCTGTGACCACCTTCAAGGACGAGGAAGAAGCCCTGGCCATCGCCAACGATACCGAGTTTGGCCTTGGTGCTGGCGTGTGGAGCCGTGACATCAACGTGGCCTTCCGCATGGGTCGCGGGATTCAGGCCGGCCGTGTGTGGACCAACTGCTATCACCAATATCCCGCCCACGCCGCCTTCGGCGGCTACAAGAAATCCGGTGTCGGTCGCGAGACCCACAAGATGGTGCTCGAGCATTACCAGCAGACCAAGAACCTGCTGGTGAGCTACGACACGAATCCGCTGGGTTTTTTCTGATCCAATGACACTTGGCCAGTGGCAGCGCCGCTGGCCAAGTGGAGAGTCCGAGTGATCGCGCCGAACCTGGCGCATGTTACCGGCGCCTGTTGGGCGCCCATTGCCTGGTCGTCAATGTCGTGTGCGTGGTGATGAGTGTGGTGTATCGCGGGTCCTCGACATGGGCGTACCAAGGTCTTCTCATGCCTGAAACAAGGCAAGGAGTCATGCCATGCAACGCACTATGGAAGCCGCCGTCGTTCGTCAGTTTGGTCAACCCCTGAGCATCGAGGAAGTCGAGGTACCGCGTCCTGCCAGAGGCGAGGTGCTGGTCAAGATTGCGGCATCGGGTGTGTGTCACACCGACTTGCACGCGGCTCACGGCGACTGGCCGGTCAAGCCCAATCCTCCCTTCATTCCTGGCCATGAAGGTGTCGGCCAGGTGGCGGCGGTCGGCGAAGGGGTCACCCATATCAAGGAGGGTGATCGCGTCGGTATTCCCTGGCTGTACACCGCCTGTGGGCACTGCGAACACTGCCTGGGGGGATGGGAAACGCTGTGCGAGTCGCAGCAGAACACCGGGTATTCGGTAAACGGCGGGTTCGCCGAGTACGCGATCGCCGATGCTGGCTTCGTCGGTCATCTGCCGGACAGTGTGGGCTTTGTCGAGATCGCTCCCGTGCTGTGTGCCGGGGTGACGGTGTACAAGGGGCTGAAGATGACCGATACCCGCCCGGGGCAATGGGTGGTGGTGTCAGGGATTGGCGGACTGGGCCATATGGCGGTGCAGTATGCCAAGGCCATGGGGCTGAATGTGGCAGCCGTTGATGTCGCGGATGACAAGTTGGAGCTGGCCAAGAAGCTGGGTGCCACGGTGACCGTCAACGCCCTCAAGGAAGACCCTGTGGCAGCGCTCAAGCGCGATATCGGCGGTGCCCACGGAGCCTTGGTCACGGCGGTGTCGCCTAAGGCCTTCGAACAGGCCCAGGGCATGGTTCGGCGCGGCGGTACCATTGCCTTGAACGGCCTGCCGCCAGGGGACTTCCCGCTGCCGATCTTCGATACCGTGCTTAACGGCATCACCGTGCGTGGTTCCATCGTCGGCACCCGTCAGGACCTGCAGGAAGCACTGGATTTCGCCGGCGAAGGCAAGGTCAAGGCCACCGTTTCCACCGATCGCCTGGCCAATATCAACGACATCTTCGGGCGTATGCTGGATGGCAAGATCGAGGGGAGGGTGGTGCTCGATATGCAGGGCTGACGATCCCTTCCTTTACAGAAGGGTGGTCCCGTAAGGGAAAGCGGTGGAGCCCAGGTATCCAAGGCCCAGGTGCTTGCGTTCTGCCGCTCAGTCGCGGTGAAACACGTCGAGGTTCAACGTTTGGCTCTGGCCCAGCCAGATGACCCCCTGAGTGTGGTCAAACAGGTCATCGCCGGTACCCAGGTGCACAAAAATGTCCATGTCGCCCCGGTGGATGGCGAGCCAGGGCACAATGGCACCGAAGTCTTCAGCGGCGAAGGAGAGCTGGCAGCTCCAGCGTGGGTGTGGGCCCACCGGTTGTTGATGAAAGCGCCCGACCTGCACGGCAAAGCGTGCCTGGCAGGCGTCTGCCAACGTCTGCGCCTGGGCAAGCCCGGAAGCATCGTCGTAGTAGAGGTGGGCATGGTAGTAGCGAATCTGATCGACATCGGGCATCGGTAAGCTCCTTGGTAGTCCTTGTAGCATCGCGCCAATGGAGGGATGGAGCAACGGTGGTGGGCTGGCTTGCAGCTTCACGACCGGGCCAGCACCACTTTTCGCCAGTCTCAGTCCTGGCCAGCCCCACAGCACTCTCACTGCACCACTTTAATCAACGCACAAGAAAGCGGCGGCCCCTGGGGCCGCCGCAGTTGATGCTGATGTTGCAGGGTTATCTGAACGCCAAGGTGTTCAGGGATCTTGAGTCGCCCCTTCCGGTGGCTCGCCGATGAAGCCCGGCATGGCCGGTGTCGGCGTGCCCTGGCGGGCAATGGCCAGGAACTGCAGATGACGCTCGTATTCGCCGAGCACGTCGTCGATGACCTGGCCGCGGGTGTAGCCGTTGAGGTTCTGCCCCAGGCCGCCTTCCGCCAGATGGACGTCCAGACGCAGGTAGTAGTCGTCATCGGCGGGCAGGAAGCTCGGCGTACGCATGCGGTGTGGTCTGACCTGATAGACGAAGCTCTGCATCTCATCGAAGTCCACCTGCAGGGTCAGGCGCGGCAACGGCTCGCCGTCGATCTGCTCCTCACTCAGGGTGGCGGTCTGGCCACGGCGCTCGAGCTCTTCCACAAACTGGGCGAGGCCGGGACGCAAGGCGTGCTTGATGGTGGACTCCGCGCCGGCGCGATTGGAGGTGTCCAGCGCGCGATCCAGGCGCTCCTTCCAGTTGCCTCCTTCACCGCTGGCCGCTACCAGCTTGCGCGCGTCGGCCTTTTCCTTCTCCGTGCGCAGCGCACGAGTCAGCCCGACCATGATCGCAAACATCACCAGCGAGAAGGGCAGGGCTGTGATCACTACCGCACTTTGCAGAGCGTCCAGACCACCGGCCATCAGCAGGGCAATGGTAATCAGACCAATGATGGCAGACCAGAAGATGCGCAGGCGAATCGGTGCATCATGGTTCACGTCACGCAGGATCGAGGTGAAGTTGGCCAGGACCAGAGCCCCGGAGTCAGCGGAGGTCACGAAGAACACCACACCCAGCAGCGTCACCACCGAGGCGGTAATGCTGATATAGGGATACTGCTCCAGGAAGGTATAGATGGTGGTCTGCGGCGTGGCCAGAGCCTGCTCGCCCAGCACCGTCAGACCGTCATTGGCGACCATGTCGATCCCGGAGTTACCGAAGATGGACATCCACGCCATCATGAAGCCCAGTGGAATCAGCAGGGCACCCATGGCGAACTGGCGAATGGTGCGCCCACGCGAGATACGAGCGAGGAACAGGCCAACAAAGGGCGTCCAGGCAATCCACCAGCCCCAGAAGAAGATGGTCCACCAGCCCTTCCACTGCTGTGCGTCGCTGCCGGCGAACGCATAGGTGTCGAAACTCTTGCCGACAAAGCCACCCAGATAGTCCCCGACGTTAAGCACCAGGGCATTCAGCAGATGAAGCGTATCGCCCTGGAACAACACGAACAGCAGCAGGGCAGCAGCCAGCAGCATGTTGAACTCGGACAGGCGACGGATGCCTTTCTCTACACCGGTCACCACGGAGATGGTCGCCAGTATGACCACCAGTACGATCAGCACGACTTGCGTCGAAAGGCTCTCAGGCACGCCGAACATGAACGTCAGGCCGTAATTGAGCTGGATGACGCCGATGCCCAGGCTGGTGGCGATACCGAACACCGTGGAAATGACCGCGGTGATGTCCACGGCATTGCCGATCGGGCCGTAGATGCGCTTGCCCAGCAGCGGATAGAGCGCGCTCCGGATGGCCAGCGGTAGGCGGTGACGATAGCTGAAGTAGGCCAGAGCCATGCCCATCAGGACGTACATGCCCCACCCGGTCAGGCCCCAGTGCAGGAAGGTCTGGGGGACGGCCTGGCGCAGCGCAGCGGCACTTTCCGGTGCCATGTCCGGAGGGGTCAGGTAGTGCGACAGCGGCTCTGCCACGCAGAAGAACAGCAGGTCGATGCCAATGCCTGCAGCGAACAGCATGGACGCCCAGGAGAGTAGCGAGAACTCTGGGCGGGAGTGATCCGGGCCTAGCCGAATGTTGCCGACGCGGGACAGGCTGATCACCAGCACGAATACCAGATAGGCCACGGCGGCCAGCATGTAGTACCAGCCAAAGGTATCGTTGACCCAGGCGAGCCCTGCATCGAACAAGGCGCCTGCCTGCTCGGTCAAGGTCATGGTGAAGATGAGAAAGACCACGATGCCTGCCACGGCGCCATGAAAGACGACGGGGTTGAGACGATCGCGGGAGGCGTTTTCATGTTGTGACATGCACGTGCTCCCTAGAGGATGAAATGAGACTGAGCCGATCCGGCAACTTGCTGACCGAGGCCCTGCTGTGCCGGTCTCCGTAGCGCCGTCCTGGCATCTCCCAGCGGGCATTCCTTGCTGCTACGCCATTTCGTTAATTGGATGAGCAATTAACGAAATGGTGGTGACGGAGTGTCGCGATCAATGCCGTCTGGCCGAAGGCTCATTGTGCTGCTGCCGATAGGGCAGGTCGCCAGCACAGCGAGTGTTCGCGAGACAGCAAGCGCGACCCCAGCGGCGGCTCTTGGATGGGGTCGCTGACGATCCTATCCAGCCGTTGGAGGCTCACATTTTATTGATTGAACGTTCAATAAAATACAGAGTCCCGATGCATCTTTCAAGGTCGTCACCAAAAGACCGTGGAGAAAGCGTTGGGCATGGTGCGCAGGAACCGGGTCAGAGAACGGGGACGAAGGGTGGGGCCAAGGAGCGGGGCCGAAGAACGGGGCCAGAGAACGGGACTAAGTAGCGGGGCCAAGGAATGGGAAAGAAAAACGAAGACGAGAAGCGCGGCCGAGGAACCCACGCCACGAGGGGACGATACCCATGAAAAAGCCCCATGCCGGGCGGCATGGGGCTTACGAGGGGCTGCCGGAAAGCGATTCCGGCGCCTAGGGAAACACGGCATCGATGATGACGCTCAAGAGGCTACGGTGACTGCAGCACACGATCCTGGTGACCGTCAGTCATTCCGAGGCCGCCTGCTGCGGTGGCGTCATCAGCTGCAACAGGCTGTCAGTGTTTCCTTGTGGGCGGGGATCAGGCCTCGGGAGCGTGGCGCTTGCCATGCTCGTGAGGATGACGCTCGCCGTGGCCGCGAGGACCTTGATCATGGCCCGGCATCAGGGCGTGCTTGAGCTCACGCATCTGCTGCTCGTCGAGGATGTTGGCCATCTGGTCCCTGGAGGACGTCATCAGCTCGCGCCATGCATCGTGTCGCTGTTCGTCACTCTCGAAGTCCTGGGCCTTGAGAGCCTCGGCACCTTCCTTGAAGGACTCACGGGCAGCATTAAAGGCCTCGCGGTCTTCAGCGGACAGCTCCCACTTGTCGACCAGCGCATTGACGCGCTCTTCGCGCAGTTCATGACGGGCGCGCTCCAGCGCGGCCATGCCATCTTCCCCGAGGATCTCCTGGCGCTGTTCGCGGAAATCGGCGTTCAGTTCCTCGATGGCCTCGTGATGCTCGATACCTGCCTGCTTGAGTGCTTCGCGGGTGTCGGCGTCGATGCCGGCACGCTCATACAGCTCCGCGCGCATATCAGGGCCAGCGTGACGCGGTCCTTCGTGGCGATCCGGAGCCGCGCTAGCGCTCATCGCGATCGGCAGCAGGGCAGCGGAGATGGCGGCAGACAGCAGGGCCTTGCGAGCAAACGTGGTTTTCATGTGTGACTCCTTCAGCGTTGATGACCCTTTACCAAGGGTGATGTTGTCCGGGCGATGCCCTTGTTGACGTGATTCATCTTGGCGGGGTGTCGTGCAACTGACATGCAGCCAATGTGCAGAGAAGCGGCAAGCGCAGCCGACGTTATGCAACACGCTGTTCCAGTTAAAGCCGCCGTGGCAGGCGGAAGGCTCCAAGACGGTGGACGTGGCTGGTGGCGAGACAAGCTCAGGAGGCTGGCGGGACAGTGGGTGAAATTTTCTTCAATACCCGCACCAGCAGAAGCCGCAGGCTGAGGCTTTCCCCTGGGTGCGGAGTACGACATGACGTTTTCTGCTGATGAACTGTTGGCGATATTGGGATTTGCCTTGGTGGCGTCGCTTTCGCCGGGTCCCGTGAACCTGCTGATACTGACCGCCGGGATCGGCCACGGTGGCGCCCGAGCGATGCGCCTTGCGGTAGGCTCATGTGCTGGCTTCACGCTCTTGCTAGGCGTATTGGCGGCCGGACTTGGCAGCGTCTGGCAGGCGCTGCCGGTATTGCAGTGGGTGTTGAAGGCGGCGGGTGGAGGGTTCGTGGCGTGGCTGTCCTGGAAACTGCTGCAGGACCGCGGCGACTGGGGAGCAGAGGCCCATGGCACAGCGCCAGGGTTGATGACGGCGGCACTGATGCAGTGGCTCAATCCCAAGGCGTGGATCGCCTCCATGGCGGGGCTCGGGATCTTTACTGCGGGGCGAGGAGGGCTAGATATGGCCGTGTTTACCCTGACGTGGGGGACGGTCTGCTTTGCCAGTGCCTGCGTATGGGCATGGTGCGGGTCGCATGCGGGGCAGTGGCTGGCCGATGCGGGACGTCGCCAGCTGCTGCAGCGCGGCTTGGCGGTGACGCTGATGTGCAGTGGCGTATTGATGCTTCTGCCTTGAACGGGGTGGCCCCTCTATCATCCGCGGACGTTGCTCGCCCTTGGCCATCAACACGCCCAGAGCCGCCCCGAGGGCGGCAACAATCCGGCGGGAGATAAGCCGACTATGCGTGGCGGGGGAGGGAACCCTCGGCGTAGTGCCCCGGTGTGGTCGCCAGCAGTTTCTTGAAGGTTCGCTGCAGATGCGCCTGGTCGGCGAAGCCGCAATCGCTGGCGACTTGCGCAATCGGCTGGCCCTGGCGCAGCCGATCGCGAGCTTCGCGCACTCGCAGATCGATCAGGGCCGCATGGGGCGTGGTGGCATAGTGGCGCCGAAAGCCTGCGATCAGGCTGGTGGTGCGACAGCCCGCCTCCTGGCACAGGTCGGCGAGGCTCAGGTCATGTTGCCAGTCATCGTTCAGACGCTGCCAGGCACGGGCCAGGGCGTCGGGCGGAGCATTGCGCAGAGGCTCGGCTCGTGCCATCTGCTTGGCCAGCTCAGCCACCAGCAAGGCCAAGGCGGCGTCCCGCTCCAACCGGTCGGCATCGGCGGAGGCAAGGGTGTCAGTCAGGACCATGATGGAGCGGTGCAGCACGGGATCGCGACTGATCTGCCGAATCAGAGGCGGCAGGTCGTCCGTCGTTACATCCAACTGGACGGCCAGCCAGGCGCTGTCGAGATAGACCATATCGTAGCCCCAGTCAGCGTCGCTCAGGGCATTGCAGGCATGCATGGCGCCGGGCTCTATCATCACCACGTCGCCTTGGGTGACTTCAAGGGAGCGGTGGCGATGGCGGAACTGGGAGTGTCCTTGAACGATGGCACCCAGTGACAGGGTGTCATGGCTGTGGGCGGCGTGACTGAGGCGATGCCCCCCTCTCACCCGCCTGGCCTCGAGCTGTGGCAGGTCAGGGGCGCGCAGATAGCGGGACAGGGTGGCCGGAATAGTGCGCATGACGGATCTCGCTGACGGGCTCTCTATCAATAAGGGCTCTGTAGTTAACAAGGACGTCTCGTTGATGAGCCGCAAGGGAGAGCAACGATAGCTACTGTTATCCATCTTCCCGCGGCAGGCAAGTGCCGTGGAGCCTGAGCTGGGTCAAGGGATGCACCCTGAGCACAGCTTGGCCGCCAGGGGCGGGGAAAAGGCTGACGGCGATCAACGAGCATCGCCACTCAGATGGATAAGGTGACTTACCTTTTTTGCTGAAACGATCCATTGGCTGACAAGGCCGTCGGACACGACGCTGCGTGGCAAGAGCAGTGGGTCGATTTCCTCTGACAAGTGAGATCACCATGACGGACACTGCCACGTCCCGGGCGCAATCGCCCGAGGCGCTCAGCTATCGTGAGCTGCATCGGGATGCCAGCGAGTTTGCCAGCCGCTCCGACTATCTGGAGCACGAACTCAAGATCATGCGTCCCAGGCGCTTCAGCCTTAACTTGATCGGACGTGACTTCAATTTCGAGATCGAGGATCTGGTGCCGGCGATCGCAGGCACCATCGGTATCATCGCGATGTACTCGGCGGTGATGATGTCCTGGGCGGATGGGCTGTCGGCCGCCTGGCCAGGTGTCCAGCTGGGCAAGGATTTCGCCATCGCCGTGTCACGGCTCGAGATGCTGCTCCCGGTGCTGCTGTTCTGCGTGCTGGGTTCGGGGATCTTCAATCCCCGTGCCAACCTGGCCGGCAACCATGGACCGATGATTCCGCTGATCGGCAGCATGGCGTTGGCCGGGGCGCATCCCCTGGCGCTGGCGCTTTGGATCGGCGCCTTTGGTCTGGGGCTGTCGTGGATCAAGGGCGGGTCGCGGCTGGTCAACCTGACGTCTCAAGGGACCGCTGGGGGGCTGCTGATCTTCCTCGGATTTTCCGGGGCCATCGGCCAGATCAGCAATCTTAAATCTTGGGGCCTGGGCCTCTCCGGCGACATGGGGTACGTCGCTCTGATCGTGCTGGCGGTGAACATTGTGCTGTATGCGGTGCTGGCTCGCCTGGGCAAGCGCTGGCTGGCCATTCCTGCCTGTGCGGTCACTGGACTGCTGGTGGCGCTCGCCCTGGGCGCAGGTGGTGACCTTGAGTTGACCACCGAAGTAGGCCTTCCGCCCTTGAGCCCAAGCTACTGGTGGGGCAGCACCGAACAAGGCTGGATGATGGGGCTGCCCAATGTGCAGCACTTTATCGCCTCACTGCCGTTTGCCATTCTGGCGGTGGCCATGTGGTCCCCCGACTTTCTCGGCCATCGCATCTTTCAGGAGATGAACTATCCCAAGGGGGCCGACAGGGTGCTGATGGACGTCGATGACACCATGACCATGTGCTCCATCCGCCAGGTGGTCGGCACTGCCCTTGGAGGAGGCAATATCACCTCTTCCTGGGGCACTTACATGATCCCGGCAGCGATTGCCAAACGACCGATTCCGGCGGGGGCGATCCTGCTGGGCCTGCTGACCATCACCATTGCCATTCTAGGGTTCCCCATGGACATCGCGGTGTGGCCACCGGTCATGTGCGTGGCGCTGTTGGTGGGGGTGTTCCTGCCGATGCTCGAGGCCGGCGTACAGATGATCAAGGAAGGGAAGGACGCCCAGGCGGCCGGGGTATGCCTGTTTGCCGCTGCGGTGACCAACCCTGTTCTTGCCTGGGCTGCGACCATGCTGCTCGACAATAATGGCTGGATCGGTGACCGCGAGCGTTCCGGGCGGCTGTCGCTGGCGGATCGGCTGGTCATTCCCGCCGCGGTGCTCGGTATCTGTCTGTTCGCCATGCTGGCGGTGGGCATGTTCGAGGGACAGTACGGGATTCCCGCGCTGTTCTAGATCGAGCGCACGTGCCAGACGCAAGAGGCCGCCCTTGGGCGGCCTCTTGCGTTGTCGGCGGGTGATCGGTGTCACTCTTCCGGCTGGTACTTGTAGCCGACGCCGTAGACCGAGCGGATGATTTCTCGTTCTGGCCAGATGTCCGCGATCTTCTTGCGCAGCTTCTTGATGTGGCTGTCCACCGTGCGCTCCGAGACGATGCGATGGTCGCGGTACATGTGATCCATCAGCTGCTCGCGGGCAAAGATGCGGCCCGGCGAATGCATCATGACCTTGAGCAGCTGGAACTCCACCGCGGTGAGGCCGAGATCCTGGCCGTTGGCCAGGGCGCGCCAGCCGCTCTCATCCAGGATAAGGTCGTGATTGGCCTGGCTGTCAGTGTGCCGGGCTTGGCTGCGACGCAGCACGGCCTTGACCCTGGCCACCACCTCTCGTGGGCTGAAGGGCTTGCAGATATAGTCATCGGCACCCAGCTCCAGCCCCAGCAGTCGGTCGACTTCCTCGACGCGGGCGGTGAGCATGACCACGGCAATATCGGGCCAGCGCTGGCGGATCTCGCGACACAGGGTCAGGCCATCGGTGCCCGGCAGCATCAGGTCCAGCAGTACCAGGCTGGGGCGTGACTCGACCTCGCTCAGGTAGCCCACGACCTGATCGCCGTGGTCAATGTGGTGGGTGGCATAGCCACTGCCCTGCAGATAGTCCGCCACCAGGCGTGCAATCTTGGGCTCGTCCTCGACGATCAGGATCGTGTCGGTGGCGGCGTCGTTATCAGTCATTCGGTGTCCTCGTGCTGCTGCAGGTGGTCGGGCAGGGCCGGAAAACGCAAGGTCCAGCATAACCCTCCGAGAGCGGAAGGAGAGGGAGTCATCTCGGCGTCGTGGGCCCGTGCCAGGGCGGTGGCGATGGACAGGCCAAGGCCACTGCCTCCGCTGGCGCGGTTGCGGGAGCCTTCAACGCGGTATAGCCGCTCGGTCAGGCGGGGCAGCTCGCTGGCCGGGACGCCAGGGGCGCTATCTTCCCAGCGCAGCAGCCAGTCGTCGGCGTCGCGTTCGAGTCGGACCCTGAGCTGCCCAGGAGCCTGAGTATAGGCGCAAGTGTTGTCGATCAGGTTATTCCAAAGCTGGCGCAGGCGCTGGATGTCACCACGAATCCAGGCAGGCTGCTGGATATCATGCTCCAGGCTGATGCCGTGGTCACTCAGCCAGCCCTCCGCCTCATCCAGGCGAGAGGACAGCTGCTCGCCCAGATCCAGCGGGGCTAGCTGCACTTCGAGCGCGCCAGCGTCACTCTGTGACAGCAGGCGCAGGTCGGCGACCAGTCGTTCCAGCTGGCCCACTTCCTGGGACAACGAGTGCAGATTGTCCTGATCGAGGGCGCGAATGCCGTCCTGCATCGCCTCGATCTCCCCACGCAGCACCGCCAGGGGCGTGCGCAGCTCGTGGGCGATGTCCGATACCCAGCGGCTTCTTGCCTCACGACTGGCCTCCAGGGTTTCTGCCAGCACGTTGAAGTCATGTGACAGGCTCGACAGCTCATCGCGGCCCCGCTCGGGCAGGCGAATGCTGTAGTCGCCTTCGGTCAGGCGCCGGGTGGCCAGCGCCATGCCACGGGCGCGGCGTCCCATCCACCACGACAGCGCGGCTGCCAGCAGCAGCGACGTCAGCGCCAGTGCGATCACGATGATCGTCAGGTTGCGCTGCTGCTGGGCCAGAAACAGTCGATCCATGCGGGCCATCAGCTGTTCCGGAGGCCGATACCCCAGGGTCCCGACCTGGCGCCCGGCACTCATGACCGGCAGCCAGCGAAGCTCTGCCGCCATGTCATCCTTGTCCGGTGGCAGGCCGATGACCGGCAGTCCGTTCTCGTCGTGCAGTACGAAATCCCGTGGATCCCCCAGGTCACCTTCAATCGACAGCGGTGGCAGGTTGTCGCCGGGCCATAGCTGTCGCCGCACCAGATGATGCCAGGCCCGCGGTGACTGGCGTAGCCATTGCCAGTTCTGTCGCCGCGCCCAGGCTTCGCCCAGCCCCTCCGCCAGGGTTTCGGCACGCCGGGTCTGGGAACGATCCAGGTATTCGATGAAGCCCTGATCGAGACTACGAGAAATGGCCACGAAGACCAGGCCAGCAATGGCCACGTTGACGACCAGAATAATGGCGAAAAGCTTCAGTCCCAGGCGTGAGAAGGCTGGGCGAAACAGACGTTTCGCGGACATGCGCGAGTTCCTTGACCGTGATGACAGTGGTTCCTGCACAGCATGCCATTGCTCGGCATGAAAAGGCGTCATTAACGGTGAAACCTTTGTGCAGCTTGCCGCCGGCGGTGGTTCAGGGGCAGGTATCGCCCAGCACCAACTGGGTGGAAAGGCGCTGGTGCTGAGCGGGCTCCAGGCCGAGTACCATGCGTGCTGCGACGCGTCCTTTCTCGATGCTGTTCTGACGTACTGTAGTCAGCCGAGGTGCGCGGTACTGTCCCTCTTCGATGCCGTCAAAGCCCGTCAGGCGCAGGTCCTGCGGCACCCGGATGCCGCGTTGCTCGGCCAGGGTTAGCGCGGTCAGGGCAATTCGGTCTGACATGCACAAGAGCAGATCGGGACGCTGTTCGGCGGGAAGGTCAAGAATCTCCGCGATCACGGGGGCACATACAGCGTGAACGTTTTCATCGATGTTCCACACCGGCACGTCGTCAGGGGCTATGCCTTGCTCGGACAGCGCGCGCTGGAAGCCATCCAGTCTGGCCCGGGTGATGGTGTGGTCGGCGCTTAAATAGTCCTGTTCCTGGCTGACCCGACCATTATGCGGCTCCACGGTCAGACGCAGACTCACAATGGCCGCACGTTGGGGCGCGTGGGTCAGAGCGTGGCGCGCAATGGCGTAGCACGCCTGTTCATTGTCGACGTGCACGGTAGGTCGAGCATCGATATGGAAATCGACGCCAACCAGAGGTCGTTGGGCGGGAAGTTCGTTGATCAGGCGGTCACCGGGCATCAAGCCGTAGACGATAAAGCCGTCGGCCATGCTGGCGGAACCCGGGTGGCACAGCGCGTCGGCCTGGCGCGGTGAGCCCGCCTGACGTCCCGACAACAGCAACAAGGTGTGGCCGTGGGCGTCGAGGACCTCGGTGACACCGCTGAGCAGCTCGCTGGAGACGGCGTCATTCAGGCTATAGGTAAGGGTTTCTGCCAGTACCACCGCGACGATGCGCGACTGCCCGGTGCGCAAACTGCGCGCCCGGGCATCCGGGCCGGGGTATCCCAGGCGGCGTGCCTCGGCCAGGATATGTTCGCGCAGCGCGCGCGACAGCTGATCGGGACGGTTGAAGGCATTGGACACCGTGGCCGTCGAGACCTTGAGGCGCTGGGCCAGATCCTTCAGCGTGATAGGGCGATCGGACGTGCTCACGGTGGGATGTCCTCCGATGCAGTCGCCAGCAGGGCTGCGATGGATGATGTCGTGCCGACAGTAAGCCTGGTCCGCTGCCAGGCGCTGACGCTTGAAGCTACAGTGACACCAGGAAGAGAATCAGCGGTGGTGACAGTAGCGACAGCAGAAAGCCACTGACCACCGCAATGGGCACGCAGCGAACGCCACCGTGCTGCTGAATGACGGGCAGGGTGAAGTCCATCGAGGTGGCGCCGCCGTAGCCGATGGCCAATGGCGCATAGCGGCGCATGACCAGAGGAATCAGTACGAAGGCCAGCAGCTCTCGCGTCAAGTCGTTGAAGAAGGCGACGCCCCCGAGCGCGGGGCCTAGGTGCTCACCGATCAGAATGCCCGACAGCGAGTACCAGCCAAATCCCGAGGCCATGGCCAGCCCCTCGTTCCACTCAAGGTCGAGCAGCGGGGCCGCCGCCAGCCCACCCAGCAGCGAGCTCGTTGCCAGCGTCAAGGCGATGTAGAGACCATGTCGGTTCAACAGGATCTGCTTGAGTGGCATGCCGGAATTGCGCAGCTGGCAGCCGATCAACGCCAGCAGCAGGTACAGCACCCACTCGGCGAGGTGCTCCGCCAGCTGGAAAGGGGTCGCCCCCCAGCGGCCGACCAGCAGCAGGCCGAGGACCAGGCCTGCAACGACCACCCCGACCAGCGCCAGTGAGCCAGCCATGGCGGCCAGTTTGCTGGTGGGCGCACCTTCAACGACCTGCCTTTTCCCCAGATCCAGTCGCAGTCGCCGCGACAGCCACCACAGGGCTGCCAGATTGAACAGCGAAATCACGCTGAACAGCGTCAGCGCTTGGCCGCCCATGCGCGACAGCTGGTTGCCGAGGTCTGGCAAACCCGCAAGGCTGATGCCCATCAGCAGCAGGATGAGATAGATGGAGGCGCTGACGCCTCGATTGATCCAGCCAAGCACCGCAGCGCTGCGAACGGGGATCAGGTAGCCCAGTACCAGGGGCAGCAGAACGATCAGCAGACCGCTAAACATGAAAGTGCATCCTTGCTTGATAGATAGAGTGCTTGTCGGCGCTTCCCAGAACGCAGGGAGAAAAGGAGATGGTC
The DNA here is from genome assembly GCF_019801675.1 of Halomonas sp. DP8Y7-3. Taxonomy (NCBI): domain Bacteria; kingdom Pseudomonadati; phylum Pseudomonadota; class Gammaproteobacteria; order Oceanospirillales; family Halomonadaceae; genus Halomonas; species Halomonas sp. DP8Y7-3. The sequence goes on from NZ_JAHVIO010000003.1 coordinate 174,578, forward strand.
GGCCGGTATAAGGGGTGGCTGGATCGCTCCCATGGGCGATCCACTCGCAGCACGAAGCGCCCGGGTGATAGCCGCGGGCAACATGGGCAGGTAGAGCGCTGGGACAAGTCCCTCGCTACCTGCGGTGCCAACATAAAGCGCACTACTCTATGCAAATTTGGTCGGCCGGGAAAGCCGACCAAAGCGGCAGAGCGTCGTCGGTGCAAGAGAGGGGGAAGCGCCGCCGAGCGGAGGTTTGCGACCTCGGTTGGGATGGGGGTGGGTCACGGAAGGGTGAGTGAGGTGAGTGCCAGCTCGCTGACCTGCTCGCCCCGCTTGGTATAGGTCACGCCGAGCAACAGGCCAGCAAGCTCAGGATGAAAGGTCACCACCATGTGTCGGTCGTCTTTGTCAGGGTCTGCCAGTCGAACCCTAGGCGCGTCGATGGAGCGTCCCTGCACTTCCATCCTGCGTGACGCCATGGGGGTGGCAATCAGTCGTTCCTGTTCGCCCTTGTGGTCGAGATAGCGAAGCTCACAGGAGGGCGAGCAGCCATGCTGCTGTACCTGGCGAGACAGCTGAATCAACGCTGTCTGCCGATCAGGGGTCTGCCGCAGCTGCGGTGCATTGAGCTGGTAGCGCTTGCCGATACCTAGCAGCTTGTAGCCGCTGGCGTAACCAATGGCTTGAAGCTGTGCCCCCTGGCTCAGGAATCTCGCGCTTTCCTGACCTTCTGCAACGGCGACGCGAGCGCGCATATCACTGAGCCAATGTTCGCCCTCTGGCTGCAGACGGTGATGGACGGTGGCATCCGGCCAGCCGTCCACCGACAGGTGATAGCGAGCGTCGAAGGCCGATAGCGTCGCTGCCTGTGCCGTGACAGGCATGATCAGCAGCCACAGCAGACTGGCGCCGAGCGCCTGGCGGCAGTGGGTGACAAGTCGGCGATAGTGGAGAATAGAGGCCATGGTGTTATCCGTGCTGGCAAGTCGGGTCGCTTACTGTGGGAGGCCGATTCCGCGACAAGGTTCCGCGACGCTGGCGATGACGCGGATCAGTGGTTACGCTGCATGACAGCATGGTCAGCGTGAGGCGGGTCTGAAAAGTGCCTGCGCTCGTCGACTTTTCGGTCAATGCCTCGACCCTGCGCCGTTTCCAACGACCAAGGAGTCTGCCTTATGGCACGTTTGTTGCTGCTCGCGGGAGATTTTGTCGAAGATTATGAAATCATGGTGCCGTTCCAGGCCTTGCAGGCCATGGGGCACCGTGTCGATGCGGTCTGTCCTGACAAGAAGGAAGGCGATACGGTCAAGACGGCCATCCATGACTTCGAAGGTGACCAGACCTATACCGAAAAGCCGGGGCATCTGTTCGCGCTGAACGAGACCTTTGCTGACATCACCGTAGCAGACTACAACGGTTTGGTAATCCCAGGTGGCAGAGCGCCGGAGTATCTGCGCCTGGACGAGCGGGTACTGGAGGTCGTGCGCCACTTCGTCGACAGTGAAAAACCGGTTGCAGCCGTCTGCCATGGTGCCCAACTGTTGGCCGCCGCGGTGTCATTGTCGGGTCACCGCATCTCCGCGTACCCGGCCTGTGCGCCGGAAGTGCGCCTGGCCGGAGGAGAATTTGTCGACCTCGAGGTGACCGATGCGATCACCTGTGGCAAGTTCGTGACCGCGCCAGCCTGGCCGGCGCATCCGGAGTGGTTGCGCCAGTTCAACGCGCTGCTGTAGAACGCGCTGCTGCAGACAGCAGCGGGCGGTGGCGAGACCCATGCTGGGGAGGAGACTCACGCGCGGGTGTCGTCGCCAATCGATTGCCGCAGGGCAAACGCCGCAAGTAAGCGCCGCAAGTAAGCGCCGCAAGTAAGCGTCGCTGTGAAACCCTGAAGGGTAACGATGAGGTACATCGATAGAGCGTATCCCTATAGTTAGTGGTCGGTTCGGTGCCTCATTGTGCTGCTGGCGAGGCCATGAAGTGGGTGTTTGCTCGACGCCAAGGCCCCGTTATTCGGGCCTTGGTGGTCAGGCTGACGGTTATCGGCGGAGTCACCTGTGATGGGGTTGACGTGAGTAGACGACTGGTCTAGTGTGCGATGTATGACGACTAAAGCTCCCACCAGAGACCTGTTGATTCAGGTCGGCATGACCACCTTTGCCGAGCACGGCTATACGGCCACGGGCATCAACGCGGTGCTCAAGGCGGCAGGCGTGCCGAAGGGGTCCTTCTATCACTACTTCGCCAGCAAGGAGGCGTTCGGCCTTGCGGTTGTTGAGTCTTTCGCGGAAGAGTACGACAAGCGCTTCCAGGCCTTGCTGGTGCATTCTTCTGACGAGCCCTTTGCGCGGCTGCACCGTTATTTCGCTGAAGCGCGTCAAGGCATGGCGGAATGTGGACACTTGCGCGGCTGTCTGATTGGCACCCTGGGACAGGAGATGTCGTCCCAAAGTGACTGCTTGCGAGACGCCCTTGACGGCATTTTCAAGCGCTGGGAAAGCTACTTTGCCAGCTGCCTGAAAGAAGGGCAGCAAGCAGGGACGATTCGCAGCGATATCTCCGCAGAGGCGATGGCATCGTTCATCCTGGCGGGCTGGCAGGGTGCCATGCTCAGGGCCAAGATGATGAGGACCTGCTCGCCCATGTCGGAGTTTGAGGACACGTTGCTGGCGTGTATCAAGGCCTGAGCCGCAAGAGCAGGAGAGCGTGAACCGCTTCGGCAGCATCGCGGCGAGACTGCGGCAAGACTGAACACGCGCCTGCACGAATGAGCCGCTGCATTGGGCACAGCCCTGACGCCTCGCCGATAGCGCTTAGGCCTCGGGTTTCGCGCTGTTCGGGCGTCGCGACAAGTGCGTCCGGCGATGCATTCCGCTCGCTGGACGTGTGCAGCGCTCATGGTGCTTTTTTTTGAATGCAATCACTAATAGACTGGTCTAAAAATTTGTACAGCATGGTTGAAAATCTATTCAATAGTTGTACATTAAGTGTATTGATAGAGAGCGTCACTGGTGAGTCCCTTCCGGGATAGGCGTTAGGTTTCGACGTCAGGGCTAGTTTCCATTGCCAGCAACCAGGACGGGTCTCCAGTGCTGGCGGCCAGCGCTACTCACCTAGGCTGTCTAGCGGTGGCGTGATGGCATTGGCAGGACAGCCAACGGAATCTCTCGTCACGTGAAAACGTTGCACCAGCAACAACGGCGACCTTTTTCATTTTCTTGCCAGATCGTCACGCCAAGACGATGACCACTGATCAGGAGGCTTTGTATGAGCGCTGAACAGGATCCGCTTTTTACCCCCCAGGCACTGGGTGATATTGAACTGCCGCATCGTGTCTTGATGTCTCCGCTCACGCGCTCGCGTTCCGCGCAGCCAGGGGATATTCCTCAGCAGATGAATGTGGACTACTACCGTCAGCGCGCGGGCGCCGCTCTGATCCTGAGTGAGGCGACGCAGATTTCACCCCAGGGAAAGGGCTATGCGTTCACCCCTGGCATTCACAGCCAGGAGCAGATCGCAGGCTGGCGCAAGGTCACCGATGCGGTGCATGAGGACGGCGGCCGTATCCATGCCCAACTGTGGCATGTCGGACGGATTTCCCATCCCGAGCTACAGCCCGGCAAGGCTGACCCGGTCGCCCCGTCGGCGATCAAGCCGGAGGGGGCCAAGACGTTTATCAGCGCTGAATCAGGCATGGTCGACGTGCCGACCCCCCGTGCGCTGGACGTTGACGAGCTGCCCGGTATCGTCGAGCAGTATCGCCAGGCCGCCATCAATGCGCGTGAGGCGGGCTTCGACGGTGTTCAGGTCCACGCTGCCAACGGTTATTTGCTCGATCAGTTTCTCAAGTCGGACAGCAACGCACGCACCGACGCCTATGGTGGCAGTGTCGAGAACCGCCTGCGCCTGCCGCTGGAAGTCGTGCGCGCCGTGGTCGACGTATGGGGCAAGGGGCGTGTCGGCGTGCGCATCAGCCCGACGGGCAGCTTCAATGACGTGCACGACCAGAAGCCTGAAGAGACCTTTCCTGCCTTCGCTGCGGCACTGGATGACGTTGGCATTGCCTACCTGGAGGTGGTCGAGGATTCCTTCCAGGGCAATCATGAGAACGGCCGTCCCGAAGCCATCATCAGCGCCATCCGTGACAGCTTCAGCGGCGTGTACATTGCCAACGGTGCCTACACCGCCAGCGAAGCGCGCGAGCGTATTGCCGCCGGCAAGACGGACCTGGTGACCTTCGGCCGCCCGTTCATCGCGAACCCGGACTTGCCTGAACGCTTCCGCCGCCATGCGCCCCTCAATGAGCCGGACTACGACACCTTCTACGGTGGCGATGAAACGGGCTACACCGACTATCCGTTTCTCGACCAACAGTGATGAAGACGGCTCCCCCGGAGAGCCGAGTCCCGCACCCCGCGGGGGTGCGGTGGCGCTTAGACACGACACCGTTAATGACACTCTTAACGGCACGCTAGATGACATTCTCAACGACAGTCTCAATGACGCATTCGGTGACGCTCTGAGGCCTTCGCGGAGCGACCCCAGACGGGCGTGCTTCGTGCATGACATGGGGCGACGGGTGTTTTTACCGAGCGTCGATGTCTTCACGGATCGATAATGGAGATCAGCATGGATATCAAGAACGTAAGTACCGACGGCATCCAGGACAAGGTTGTCATTATCACCGGTGCCAGCAGCGGTCTGGGCGAGGCGACAGCCAAGCGTCTGGCCAAGGGTGGCGCCAGGCTCGTGCTGGGGGCTCGCCGCGACGACCGCCTCAAGCGCCTGTGCGAGGAGATCAAGGCCGAAGGTGGGCAAGCCGTCTACCGGGTGACCGACGTGACCGATCGTGAGCAGGTAGAGGCCCTGGCACAGCTGGCGCGTGACGAGTTCGGGCGGATCGATGTGCTGGTCAACAATGCTGGCCTGATGCCGCTGTCGCCGCTGGACAAGCTCAAGGTAGACGAGTGGGACCAGATGGTGGACGTCAACATCAAGGGCGTGCTCTACGGCATTGCCGCCGTTCTACCCACCATGCGTGAACAGCACGAGGGCCACGTCATCAACCTGTCCTCCGTGGCGGGCCATGTGGTATTCCCGGCCGCGGCGGTCTACTGCGCGACCAAGTTCGCGGTCAAGGCGTTGACCGAAGGGCTGCGTCAGGAGTCCGGTGGCGAGATCCGGGCCACCAACATCTCCCCTGGGGCCATTGACACTGAATTGACCCAATCGATCAGCGATGATGATACGGCCAAGGGGGTCAATGAGCTTTACACCCTGGCCATCGACGCTGACGCGGTGGCTCGTGCGATCGCCTTTGCGGTGGAGCAGCCGGCCGACGTGGACGTCAATGAGCTGGTGCTGCGCCCGACCCGTCAGGAGCTGTAAGCTAGGCGGGAACATCGGCACTGAGTCAGCTGTCGGGTCATGTTGCGGCGAGGAGGGTGGCGCCGTTGCCACCCGACTCGATTTGCCGACGAACATGACGACAGCGGATCCCGGTCTGAGCGGGATGATGCCCACATCACGTGAAGGAACATCATGAGCAACGACACACAGTACCAGCCGCCGAAAGTATGGAAGTGGGAAGGCGAAAGTGGCGGTCAATTTGCCAGCATCAACCGGCCGATCGCCGGACCGACCCACGACAAGGAGCTACCGGTCGGAAAACACCCGCTGCAGCTCTACTCCCTGGCGACGCCCAATGGCGTGAAGGTCAATATCATGCTGGAGGAGTTGTTGGCGCTGGGCCATGACCAGGCGGAATACGATGCCTGGTTGATCCGCATCGGCGATGGCGACCAGTTCTCCAGCGGTTTCGTGGAGATCAACCCGAACTCGAAGATCCCGGCATTGGTGGACCACAGCACTCAGCCAGCGACGCGGGTGTTTGAGTCGGGGTCAATCCTGGTGTATCTGGCGGAGAAATTTGGCGCCTTTCTGCCCACTGACCACAAGGCCCGGACCGAGGCCATGAACTGGCTGTTCTGGCAGATGGGATCCGCGCCATATCTGGGCGGAGGCTTCGGGCATTTCTATGCATACGCGCCTGAGAAGTACGAGTATCCGATCAATCGCTTCACCATGGAAACCAAGCGCCAGCTGGATGTGCTGGATCGCCACCTGGCCGACCATGAATTCCTGGCGGGTGACAGCTACAGCATCGCCGACATGGCGACGTTTGCCTGGTACGGCCAGCTGGTCCTGGGCCGGCTGTACGATGCCGCCGAGTTTCTGTCGGTGCACGAGTACACCCACGTGCTGCGCTGGGCCAAGGCCATCGATGCCCGCCCCGCCGTCAAGCGTGGGCGCATGGTCAATCGCACCTTCGGCGAGCCTGCCGAGCAGCTGCACGAACGGCACGATGCCAGTGACTTCGACACGCGCACCCAGGACAAGATCGGCGGTGACAGCTGAGCAGTGACGTGATGCAAGATCGTTGATCAATGACCGCAGAAGGGCACCTCCATGAGGTGCCCTTTTTTTGCTGGTTCGCAAGGGGGTATCAGCGATTCCAGGCCACGATGAGCGCTGCTATCAATAGCCTGCTTCGGGGTCCACGGTCTCGATCTCCTTGCCCTGGCTAAGCGCCTCGATGCTGGCGGCGACCTGGTCGAGGGCCTCGTTGAGCGGGGTAGGGCCAGCCATGTGAGGCGTCACCAGAACCCTCGGGTGGTGCCACAGCGGGCTGGAGGACGGCAAGGGTTCCACCGGGAAGGCGTCGAGCAGCGCCCCGCGCAGACGACCCTCCTGATGGTCATCGGCCGGGCCCAATGCCTGCAGCAGCGCTGCCTCGTCAATCAAGGTGCCGCGTCCGGGGTTGATCAGGCTGGCACCCTGGGGCAGTAGCGCCAGGCTGCGCTGGTTGATGATGTGGTGAGTCGCGGGAGTATCTGGCAGAAGCAGCACCAGGGTGCGTGAGCGTTGCAGCGCCTGCTCCAGCCCAGCGTCACCGTGCAGGCACTCGATATCTTCCAGCGACTTGGGCGATCGACTCCAGCCGAGCACCGGGTAGCCGTCGGCGGCGATGGTGGCGGCGACCTTGGCGCCGATGGCCCCCAATCCCAGTACGCCGACCGTCCACTCCTGCTTGTCGATGACGGCGTGTTCTCGCCACTGGGCCTGCTGTTGCTGGCGCTGATAGCGATCGAAGTCCCGTTGGAAATGCAGCAGGCCATAGCGGGTGTAGTCGGCGATCAGTTCGCCCATGCCCGCATCGCGCAGCTTGACGATCGGGACATCTCGGGGCAGGGCCGGATTGTTCAGCAAGGCATCGACCCCTGCCCCCAGGTTGATGATGCCCTTGAGGCCGGAGCACTCCCGCATCAGCGTCTCATCCGGTTTCCAGGCGGCCAGGTAGTCGGCCTCGGCGCGCTGCTGTCGATCCGTGTCTTGGCTCTTCCAGATGGTCGCGCCGGGTAGCCGTTCGCACAATGCGCGCTGCCACTGGTCTGCCTGGTCGGTATGTACGATAACTTTCATGGACAGTCCTCTGCGGGCGGTAGGTCGGGTCTAGTAGACAATCTGCATCATGGGGGGCGGGGCGTCATCCAGCAGCTGCGCCAGGCGCCTGAGGCCTTCCTCCAGGCGTTCGATATCCGGCTCGGCGCCAAGGCTAAGACGCACTCGTCGCGGGGCCGGAGTCTGCTCCACCATGAAGGGCGTGGCCGTGGTGATCGCCACGCCTTCCTGTTCGGCCAGTTGCTGCAGTTCCTCCGCGCGCCAGCTTCCCGGTAGCGATAGCCACACATGCAGGCTGGTGGGGCGAGAGGCGCGGCCATGCTCCGCCAGCAGGCGGGCGGCCAAGCGCTGGCGCTCGGCAAGCAGATCCCGTTGATGAGCCGCCATCTGATCCACGCTGCCGTCCTCCAGCCAAGCATTGGCCACTTCAAAGCACAGCGGCGTGGCCATCCAGGAGGTCGCGCGCAGGCGTGGCAGCGTATGGTGAAGCTGGCTGCGAGGTACGGTCAGATATCCCGCGCGCAGTCCCGGCATGGTGGCCTTGGTCAGGCTGGTGACATGAAACCCTTGGGTGGGGATGCGCGCGCTGACCGGGGCCAGGGGTTGGGGCTCAAGCAACGCGTGAACGTCATCTTCGATCAGCCAGACGCCATGCCGCTCGAGGATCGCGGCAATGTCGTCCCGACGGGCCTCGCCCTGAGTCGCTCCGGTAGGGTTGAGCTGGCTTGATGTCAGGCACACGGCGCGAGGCTTGAAGCGGCGACAGGCGGCATCCAGGGCCTCCGGCACCATGCCCTGACCATCGATGGCGACGCCTCTCAGCTGGAAGCCAAGTGTTCGCGACAGGGCGATCAGCCCATGGTCGGTCAGGGCTTCGGTCAGCACCAGATCACCGTGTTGCACCACGCTGGAAATGGCCAGCATTATGCCGTGAGCGCCACCGTTGGTGAGGATGCGGTCGTCCGGCTCGCCAGGCATCCCCAGCCGCTCGTTCAGCCACCAGCTGGCCAGCTCGCGTTGATGAGGGAGTCCAGCAATCGGGCGGCACGCGGCAAACACGTCAGGATGCGCCGTGTCGGCCAGTTCCCGCAGGCTGTCACGAAAGCGCTGATGATGGGCGGGAGGACACACCGGATGAGCAATCGACAGGTCAATCAATGCCTGTTCCGAGCGGGGCTCACCTGCGCGCAGATAGGCGGACTCGCGATTGTCGTCCAGCGCATTGATCCAGGTGCCACTGCCGACCCTGGCCTGGACCAGGCCCATTTTTTCGGCCTGTGCATAGGCGCGAGATACCGTTTGTACGCTGACGCCAATGTGCTCTGCCAATCTTCGGTGGGGCGGCAAGCGAGTGCCCGGCATAAGCTCACCAGAGCGTATGCCTCGGGACAGCGCCCGCGCAATGGCCAGGTACTTTGGCTGGCCGTCGTCGGGAAGCCCATCGATCAGGGCAGCAAGTTGGCCGAGTAGATCAATTGTCATGATGCAATAAAGCCTTTGACCGGGAGCTTATACGTAGTGCTAGTATCAGCAAGACGGCATTGATCAGTCATTGTCATGACGCTTCATGACGATTGTCATGACAATTCTTTCCTCCGCACGCTACAGGGGAAGCAATGCCGCATCAAGCAGACATTGAACGAAAGCGGCGAGGCCCCAGGCCCATCTTCGGCAGCGGTTGACGCCGGTTCGTTCAAGGCATCTGCAAGGGCGCGCCGGGCCTCTAGTTGCCCGGTTTTCGGTGATGACATTGTTTGGCGAGTGGTTTCATGATTCAGGTATCCCTGCCGTTCACTCGTGAGGAATACGCTCAGCGCCTGCAGAAGGTGCGTGCCGAGATGGCGATGCGAGGCATCGATGTGCTGATCGTCAGCGATCCGTCCAACATGGCCTGGCTGACGGGCTACGATGGCTGGTCCTTTTACGTACATCAGTGCGTCTTGCTGGGGCTCGAGGGCGAGCCCGTGTGGTACGGCCGGCGTCAGGACAGCAACGGTGCGCTGCGCACCTGCTGGATGGATCCGGACAACATCACCTATTACCCCGACTATTACGTCCAGAACCCCGACATGCACCCCATGGAGTATCTGGCGCAGTCGATCATGCCTGACCGGGCATGGTGTGAAGGGGTGGTCGGCATGGAGATGGACAATTACTACTTCTCCGCCAAGGCCTATCAGAGTCTGGTCAAGGAACTGCCCCACGCGCGTTTTCAGGATGCCAATGCACTGGTCAACTGGTGCCGAGCGATCAAGTCTCCGCGTGAGATCGAGTACATGCGGGTGGCGGCGCGTATCGTCGAGGGCATGCACTCGCGCATCCTCGAGATGATCGAGCCGGGGCTGGCCAAGTCCAAGCTGGTGTCGGAAATCTATCGTGTCGGCATTGAAGGCTGGACCGACAGCACCGGTCAGGTCTATGGCGGTGACTATCCGGCCATCGTCCCGCTGCTGCCGACGGGCAGTGACGCCGCGGCACCGCACCTGACCTGGGACGACACTCCCTTCCGCGAGGGGGAAGGCACCTTTTTCGAGATTGCCGGCTGCTACAAGCGCTACCACTGCCCGCTGTCGCGCACGGTGTTTCTGGGCAAGCCGCCCAAGGAGTTCGTGCGCGGTGAGTCGGCCTTGCTGGAAGGTATCGAAAACGGTCTTGCGGTGGCCAAGCCGGGCAATCGTACCGCCGATATCGCTCTGGCACTCGGCGCGGCGATGGACAAGTACGGCTTTGACCGGGGGGGCGCCCGCTGCGGATACCCCATCGGCATCAGCTATCCCCCGGACTGGGGCGAGCGTACCATGAGCCTGCGCCCGTCTGACGATACCATCCTCGAACCGGGCATGACCTTCCACTTCATGCCGGGCATGTGGATGGATGACTGGGGGCTCGAGATTACCGAAAGCATCCTGATCACCGAAAACGGGGCTGAGCCCCTGGCCAACTTCCCGCGTCAGCTATTCGTCAAGTAGGCGTTTCCCCTGGCCGCTGCGGCGCTGCTGTCCCGTTGCCATGACAGGACCACAGCGCCGGATGCGATCTCACGATAATCCGGTGCCCATGACGGCATCGACATGCTTTCCGCAGATTCTGTTCTGGAGTTCCCATGAGCAAGCGCAAGAGCCCGATTTCCGCGACCGTCGATTTCGACGCCCAGGGCGTTCAGCACGGTTTTCTCAAACTGCCGATTTCCAACGACGAGTCGGCCTGGGGAGCGGTGATGATTCCGGTGACGGTGGTGGCCAATGGCGAGGGTCCCACGGCGCTGTTGACCGGTGGCAACCATGGTGATGAGTACGAGGGCATCACGGCGCTGCAGAAACTCTCGGTATCGCTCAAGCCGGAAGAGGTGCAGGGGAGGGTGATCATCGTACCGATGATGAACACGCCAGCAGCCCAGGTAGGACGACGCACCTCACCGATGGATGGCGGGAACCTCAATCGCAGCTTTCCGGGAGACCCCGACGGCAGCGTCACGGAAAAGATCGCCGACTATTTCACTCGCGAAATGGTGCCGATGGCCGATATCGTGCTGGACCTGCATTCTGGCGGCCGCACCCTCGATATCATTCCGTTTGGTGCATCCCATGTGCTCGACAACCCCGAGCAGCAGCGTCAGGCGCTGGAAGGCGCCAAGGCCTTTGGCGCTCCCTACGCCATGATGATGTTCGAACTCGATGCAGCGGCCCTGTTCGATACGGTGGTGGAAAGTCAGGGCAAGGTCTTCATCGCGACCGAGCTGGGTGGCGGTGGCACCTCGACCCCCGAGAGCCTCGCCATCACCGAGCGCGGCATCGACAATATCTTGATTCACTTCGGCTTGAAGCAGGGTGAGGTAGCGATGCCCGAGACCCAGGTCTATCTCGATATGCCGGATGCCAGCTGCTACGTGCAGAGTGAACACACCGGGCTGCTCGAACTGACCCACGCCCTCGGCGACAGCGTTCAACGCGGTGATGTGATTGCAAGGGTGTATGACATGACGCGCAGCGGTGCCAAGCCCATCGAGTATCGGGCCGAACGCGATGGCATCCTGGCGGCCCGTCGCTTTCCGGCACAGGTCAACATGGGGGACACCATTGCGGTGATCGCGGAAGTGGTGGAATCCCTGGGCGAGTCATGAAACTTGACCGTTACGATCTCAAGATACTGTCCATCCTGTCCCAGGACGGGCGCATCACCAAGTCGCGGCTGGCCGAAGCCATCAACCTCTCGGTCAGCCCCTGCTGGGAGCGGGTGAGGCGTCTGGAGAAGGCCGGCGTCATCGAAGGCTATTGCGCCAGAATCAATGCCGCCGCATTGGTTCGGCGCACCCCCGTATGGGTGCAGATCGAGCTCAAGGCCCATAACGCCGAGAGCTTCCAGCGGTTCGAGGCCTTGGTTCATGCGACCGACGAGGTGACGGAATGTGTGGCCGTCGGTGGAGGGGTCGACTACTTGATCAAGGTCGAGACCGAGACCATCGACGCCTATCAGCGATTGATCGATGACTGGCTGACGTCGGACATCGGGATCGAGCGCTATTTCACCTACATCGTGACCAAGCAGGTCAAGGCGCCGCGCCAGGGGGTCGATATCGACGCCCTGAACAGCAGCGCTACTTGAGGCTCGAGCCGGGCCTCGTCAGGGGCCTGCCTGGGTCATCGGTTTGCACAAACCTGCATGGCAGAAAAAACCTCGATGTAGCGAGTCGGGACAAAAAAAATGCCATCTTCCAGCGGCGGCTTCAAAAAGTCCGTCCCTGGTATCTCCCTTACCATGACGTCATTGCGTGGCGCCTGCCATGGCATTGATACAGGTGTTCCGTCCCCCTGATGAGACGACGGAACCGACTAGGGAGGTAGCGTCATGAAGCTCAGCGATCCGCGTCTGTTTCGTCAGTATGCCTACATCGGTGGCAAGTGGACCCACGGTGATGAAGGCCGCGAAGAAGCGGTGATCAACCCCGCCAATGGTGAGGTGATCGGTCATATCCCGCTGCTCGAGCCGGCCCAGATCCGTCGTAGTGTGGACGTGGCCGACGAGGCCTTCGCCCAGTGGCGAGCCCTGCGCGCCGACGAGCGCTGTGAACGTCTGCTGGCGTGGTACGACTTGCTGCAGCAGCATCGCGAAGATCTGGCGACGATCATGACGCTCGAGCAGGGCAAGCCGCTGCCCGATGCGCGTGGAGAAGTGGAGTACGGGGCAAGCTTCGTGCGCTGGTTCGCCGAGGAGGGCAAGCGAACCTACGGCGAGACGATTCCCAGCCACATTCCCAACGCGGCGCTGGGGACGATCAAGGAGCCGGTCGGCATTGCGCTGCTGATCACGCCATGGAATTTTCCGCTGGCGATGATCACCCGCAAGGCAGCAGCAGCCATGGCGGCGGGGTGCCCGGTGATCGTCAAGCCGGCCAACGAGACGCCGTTCTCTGCGTTGGCCCTGGCGGAGCTGGCCGAGCGTGCCGGAATCCCGGCGGGCATCTTCAATGTGGTGCTGGGGGATGCCGCCCAGGTGTCATCGCTGCTGTGCGCCGAGGACCGGGTCAAGGCGGTGTCCTTCACCGGCTCCACCCGTGTGGGGCGGCTGTTGCTGGAGCAATCCGCGCCGACGGTCAAGCGGGTGTCGATGGAGCTCGGCGGTAACGCGCCCTTCATCGTGGGCCCGGACATGGACCCCAAGGAAGCGGCCCTGGCCGCCGTGGCGGCCAAGTTCCAGACCGCGGGGCAGGACTGCCTGGCGGCCAACCGGATCCTGGTTCACGAGTCGATCCACGACGCCTTCGTGGCGCACTTTAGCGAGCGTATGGCCGCCTTGACCGTGGGCGACGGGATGCTCAGCGAAGTGGACCTGGGGCCGTTGATTCACCGCCGGGCGGTGGAAAACGCCCGTGCCACCGTGGACGACGCCGTCTCCCGCGGTGCCACCCTGGTCGCCGGGGATCAGACGGATGCTCCGGGAGAGAACTTCTTCATGCCGGTGCTGCTCACAGGCGTGACCCAGGACATGAAAGTATGGCGTCAGGAGTGTTTTGCTCCGGTGGCGGGCGTGACGGCTTACTGCGATGACGATGAGGTGATCGCTCTGGCCAATGACACCGAGTACGGCCTGGCCGCCTATGTCTACACCCATGACATCAGGCGGATCTGGAAACTGCTGCGCGCCCTGGAGTTCGGCATGGTGTCGGTGAACTCGGTCAAGATGACCGGTCCTCCCGTGCCGTTTGGGGGCGTCAAGCAGTCGGGCCTGGGACGCGAAGGTGGCGCCACCGGTATCGATGAATATCTGGAAACCAAGTACTACTGCCTCGGCGCACTGGGCTCGGTCTCTGGCAGCTAGATGACAGCCTGCGGTGATGGACGACATGACCGCGGCAGGACGGTCGGCCCTTAGCAGGTACGGGCCGACATTGATGACGAAACCGCTGATCCGTTCTCTCGGCGAGAGCGTGAAGCGCTACGGGCAAGAAACAAGGAAACCACATGAGCACCCATCAGGACCTGATCGATCGCGACCGCAAGGTCACCTTTCACGCCTCGACGCACCTGCGTGACTTCGCCCATGGCGACGCGCCTGGCCGCGTCATCACCGGCGGCAAGGGCATTCACATCGTCGACAAGGACGGCCGCGAATTCATCGACGGTTTTGCCGGGCTCTACTGCGTCAACATCGGCTATGGCCGCACCGAAGTCGCCGAGGCCATTTACCAGCAGGCGCTGGAGATGTCCTACTATCACACCTACGTTGGTCACTCCAATGAGCCTCAGATCGCCCTGTCCGAGCAGATTCTGAAACTGGCGGGTCCCGGCATGTCCAAGGTCTACTATGGCCTGGGCGGCAGCGATGCCAACGAGACCCAGCTGAAGCTGGTGCGCTACTACAACAACGTTCTAGGCCGCCCACAGAAGAAGAAGGTCATCTCGCGCCAGCGTGGCTATCACGGCTCTGGCCTGGCTACCGGCTCGCTGACCGGTCTGAAGGCGTTCCATGATCAGTTCGACCTGCCCATGGCCGGCGTGCTGCACACCGAGGCGCCCCATTACTACCAGCGCAGTGCCGAGCAGGCCGGCATGAGCGAGCGCGAGTTCTCCGCCTATTGTGCCGAGAAGCTCGAAGAGATGATTCTGGCGGAAGGTCCCGACACCGTGGCGGCCTTCATTGGTGAGCCGGTGCTCGGCACTGGCGGCATCGTGCCACCGCCCGAAGGATACTGGGACGCCATCCAGGCGGTGCTGGCGAAGTACGACATCCTGCTGATCGCCGATGAAGTGGTCTGTGGCTTTGGTCGTATCGGCGCCGACTTTGGCAGCCACGCCTATGGCATCAAGCCCGACCTGATCACCATCGCCAAGGGCCTGACCAGTGCCTATCAGCCCTTGTCCGGGGTGATCGTGGGGGATCGCGTGTGGCAAGTGCTTGAGCAAGGTACCAGCGAGCTGGGCCCGATCGGTCACGGTTGGACCTATTCCGGCCACGCTCTGGGGTGTGCTGCGGCTCTGGCCAACCTGGCGATCATCGAGCGTGAGAACCTGACCGGCAACGCGCGTGATACCGGCGCCTACCTGCAGAGCCGCATGCAGGCGGTGTTCGGCGATCATCCCATCGTCGGTGAGGCCCGTGGGGTGGGCATGCTGGCGGCACTGGAGTTTGCCGTGGATCCTGAATCCCGCCAGGCCTTCGACGCGAGCCACAAGGTGGGCCCACGGATCGCCGCCGCGGCGCTCGAGGAGAACCTGATTGCTCGTGCCATGCCGCAGGGTGACATCCTCGGGTTTGCGCCGCCGCTGACCACTACCCGCGCCGAGGTCGATGAAATTGTCGCCCGTGCCGAGCGTGCCGTGAACAAGGTCACCGATCAGCTGGTCAAGGAAGGCGTACTGCAGACTGCCTGACGTCAGCGCTGATCTGCGGTGTGTGACATGGGGTCGTCTCCTTGAGGGAGGCGGCCCCTGTCGGTTTTTACGCGGCGGCGGGGGCGCTGGAGGACGGTCGCCTTCGTCGCGCACCATAAAAGGAGACAGCCATGCAAGCCTCCACGTGCTCTGCCCATGGCGTGAGCCTGGACGAGATCTTCAAGGCCCGACACCGGATTGCCGGCCAGGTGACACGTACACCGCTGGTGTTGTCGCGACCGCTGTCCGAACGCTTTGACGCTGAGGTGTATCTCAAGCTCGAAACCTTGCAGCCCACCGGCGCGTTCAAGCTTCGCGGTGCCACCAACATGATCGCCGCGCTGCTGGAGCGAGATGGACGCGATGCCCTGGCACGTGGTGTGACTACCGCCTCCACCGGCAACCATGGGCGTGCGGTCGCCTATGCGGCGTCGCGTCTCGGGGTACCCGCCGTGATCTGCCTGTCGCGATTGGTGCCGGCTAACAAGGTCGCCGCTATCGAGGCCCTGGGCGCCCAGGTTCGGCAGGTGGGAGCCAGCCAGGATGAGGCCTTCATGGAGGTGGCGCGCTTGGTGGAGCAAGAGGGCATGACGCTAATCCCTCCCTTTGATGACCCCCTTATCGCGGCGGGCCAGGGCACCATCGGGATCGAGCTGCTGGAAGACCTGCCCGAGCTTGACCGAGTGATCGTGGGGCTGTCCGGTGGAGGACTGCTGGGAGGCATTGGGGCCGCGATCAAGGGCGTGCGTCCTGCTGCCCGCGTCAGTGGTGTCAGCCTGGCCGAGGGGGCCGCCATGCATGCCAGCCTCACGGCGGGCTATCCGGTCGAGGTGGACGAGGTCGAGAGCCTGGGAGACTCCCTGGGTGGCGGTATCGGCTTGGACAATCGCTGCACCTTCGAGCTGGTCAAACAGGTGATGGACGACCATTGCCAAGTGTCGGAGCGTGCCATCGCCCAGGCCATGGTGGACCTGCTCGAGCACGACAAGATCCTGGTCGAAGGGGCCGCCGCTGTCGGTTTGGCGGCCATGGCGCAGGGCCACCTGGACGTTCGCGGAGAGCGCGTTGTGCTGGTACTTTCCGGCAATGGCGTCTCGCTGGAGACCCTTGACCAGGCGCGCCGGTGTGCGGCCGATGGCCCTCGCGGCTGAGGCCCGCACTTGAGGCCGCACATGAGACCAAGGCTTGATCCAGCGTCCGCCTCAGGACTTTCTTCACAGGGCACCGACAGGTGTCCTATCCATGACAAGGAGCCATGCATGCAGCTCTTCAACCGCGAACAGATTCGTCAGGCTGTCGCTATCGACCATCACGCCCTGGCAGCCGTCGAAGAGGGCTTCGCTGCACTGGGGCGAGGCGAGGTGGTGCAGCCGCCGATCTTGTCCATGGCCATTGAGGAGGCCAATGGCGAGGTGGACGTCAAGACCGCCCATATTCGTGGTCACGACCGCTTTGCGATCAAGGTCAGCCCGGGGTTCTTCGACAATCCCAAGATAGGCCTGCCGAGCCTGAACGGCCTGATGATGGTGTTCTCGGCCCGCACCGGTCTGGTCGATGCGGTGCTGTTCGATGAGGGCTATCTGACGATGGTGCGCACTGCCTTGGCGGGCGCCATCGCCGCCAAGTACCTGTCCCGTGACTCCAGTCGCCGCGTCACCGTGCTGGGAGCCGGGGAACAGGCCATCCGGCAGGTCGAGGCACTGCGGCTGGTACGTGACATCGAAATCGTCGATGTGTGGTCTCGGCGTGGGTCGGCTGCCGAGGAGTACGCCGAGACCATGCGTGCGGCTGGGCTTACCGTGAATGTCCACGATAGCGTGCGTGAGGCCTGCGCGATGGCCGACATCATCGTCACCACCACGCCCTCCCAGGCACCGATTCTGGAGGCCGCCGACCTGCCCGAAGGGGTGCATGTGACCGCCATGGGGTCGGATAGTCCGGATAAGCGGGAGTTGGCCGAAAGCGTACTGACGCGTGCTGATGCCTTTGTCTGTGACACCCGCGCCCAGAGCGAGTCCAACGGCGAGCTGAAGGCGTTTCATGGACGTGAGGTGCCGTTCAAGGTGCATGAACTGGGCCAGGTCATTGCGCGTGGGGATCGTCTGCGCCTGTCCGATGCCACCATTACCGTGTGTGACCTCACCGGGACGGGCGTGCAGGATACGGCCATTGCCGCCCATGCCCTGAACCGGCTGGGCTAGCGGCTCATCGCCAGAACGTCAGGGCGGTGATGGCTAAGTTTGGCAACAACAGGCCGAATCAGGACGACTCCAGACGCTGGGGGAGGCTGCGCTGCCAATCGTTTTTGCTGAAACGAGATTTTTTGCGGAGGATAGAGGGGTCTTGAGTGTCTGGAGCTGTCATGCCCTCTCTACCTGCGCCTCTACGCCATCGGCGTAGATGGATCGTCATCCTGGCGCGACTTGGCTATACCGCCAAGGGCGTTGTCTATCTGCTGATCGGAATCCTGGCCGCGCTGGGGGCGGTGGGACTGGGCGGTGACAATGTCGGCACCAAGGAAGCCCTGGCTCATCTGGCGCGGCAACCGTTTGGCTCGCTGATGCTGGCGGCACTGGTGGCGGGGCTCTATGCCTACGCCGCCTGGCGTGGCTTGCAGGGACTGTTCGATGTGGAGAATCGTGGCCGTAGTCTGAAGGCCCTGGGCACACGGGCGGCGCTGGTGATCAGCGGACTCATCTACGCCAGTCTAGGCTGGTACGGGCTTGAGCTGCTGGATGATCCTCACGAGACTACGGGAGGGGCCGAGGAGCGAACAGCGCTGCTGATGTCCCATCCTGGCGGTCTTTGGCTGGTGGCCGCACTGGGCCTGATCTTTATCGGTGTTGGCGTGCGCCAGTCTTGGCGTGCGTTGACCGCCAGCTACCTGGAGCGCTGGCGACGACAGGACATGAGCAAGCGCCAGAAAGACCTCGCGTCAGGGCTCAGCCGCTGGGGCCTGGCCGCTCGCGGTGTCGTCTTCGCACTGATCGGAGGCTTTCTGCTGGCTGCTGCCTGGCAGGCCGATCCAGGCCAGGCGGAGGGGCTGGGTGGGGCCTTGGATGCTCTGGCCGCCCAGCCCTTTGGCCCATGGTGGTTGGCCGCGGTGGCAGGAGGACTGCTCAATTACGGCACCTACTGTGTGATCAATGCTCGCTTCCGACAGGTGAAGGTGGACTGATGCGCCCGGTGCCGGCGCATCACCTGCCGCGCTTGGCACGGATCGTCAGCGCCACCCCGGCGATGGCGATGACCATGCCGGCCAGGGATAGCGCCGGCAGGCCTTCATCGAAGAGCCACCAGGCCTCGACCGCGGTCACCGGCGGAACCAGATAGAACAGGCTGGCGACCCGGGAAGCTTCTCCGCGCTTGATCAGCAGCATCAACAGCAGAATGGCCGCGATCGACAGCACCAGCACCAGCCAGCCAAGGGTCAGGACAAAGGTCAGTGTCCACTCGACCTCGCGGCTTTCCAGCAGCAGGCAACCCCCACCGAGCAGCGCCAGCGCGCCCAAGTATTGCACCACGCTGCCCCCGAGCAGAGGCATGCCGGTGCAAAAGCGCTTCTGGTACAGCGTTCCCAGCGCGATACCCAGCAGCGCGACCAGCGTACAGGCCAGCGCAGGCCAGCCGAACCCGTCGAAGGACAGGGCCGACAGGTCCATCTTGCCGCCCAGCACCAGGCTGACGCCTGCCAGCCCCATCACGAGCCCCAGCCATTGCACCGGTGTGAGCCTCTCGCCAAGCAATGGGCCCGCCAGTGCCGCCGTCAGCAGCGGCTGCAGGCCCACCAGTAAAGAGGCCAGCCCCGCCGGCATACCCAGACTGATGGCATAGAACACGCCGCCTAGATAGGCCCCATGGACGAGGCACCCCGACACGGCGACGTGCCCCCACAGACGCAGCCCCCGTGGCCATGCCGATCGAGTGAGCAACACAATCGGTACCAGCAGCGCCAGGGTAGCGATGAAGCGGATGGTCAGAAAGGTGAAGGGCTCGGCGTAGGGCAGGCCGAATTTGGCACCGATGAAGCCGGTACTCCACAGCAGTACGAAGACCAACGGCATGGCTGCTGTCAGTCCGCCAGGCAGCGTCTTCGTGCTGCTCATGGGTGCGTCTCGGAGCACACGTCAGGCGCTGTGATGGTGGTGGCGACTGTGGCGAATTCAGTGGCGCATGCAGTGGCGCATGCAGTGATGGATACAGTTGTCAGTAAGGGCAGCAATACCGGCGACTGCCGAGAAGACAGGATCCGTTCCATGGAGAGGCTCCTTTGCGATAAGCCAGGGCCCGGAGGTGCGAGCCGTGAAAGCAGAGCCCATGATGCCTGAAAAGGCGGCCGGGCTGGAGCTGCCGATGTCCCGTCGCTGTCGTGCTTTGGTCGTAGGTCGAGACGTCGTCAGATGATTGGTCAGACCATGATTT
Source organism: Halomonas sp. DP8Y7-3 (assembly GCF_019801675.1). Classification (NCBI taxonomy): domain Bacteria; kingdom Pseudomonadati; phylum Pseudomonadota; class Gammaproteobacteria; order Oceanospirillales; family Halomonadaceae; genus Halomonas; species Halomonas sp. DP8Y7-3. Next base: position 194,308 of record NZ_JAHVIO010000003.1, read on the forward strand.
GGGTTGTTTTTACAAGTTTTTTTGCCTCTATGGGCACTGGTCAGACCAATCGGAGAGGGCACTTGCGTTGAAACACTGCGTTGGCCGTATTAGTGCTTTTCGCTAGCTTTTTTTCGACGACAGCCGTCCCGCGACAGGTGTGTGCTCTAGTGAATCAGGGCTCCGTTCCATCAGGGCTTTAGGAGCAAAACGGTGAGCCGGCATATGGCTGCGCAGCAGCTCGAGCCGCACATCACCCAAGCTCTGATGCCGCATCGCTGGGGAAATACCTGCAGTCAGGTGGCGGATGTCTGCGCATGGACGCGTGCAGGGCCTGGGTCCCTTCCGGGAACGCCTGCGGTAGTCAATGCTGACGCCATGGATCGACAACAACAACGCACCTGGCACCGCCGACCCTCGGCGTGCCGATCCACCTGGAGTTTTGCCATGTCTCCGATCGACAAGTCCCGGCAAGATCAGCCTGGCATGTCTACGACACCTCTCGATACCCATGCGGCCGCTGCCAGCCCTGTGACGCCGGATCGCCGCCGCTTCCTCAAGGCCGCGGCGGTCGGCTCTGCCGCTGCGGTGGCGGCTCCCTGGGTCGGCAATGTGCAGGCTCAACAGGGCATTCGCATCCGCATGCAATCGTCCTGGCAGCCAGGGACGACCGGCTATCGCATCTTCGAACAATGGGCCAACGGTGTGGCCGAGGCCACCAGTGGTGAAGTGACGATTGAGCCTTTTCCTGCCGGCGCCGTCGCCGGCGCCTTCGAGGTAGCCGATGCGGTTCGCAATGGGGTGCTCGATGGACAGAACTGGTTCACCGTCTACTGGCCAGGAAAGATGCCGGCTGGGGTGTTTCTGACGGCCTACCCCATGGGCCTGTCCGTGCCTCACCAGTGGGACATGATGTTCGGCGCTTACGGCGGCTTCGGTATTGCCAAGGATCTTTACCGCAAACAGGGTCAGGAACTGCTGGGCTACGTGCACCACGACCTCAACCTGATTCACTCCAAGGTGCCGTTGAGAAGCTTTGACGACTTCGCTGGGGTCAAGATCCGCATGCCGGGCGGCATTGTCGCCGAAACCTTCGCCAAGATCGGCGCCCGTACCACGCTGCTGCCTGGCTCAGAGGTCTATCCTGCCCTCGAGAAGGGGACGATTGATGCGGCGGATTACACCGGTGCGGCGGTCAACTTCGAACTGGGCTTCTGGCAGGTGACCGACTACATCATCATGGGCCCGCCTTCGACGCCCTGTCTGCACCAGGCGGTCGACCTCATGGACATCGCGGTCAACCGCCGCGTCTACGAGCGCATGTCCGATCAGACCAAGGACCTGATGCACGACCTGGTCGCCGCCTACTCCCGCGAGCACTACGCCGCCATCCAGAAGGCCAACGCCGAGGCCTGGCCGAAGTATCGCGAGAAGGGTGTCGAGATCATCCACCTGTCAGAAGAGGATGCCGACCGTTTCCGCGATGCCGCGATCCCGCTGTGGTTCGAATGGGCCAACAAGGATCCGGATGCGGCGAAGCTGTTCCGCGCCCACCTCAACACCATGCTCGACCCGGCGGTGGCCCTGATCACCGAAGAAGACATCAAGGATTTCGAGCTCAACGCTTGAGGACAACCGCGACGCTGGGGCGCCAGCGTCGCGAGTACTCCTGAATGACTGACGTGCCGCCCGGGACTGCCCGATCGGCTTCGATGAATGGTCCGTGGTCGCCTGCAGCAAGCCGGCGGCCTGCGGAGGAGCGTCAATGAATCTTCAGATCGATTTCGTTCTGCCTCACTGGCTGTACTGGTCGGTGTTGGCGGGGTTGCCGCTGGTCGTGATGCTGTTGGTGGACAGAAGTTTTCGCCGCGGCGGTCAGGTCAGCGGCAGTGATACGGCCGAGACGCCTGTGTCGTCGGAGCAGGCTGACTATGTGCCGCCGGGAAATGCGCTGACGGCGGGTATCGACCGCATCTCGGGGTTCGCCGGTCGCTATGTGGCTTACTGGTCGCTGATCGCCCCCTTTGTGTTCACCTACGAAGTGCTGATGCGCTACGCCTTCAACTCGCCGACCAACTGGGCGCATGAGTCGATGACCCTGATGTTCGGCATGCAATACCTGCTGGCGGGCGCCTTCGCCCTGCGTGAAGGGGGGCATGTACGAGTCGATATCCTCTACCAGCGGGCGGCGCCGCTCAACAAGGCAGCGCTGGACCTGGTCACCTCGATTTTCTTCTTTATCTTCACCCTGGCGCTACTGACCACCGGGTGGCGCTTCTTCTCACAGTCGGTCAGTGATGTCTGGTGGTTTGGAGACAGTTACGCCAATGAGGTGTCCTTTACCGAATGGGCCGTACAGTATTATCCGGTCAAGTTCATGCTGTTCCTGGGGGCATTGCTGTTGCTGCTGCAGGGCATCGCGCAGCTGATTCGCGATATGCAGTCCTACGCCCATCACCGCCAGAGCCACGCCGGTAGCCGGACCTTTGCTGCCGTACTGGTGGGGCTGGCTCTGCTGCTGGGTGCCTACACGCTGTATGAAGTGGTCAACATCGCTCTGACCGACTACGAAAGCCTGGCGATGAGCCTGGAGAATGCCCTGGCCACCGTCGGCATTGGCGAGCTGACGTTACTGATGTTCGGCACCTTGATGGTGGTCCTGGTGGCCGGGTTGCCGCTGGCCTTCGTCACCGGTGGGCTCGGTGTCGTCTTCCTGTATCTGGTGGGCGATCAGCACATGCTGAACCTGATGCCATCGCGGATCTTCCCGATGATGACCAATTACCAGCTGTCGGCCATCCCGCTGTTTATCTTCATGGCGTCGGTACTGGAGAAAGCGGGCATCATCGAAGAGCTGTTCGATGTGGTCTACAAGTGGATGGGGGGCCTCAAGGCCGGGCTGGCCATCGCCACCATCATTGCCTCCACCTTGCTGGCCGCCATGGTCGGTGTGATAGGGGCCGCCGTTGTGACGATGGGGCTGATCGCCTTGCCGGCGATGCTCAAGCGCAACTATCAGCCCGAGATAGCGCTGGGCTCGATCATGGCCGGCGGCACCCTGGGCATTCTGATCCCTCCCTCGATCCTGGCGATCATCTACGGCGTCATCGCCCAGCAGTCCGTAGGCGAGCTCTATCTCGGCTCGCTGATTCCTGGTCTCCTGCTGGCGGGCATGTACGCCTTCTATTGCTGGATGCGGGGTACCTTGAACATCAAGGTGGCACCGCCGATGCCGGTGGAAGATCGCGTGTCCAGCGCCGAGAAGCTGAGGCTGTTGCGCAATATGCTGGCGCCCATCGCGCTGGTGATGTTGGTACTCGGGATCATCTTCACCGGCGTCGCCACGCCGGTGGAAGCGGCCGGTATCGGAACCTTCGGTGCCTTGCTGGTGGCGGCACTGCATAAGCGCCTGACCTGGCCCAATCTGCACGCCGCCTGCATGACGACTTTGGTGGCCACGGCGATGGTGATGTGGATCATCTTCGGCGCCAGCATCTTTGTTGGCTTCTACATCCTGCAGGGGGGCCAGACCTTCGTGCAGGACCTGATCGCCGGCGCTGGGCTCGGTCCTTACGCGGTACTGGCGTTGATGATGGTGTTGCTGGTGGCGCTGGGCATGTTCCTGGATTGGGTCGGTATCCTGCTGTTGGCGGTGCCAATCTTCGTGCCGCTGATCAAGGGGCTCGACTTTACCGGGGTGCTGGGGCTGCCTGGCGTAGATCCCGCCGATGTGTCGCTGTGGTTCGGGGTCATCTATCTGGTCAACATGCAGATGTCATTTCTGAGTCCTCCCTTTGGCTATGCGCTGTTCTACATCAAGGGCGTGTGTCCTCCCCATATCACCATGGGGCAGATTTTCCGCTCATCCTTCCCGTTCCTGGCTCTGCAGGCCTTGGGGCTGTTGCTGGTCATCCTGTTCCCGGCGCTGGTGACCTGGCTACCCAACCTGGCTTACGGATAGCGCCGGCTAGGCCAACGCTTCTCCCCTGTCGCCGGAGCATCCGGTGGCAGGGGAGACAGTGCTTGGCTTGCTAGCCGCAGGCGCGAGTGTCGGCACATCCGCGCCGGCACGGCTGAGTCGCTGCCCCCACCACGTAGTGACAGAAACCGCGAGAAGTGTCCGCTATTCTGCACTTCACCTGACGCAGCGTTGGCGTACCATGGGGTCAGCTCTTCACGCTGATGTCGCTCGCTGGAGACAGCTGGCTTGCATTCCGTAACACGATCGTGGGGAACCGATGCGAACGTGTGTCGTCACAATGGGCGAGCGATTGACGAATTCTCAATGACCTCCTGGAGGACTTCATGCAACGATTCACTGCCCTGATTACTGCCGCACTGCTCTCCGCCGGTCTGATGAGCGCCACGGCCCACGCTCAAGACGCCAGCGCACAGGCATCGTCCAGCGCCGACGTGGAAGCAGCAGTACAGGCACAGAACTTCTCTGACGCCGAACTGCAGAAGTTTGCCGATGCGTCCAAGGAGATCGCCACGATTTCTCAGGATTACACCCAGCGCCTGCAAGAGGCCGAGGACCAGCAGGCCCAGCAGGATGTGCGCACCGAGGCCAACCAGAAGATGGTCGAGGCCGTACAGCAAAGCGGGCTCGAGGTGGAGAAGTTCAATGCCATCGGCCAGGCCATTCAGCAGAATCCTGACATGATGAAGCGCGTTCAGGAGATGGCGCAGTCCTGATAGGTGACTGTCCATAAAGACGCCCCCTCCGGCTTTCCGCCGGAGGGGGCGTCTTCGTTTTGGGGGCAGCCTTACGTCAGTGGCTGACCTGGAGGGCCAGCTTTCTTGCTCTGGCGCTGATGGTGAATGACGCAATCATTCCCAGCACGCTGACCAAGGCCAGGGTGAGGAAGATATTGTGGTAGCCAAGCGCCTTGTCCAGATCTAGCCAGTGGCCGAAAAGCGTCGCTGAGAACAGGTCGGGAGAGAACCCAATCACCGAAGCAATGCCTGCAGCGGTAGCCATCAGAGATGCCGGGATCTTGGTTTCACTGGCGATGGAGAACACGATGCCGTAGAGCGACAAGCTGAAGATGCCTGGCAGCAGGGAATAGAGGCTGACCATGGTCGAACTGGCATTTTCTGGCATGTAGATCACGCCGGTGTAGAGCAGGGCAAGGATCGCGAAAAGTACCACGAACCAGCGGCTGGTCGACTTGAACACCTTGTCGGCGATAAGACCACTGACGGGAGCGAGTATATAGAATACGTAGGTTCTGAAGATGGTAAGAATGCCAGACTGCTCAGGAGAGACCCCATAGATGTCGGTCAGATAAGGCGTAAAGTAGACGTTGCTGGAGAAAATCATGAAGGCGGCAAAGATAATGACCGAGAAGATCCAGAGCACTGGGCTCTTGAGCAGGACCACGATCTGCGAGCTATCAAAGTTATTGGTAACAAGGTTGCGGGACGCCTCGCGATCCTCCTTGATGAGGAACCAGACGACGGCTGCTGCAATCGTGGTACTGATGCCGTAAATCATGACAACGTAGAAGAATTGCTGCGACATGTCGTCCGAGAAGCCTAGTACCCACACAGCAATGCCATTGATGGCCGCGCCGAAGAGTCCGTTGCCCATGTAGTAAAGTCCATACATGAACCCTTGTTCTTTTTCTCCCCCGATCAGGCGAATCGTTTTCATGAGGGCACCCCAGAAAACAAACACGGTAGAGAACGATAGCAGGAACCAGATGGCCAGACTGATGCCATAGCCCATGTTGAAGGCGTAGATGAAGGTCAGTATTGACGTCGAGAGTAGCGATAAAATAATACAGCGCTTGGTGGAGCTCTTATCTGCCAGAATACCCCCAGGGATCATCAGCAGGGTGGTGCCCACCGTATAGATAGTGGTCAGTAGGCCAATTTGCTGATTGCTGATATCCATCGCCGCAATCTGGTAATCGTAGAATACATACCTGATGTAGGGAATGAGATAGATGGTCGCCCCGGCCGATGATAGCGCCAGTATCTGTAGATACTTAAATAGCCTTGAGTTCATGGGTATTCTCTGCAGATGGATTTACTTGAGGAGAGAAGAAGCATAATCGACAAGAAACGCCACGCCGTTGATCAGGCCGGCTTCTTGCATATCGAATTTCGAATGGTGTAGCGGATACTGTCCCTCACCTTTTCCGATGCCGATGAAGCCAAAGCACCCCGGAACTTTCTGGAGATATTCCGAGAAGTCTTCACCCGCCATGGAGGGCGCGACTGAGACAAGTGCGGACGCTCCAAGTGTATTGATGACGGACTGCTGTGCCAGCGATGAAAAGTGTTCGTCATTCTCGACGAATGGTGCTCCATAGAGGTATTCAATCTCGTAGGTTGCGCCGAACGATGAGGTAACACCCTGCACGATGGTTTCAATACGCTGCTTTATGGTGTCTCTCGTGTCATTGGAGAAGTAGCGACATGTGCCCTTGAGGTGGACGGTATCGGGAATAGCGTTGTGAGCGACTCCGCCATTGACCGCGCACACGCTGACCACGGTGGGAAGGAAGGGATCAACCTGTCTGCTGCAGATACTCTGAAGGCTGGTAATGACATGCGCTGAAATCAATACAGGGTCGATGGTCTGGTGAGGCATGGATCCATGGCCGCTGCTTCCTACGATTGTGATATCGAAGAAGTCGGCTTCTGCCATGCGCGGACCGCTATCGACAGAGATGGTGCCGACGGGAATATCTGGCCACACATGTAGTCCAGCAATGGCAGTCATATCTTCAAAAAAATCGCTTCTTTCGGCCACGATCTTCTGAGCGGCGCCCTCAAGCTCTTCATCAGGCTGGAAGATAAGTTTGGCTGTTCCTTTGAACGTGTCTCTGTTCTCCGACAGGAACTTGGCAGCAGTCAGTAGCATGGCGATATGGCCGTCGTGGCCGCATGCATGCATCACCCCTTGGTTTTTTGAGGAAAATGAGACGCCAGAGGCTTCCGTGACTGGCAGTGCATCAATGTCTGCACGAAGGCCAAGAACGACATCCCCAGGTTGACCTTCAATGGTTGCCAGTATTCCAGTACCACACACCTCCTTTTCATAGGAGATGTTTAATTTGTCGAGCTCATGACAAATACGCTCTGCCGTTTTAAATTCCTGCTGGCTCAGTTCTGGGTTTTCGTGGAAATGCTGACGTAGATCAATGGTGTATCTGGCGTTCTCTTTCGCAAACTCTAAAGGTGTCATGCTGATGCCTTCTGGATAGGAATTTAACTTCCGCTTATACGCGATGCGTTTTTTCGCGGAGCTGCTAGAGGTGTTGTCGATTAATATTTTTTAATAGCGCGTTCTTGTTTGCAATAAAAATGCATGGCGGTTTCGGATGAAAAATTGACATTCCTCTATGGAAAAGGCATTTGCTTCTGTTTCTACACGAACTGCTTGTATATGAGATGATTCACCATAATGACCTTTTTACGTATTTCGGCTTTTCACTTGTTTTTTTAAGGACTGCCTGAGGAAAGCGCTCGCTGTACCAGACGAGGTAACGCTTTAGACTTACGAATTGTCCTGGGTAGATAAAAGCGGTGTTGGGAGCTGCAGTAAGAGCTGTGCTGGGAACTATGTCAGGTTCTTGATGTCGAGCCGCTTGCATGTGCTGCAAGTGAGAACTCTGCTCGTGTCACGCCCTGCGTTATTCATGTCAGTGCGGTGAAGAAAACACGCTGTGATCGAAACACTTGATAGGCATCCGTCATGCTTCACGCTGCCTGCGCTATATCCGCCATACTCGCCATACTCTGGCCAGTGTGCAGCGCACGCTGGTATTGCGGTGGGCTCGGGGTAGAGACGTTCCATGACAGGGGTCTGGCCATTCCGTGAAGTCCTGACATGATGAAGCGCGTTCAGGAGATGGCACCGACCTGGTCGGTTGCCCATGGGGATCACGCCAGGCGAACTGGCGAACGCGCCCTGCTGACTATCCGGATCAGCGGACCTTCTTTCCGTCAAGCTCAGGTCTCTCGACACTTTTGCCAGATGGCACTATTATTTTGACAGATGGCTGTCAATGAGGCTGATGATGAAGGTTGCCGAATGTGCCCTCGATGCCAAGACGAGTTTGTTGCAACGCACGCTGGAGCGCCTGCTGGGCAAGCCTGCACCCGAGGCAACGACGGCCCTGTACATTCACGAGATGATCGAGAAGGGCTTGCCGTCTCGCGATGTATTGCGATTTGTCGAATCAGTTGACCTGCTTAGTGATAGGGCAATGGCCGTCAAGCTGATCGGTATGTCCGAACGCACGCTTTATCGTCGGATCAAGTCGCCGGAGCCGCTTAACACTGAGCAGAGTAGTCGTGCCTGGCGTTTCGCCGAGGTGCTTACCAGGGCGGAAGATGTGTTGGGCGATGCTGCTGAAGCAGAGCGTTGGATGGGAACACCGGCCTTGGGGCTTGAGGGGCGCAAGCCGATAGATCTTCTCACCACCCAGGTGGGGTACGAGCTGGTGGACGACCTTCTTACCCGCCTGGATCAGGGAGTGTACACGTGACATCCGCTGGCAAGGATCTGCTGCTGTGGCGGCTTGAACGAGAGCGGCATATGGCGAGCTGGAGCAGTGGTGTCGGTGCAAAGCTGGCTGGCGGACGCTGGAATACCAAGGGGCGAGCGGCGGTATATGGGGCCTGCGACCCATCAACGGCGATTCTCGAAGTCGCGGTGCATAAGGGTTTCAAGGCGCTGGATACCATCCCCCATATGTTGTTGTGCGTGCGTATCACCGATCCTGACAGCGTGTTTGAGGTAGTGCCCGAGGACTTGCCCAACCCCAACTGGTTGGTTCCTGGATCGCCTAGCCTTGGTCAGCAATGCTATGGCGATGAGCTGCTGTCTCGCTATCCCTTCATCACAGTGCCTTCGACGGTCTCCCGCCATAGTCGCAATATCGTGATGAATCCGCTGACGGGCCAGGAGGGCGTCGAGATCGTCGTGATCGAGCCCTTCGCCCTGGACCCACGGCTGCATCCTCCCGCCGAGTGAGCAAACGCTTTACAGCCATTGCCATGGCCCGCATCCTTTCTGCATGAGGGCGCCGAGCATGTAGCGCGCCTGTACCGGCACCGCGCGGAGGACACCATGGAAGCGGAACTGTTGGAAATCAGCCAGCACATGGGGCGCTTCCCGCCCTTTGATGGCCTCACGGATGAGCTGCTGGATGAGGTGGCGAGCCAGGTACAGGTCAGCTATTTCAAGGCGGGCTCGACGATTCTCGAGCTCGATGCGGTGCACGAGGAGTTCTGCTACATCCGCAGTGGCGCGGTGGAGGTCTCGCGCCGCAACGGTGAGCTTTACAACCTGCTTGGCGAGGGCGATATCTTTGGCCATTTCAGCCTGTTGCGCCACAGCAGAGTTCGCTTTCCCGCCAAGGCGCTGGAAGACAGTCTGATCTACTTCATTCCCGAGGCCATGTTCCATCGGCTGTGCGAGGCCGATGAAGCCTTCTCTGACTTTGTCGAGGTGGATCGCCCCCGGCTCGAGACGGCGGTCGAAAGCCAGCGCAAGAACAACGACATGATGGTGACGCGGATCCGCAAGCTGCTGACCCGCTATCCCGTGATGGTGGAGGCCCGTGCAACGGTGCAACACGCGGCCCGCCAGATCAGCGATTTCCAGGCGTCCGCCGTGCTGGTGCTGGACAAGCCCGGGGACAATCCCCGCTATACCTTCAAGGACAGCGAGGGCACCTACTGGCAAGTGACCGGGATCCTCACCGACAGCGATTTTCGTACCAAGGTGGTCGCCGAGGGGCTGTCACCGGATACCCCGGTAGGGGAGGTGGCGGGTCGTCGGCTGATCGCGATACAGTCCGATGAGTCGGTGCAGGAAGCGATGCTGTGCATGTTGCGTAACAACATCCATCATCTGCCGGTCATGCATCGGCGCTCACCGGTGGGCATCGTGCATCTGTCCGATATCATTCGCTACGAGACCCAGAGCAGCCTATATCTGGTGAGCAATATCTTTCACCAGCCATCGGTGGAGAGTCTGGCCAAGCTGGCCCCCGACGTGCAGGCAGCGTTCGTGCGGATGGTGCATGATGGCGCCGACTCGCAGATGGTGGGCAAGGCGCTGTCGACCATCGGTCGCAGCTTTACCCGGCGCCTTTTGGAAATGGCGGAAGAGGAGTTGGGGCCGCCACCGGTTCCTTACTGCTTCATGGCGCTGGGTTCCATGGCGCGCAACGAGCAGAGCATTGTCACCGACCAGGATAACGCCCTGGTTCTCTCCGACGACTTCGACCCGGCGCTACATGACGAGTACTTCGCCACCATGGCCAAACGCGTCAGTGATGGCCTTGCCGCCTGCGGGTACACCTACTGCAAGGGCGACGTGATGGCCACCAATCCCAAGTGGCGTCAGCCCTTGGCGGTATGGAAGCGCTATTTCACGCAGTGGATCGAGCAGCCCTCGCCGGAGGGGCTGTTGCACAGCTCCATCTTCTTCGACCTGGATACCGTGCATGGCGACAACCCGCTGGTGGAAGCCTTGCAGGACCTGGTGGCTACCAAGGCATCACAGCACAAGCGCTTCCTGGCCGCCATGGCGCGCAATGCCCTCAACCGTACGCCGCCACTTGGCTTCTTTCGGACGTTTGTGATGGAGAAGGACGGCAAGCACAACAACTCGATCAACTTGAAGCGCCGGGGCACCGCTCCCATGGTCGATCTGATTCGTATCCATGCCCTGGCCTGTGGGTCCCGTGCCCAGAACAGCTTCGATCGACTCGATGACATCGACCGCACTCAGCTGCTGGCGCCAGGCGTCAGTGACCGGCTGCGCTACGCGCTGGAGTTTCTGTCGATGTCGCGGATTCGCCATCAGGTCATCGATCTCGAGCATGAGCAGCAGCCGGATAACAACATCGAGCCCGAAAACGTGTCCAGCGAAGAGCGCCATCACCTGAAGGATGCCTTCCAGGCGCTCAGCAATGCCCAGAAGTTTCTCAAGTTTCGCTACCCGATGACGCACAGGTAGGCGGCCATGCCACTCCTTCGACCCAAGACACGCTCGGCCCCTGACTGGCATGACTACCTGGTGGCCCGGCGCCAGCAGAGTCGTCAGCGTGCCCTGGTGGACTTCTTTGCTGGTGCGGACCTGTCCCCGATCCTGCCCGTGCAGGAGGCCCCGCTGATGGCCCTGGATCTGGAAACCACTGGGCTGGACCCCAAGCGAGACGAGATCGTGTCGATTGGCCTGGTACCGTTCTCACTGTCACGGATTCGTCTGTCGGAGCGACGCTACTGGGTGGTCAGGCCGCACCGCACGCTCAAGGCCGAATCGGTCACCTTCCATCACATCACCCACGCCGATATCCAGGGAGCACCGCGCATCGAAGAGGTGCTCGAGGAGGTCTTCGAGGCGATGGCCGGGCACCTGCTGGTGGTGCACTATCGCCACATCGAAAGGGCCTTTCTGCAGGCTGCCGTGCAGGCTAAGTGGCAGGAGACTCTGAGTTTTCCGGTCATCGACACCATGTCCCTGGAGGCGAGAATCCATCGGCAATCACTGATGGCGCGCTTTCGACGCTGGATGGGGCGGCCGCCGGCCTCCATCCGCCTGCATGACAGCCGGGTGCGCTATGGCCTGCCTCACTACCACGGACATCATGCCTTGACCGATGCCATCGCCACGGCCGAGCTGCTGCAGGCCCAGGTCGCCGGCAACTACGCTCCGGAAACGCCCATCGGAATGCTCTGGAGCTGAGCCTTGCTCCTCCTGCCAGATAGCAGCGGAGGGTTAGCCTCAGTCTCGCTGGCTGAGCGTTCGTCCGGTGCCAGCTTCAGCAGGCGATAGGTTTTTCCTCGATAGGGTTGATAGAGGACGGCGGTGGCATTCTCGGGTAGCGGCAGTTGGTCATCACTGGTGACGACGAGACCGTCTGGATGGGCTGCCCACCAGCGATCCACCTCGTCATCGGCCAGTTCGATCAATGGCCGTTCCAGCCGGCCAAGATACTGGAACTGGTCCGCGTAGCGCCCGGCATAGGCAAGGGGGGCATCGCTGGTCTCGAGCTGATGGAGCCGCAGGGCCAGCGGCGAAAGATCATATCGCTGCGTCAGCAGTGGACTGGTGCTGACCAGCAGGCAGGTCAGGGTGACCGGCCACACCAGCAGGGCCAGGCGCGAAGAGCGTTGAGGAGCAGCGATCATGGCCAGCAGCAGGGGAACCAGCGCCAGCGCGCGATAGCCATTGTGAACAGGCGCAACGCCTCCCAGTGTCTGCAAAAGCTCCGGCATGACCAGCAGCAGCGGGACTGCCAGCCATGGCATCTGTCGTAGCCATCTGCCGTGGCTTGCCAGCAGTGGCTGACCCTTGTTAGGCAAGCCCAGGCTGATCCACAGCGCAGCGAAGGGCAGTGTCGGGATCAGGTAGTGCGCCTGCTTGCCGCTGATCAGGCTCAGTACAAGGACCGCTGGCAGCACGCCGAGCAGAGCCAGGCGGGCCAGTCGGGACGTCAGTCGGGGACGCCACCACAACGATGTCATCGACCAGGGAAACAGCGCCAGCGGGATTAGCGGCAGGTACCAGTACCAGGGGCGGGCGTGGGCAAAGGAATGACTGACCCTGCCGGCAAACTGGCCCCACAGGATGTCATGGGCATAGTCGGCTCCACCGGCCTGTGCCGCGGGCAAGGCCCAGGCCAGGCCCATGGCCAGGCCGATTGTCCCAGCGCCACAGAGTGCCATCGCGCTGGCGCCAAGTGAGCGCGGCGACCACCAGCCCATTCCCAGCGCCAGCGGCAGCCAATACAGCAGTATCACCGGCCCCTTGGCCAGCAATCCGAGTCCCAGCCCCACGCCGCTCATCACTACCCAACCTGTCCCCCCGTATCGCGCTAGGCCGACCAGGCCGAGCACTGCCAGCAGCAGGCAGGTAGTCAGCAGAATGTCGAACATCGATAGCGGCAAGAAGACCGACCAGAGCGTCATGCCCAGCAGTAGCCCGGGAGCCCAGCGCGCCTGTGCGACGCTTTGCGGGAATCCGACGCGAACAATGGCCGCCAGCAGGGGATAGCTCAGCAGACCTACCAAGGGCACCGCAAGGCGCCCGACCGGGTCGTCGGTGCCGAAGATCGCCCAGGCCAGATGAATGACCCAGAACAGCAGGGGCGGCTTGTGGGCATAGGGCTCGCCATTGAGCTGGGGTACCAGCCAAAGGTGGCGCTGCCACATTTCCCAGGCAACACCCAGATAGCGGGTCTCGTCGATGGGCATCAACGGGGTAGACGCCACGCGCACGATGATCAGCAACGCTGCCGCCAGCATCACCGTGGTCAATGGTGTCAAATGGGGCAGGGGTAGCTTGGACAGGGAGTGCTTAGACAGGGATCGCTTAAGCAACGTCAGCTTGGACATGACAGGGCTCCATCAACGGATGCCCGTCACCCTAGACGACAAACCTTAGCAGAGGCTTATCCGGCAGGAGGGTGCTGCTTTTCAGGCGGCCATAACGACCATCGGCGGCCACAAGGCCGCCGACGGTAGATGATGCGAAGCTGTCAGGCCGAATCAGACGGCCTTGGGCTCGCTCATCAGGCCCTTGATGATGGCGTAACTGGCCACCAGCAGCACCAGCGTGAACGGCAGACCGGTCGACACGGCTGCCGCCTGCAGTGCTGTCAGGCCACCACCCAGCAGCAGGGCAATGGCAATGGCGCCTTCGATCAGTGCCCAGAACACGCGCTGCGGCTTGGGGGCATCGACCTTGCCACCTGCGGTGATCGAGTCAATGACCAGAGAGCCGGAGTCGGACGAGGTCACGAAGAACACGATGACCAGCACGATGCCGATGAACGACGTGATCGACGCCAGCGGCAGCTCGCCCAACATGGCGAACAGCTTCAGCTCCAGTGCGGCATCCTGCACACCCTGGAAGCCATCGGTGATGTACTGCTCGATGGCGGTGCCGCCGAACGACGTCATCCACAGCACCGAGACCAGGGTCGGTACCAGCAGCACGGCCGTCAGGAACTCGCGCACGGTGCGGCCACGGCTGACACGGGCGATGAACATGCCGACGAACGGTGACCAGGAGATCCACCAGGCCCAGTAGAAGGCAGTCCAGCCCTGCACGAAGTTGGCGTCTTCACGGCCGAAGGGGTTGGACAGTGCTGGCAGTTCAGCCAGGTAGTGGCCCAGGTTGGAGAAGAAGCCGGTGGCAATCGCCAGGGTCGGGCCAACGATGATCACGAAGGCCAGCAGCAGGAACGCCAGCACCATGTTGACCTGGGACAGACGCTGTACGCCCTTGTCGACGCCCAGCATGATGGAGCAGAGCGCCACGCCAGTGATCGCGACAATCAGCAGCACCATGGTGGTGTCGGTGTTCGGTGTGCCAAACAGCTCGTTGAGGCCGGCGGCTGCCTGGGAGGCACCGAGACCCAGCGAGGTCGCCAGACCGAACAAGGTGGCGAACACCGCCAGGATGTCGATCAGGTGTCCAGGCCAGCCCCACACGCGTTCACCCAGAATCGGGTAGAACACGGAGCGCATGGTCAGCGGCAGGCCCTTGTTGAACGAAAAGATGGCCAGCGACAGGCCGACAATGGCGTAGGCTGCCCAGGGGTGGAGCCCCCAGTGGAAGATGGTAGCGGCCATGCCCAGATTGACGGCGGCCTGTTCATCGCCAGCGGCGCCGCCAAGAGGCGCCCAGTCAGTGCGAATACCGTTGTCACCGACGGTCGTGCCACCCAGCGCCGTCGAGAAGTGCGACATCGGCTCGGACACGCCGTAGAACATCAGGCCGATGCCCATGCCGGCGGCGAACAGCATGGCGAACCAGCCCATGTAACTGTAGTCAGGTGTCGCGTGAGCACCACCGATACGGACCTTGCCCAGAGGGGTGAAGATCAGCCCCAGCGACAGCAGCACGAAGACGTTGCCGCCTAGCAGGAAGACCCACGACAGGTTGCTGGTCAGCCAACCGCGGATGCCGTTGAAGAACGGCTCGGCGCTGGTCTGGAAGGCCAGGGTCAGGATAACGAACACCAGAATCAGCAGCGACGAGACGGAGAAGACCTTGCCGTGCAGGTCGACGTCCACGCCGAAGGATTTGGTGACGATATTGTCCTGACCGATGACGTAATCGGTATCGATCAGATTGGCGGGCCCGTCCGGGGCCGGTACCCCCTCGCTGCCGGTATCGGCGCTCGAGGGCTTGTGGTTAGGGTCTGTTTCCACGTGCGATCTCCCTTGCGTTTGAAGATGAGGTGCAAAGTGTTGCTGCCGTCAAGCCATGCTGCTGTCACTCGTTGCTCGTTTGTTGTGCCAGTCTGTTGGCCGTGCCTGCCTGAAGTGTGGCCTGTCTGAAGGCGCTTGCCAGCGGCATCTTCAACGGCAGGGGCCGAGGACGCGCTGCCAATGCTGCCACAAGCATGTCACATTCCGCGGCTGTAGAGCGTTCCCGCGACGACAGCGTGGAGGACATCAACGACAGCAGGGGCGCCCTGGGGCACCCCTGAAAACGGCCGCGTCGGAGTGACGCAACACGGTAAAGTGGGCTCAGGCTTCGCCCAGCCACTCCTTGACGACGTCCGGATGGTTCTCGACCCACTGCTTGGCATTTTCATAGGGGTCGGCGTCGTCTTCCTGATTCATCAGCATGACTTCGCCCATCATTTCCGGGGTCCACTCGAAGTTTTCGAGAATCGAGTAGGCCTCCGGCATGTCGTCCTCGAGCCCCTGGCGAACGATGGTGTGAATCTGCTCGGCACCACCGTAGACGCCCTGCGGGTCGTCGAGATACTTGAGATCCCAGCGGGCGAACATCCAGTGCGGTGTCCAGGAGGTCACCACGATGGGCTCGCCGCGGTCGATGGCACTGCCCAGCGCCGCCGTCATCGTGGCGCCGCTGCCGGTGCGCAGGTCCAGATCGAGATCATAGGCATCGACCACTTCCTCGGTCAGACGCATCAGGCCCGCGCCGGGATCGATACCAATGATCTCGCCATTGAATTCGTCAGCGTGGTCGTTCAGCTCGTCAATGGAACTGATATCCGCGTCCGCCGGGACCACCAGGCCGAGCTTGGTGCCGTCGAGGTTGACCCCTGCATCGACCAGTTGGTCCTTGAGGCGAGCGTAGTAGTCCTCATGGGTGGTCGGCAGCCAGCCGGCCAGCAGTGCATCAGCGTCGCCGCTGGCGACGGACTGCCACATGGCGGCGGCGGACAAAGCGGACGTTTCGACCTCGTAGCCGGCCTGTTCCAGTACGGCACGAACCACGTTGGTAGAGGCGACAGTGGAGGACCACTCCACGTAGGCCAGGTGCACGGAGCCCTTGTCCTGAGCGTTCACGCCAGTGGCGACGGCGCTGACGGCCAGCGCCAGGCCGAGGGTACGGGTTGCCTTCAGTGACATGCGGTGACTCTCCTTGCGATGAGTGAAACAGGTTCCATCAGCCGTGTTTCCAAGCTGTTAAAGCCTGAAGCAGGCGGTGGCATCTTGCAAATGGATGGGGCGCGCGGGCGTCAACGGCCGTGCCCCATCCGTCGCTGCCAGCCCTTACTGCTTGCGTTCCTTGCGCAGTGACTGGGTCAGACGGTCGAGCAACATCGCCAGAATGACCACGGCGATGCCAGCCTCGAAGCCGTCACCCGGGCGCAGGCGCTGGATCGCGCGCCAGACTTCGCTACCCAGACCGTCGGCGCCGATCATGGCCGCAATGACGACCATGGACAGGGCCAGCATGATGGTCTGGTTGATGCCGGCCATCACGGTCGGCAGGGACAGCGGCAGCTGAACCTTGAACAGCTTCTGGCCTCGGGTGGCGCCATAGGCGTCCGCGGCTTCGATCAGCTCCACCGGCACCTGGCGGATACCCAGAGTGGTGAAACGGATCGCCGGGGGCATCGAGAAGATGACCGTGGCAAAGATCGCGGACACCGAGCCGATGCCGAAGAAGGGGATAGCCGGAATCAGGTAGACGAAGGCCGGCATCGTCTGCATGAAGTCCAGAATCGGCATGATCGCTCGGTACAGCCTGTCTGATAGCGCTGCGGCGATGCCCACGGGCAGTGCGATGATCACGGCGACCAGGGTGGCGATCACCACCAGCGTCAGGGTCTCGATCATCGGATCCCAGAGGCCCAGGTCCCAGATGAGTCCCAGGCCAATCACCGCACCGATGGCAAGTCGCGGGCTGGCCAGTTTCCAGCACAGGCCTGCGATGATCACCAGCAGAGCCCAGTCGGGAAGCCACATCAGTGCATCGTTGAGACCATCAATACCGGTCTGGGTGAATCGCGAGATGCCACGGGTGACACCAGAATACTCTGTGGTCAGCCAGTTCAGCCCAGTCTCGATCCAGTCTCCGAGGGGAATGCGAGGAATCTCGATCGCCATTATTGATCTCCTGCCTGTGCCAGTTCATCCAGTACCGCGCCCTTGACGACGACGCCCAGCAGGCGTCGTTCGTCGTCGATCACGGCGATCGGGAAGCTCTTCTCGTTGAACAGGGCGAAGAGATTGTGCAACGGCTCGTCGGGGCCCACCGTGCGGAAGTCCTGCGTGAGTACATTATCGAGACGATCCTGACCGGCTTGAATGGCCGTATTGGCAGCGTCTGCCTCGACCAGCCCCATCAGCTTGCGGTCTCGGCTGGTGACGTAGATCGAGTCCATGGCGTTTTCTTTCATCTTGCGCAGCGCCGTACGCGGACCGTCATCTTCTCGCGCGGTGGCACGTACCGGACGCATGGCGCTGGATGCCGTCAATACCCGCGACATGTCGACGCCTTCAATAAAGCGTTCCACGTAGTCGTCGGCGGGCTTGGTCAGGATTTCCTCGGGCGTGCCGATCTGCACCACTTCACCGTCCTTGAGCAGCACGATGCGATCACCGATGTTCAGCGCCTCATCCAGGTCATGGGTGATGAACACGGTGGTCTTCTTCATGCGGTGCTGAAGCTCCAGCAACTCTTGCTGCATGTCCTTGCGAATCAACGGATCCAGCGCCGAGAAGGCCTCGTCCATCAGCAGCACGCTGGCGTCGTTGGCCAGCGCCCTGGCCAGGCCCACCCGCTGCTGCATACCCCCGGACAGCTGATTGGGATAGGCATCCTCCCAGCCCTTGAGGCCAACCTGGGAGAGGGCGTCGCGGGCCGTCTTGGCTCGGGAATCCGCGTCGATGCCGCGAATCTCGAGGCCGAATTCGGCGTTTTGCTGCACCGTGCGATGGGGAAACAGAGCAAAGTTCTGAAACACCATCGAAAAGTGCCTGCGACGGCATTCCAGCAGCGCCTTGTCGGACAGCTGGGGGATATCTTCGCCATCGATGACGATCTCGCCTTCGGTCGGCTCGATCAGCCGGTTCAGACAGCGAATCAAGGTGGACTTGCCGGAGCCGGACAGGCCCATGATGACCAGCAGCTCACCTTCATGGACGTCGAAGTCGATGTTCGACAGGCCCAGCGTCTGGCCGGTTTTCTCGAGGATGTCGGGACGCTTGAGTCCCTCGTCGCGAAGCTTGAGCGCCTTCTTTGGCTGGTCGCCGAAGACCTTGCTCAGCCCGCGAACCTTGATCTTGACGGATCGGTTATCGCTCATGGGTACGGGATGCCTTTTCAGGTGACGTGTTGGCTCCCAGGCGCTCGAACGATGAAGGTCGACGTCATGCGGTCGTTGGCGTCGGCGTTCATCGTCCAATGCTGGAAGCTAGGCCTCGGGGCTGCGGCTTTCCCTGCCGCAGCCACGCTGGGTGAAAGCATGCCATCTTTCACCGTTGAGGCGCAGAAAAGTGCAATACCCTAAAGGTCTTTGAAAGATCATTCAAATTAAGCATGGGGGCGAGGAGTGCTTGAAAGCAATCTCGCGCAGGGCAAGGGGTTGTGCATGAGAGCTATCGCCACCCATGCCGTTTAGGCATGGGAGCGAGGAAGTTTTGTGGCTTTTCGCGACGGGCTGTGGGCCCGTGGCAGGGGCCTCAGCGAGCCCGTGAGAGTCGGATCAGGCGCCCCGGGTTGGCGTCGGTCAACAGGTAGACGGCCCCTTCGGGACCCACCCTGACGTCGCGTATTCGTCCCACTTCGCCGTCGAGAATGACCTCTCTTTCGATCAACTGATCGGCGTCGAAACGCAGTCTCACCAGGCGTTCGCTGCGAAGGCCTCCGGCCAGCAGGTCACCTTGCCAGTCCGCAAACTCATTGCCGCTCACCACGGCCAGGCCCGAAGGCGCGAAGCGCCCTTCGAACACGTGCAGCGGGTCGCGCTTGCCCGGTGCGCTGTCCACGCCCAGTGGCAGGTTGGTGGCGTAGTCGCGGCCACGGGTGACGTCCGGCCAGCCATAGTTCTCGCCAGGCTGGATGAGGTTGAGCTCATCACCGCCACGAGGACCATGTTCGGTGGCCCACAGGCGACCATCGGCGGTCAGGGCCAGCCCCTGGGGGTTGCGATGACCGAGGGAGTAGAGTTCCGCTGCCGCGCCTTCGATAGCGGGGTTGTCAGTGGCTGGCGCGCCCTCCGCCGTCATGCGCAACAGGCTGCCGGCATGGTCTCGCGCATCTTGTGCCCGCTCGCCATCGCCACGGTCGCCGATGCTCAGCCATAGCAGACCCTGGTGATCGAACAGCAGCCTGCCCCCGTAGTGACGTCCAGGTCGAGAAAATCGGTTCTGCACGAATACCGGCTCGACGCGGCCGAGCCTTTCACCGTCCCACCACACGCGAGACACAGCGGTGGCATCGCCCTCGGCGTCTTGATCCTGGGAGTCGTCAGTCTGGGCGGGACGCGCCCAGGCAAAGTAGAGCCAGTCGTGGACGCCGTCGCCATAGTCCGGGTGCAGGGCCAGGTCGAAGAGTCCGCCTTGTCCCTGGGTCGACACCTCGGGCAGCCCCGTCAACGTGTCGATCTGGCCGTCGTCGATCAGGGCGAGCGAGCCGTGCTGCTCGCCGACCAGCAGGCGTCCATCCGGCAGGAACGTCAGCGACCAGGGGGTATCCAGCGCGTCCGTGATCACTTCCAGTGCCACCGGATGGTAGAGCCCGGGCACTTCGGTCGGCGGCGGTTCCGACCAGGCGGATGGGGCCGTGGCGGTCAATGACAGAGTCAGGATAAGGCGGCGGATCATGCAGTCTCCCGTTGATCAAGATGCCTGGCTCCGACAGCATCGCTGTCTCGACAGACGCTACAACAGCAATGCCAGCAGTGCCGGCAGATAGATCAAGGATAGCAGGGTGGAGCAGAACACCAGGCTGGCCACGTAGGCGGGTTCGCGTTGGGACTTCTGGGCAAACAGGTAGTTGAACACTGCTACCGGCATGCTCATCTGCACGACCAGAATGGCAAGGGCGGTGGGGGGCAGCGATAGCCAGGTACCCACACCCCAGGCCACCCCGGCCGCCATCGGAATCCGCAGCAGGCTGAACCAGACCCCTGAACGCAGGCTTCTGACCTGAATACTGGCCAGGGATACCCCCAGGGTGATCAGCATCAATGGCACGGTGAAGCCAGAGATAAGGTCAACGCTGTTCTGCAGCCACAGCGGCAGCTGGGTGTCCGTGAACAGCAAGGCCATCGAGATCAGGATGGCGTAGACGGTTGGGGTCTTGATCAATGACTTGAAGGGATTGCCACGGCTGGCCAGCATCGTGCCCAGGGTGAATTGGAACAGCGAGACCGTGACCATCACGGTGATGCCGAAGGCAAAGCCTGCCTGGCCAAAGGCGTAGAGCACGACCGGCAACCCCATGTTGCCGGTATTTGGGTACATGGTGGGCGCCAGCAGCACGCGCCAGTCCCGACGCAGGATGACGGCCAGCAGGAAGGTCAGGGCGGCCATGGCGCACAGCACCAGCGCGGCCGCCAGCATCGTTCGGCCAAAGCTCGACGCATCGATGTCGGCGCCGGCCAGAGAGGCGATGACCAGCGACGGGGTGCCGATGTTGAACACCAGCTTGGTCACGAAGGCCACCGGGTAGTCGAAGCCGCGTCGAATCCAGAAGAACCCGAGGCCTGCTCCGGTGATGACCGGGGCCATTACCGCAAAGAGTTCGGCAAACATGGAAGCGCAATCTCCTGGAGGTTGGGGAGGTCAGCGCTCACGCGCCAGGCGCGAGCGCTCGGCCTGGCGTTCAAGCGACATGGTCAGTCTTTCGATCAAGCCCGCGGTCAGGCGTTGTTCCACGGGATCATTGCCGTGCTGTTCCAGTGCCTCGAGCAGCTGCTCGCCGGTAGCACGCATATGTTCGGGTGGCTCGCCCCGGGCACTGGCGCCGTAGTCGTCTGCCAAGGCTGCGGCAAAGCGGTCGAGCGCCTGTCGTATCGGGGTTGCCTGTTCGCCGAGGCGGCGCCTCAGGTGCAGGCTGGCGTAGCCCAGGTCCAGGCCGACCAGCCCCAGCGATAGCAGATAGCGCCGCTGTTCCGGGAGCGCATCGTCATGCCGGGCGAGACTCAGCAGGCGGTCGGCCATGGTACCACCAAAGCGCGTTTCTGCCTGGTGAGGCGGTCTTTGCCATAGGCGATGCAGGTCGCTGACCGTTGCTTTCACCAGGCGGCGCTTGCGCACCGCCAGGGGGAGGCCCGGCAACAGGCGAAACGCCGTGACCACGGTGGAGAGGCCGATCACCAGTGCAATGGCGCGGTTGAGAAAACCATCGAACGTGAGATCCATGCCATTGCCGGGCATGGTCAACAGGATGTTGCCGATGGTGAAGGCCAGGCAGTATCCCATCAGCCGCGGATTGGCGGCACCGAGCAGCCCGACGAACAGTGGAGGCATGAAGACCAGCGCCAGGGTCACGATGTCGTTGGCCTGGGCCAGCAGCACGTGTCCGAACAGGAAGGCACTCGGTATGGCCGCCAGCATGCCCTTGAGGAAGGTCGCGGCGACCATGGCAGGGTTGTCGCGAGTGGCGAAGAACGCCGAGAACAGGGTGCCGACCAGCATCGCGACCTGGCCATTGTCCCAGGCGGTGTAGCGCCAGAAGGTCGCCAGCAGGGCGAACACCAGTCCTGCCCTCAGGCCATTCAGGGCTGCTGCCAGGTGGTCCCTGTGCCACGCCAGGGCGGGTGCCTTCAGTCGGCGTTTGCCAGGGGTATGAATGGCCTCACGCGCATCGAGGATGACCAGCGCATGGCCCAGGGCTTCGCGCATGCCCATGTTGAGACGTAGCTGTAGCAGGTCCTCGGCGCCGTCACGGTCCCCGGTCGTGGCCGGATCGAGATGCTCACCAGCAGGTCCGGAAGGGGGGCTGGAAGTGACGCCAGACGTGCTGTCAGACGTGTTGAGAGACGTGCCATCAACAGCGCCGCGACAAGGACCGCCTTTGTCGATGCCGCGCTCGACGCACTTGAGGGCGCGGTGGCGAAGTTGCAGCAGGCGCTCACGGGCCTGGCTCACACCTTGACCCTCGGCACTAAGACGCAGACCTTCCGCCATGTCCCGGGCCAGCTGGCGGGTCTCGGCGGGAAGGCGATCGCCGTGGTAGCGCAGCAGCTGCTGCAGGGCATGCAGGATGGCCAGCAGGCGTGAGGTGCGACGTGTCAGCACATGGCTGGCGCGAATACGTCCACTGCCCTCCGGGCCTTCATAACGTGCCGCCTGACTGTCGGTCTCAAGCTGGGTCAGTGGGGTCAGGGTGGCGGTCAGGGTGGACTGCAAGGCGCCGATGTCGTCGCTGTTGTTGAGGCGCAGGGCACCATGGAGAAAGGCATGATTGACCACCTGGTCAGCCAGATCGGCCAGGTGGTCGCGTACCTGGATCGGCCACAACAGGGCACTGACCAGGGTGGCGCAAATGGCGCCCAGGGCCAGTTCCGACAGGCGTGCAACGGCAATCGCGAACAGCCCCCCGGGGGCACTGGCGGTGATGATCACGATCAACATGGCGGTGACTGCCGCCATGATGCAGCCGTAGGACGCGTTGTTGCGGGTCAACGAGGCAGCGTAGGCACATACGGAAATCCACAGCGTCAGGCACACCAGGGCTGGCGTGGGGGCCTGAACAAAGGCAGCCATGATGGCGATGCCGGCGACGCAGCCGATGAGGGTGCCGCTGAGCTGACTGATACCTTTTTCAAGGACCATGCCGCTCATGGGTCGAATCTGCAGAAAGGCGGCGGAGATCAGTGCCCAGTAGGGGCGGTCGAGGTCGCACCAGAGCGCGATATACAGAGCCAGCAACATGGCCAGCGTCGCCTTGATGGCAAACTTGACCGCGCTGGCCGGCGGCGTCAGATAGGCGTGCCACCACACAGAGAACGGCATCAGCGCGACTCTTGCTGGACGCGTACCGTAGCGGTCATGCCTGCGCTCAGTTCAAGCCCTTCGGGTAGCTCATCCAGGGCAATACGCACGGGAATGCGTTGTGCCAGGCGTACCCAGCTGAAGGTCGGCTCGACCTGGGGCAGCAGCTGGTTGTTGGGCGCCGTGTTGTCGTCGGCAATCCCGCGGCCGATGCTCTCGACGTGGCCAGCCAGCTCGATATCTCCGCTCATCAGAATCACCGTGGCGGGATCCCCGACCGCAAACGCTGGGCGTTTGGTCTCTTCGAAGTAGGCGGTCACATAGTAGGACCCTTCGACCACCAGGGCCATGACGGCGGTTCCACGGGTGACGTAGTTGCCTTGGGCAAGCTGCAGGTTCAGCACATGCCCTGCCGCCGGGGCGGTGACGTCGGTGCGCTCCAGATCGAGACGCGCGCTTGCCAGGTCGCTGCGGGCCTGGTCCAGGGTGGCGGCGGCCACATCCCGGTTGCGATTGGCGCTCTCCTGGTTTTCGGCACTGATGGCCTGGCGGCTCAGTTGCGCACGACGAGACGCTTCATGTTCACGCAGCGCCAGTTCCGCCTCGCGCTGGGCGACGATGGCAGAGGCCTTGTCGAAGGCCGCTTGATAGCGCGCCTGGTCGATACGAAAGAGCGTCTGTCCAGCGTCCACGCGAACGTTGTCGTCCACGGCCAGCTCAGTGACTCGGCCGGAGACATCGGGTGCAATGGTGATGATCTCGGCGCCGATACGGGCGTCCCGTGTCCAGGGCGTATAAAGGTAGTAATGCCAGAGCCATAGTCCGCAGGCGATGGCGACGGCGACCACGATCAAGGTGATCAGCGCACGTAGCGACTTGCGCATTCAGGTGGCTCCAGGGGTAAGGGCACCGAGCCAGGCGAAGGCAGCGGTGCAGATGACGAACAATGAGGTATCCAGCCACGCCTCGTGCCAGTAGCGGGAGCTACCCAGCCAGCGATGCAGCAGCCAGCGCAGTGTCGCGGCCATGAGCAGGCCGAGGATCGCGTAGACCAGCAGGGGACTGAAGTAGATGCCGCCCAGGGCGACTTCCTTGAGCGCCATGGAATGTCTCCTGGGCAAACCAAGTGCCGGATGCGTTACGTGAATCGAGTAAGCCAGAGCGAGTAAGCCAGAGAAAGGTTAGCAAACAACGGACGTTGACGGCAGCCCTGCCGTCCCATGTCGCGTCTTTGCGCCTGACGTTGGTAGTGAGGTACAGGCTGTTGATGTGGAGGAGGAGCTGACCTGCGGGAGGTGGCCTATGGGGAGCAAGCTCGCGACGGCAGAGGCCTTGGATCAGCCAGCGGCTTGGCGGCGCGCAAGTGGCTCCTGGCGCTGGCCGATCCAGTCGGTAGGCACCGCATCACGCAGGTGATCCAGCAGGGCAGTGACCTTGCGCGGCTGATGACCGAAGCCATATAGCAGTGTCACCGGCAGGGGCGTCAGCGACCAGTGATCAAGGCAGCGCACCAGTTCCCCAGGGTGGTGACGCTCCCGGGCTTCAACCATCCACACCGGCAACACGCCAATGCCCCGGCCGCGCGCAATGGCATCTACATGCAGCATGGACTGATCGACCCGAAAACGAGAGGCCGGCGGCTGAAAATGCACCTGACCGCCCTGGCGGTGAGTCAGGGTGATGCCGTTCTGGCTTTCCCCCATCAGGTCAATCCAGGCGTGGTGGGCCAGGGCATCCGGGGATTCAGGCTCGCCGTGGTGGGCGAGGTAGTCGGGATGGGCATAGATGCCACGCTCCAGAGCGCCAAGGCGCTCCTGGCGCAGGTTGCCGTCCTCTACCTGGCCAAGCCAGACGCATACACCCTGGAAGTCGGGGTCCCTGGCAGCCACTTCCCCCGTGCTCAGGGTCAGACGCACGGCGGGATGTTTCTCGAGAAAGGTCTCCATCACACCACCCAGCCAGCTACGGGTAAGGGTGCGGTGTGCCTCGACATGGAGCTCGCCACTGACGTCTTCGCGCAGGCTGTCGAGGGTGCGCTGTCCCTGATCGGCCAGCTTCAGTATCTCGCGACTGATGACGTAGTAGCGCTGTCCTGCTTCTGTGGGCAACAGCTGATTGGCCTGTCGCTTGAGCAATGGCTGGCCTAGACGTGCCTCCAGCTGACTGATCCGCCGGCTCAGGGTCGACTTGGCCAGGCCCAGCTGAATCGCACTCTGGGTCAGGCTTCCGGTCTCCATGACACGGTTGAAGGCTAGCAGTTCGTCGAGGTCAGGCATCACATCACGCAGGCGTGCTGAAGAAGAGGAAGAGGCCTTGCAGTATGCCATGCGCTGACGCGGATGAAAATCATTCTCTAGGGCTGCGGCGCAGCGTCGCCGAGGCAAGAACGGGACCCTCGCGTGTCTCTCTCGACGTTCGAGCCACAGATCCCGATCGCGAATGGCCTGTTGCGGACGACCTGTGGCGGATCGCCTGTTGCGAAGGGTGCAACGCGGTGTTTTGCAGCAATTATGAAACTTTGATGGAAGAATCTAAATGATAAATATTCACATTCATAAAGGCTTCGTCTTTAGACCCACGACCCAGCGGGCCGAAGCCAGAGCAAGAGCCACCAGGTGGATTGCCACCTCACTCGGAGCAAAAAACGATGTTGTCTCACCCCCTGCCGCGTCATCCTCTGTCGATCAGCATTCGCCGCCTTGCCGTCGGGCTGGCGGGAGCCTCTGTGTGCACGGCCTTGCCAGTGATGGCCGCTGATGATGTTGCCCTGGATGACGTGGTGGTGACAGCCGCCGGCTTCGATCAAAGCGTGGCCGATGCGCCGGCCTCGATCAGCGTGGTGACCCGGGAAGACCTGGAAAAACGCTATTACCAGGACGTGACCGATGCGCTGCGCGACGTTCCGGGGGTCATCGTGACCGGCGGTGGCGGTGGCGACAATGGCTATGACATCAGCATGCGCGGCATGCCCGCCAAGTACACCCTGTTGCTGATCGACGGCCGTCGTGTCAGCACCCGCGAGACCCGTCCCAATGGCAGCGCCGGCTTCGAGCAGGATTGGCTGCCGCCGCTGCAGGCGATCGAGCGTATCGAGGTGGTGCGTGGCCCGATGGCGACCCTTTACGGTTCCGACGCCATCGGCGGTGTCATCAACGTGATCACCCGCAAGGTGGCCGATGAATGGCACGGCAACCTGCAGCTGGACACCATCCTGCAGCAGGACAGCGATTCTGGCGACAGCCGGCAAGCCAACTTCTATGCCTCTGGGCCGCTGTCCGAGGGACTGCTCGGGCTGACGGTGTACGGACGTGCCACCCAGCGGGATGAAGACAACATCATCAATGGCTACGAAGACAAGCAGGTCCAGAGCTTGACCGCGAGGCTGTCGCTGACGCCCTCCGACAATCATGATCTGGCGCTCGAGGCCAGCCGTACCGAGCAGGATCGCGAAGCCTTGCTGGGCAACAGCGTCGACCCGGACGGCTGCCGTGGTGGCTGTGAAGACAGCTTTGACGAGTTCACCCAGGAATACGTGGCACTGACCCATACCGGTCGCTTCTCCTTCGGTACCACAGAGACCTACGTCCAGCGCGAAGAAGCCCGCAACAAGACTCGCGAGATGGAGATCACCAACACCAACGCCAAGTCAAGCCTGGTCATGCCACTGGGCGCGCATATTGTCACCGTCGGCGCCAGCTTCGAAGAGGAAGAGCTGGACGACCAGACCTCGAACCAGATTTCCGATCTGACCAATGTGCGCAACAGTCAGTGGGCCCTGTTTGCCGAAGACGAATGGATGCTCCTCGACGACTGGTCGCTGACCGGCGGGGTGCGTATGGATCACGACGAGAACTACGGCTCTGAAGTCAGCCCTCGCTTGTACAGCGTCTGGCACATGACCTCCGACTGGACGCTGAAGGGCGGTGTTTCCACCGGCTACCGGGCACCGGATCTGCGCGAGATCACCCCTGGCTGGGGCCAGGTCAGCCGCGGCGGCAACATCTACGGCAACCCGGATCTCGAGCCGGAAACGTCGGTCAACAAGGAACTGGGGCTTCTGTACAACAATGCCAGCGGTCTGTCTGCCAGCGCCACCGTGTTCCACAACGACTTTGACGACAAGATCACCCGGATCGCCTGTCCGGTAGATATCTGCACGGATGGCCCCAACCAGTTCGGCAGCAACCCGACCTACAGAGTCAATGTCGATGAAGCCGAAACGCAGGGCGTCGAGCTGTCGCTGTCGACCCCCATCGGCCAGTCGTTGGAGCTGTCCGCCAGCTACACCTACACCGACTCCGAACAGAAGAGCGGCGAGTACGAAGGCGAGCCCCTGACCCAGCTGCCCGAGCATGAGTTCTCCGCCAACCTCGACTGGGAGGTGAGCGACCGTCTGTCCCAGTGGACACGCGTGACCTATCGCGGCGACGAAAGTCAGCCCACCACCGGACCGTCGCAGAGTGCCATCGTGGCGCCGGACTACACCTTCGTGGACACCGGCATCGGCTATCAGCTGACCGACGCCGCTCGCGTCAACGTCGGCATCTACAACCTCTTTGATGAAGACATCGACTACGACGAGTACGGCTACGTCGAAGATGGGCGCCGCGTCTGGCTCGGCTTGAACGTCGACTTCTAAGGGAAGAGCGTCAGCGTCCCGCTCCGTCGAACGCAGCGTTCCGATATGGGCGAGGAGGTTGGGCAAGCAACTGCAACTGAGATTGATTACTATATCGTTCCACATCGCCCCTCCTCGGCATGTCACCGAGGAGAGGCGTGCGACAAGGAATAGAGAAGATGCGAGCAATGTCCCGTAAAACATCCGCCGGGGTGGTGGCAGCGATCGGCCTGGCCGCTGTTGCCCTGTTGGCGCCTGTCAGTGCCAGTGCCCAGCAAGACAGCCGTGTGCTCGAGACCGCCCACGGGGAGGTCACGGTTAACGGGCAGCCGACGCGTGTCGTCACGCTATACGAGGGGGCGTTGGACGCTTCTCTGGCTGCCGGGGTAACGCCGCTGGGCGCCGTGGCGACGCGTGCCGCCGAGGATGTGGCGGACTATCTGCGCGATGACGTTCCCGATATTCAGATCGTCGGTACCTCCGGCGAGGTCAATGTCGAGGCGGTGGTCGGGCTCGAGCCTGACCTGATTCTGGCCTCCTCGCGTCTGTCCGACGAGAGTTACGCGCTGCTGTCCCAGCTGGCGCCGACGATCGTGCCCACTACCCAGGGCTTCGATGCCAATGCCTGGAAGGATGAGGCCCGCCTGTTTGGCGCCGCACTGGGGCATCAGGACCAGGTGGACGCTGCCATTGAGGCAGTGGAAACCCGCGCCGCCTCATTGGCTGATCAGGTCGCCGAACGCAGCGCGGGTGACAGCGCTTTCCTGATTCGCTGGATGCCCCAGGGGCCGCTGGTGATGTCGACTCGGCTGTTTTCCACCGGCTTGCTCGAGGCCGCTGGCCTGGACGTTCAGGACGATGGCCTGGTGCCTGACAACCGTCCGCATAGCGACCCGCTGAGCCTTGAGTCTCTGTCGCGCGTCGACGGTGACTGGCTGTTCCTTGCCACGCTCGACGAGAAGGGACAGGAAGCACTGGCCCAGGCTCGCCAAAGCGATGCGTTTGCCCGGCTGTCGGTGGTCGAGAACGATCGCGTCGTGGCGGTGAACGGTCAGCTGTGGACCAGTGCCAATGGTCCCATCGCCGCCCAGGCTGTGCTCGATGACATCGAGAGGGCACTGGAGGTCACTGCCGCACCGTGACGTCACTTCGACATGTTCCAGGAGGGCCATTGGTGGCCCTCTTTGTGTTGCTTGGGCTCGCCGTCATGGCGAGCCTTGCCGTGGGTGCGGGTGAGCTCGGTGTGGTCGACTCTCTGCAAGTGCTGATGGGGCAGGGGGGGGAAGAGGCGTCCTTCGTTGTCTGGCAGCTGCGACTGCCGCGCACCCTGGTGGGCCTGGTAGTGGGCATTGCCCTCGGCGTGTCTGGCACCCTGCTGCAGTCCATGACCCGCAATCCGCTGGCTGAACCTGGCTTGCTCGGCGTCAGCGCGGGGGCCGCCTTTGCCGTGGCGCTGATGTTGCTGGCGGGAGGCAGCCTGCTTCAGCTGCGCATCGGTGTGGCGCAACTGGGGGCGCTGGCCGGTTGCCTGTGCGTGCTGGGCGTCAGTCGGATCCGTGGCTTGGGCAGTGATCCGATTCGTCTGGTGCTGGCGGGGGCGGCATTCTCGGGCCTGCTGGGGGCCCTGACGTCACTTATTCTGCTGACCGATCGCCGCGCCGCTGACGAGATTCGCTTCTGGGTGGTCGGCAGCCTGTCAGGACGTCAGCTGGAGGACTTGCTGGCGGTGCTGCCGAGCATGGCGATCGCGGGACTGGCACTGATCGTGGTAGTGCGACCCATGGCCAGTCTGGCCCTGGGCGAGCGCGCCAGCGCTGGGCTTGGGCATCACCCCGGCAGGCTGCGTCTGATGGCGGTGCTGATCGTCGCGGTACTGGTGGGCGGAGCCACCGCCGTGGCCGGCCCCATAGCGTTCGTGGGGCTGGTGGTTCCCTTTGTCGCCCGCGCCATCGCCGGGCCTGAGCTGCGTCGCACGCTATGGCTGTGCCTGCCGCTGGGACCACTGCTGGTGCTGACCGCCGATGTCGTCTCCAGACGGCTGGTGGCACCCTCTGAAATGCCGCTGGGAGTACTGACCGCCCTGTGCGGGGCACCGGTACTGATCAGCGTTGTGCGCGCCCGTCGCCTGCCGAGTCTGTAATGATGTCGATGCCTTCTTGTTCCTCACATAGCCCTTCGAATAGCCCTTCGCATAGCCCCTCACATAGCCCTTCGCATACTCCCTCAAATAGCCCCGCCACGCTCCCGGAGAGCGCCGAACATCGCGGCCCGCTGCCTCAGGGCATGTGGCTATGGCGCTATCGCGGGATCAGCCTGCTGCTCGACCGGCGCCACTGGTCAGGGGTGCTGTTACTGTTGGCTGCGCTAGGACTGGCGAGCCTTGCCTACCTGTGTCTCGGCGAGCAGCACCTGCCTCCACAGACCCTGTGGGACGTCATGCTCAACCAGGCGGGGCCCCTTGATACCTTCGTGGTCGAGCAGCTTCGCCTTCCTCGCCTGCTGGCGGCGCTGTCCACTGGCCTGGCCTTTGGGCTTGCCGGCTGCCTGATGCAGACCTTGGCGCGCAATCGGCTGGCGACGCCGGGCATCATTGGCATCGATAACGGCGCCACCGCCTTTGCGGTGGCCTCGGTGCTGGGCATGGGGCTCAGCCTGGCGCCTTCCGCCATGGCGCTGGCCGGGGCGGCGACTGCCGCTGTGCTGACCTTTGGCCTGGCCGCGGGTGGGGGCGCCCGTGGCTATCGCTTTATCGTGGCTGGGATAGGGGTCGGTGCCATCTTTGGGGCAGTGACCCAATTGATGCTGTCGCGGGCGGCCATCGATGTGGCCAATGCAGCCTACCCCTGGACCGTAGGTACGCTGAACGCGCGTCCTGCCGGCGCCGTGCAGGTGTTGGGTGTTGGGCTGCTCGTGCTGGTGCCGCTGGCGCTGTGGCTGTCGCGGTCACTGGCATTGATGCGCTTTTCCGATGCCGTGGCCACCGGCCTGGGGGCACCGCTCAAGCGACGCCGGGCCCAGGTGCTGGTGGTCTCGGTGGCGCTGACTGCCTTGGCCGTATCAGTGGCAGGGCCGGTGGGCATGGTGGGGCTGCTGGGCCCTGAAGTCGCGCGCCACCTCTGCGGCAACCGTCAGGTACCGCTGCTCGGGGCGGGGCTCGCCGGGGCCATGGTCATGGTGGTGGCCGATCTGGTGGGACGGCTGTTGCTGTCTCCGCTTGAGCTGCCCGTGGGTATCGTCACCGCGGTGGTCGGTGGCCCCTGGCTGATCTGGATTCTGGTGCGCCGCTGATGAGGCTTCGGTTGAGTGGTTGCCCATGGTTGGGCGCACGTCTAGAGCCTATTTAGAAAATTTAGATAGTTGAGAGAGTCTTGATGTCACTCCCATCATCGTCACCGCAACAGCCTCGGCCGATGGCCCCAGAACCCGCCCCCTACGTGGTGGAAGACCTGGTGCTCAGCCATGGCCGCCTGCGCGTCATCGACGGCTTGAACCTGACCATTCCTCAAGGCCAGCTCACGGCCATCGTGGGGCCCAATGGCTGCGGCAAGTCGACGCTGCTGGCGGGACTTTCACGGCTGCACACGCCGACCCAGGGCAAGGTCTGGCTGCAAGGCCAGGAGCTCAAGCGCCTGAGTGCAAGAGACCTGGCGCGCCGCATTGCCTTGCTGCCCCAGGAGGCCTCCGCCCCCGAGGGGCTTAGCGTCAATGATCTGATCCGCTTCGGTCGCCAGCCTCACCAGTCCTGGTATCGCCAGTGGAGTGAGGAAGATCAGGCCGTGGTCGCCCAGGCCATCGCCAGCGCGGGACTACAGACGCTTGCCGAGCGTGGTCTGGAGACGCTCTCCGGAGGACAGCGCCAACGAGCGTGGATTGCCATGACCATCGCCCAGCAGACGCCCATTATTCTGCTGGACGAGCCGACGTCGGCGCTGGATCTTGGCCACCAGCTGGAGGTCTTCGAGCTATTGCATCGGCTGGTGCTCAAGGGTCGCACCATTATCATGGTGGTGCACGACCTGACCAGCGCATGCCGTTATGCCGACCATCTGGTGGCGATGCGGGACGGTAAGCTGGTCGCGGAGGGAAAGCCGCAGGAGGTGGTGACACCGGCCCTGGTCAGGCAGCTCTACGACGTTGACTGTTCATTGGTGGAAGATCCGCTGACGGGCAAGCCGCTGCTGGCGGGCTTGAGGCGGTCCGAGCAGGGCTGACGCGATTCTGAGCCCAGGGACGTTAGACCTATAGTGTGGGCCTAAAACGCAACACACCCGGTCGATGACCGGGTGTGCGATGGCGTCAAAGGACGCTAGCCTGTGACGTTCAAGCTACCCCATTAATTGGCGGCATCTTGTGCAGCGTCTTCGGCATTGTCGCCAGCGTTTTCGATGGCATTACCGGCGCTGGTCAGGGCGTTGGCAGTGGCGGACTTGGTGGTCTGCCAGGCACTCTGAGCGCCTTCCTTGGTGTCCATCCAAGCCTGTTGCACGTTGGTCTTGGTCTGATTCCACCAGGTGTTGGTGTACTCAGGCTGTGCGGAGATTTCATCCTGGGTGATGTTCAGGTGAACGGAGTATTCGATGTTGTCCAGGCTGTCGCCGTTGGTGGTCTGAACTGTAAAGTCGCCGGTCTCGACCACGTACTGGTTTTCACCCAGGTCGAGCAGGTCACCTGCTTCCACCACGATGGCGCGGATTTTCATGTCATTGTCGAGCAGGATGTCCTCGACTTCGCCCACTTCGTCCTGGCTTGAGCCTTTGGCAAAGACATCGGCATCGAGCAGCTCTTCAGCGGAGTAGAGGCCTTGCGGCTCGCTGTGTGCGGCCTGATTCGCGCCCTCGTTGTGATGATCGGCAAGGGCGGTAGTGCCCACGGCCATGGAGCCGGCGAAGACAGTGCTTGCGATAGCGGTAGTCAGCAGATTCTTGCGGATCATTCCTTTTCTCCTTCTGGCGAGTGGTTCTTGCGATCCTCTCGGTTGCGGCGTGTTCCAGTGCAGCAACCTGTCTTGCTTGCAGCGACGCAAGGATGCTCATCGCGACGCTGTGATATCTATTGTGGAGGTTGTGTACAAGATTTCAAGGGCGCGTTGTGAAAGAAATATGTAAGCCCGTGTTGCTGCTTCATGACAGGTTCAGGGAAGCGTATAGCCCGAAGCCATGCGGAAATGGCACGGCGGTTAAGCCGCGCGTAACGCTGCGAATCGGCGGCACAGGCATTTTTGCAGTGTTTCCCTTGCGTCGCCGGTTCGCTCTGGGACAATGCACGCCCTTGTGGTGCAAGCCAGCCGTGACAAGCCAGCCATGACAAGCCATTCGTCACAAGCCAGCCGCGACACGCCGACAGCCATGGACCTGGTCGCACGTTGCCAAAGATGCTGCGCCCTGTGGTGGGCTGTGAGCGTGGAGAAGTCCTGCGGCGCAGAGCAGCATTCAGCGAGCTAAATTCCCCCTGAGAGGCGTGAGTCATTGGAACTATTAAGTGTCGTCTACCGCTACTATCGTTGGCCCTTTGTCGGGGTGATGCTTCTGAGCCTTGTCAGCGCGGCCCTGGGGATTGGAGCGATCGCCTTCATCAACCGCCGCCTGATCGAAGTGTCGGGAGACGTCGGCAGTATTCTGCCCCAGTTCCTGGGTATTGTGGTGGCGCTGCTGGCCGTGACGCTGGCTTCGCAACTGGCGCTGACCACGCTGGGACATCACTTCGTCTATGGGCTTCGCTCGCGTCTGGTCAAGCAGATTCTGGACACCGATATCGAGCGCCTGGAACGTCTAGGCAGTGCCGAATTGTTGGCCAGCTTGTCCAGCGATGTGCGCAATATCACGATCGCTTTCGTGCGTCTTCCCGAGCTGGTTCAAGGCATTGTATTGACGCTAGGCTCAGCGCTTTACCTCGGCTGGTTGTCGCCAGGGCTGTTGATCGTGACCAGCCTTTGGGTCGGGGCGACCATGGCAGCCGGAGCCTGGTTGGTCAGACGCGTGTATCGCCACCTGTCCCAGGTGCGCGAGACCGAGGACGCGCTGTACCGCGATTATCAGGCGGTCATTGATGGTCGCAAGGAGCTGGCGCTCAATCGTGACCGAGCCCAGGCACTCTTTGAAGACACCTACGACCGCGATGCCCGGCGCTATCGCCATCACATCATCCGCGCCGATACCTATCACCTCAGTGCCGTTAATGTGTCCAATATCATGATGTTGGGCGCCATCGGTGTGGTGTTCTATCTGGCCAACGGGCTGGGCTGGGCGTCTACCGAAGTCGCGGCCACCTTTTCGCTGACCCTGTTGTTCCTGCGCACTCCCCTGATCTCAGCGGTGGGCGCCTTGCCCACGCTGCTGAGCGCTCAGGTTGCCTTCGACAAGATTCGTGGGCTGGATCTGGCTGAGCCCCGTCAGGAATTTGGCCGTCGAGCGGCGGTGAGCGGAGCATGGCAAGAGCTACGGCTGGAGGGCGTCAGCTTCCGCTATTCATCGTCGCATACCTCTGCAGGGGACTCTGGTGGATTCGTGGTCGGCCCCCTCGATCTATCGCTTAAGCGAGGTGAGCTGGTGTTTTTGATCGGTGGCAACGGCAGCGGCAAATCCACGCTGGCAAAGCTGTTGACCGGACTGTATCGCCCTCACGAGGGCAGCATGACGCTCGATGGCAAGGTGTTGAATGACAGCGATCGAGAAGGGTTTCGCCAGCGCTTTTCCGCGGTGTATACCGACTTTCATCAGTTTGACACCCTGGTCGGACCCGACGGGGCCTCGCCTGACCCGGTACTGATGGAACGCTGGCTCGATGTGCTCAAGATGCGGGACAAACTGCACTTCGATGGGCAAAGGGTGACCAATCCAGAGCTGTCTCAGGGACAGCGCAAACGCCTTGCACTGCTGATGGCGGTGGCGGAGGAGCGCGACATTCTGCTACTCGACGAGTGGGCGGCGGATCAGGATCCGCAGTTCCGGCGTGTGTTCTATCAAGAGTTGCTACCCAAGCTGCGGAGCATGGGCAAGACGGTTTTCGCCATCAGCCATGACGATCACTATTTTCAGCACGCTGATCGACTGCTGGAAATGCGCGCCGGACAGTTGATCGAACTCACCGGGGAAAATCGCGAGGCCGCCAGTCGTGATGCCGTGGGGCGGCTTGAACAACATTAGCGTACTCACCGGTCCGACAGTGAAGGCTGGTCAGCTAAGGCGCTCAGTGGGCCAAGCTCATCTAGTCCAATCCAAGCCCAGCCAAGCTAGGAACTAAGCAAGCTCGCCCTGACTGGCGCGTACCGTGATGGTACGGGGGGCTGGGAGAGCTGCCCGGAGAGTGGCTGGGCGAGCGGCTTGGAGGAGGAGATCTTGGCGGGTTGGGTCGTAGCGATATGCCGATCGTTGACCGTAACCCGCATTTGGTGGAGAAGCGTTGACTGCTCGTGGAGGATAAATTGCGAGATTAAATGAAAACAATTAGCATGTAGATGTTGTTGTTTTCTTGAGCAGGATTCCCATTGGCGTTCCTGCTTGGTCGTTCGCTCTGACGCTGCCTCCGAGGTTCTCCATGCTCCCCCAGCACCACTCACTATCCCGTCACCCGCTTGCACGGGCGGTTCACTATGCCACCGTGCCCCTGATCGTCGGGTGGGTTCCGATGGCCTCGCTGGCGATGGCACAGGAACCTGAGAACCTCGTACAGCAGAACGATATGGTGGTAACAGCCACGGCTCTAAAAGTCGATACACCTCTGCTCGAGACCCCGCGTTCACTCTCCAGCGTTGATAGAGAAGAGCTCGAAGAGCGTAATGTCCAGCAGATTGACGAAGCCTTCCGGTATCGCGCCGGGGTGCTTTCTGGTCACTATGGTTCGGACAACAACACCGACTGGTTCAAGGTACGTGGTTTCGATCAAGCTACGTATCAGGATGGTCTCAGGATTTACCGTGAGGGCTTTTATCAGTGGCTGCCTGAGCCCTACGGGCTGGAGCGGATTGAAGTTTTCAAGGGACCTGCATCGATCCTCTACGGTGAAGCGCCTCCTGGCGGCCTGATCAACGCGGTCAGCAAGCGTCCTACTGCAGAACCGCAGGGGGAGATTCAGGTCCAAGTTGGCAACCGCGACCATCGGCAGATTGCTTTCGATAGCTCTGGCCCAGTAACTGAGTCCGGCGATGTGCGCTATCGGTTTGTTGGTCTATACAAGGAGCGGGATGGGGACCTGGACGATACCTACAACGACCGGTACTACATCGCGCCGAGTCTGGCATGGGATCTGTCGGAGGATACCCAGCTTACAGTGTTAACCAGCTTTCAGAAGGATGACGGAATTCCGACGAATCCCTTCAAGACTCCGTATGGAACGGTCTATGACACGCCGTTCGGGAAGATTGACCGGGACACCAACTATGGCGAGCCGGGCTACGACAAGGATGAGCATACCCAGATGTCGTTGGGATATGAATTTCGTCATGCCTTTAATGACACTTGGCGTTTCGAGCAAGACCTCCGCTATAGCGAGCTCGATCTCGACTTGCGCAGCACGTACATGTTCTACCCAGACTCACCCACTACAGGGGTGCGCGGTCACCTGCAACGGGACGGCGAGATCGACAGCTTTACTGTCGACAACAGGGTCGTGGGGAACTGGTTTACCGAACGCACGGAAAACACATTGCTGATGGGGGTCGACTATCAGGACCTCAGTCTTGAAGGAGAGGAAATTGACGTCCTCCCCTTTGGCGATTCCATCGACCTGTTCTCGCCCGAGTATGGCAACTTTACGCCTCCAACCAGCGATCAGGCCATCGACCGCGACATTGACAAGGACCAGTTGGGCATCTACGTGCAGGACCAGCTGCGTATCGATGATCGCTGGGTGCTGCTGGGGGCGGTGCGTTACGACGATGCTGAGACGGATAACTCTGTTCGCGGTGAAGCAACGCAGCGCTCCGATGACAGTGAGGTTACCTGGTCTGGCGGAGTCATGTATCTTAGCGACATCGGCCTCAATCCATACCTAAGCTACGCTGAGTCTTTCCAGCCGCTGGCTCGAACCGATGACGGTGGTTCCTTGTACGAACCCCTGGAAGGCGAGCAGTGGGAGTTCGGAGTGAAGTATGCGCCTCCAGGCTGGGATGGCTATGTGTCGGCCGCTTATTTCGATCTTGAGGAAAGCAATAGCCTGGTATCAGGGCCGACAGGTACGCCGATCCAAAAGGGCGAGCGAGAGTCCAAGGGTCTCGAGCTCGAAGGTGTTGGTTACTTGACGGATAACCTGCAGCTTACGGCGGCGTACACCTATACCGATGCACGCGATGAGAATGATGATCGCGCCTCTCTCATACCTCGCCATCAGGCGTCAGCTTGGCTAGATTACAGCTTTTTCGGCGGACGTCTGGATGGGCTCGCGTTGGGTGGCGGCATCCGCCATGTGGGGGAATCGGTCGACGGTGACGTCAATGTTACCGATTACACGGTGTTCGACGCTATGGGACGTTACGATTTTGATGAACACTGGCGCGCCCAGATCAACGTGTCGAACCTGACAGATGAAAAGTATGTCGCGTCCTGCGAGTATTGGTGCTACTACGGCGAGTCCCGCAGTGTCATCAGTAGCCTCACCTACCGTTTCTGACCACGGCTCGTAGTCTAAGTGAGAACGCCCGACCAGGCTCTGCCGGTCGGGCGTTTGTGTGTCTGCCGGGAGGACGTCATGGCGAAGCTGCCTTGGCGTCTCAAGAACAACGCTGTGAAGGTAGCGGCGCCTTGTTGACCCCTGCCTGGGCCAGTCGCTCGCCGTCTGCGACCTCGCTAAAGCGGTCCAGCAAGAGCTTCAGCTTGGGGGTGATCCAGCGCTCGCAGAAGGGCCGCGAGGGATCGCTGTAGAAGTAGTCGTGATAGGCCAGCTTGGAATCGCGAAAGGCGGCCAGAGGCAGCACCTGGGTCACCAGGGGGGAATCGAAGTCATCCTGCAGCTGGGTCAGCACCTGGCGGGCCAGCTGGGCGTGAACCTGGTTCTGGACATAGACCGCTGAGCGGTAGCGCTGGCGCAGGGCATGGCCAGAGGTGGCGTGGTGGGTGTGCAGGTGAATCTCGATCAGCACGTCCATGGGTAGCCGCGAGGGGTCGTAGTCCACCACCACCGCTTCATGAAAGTCACTGTCAGGGGGCTCGGCGGCGACCCAGCCCTGGTGAACGGCGTCGACGCCCTTGAGCGACTGATAGACCGCCTCCAGGCACCAGTAACAGCTGCCCCCCAGCGCCAGGCGTGCCTTGCTGGGCGCGAGCAGGGGCAAGCTGTTGCAGGGCTGGTCGGGCATGTCGGGCACCCCAGGAGGAAGTGTCGGCTTGGTCGACCATCATGCCCGAGCCTTACAGTCTCTTCAGCCCCCACATGAAATAGCTGCCGCCAAGAATCGAGGCCACCAGACCGGCAGGTATCTCCTGGGGGAACAGCAGCTGCCGCCCGACCCAGTCGGCCAGCACCATCAGCAGGGCGCCGATCAGCGCCGCACCGGCCAGATGCAGGCGAGCGCGAGAGAACCCCATCAGCCGCGCCATATGAGGAGCCAGCAGGCCGACGAAGGACAGTGGCCCGACGATCAGCGTGGCCGCGGCAGTCAGCACCGCCACCGTTGCCAACAATCCCAGGCGAGCATTCTCCACATGGATGCCAAGGGCCTTGGAGGTGGCGCTTCCCAGCGGCAGGATATCCAGCCAGCGGGCCAGTAGCTGGGCAGCCAGGGCGACGGCCGCACCGGCCATCAGCACCACCAGCGCCGAGGTCGGGTCGACATAGTAGGTCGAGCCAGACAGCCAGGCCATGACCTGTTGCCCGCGGGGGTCGCCTCCCACCATGATGATGGAGCGCACCGCGTCGAACAGCGCCGTAATGGCCACGCCGCTGAGCAGCAGGCGCTCGGGCTGGAAGCCGCTGGCGCGGTTGAGTGTAACCAGCAGCGCCAGTGTCACCAGCGCCCCCAGGGTGCCGGTTCCCAGCAGCAGCAAGTGGCTGGGTCCGGGCACCACAAAGATGGTGATAATCAGCGCGATGGCGGTGCCACCACTGATGCCCAGCAGTTCGGGGCTTGCCATCGGGTTGGCGGTGACGCGCTGGATCAGGGTACCAGCGATGGCCAGCAGGGCGCCGCTGCCAGCGGCCGCCATGATCCGTGGCCAGCGCCAGTCGAGTACCTGGACCTCTGTGCTCAGTGACCAGCCCGTGCTGGTTTGCCCGGCGAGTATGCCGACCAGCATGGCGATCACCAGTGCCGCTGCGAGTCCTGCCAGCAGCGGGACAGGCGTCGAGGTTCGCAGCACCAGGGGAGCCGATGCCGGTGGTGGCCGACGGGGCGTCAGCTTGAGCCGGGGGATCAGCCACAACAGCAGAGGAGCACCCAGCATCGCCGTGGTAGCCCCTGTGGGAAGCAGTGTCGGCAGTGCGTCGATGCCGCCTTGCAGCACCAGGTCGGTGACGGTCAGCAGCAGCGCGCCAAACAGCATCGACCAGCCCACCCGCGCCGGCAGCCGTCGGGCACCGGCCATACGTGCGATGTTGGGGGCCGCCAGACCGATAAAACCGATGATGCCGACAGTGGCCACCACGCAGCCTGTCAGGAAGACCGCCAGGCCGAGGCCGCCCAGGCGCAGCCACTTGAGTGACACGCCGAGGCTCTTGGCGCTGGCATCATCGAGCTCGAGCAGTGCCAGCGGGCGAATCAGCCAGATGGCCAGGGCGCCAGCGACCAGCACGCGAGGCAGCAGGTAGAACACCCCGTCCCAGCCATTCTGGGCCAATGATCCTGCACCCCATACCAGCACCCCCTTGAGCGCCTCCTGGTTAAACAGCAGCAGCACGATGGCCAGGGCGCCGAAGTACAGATTCACTACCAGACCACCGAGCACCACCACGCCAGGCGACAGGCCGCGCCGCCAGCCCAGCGCAAATACCAGGCCCATGGCCAGGGCACCGCCGGACAGGGCGACCCACTCCCGTCCAAGGGCGAGCAGGCCCGGCGCGACCAGGGTGGCGATCATCAGGGCCAGGTTGGCCCCACTGGCGACGCCCAGGGTGGTGGGTGCTGCCAGGGGATTGCGTAGCACCTGCTGCATCAACACTCCAGCCAAGCCCAGGGCTGCGCCGGCGGTCAGGGCAATGGCCAGTCGTGGCCACCAGCTGTAGTGCAGTACCAGTGACGAGGGGGTGGTCACGTCAAGCGAGGACAGTGCGGCCAGGGCAGAGCTTGCGCCACCCAGGCCTTCAAGGGACTGCCACGCTGCCAGCAGGCAAAGGGCGACTAGCACCGCGGCGGTTGCACTCAGTCGGTGTGATCGCCAGCTGCGGGTGTCAACGGCCTGCATGAAGGGTCTCGCTATCACGGGAGGAGGGGAGGAGCATCGTCGTTTCGCGCTGGGCGGAGCGCGTCGTTGTCGTGGGGGGAGCGGGACTGTCTGCACCCAGAGCCTCACCCAGCTTGCTGGCGAAGCGGTTGGCAGAAGGCAAGGCACCAAAGCTCCACACCGGTGGCAAGGTCACGACGTCGTTTCGTTTGACGCTGCCCAGATGGCGCCATAGCCCGCTGTCGGCCAGCGCCTCGCGCACTCCCGCAACATAAGGTTCGACCACCACGATCCGCGCCTGGGGGTAGTTGGCCAGCTGTTCGATGCCGATCAAGCTGAAGCCCCAGACATTGGTGGTGCCGGTCCAGGCATTGGTCAGGCCCATCCGCTCGATCACGGCCTGATACAGGCTGTGGTCACCAAACAGGCGCACGTGACGCTCATCCATGAACTGGATCAGCAGCAGCGGGCGCGTGTCTTCGGGCAGGCGATCGGCAATCTGCGCGATATGCGCCTCGCTGCTGGCAATAAGGCGCTCGGCCTCCGCCTGGCGGCCGACCAGTTCGCCCAGTTCGCGGGTCAGGGTCAGTGCTTCGTTCCAGAAGTCACCGTCCCCGCTGTACATCGAGAATTGCTTCACCTCGGCAATGGCCGACAGTCGCGGTGCCAGATTCGCAAACATGGGAGAGATGACGATCGCGTCCGGGTTCAGGTCGGCCAGCAATTCCAGGTTGGGCTGGGTGCGCAGGCCAATATCGACACTCTGCGCGGGTGCCTCGAGCCCCACCCAGCTTTCATAGTCATCGGTCTGGGCCAGTGCCATGGGCGGTGCCTCCAGGGCGACCAGCGTTTCTGCCAGGGTCCAGTCGAGGCTCGCGATGCGTGGTGAGGCCAGGCAACTGGCGGACAGTGACAACACGCCCAGCGCCAGTGCTGTCAGCCAGCATGAACGCAAGGGTCGCGGCAATCGTCGAAAAAGCGGGCGGGCTGGCAGTGGAAGCCGACGGAGCATCATTGCACCAGGGCCACGGCGTGCTCGCCACTGGGGTGGGGCATGACCTGCATCGGGATGCCGTAGATATCCTCAAGGACGTCTCCGGTCATCAGTGTCTCCGGGCTTCCCTCGGCGATGACCTGGCCGCTGTGCAGGGCCACCAGGCGGTCACAGAAGCGTGAGGCCATATTGATGTCGTGAAGCACGATTACCACGCCCAGGTCGAGCTCACGGCTGAGCTTCTTCACCAGGGTCATCACCTCCACCTGGTGAGCGATATCCAGGGCTGCCAATGGCTCATCGAGCAGCAGCAGACGGCTGCCCTGGGCCAGCAGCATGGCGAGCCACACGCGAGTACGCTCGCCCCCGGACAGGGTGTCCACCAGGCGCTCGGCAAAGGCCTCGGTGTGGGTCAGTGCCATGGCCCTGCTGACGTGTTCCTGGTCGTCTCGGCGCGAACGCCCAAGCAGTCCCTTCCAGGGGTAGCGGCCAAAGGCGATAAGCTCGCGGCAGGTCAGGTTTTCGGCCCCAGGCAGGTGCTGGGGGAGGTAGGCCACCTCCCTGGCGAAGGCACGGCGCCCCCAGCTTTCAAGGGGCTGGCCGTTGAACAGGATGCGTCCTGCGCTGACCGGTTGCTGCTGCGCCATCAGCTTGAGCAGGGTGGACTTGCCCGAGCCATTGTGGCCGATCAAGCCATGCACGCGGCCCGCGTCGAAGGTTAGGCTGGTGGGGGCCAGCAGCGTCTTGCCCGGAATCGTGAAAGAGGCGGACTGAAGGTCGAACATGAACAAGGGCTCCGCTGGGTCGTCCGGGCGATCGGAAATACACTCTTAATGGATAGGAATGGTTATCAATTTGTTTGCTGTTGTCAATCCGATGTGTCATCAGGGAACATCGGTCAGTCGCCGTTGGCTAACCCTTGTAGAAGAGGCGTAAAAGATGCCACCCTGTGGCCTACGGCATCGGGCCTTGCCGAGGTGAGCCAAGGTCGCTGAAGCGACGCCGCTGGACGAGAACTTTTCCAGCGCTGCAGGCGCTAGCGAGACCGTCGCGACTTGCCTATAGTATGAGGCCCACGATGACGCAAGCTGGTGAGTGGGATAGGATTATCCCCCTGAATCAGCCCAACTTTACAAGGAAGGAGGTATCACCATGGCACATACTCTGCCGGAACTGCCCTACGCCTACGACGCACTGGAACCCTCCATCGATGCGCAGACCATGGAGATCCACCATTCTCGTCACCACAACACCTACGTCACCAACCTGAATGGTGCGCTGGAAGGTACTGGTCTTGAAGACCTGCCGGTGGACGAGCTGGTTGCCAACCTTGAGCGTCTGCCCGAAGACAAGCGCCAGCCGGTCATCAACAACGGCGGTGGTCATGCCAACCACTCCCTGTTCTGGACGGTGATGTCCCCGAACGGCGGTGGCAACCCGAAAGGCAAGGTGGCTGACGCCATCGAAAAGGAACTTGGCGGCTTTGATGCCTTCAAGGATGCCTTTACCAAGGCCGCTCTGGGCCGTTTCGGTTCTGGTTGGGCGTGGCTGTCCGTGACTCCGGACGGTGCCCTGGTGGTGGAAAACACCCTCAACCAGGACAGCCCGCTGATGCACGGCAACACCCCGGTACTGGGTCTGGACGTGTGGGAGCACGCCTACTACCTGAAGTATCAGAACAAGCGTCCTGACTACATCGCCGCCTTCTTCAACGTGGTGGATTGGGACGAAGTCGAGCGTCGTTACCAGGCAGCCACTGCCTGATCGACACCGGCATGACGTCATCACGACGTCGTCCGACCTGTTAGCAGGTCACGCGCCGCGGCCCCAGGGCCGCGGCGTTTTGCTGTGCAGTTGCTGTGTAGTTGCCGCGTATTGCTGGTGTCGGCGGCCGGGTCTCGCCCTGCGCCAGCGTGTTCATGTTGCACGTCATCAACGGCTTCGCATTCTCAGCACCCGTGTCTTCGCCCCGTGCCGAGGACGCGAAGCGCTGGCGCCGATGTAAGCCGCAAGGAGCCACCACTGTGTCCACTTCCTCCAGCCTGCAGGCCTTGGGTCGCCTGTTGCGCTATGCCCGAGGCTATCGTCGGCGAATCGTCGCCGCGACCCTGTGCTCGATTATCAACAAGTTGTTTGATATCGCGCCCGAGATTCTGATCGGTGTCGCCATCGACGTCGTGGTCAATCAGGAGCAGAGCTTCGTCGCCCGGTTGGGCTTCGTCTCGGCGTCGTCCCAGATCATTGTGCTGGGGGTGCTGACCTTCTTTATCTGGGCGGGAGAATCGCTGTTCGAGTATCTGTTTCAGATCCTCTGGCGCAATCTCGCCCAGCGCCTGCAGGCGGACCTGCGACAGGACGCCTACGAACACGTGCAGCGCCTGGACATGGGCTTCTTCGAATCGCGTTCATCCGGCGAGCTGGTGGCCACCATGAACGATGATGTCAACCAGCTCGAACGCTTTCTGGATGGCGGAGCCAACTCGCTGATCCAGGTTGGGGTTACCGTCGTGGCGGTGGGAGCCGTGTTCTTCGTGCTGTCCCCGTTGATTGCGCTGCTGGCGTTTACCCCGGTGCCATTGATCCTGTGGGGGGCCTTCGTGTTTCAGCGCAAGGCGGGCCCCTTGTATGCCGACGTGCGCGAAAAGGTGAGCGTGCTCTCCAGTCGGCTGTCGAACAATATTCAGGGCATGGCCACCATCAAGAGCTTTACCGCCGAGGCCCGCGA
The DNA here is from genome assembly GCF_019801675.1 of Halomonas sp. DP8Y7-3. Taxonomy (NCBI): domain Bacteria; kingdom Pseudomonadati; phylum Pseudomonadota; class Gammaproteobacteria; order Oceanospirillales; family Halomonadaceae; genus Halomonas; species Halomonas sp. DP8Y7-3. Next base: position 238,122 of record NZ_JAHVIO010000003.1, read on the forward strand.
GGCCGAGCGGCTCAAGGCCGACAGTGAAGCCTATGTGGATGCCAACAGTCGTGCCATTCGCATCAGCTCGGCCTTTATTCCGGTGATTCGCATGGCGATCCTGACCGGCTTCCTGGCGACCTTCATCGTCGGCGGCATGCAGGCGCTTTCCGGCGAACTGAATGTGGGAGCCTACGGTGTACTGGTGTTCCTGACCCAGCGCCTGTTGTGGCCGCTGACAGGGTTGGCCCAGGTCATCGACCTGTTCGAGCGGGCCATGGCCAGCACGCGTCGTATCCTTGATCTGATCGCCACACCCATTCGTGTGCGCGACGACGGTCAGACCACGTTGCCGACCCCGGTCAGGGGGGAGGTGCGGTTCGACAAAGTAAGCTTTCACTACGCCGAGAGCCACGCGGGTATCGATGATGTGGATCTGATGGTGCCCGCCGGACGCACCCTGGCGCTGGTTGGCCCCACGGGTTCCGGCAAGTCCACCCTGATCAAGCTGCTGCTGCGCTTTCATGATCCAGACAAGGGGCAGGTCGTCCTGGATGGCATCCCGGTAGCGGAGCTTCGCCAGAATGCGCTGCGCGATGCTATCGGACTCGTCAGTCAGGACGTCTACCTGTTCGAGGGCAGCGTGCGAGACAACATCGCCTACGCACGACCCGAGGCAAGTCTCGATGAAGTCGTCCGTGCTGCCCGCACTGCCGAGGCCTGGGAGTTTATCGAACGCCTGCCCGACGGCCTCGATACCCGAGTCGGCGAACGCGGCGTACGGCTGTCCGGTGGCCAGCGCCAGCGCCTGTCCCTGGCCAGGGCGCTGCTCAAGGACCCGCCGGTGCTGGTGCTGGATGAAGCCACCAGTGCGGTGGACAACGAGACCGAGGCCGCCATCCAGCGCTCGCTGGCGCGGATTGGCAGCGAGCGCACCGTGATCATGATCGCCCACCGCCTGTCCACCATCGTTCACGCCGACGACATCGTGGTAATGGAGCTTGGACGAGTGGTCGAGCGCGGCACCCACCAGCAGCTGATCGAACGCGGCGGACGCTACGCCGCCCAGTGGCAGGTACAGACCGGTGAGGCCGCCCAGTCGGCTCAGGTCATCTAGGCTGTCCGCTGGCGCCATCAGCTCCGCGCCAGCCTCAGTGTCAGCGGCAGTAGCCGTGCCTGTTGCAGAAGCCGTGCCTGTTGCAGAGAAGAGGCCCATCGCGCTTGGCGGCAAAAGTCGCCAAGCGGGCCGGGGGCGTCTAGGGTGAGTAAGTCACTACACACTTTGCTGCGCCGGGACGGCAGGGTGTAGTGACGGAGCCTGATGACCAGGCCAGCTCCCGGTACAGCAGCGAGCACATCGCGCTCGCGGGAGGAACTGCCATGGGCATATCGGCCAAGCAGCGTCCCAAGGCCGCTCAATCAGAGCCGCCCGAGACACAATGCCCTGAGACGGAATGCCCTGAGACGGAATGCCCTGAGACAGGCAGTCAGGATACGGCCAGCCATGACACGGGCGCGCTCGATACGGGTCGCCACGACAGCAAGCGCTGCGATGCGAATCGCCTCAATACTGACAGTCTCGACGTATCGGAACACCGGGTGTCAGGGGGTGTGGCGCGAGAACGCTCGAGTGCATCGGCCTTGGCGGGTGAGCAAGGACCTACTCAGCCAAGCCGAGAGCCATCGAGGTCCGACGACAGTCGCGGCGTCGATCCTTGCGGTGACCGGGTGGATCAGTTGCTGGATGACATGGCGGCGTTGCTGGACTTTGCGCTGGAAGCGGAAGGCGTGCCGCTGGAGGTGGATCTTTCCGCGTATTATCGGGCGCGCCAGCAGCAGAGGCAGAACGTGCCGTTAAGTGGCGCCGACATCGACGGTCTGGTCGCCTGTTACCGGGAGCTGTCGCGCCGCTACCCGGGCATCTCCCCACGCACCTTGGCGGCGACACGTCCCAGCCGGGAAAGCGGCAGACTTCGCGATAGCCGCACCGGGCGCTACCTGATGCGGTTGTGGCAGTGCACCGCGGCGGTGGTGTTGCTGGCCATCATCTCCAATGTGATGATGTCAGCGATCGGCGCGGAGGCAGGCATGACGGTTGGCGCTGGTGCGCAGGCCACTATCCTCGGATTTCTCTACGAAGGTCTGCGTCACACCGAGGCGTTTCTGTATGGAGCGCTCGGGGCCTTTGCCTTTGTGCTGCGGGTCACCGCCAGCCGACTCTACAGCCGTACCTTCGACCCGGCGCGTATTGGCGAGCACGTCAATCGCATCGTACTCGGCACCCTGTCGGGAGGGGCGATCGTGCTGTTCGTTTCTCAGATTCCCAGCGACAAGGGCGCAGAGGTCGCGCTCAGCGGCGCCGCTCTGGGATTTCTCGCCGGCTACAGTATCGACTTTCTGTTCGGCACGCTGGACCGAATGATTCGCGCCTTGCTGTCCGATGGCAGCACCGACAGTGCCAATCGTGCGGCACGGGCAAGGCGTGACGCCGATGTGGTGGAAACCCTGGATGAGTTGATGAGCCAGCAGACCGACGCCGAGACCCGGCGCCGGCTTGAAGGCATCATCGAGACGCTGAGACAGCGCCAGCGAGTCTGAAAACGGCGGCTATCCGCTCATCGCCTGGGGCAGGTAGGTAGCGATGCCGGGGAACAGGCTCATGATCACGATGGCCACGATCATCAGCAGGAAGAAGGGCACCGTGGCACGGGTGATCGACATGATGTCGCGGCCGGTGAGTCCCTGGATCACAAACAGGTTGAACCCAACCGGCGGGGTGATCTGTGACATCTCGACGACGATGACCAGGTAGATGCCGAACCAGATCAGGTCGAAGCCGGCCACCTCGATCACCGGCATGATGATCGAGGTCACCAGCAGGATTAGCGAGATGCCGTCGAGGAAGCAACCCAGCACCAGCAGGAACAGGGTCAGGACCACCAGTAACCAGGCCGGTGACAGGCCCATGGCGCCGATCTTCTCGGCCAGGTCCATCGGCAGCTGGGTAAAGCTCATGGCGGATGCCAGGAAGGAGGCCCCGGCAATGATGAAGGCGATCATGCAGGAGGTCCGCACCGCGGCAAACAGCGCCTCCTTGAAGATGGCGGCGTTGAAGTGGCCGTTGGCCCTGGCGATCAGCATGGACAGTACGACGCCGGACGCAGCGGCCTCGGTGGGCGAGGCGAGCCCGCCGTAGATGCTGCCAAGAATACCGCCGATCAGTGCCAGCAACGGCAGCAGCTGCAGGCTGCCGGTGAGCTTCTGGCGCAGCGGTATTGCGCTATCACGACGTCCCACCGCGCCCCGCCGATTGCCTACCAGCAGCGACCAGCCGATGACATAGGCCATGAACAGCCCCAGCAACAGCAGACCGGGTCCAACGCCTGCGATGAACAGTCGCGAGATCGACTGCTCGGTGACGACGCCATAGACGATCATCATGATCGATGGCGGAATCAACAGGCCCAGGGTCGAGGCGCTGGCCAGGGTGCCGATGGCCAGATCGTCGTCATATCCTCGGCTCTTGAGCTCAGGCAGCGTCATCTTGCCGACGGTGGCGCAGGTCGCCGCAGAAGAACCGCACACTGCCGCGAACAGCCCACTGCCGATGATGTTGGAGTGCAGCAGGCGTCCAGGAAGTCGGCCGAGCCAGGGCGACAGCGCCTGGAACATGTTATTGGCAAGCCCTGAACGGAACAGGATTTCGCCCATCCACACGAACATCGGCAGGGCGGTCAGGTCCCAACCGTAGCTCGCGCCCCAGAAGTCGGACGCCAGGATAGGTCCGGGCGCCAGGGGAAAGAACAGCGTCAGCACGATAAAACCGGTGCCAAGCAGGGCGTAGGCGATCCATACGCCGCTGCCCAGCAGCAGTGCCAGGGCCAGCAGGGTAACCAGACTGATGATCAGCATAGCGACGGGCTCTCCACGCAGGGGTAGCAAGGGGGCCGTGCGACAGGGCAGGGGATGTCAGTCATGGCCAGCCTCATCATCCGGGGCCTGGAAGCGTTGTGGTGCCTGCAGCGCCTGGCGTGCGGTATCGATCAAGGCCTCGGCCAGAGCGAGGCTCATCATGACCATGCCAATCAGCAGCACCAGCTGCGGAATCCACAGGGGGATGGCCAGCAGCCCCGACGAGACGTCGTCGTATTCCAGGCTCTCCTGCATCAGCTGCCACAGCGACACGCACAACAGCGCATTGAGCGCCGAGGCGATCAGCAGACAGGCAAGTTCGGTAAAGGCCCGCACCGCCGCAGGAAGACGCTGAATCACCAGCGACATGCGGATATGGGCATGATGGGTGAAGGTGTAGGCCATGCCGAGGAAGGTCGCGCCCACCAGCAGGAAGGAGGCCAGCTCCGATACCCCGGTGATTTCTAGGCCCAGGCGCGAGCTGCCGGCCATGACCAGCACGGCGTCCAATAGACGAAACAGTACCTGCAGGGTAATCAGCGTGCAGATGGCGACCATCGAGGCGGCCGCTCCCCATCCGCCCAGGCGGTAGATGGGCATCAGGCGAAATGTCATGAGTATGCTCCCACCGGAGGGCGGACAGGATCAATCAGCGCGGATGGCCTCCAGCGATCGGCAATCCGCGCTGCCTTGGCTCACTCGATGTTGCTGCGGTACTCCTCGATCAGCGCCTTGGCGCGATCATCCGCGCGGCTCTCCCAGTCCTGGAACAGCGTATCGCCAGCCTCGGAAAGGGCCTCGGCCACCGCATCAACGGGCTCGGATATGGTGATGCCATTCTCCTCAAGGGCCTGGGCGCTGCCTTCCATGTCGGCCTTGCTGGCTTCCCAGCCACGCTGTTCGGCCTGGGCGGCGGCCTCCAGCAGAGCGTCCTGAGAGGCCTGGTCGAGACGGTCGAAGGCCTTCTGATTGACGAAGATGATGTTCTTCGGGATCCACAGGTTGGCATCGGTGAAGTGGGACACGTAGTCCCACGCGGCCATGGACTCACCGGTCGACACTGAGGTGATCATGGCGTCGACGCGTCCCGTGGAGAAGGCCGTCGGAATATCCGACTCCTCGGTTTCGGTGGGCAGGCCGCCGAGATTCTCGGTCAGGCGCTGGGTATTGATGTTGGGAGCACGCACCCTGAGCCCTTCAAACTGGGCTGGATCGTCGAGCGCGATGTCGGTGTAGATGCCCTGGGAGGGCCAGGGCACCGCGTACAGCGGTTTCATGCCCTGTTCAGCGAACAATTCTTCAATGACGGGCTTGCTTGCCTGCCACAGCGCCCATGCCTCGTCGTAGCTGCCGGCGAGGCCCGGCAGGGTGTCGAGTTCAAAGACGGGGGATTCGTTGGACAGAATCGACAGGAAGATCTCGCCCGCCTGGACGGTGCCACGCCTGACCGATGGCTTGATCTCGCCATGGCTGATCAGCGAGCCACCCGAGTGCACGGTAATATCCAGCTCACCGTCGGTGGCCTCGCGGACATCGTCAGCGAACTGTTTGGTGTTGACGGTGTGAAAGCTGGCGTCGCCGTAGGGCGTGGCCAGGTTCCAATCGGCGGCCTGGGCGGCGGATGCCAGGCCCGTCAGTGAGGCAACGGCAACCGCCAGACGAAGAGAGCGGAGACAGGGCATGATGGCGAACCTTGTTGTTGTTGAGTGTGTTGTTGAGCTTGTCGTCGAGTGAGTCGTTGAGTCTGTTGTCGAACCTAGCGATGAGGCGATGCTTGCGTCAGCGTCAGTGAAGGCGGCGTTGAAGATCAACCGACACCACTGACGCAGGCCGGACCGGTGGTCAGGCCTTCTTGAACAGCTGGCTGTCGCGATCCTTGAACGCCTTGAATTCTAGCGCGTTGCCGGAAGGGTCCTTGAAGAACATGGTCGCCTGCTCGCCCGGCTCGCCCTTGAAGCGAATATAGGGTTCGATCTCGAACTGCACGCCGTGGGACTTGAGCTTGTCGGCCAGGGCTTCCCAGGCTGGCATCTCGAGGACCACGCCGAAGTGCGGTACCGGCACTCCGTGACCGTCGACCGGATTCTTGTGGGCAGCGCTGGCGGCATCCTTGAGCGCTGGATTCAGGTGACAGACGAACTGATGGCCGTAGAGGTCGAAGTCGACCCAGGACTCGGAGCTGCGGCCTTCGGGGCAGCCGAGAAAGTTGCCATAGAATTCGCGGGCTTCGTCGATATCGCGGACCTGGATGGCCAGATGGAAAGGATCACTGACAGCCATGGGGAGTCTCCGGTTGGATGGGGCGTTATTGACAGGGTAGTGTCAGTGATTCTTGGCCGGGTGAGCTGCTGTCGTCAATCTTGACGCTGAATTTGTTGCTGCGCAGCGATGACGCGAGTCTCGGGGCGAGGCCGGTACGCTGCCCGGTGGCTTGATCGAGAATTCAGACAGCGACATCATTCAATGACACTTCATCGACAACAATAAGGTGGCCCTATGCCGATCCCCCTCCTCAACTGCGATGTCGGCGAGAGTTTCGGCGCCTGGAAGATAGGCCGTGATGCCGACGTGATGGCGTATATCGACTGCGCCAACATTGCCTGTGGTTTCCATGCGGGCGATCCCGACGTGATGCGTCGCACCGTCGGCCTGGCGGTGGCCAACAACGTGGCCATCGGTGCGCACCCCGGCTACCCGGACCTGGTCGGGTTTGGACGGCGTAGCCTGGCGGTGTCGCCGACCGAAGCGGAGAACCTGTTGCTGTATCAGATCGGCGCGCTGGATGGTGTGTGTCGAGCGGAAGGCTCTCGAGTCCGCTATATCAAGCCCCATGGTGCCCTGTACAACGATATGGCGGTGAACAGCCCGGCGGGCCAGGACCTGCTGCGCGCGACCATGCGCGCCGTGCGTGCCTACGATGCCAGCCTGCCGCTGCTGGTGATGTCCACCGCCGATACCGATGACGTCCGGGCGTTGGCGGCGGAGGAGGGCGTTTCCCTGTGGTTCGAAGTGTTCGCCGATCGAGCCTACGACCAGCAGGGGCGGCTGGTGTCTCGGCGTGAACCGGGAGCGGTGCATCACGATGAGTCGACCATCGTCGCCCAGGCGGTCACGCTGGCCAAGGGGGAGCCTCTGGCGGCCCGAGACGGGACCCCGCTGCAACTGCCTGCGGATACGCTGTGCGTGCACGGTGACAACGAAAGCTCCGTGGCCGCCGTCCGAGCCATTCGTGAGGCCTTCGACCGACTGGAGGAGGCATGACGCCACGCCCACGACTGGAGACAGTCGCCTTCGATAGCCTGATCGTCAGGCTGTTTGATGCCATCGACGAAGCGCATATGCCCTGGGTGCTGGCGGCCACCAACGCGATTCGCCAGCGCCTTGGCGACGCTGCCCTGGAGGTGGTGCCGTCCTACACCACGGTACTGGTCCAGATCGATATCCAGCGACAGTCGTTGGCGGAGGCCCGGACACGCCTCACAGCGGCACTTGATGGGCTGTCGCCCGAGGCGGCGGAACAAGGCACCCTGCACGAGATTCCTGTCTGGTACGACCCCTCCGTCGGCCCAGAGCTTGAGCTGATCGCCAAGCGCGCAGGCATCAGCACCGACCAGGTCATCGAGCGCCACTGCGCCCACGACTACAGCGTGTTCGCGCTGGGCTTTGCGCCTGGCTACGGCTTCATGGGGCTGGTGGAGGAGGCCCTGGCGACGCCGCGTCTGGAGACCCCGCGCCAGAAGGTGGCCGCGGGCAGCGTCGGTATCGCCGATCGCCAGACAGCGGTTTACCCGGCGCCTTCTCCCGGTGGCTGGAACCTGATCGGGCGAACTGCGGTGAAGCTGTTTGATCGCGAGCGCGAGGGCTACACCCTGTTCAAGCCCGGTGATCGCGTGCGCTTTGTGGCCATCGACCGCGCTACCTTCGAGGCGCAGGGCGGCGACACCACCCCCCAACCCCCGGCCGAGGAGAGCGGCGCATGAGCCTCAAGGTGGAACGTGCGGGACCCATGGCACTGGTGGTCGATGGTGGACGTGGTGGGGTGCGTCATCTTGGCGTGACCCAGGGCGGCGCCATGGACTGGGTGGCGCTGGGATGGGCCAACTGGCTGCTCGGCAATGCTCCGGACGCCGCTGGTCTCGAAGTCATGGTGGGGGGGCTTGAGCTGGTCGCCGAGGCCGATATCTGCGTGGCGCTGGCGGGGGCGGATCTCGCTGCGCGACGTGACGGCGAGGCCATTGCTCCCGGTCAGGCACTGACGTTGAAGCAAGGACAGCGACTGGTCTTCGAGCGTCCCAGCAAGGGCCTACGCGCCTATCTGGCGCTCCCTGGGGGCGTGGCCGGAGAAGCGGTGATGGGGAGTCTTTCGAGTACCGTGCGGGAAGGCCTGGGCGGTCTGGATGGCCTGGGACGTCCCCTGGTGGCGGGTGACCGCGTGGAGGCGAAGGCGCCACACCAGCGTGTGAACGCACGAGAGCTGGCCCCAAGCGCGGCAACGCTGGCTGCCTCGTCGGAGCCGCTCGAGCTGGCGCTGGTAACGGGCGCTCAGCTCGCAAGCTTCGACGGACACAGCCTTTACCGTGCCTTCAACCAGCACTGGACCATCGATCAGCGTGCCGACCGCATGGGCATTCGCCTGACCGGGGCGCGCCTTGAAGGCCGCATGAAGGGCATGGTGTCGGAGGGTATTCCGCTGGGTGCGGTGCAGGTGCCCCCCGACGGCCAGCCGATCATCCTGATGAACGATCGTCAGACCATCGGCGGCTACCCGCGTCTGGGTGCGCTGACGCCGCTTGCCTGTGCACGCCTGGCCCAGTGCCTGCCCGGGACACGGGTCCGCTTCAAGGCGGTGTCGCCGGAGTGCGCCCGCCGCGAGCACCTCAACCAGTTGGCCTGCTGGGAGTGACGGCGGGATCTCTCTGTATCCCGAAGGGGGTCAGGGAACCGCCGGCAGGTGGAAGAAGAAGTCGCTGCCCTGGTCGACCTGGCTGCGTACCCCGATACGACTCTGGTGCAGCTCCAGGATGCCGCGCACGATGCTCAGCCCCAGGCCGCTGGTGGTGCGGTCCTTGTGGGGGGTGTCGTCGGACTGGTAGTAGCGGTTGAAGATGTAGGGCAGGTCCTTGTCATCGATGCCGCAGCCGGTATCGCTGACACAGACGTAGACGTGGTGGTGGTCCTCTTCCAGGGTGATGCTGATCTTGCCGCCTGAAGGGCAGTGACACAGGGCGTTGCGAATCAGATTCTGCAGCACCCGCTGAATCATCTGCACATCGGCGAACACCTGGATATTGCGATGGGTAGCCGGGGTGTACAGGGTGACGCCCTTGTCCCGCGCGCACAGCGAAAACTCCTGAACGATGTCGTAGACCAGTTCGAGGATCGAGAATACCTCCCGCCGGGGCTCGATATGACCGGTTTCGAGCCGAGACAGTTCGAACAGGTCGTCGATCAGCCGAGACAGGCGCAGGCAGCTATTTTCGATGGTGCTGAGATGACTGGCCAGCTGTCCGTCATCGAGGGTCCGGCGCTTGGCCTGTACCGTCTCGGTATAGGCTTGGATCGTGGCCACTGGGGTGCGCAGATCGTGAGAGACGTTGGAAATCAGTTCTTTGCGTAGCCTGTCCATGTTCTTGAGGCTATCGAACTGGGCCGAGATACGACTCGCCATGGCGTCGTATTCAAGATACAGCCGATAGATCTCGTCGTCGGGTAGAAAGGCATTTGGATCAGCAGGCTCGGCCACGAAGTCATTGCGCGTAAAGCCCTGCATGGTCGCCAGCAGTCGACCGATACGTTGGGTGATGAAGCGCACGCTGAGCAGGCTGATCAACAGTGAGGTCAAGAGGATGCTGACGAGAAGCAGCAGCGCGATCTTGGCGATGTAGCTGGAGAGAAGGTCGCTGGCGATGGTGTCATAGGTCTTGCCGCCGAGGATCGCATAGAGGTAGCCGGGAGCCCCGTTGGGTAGAGTGATGCGGGTGGCCGAAAAGGTCTTGTCGCCATCGATGCTGCGCGGATCGGTGCCGTAGAGGGGCGGTTGCCTTCCCAAGGTAGCCTGGCGAGCATCCCGGGCGATGAAGTGTTCCACCGGCGCCAGCGCCACCTGCTGGCGCCTGATTGGGTTGTCGTTGGCGACATGGGACAGAATCCTTCCGCTGGCGTCCAGCAGATAGATCTCCACGCTGGGATTGACGGTCATGGCGAGGGCGGCCAGGGCGTCGAGGGTGGCCTGTAGATCCTCGACCTGGCTGAACTGGTATTGGCGGGCGATATAGTCGGCGATGGGCGCATTGAGTTTCTGGGTCACCTCCTCGTGATACTGTCGCATCAGAGCGTAGCCAGACACGGCGATGGCAAGGCCCATCAGGGTTGTCACCACCGTGATCAGTACCGCGATCTTGGAATACAGGGTCTTGAGCATGCGCCTGTCTCTGCGACGAAGGACAGCCTGCCATCAGTGCTCGGCGAAGCCGTCCGGATCCAGTTTGTAGCCGACACCCCAGACCGTGATGATGCGCCTAGGCGCGTTGGTATCGGCTTCTATCTTGCTGCGCAGGCGATTGATATGGGAGTTGACGGTGTGCTCGTAGCCGGCATGACCGTAGCCCCAGACCTTGTCGAGCAATTCGGCTCGGCTGAATACGCGATTAGGGGCGCTTGCAAAGAACAGGAGTAGATCGAATTCCTTGCTCGTCAGCTCGATATTGCGGTCCTTGATGGCGGCGCGTCGGTAGTCGGGATGTATCCTGAGCTGCCCGACCTCGATGGGTAGCTGGACCGGAGGTGGCGTGCCCGCGTGGCTTGCCTCCAGGGACTTGAGCATGTCGAGCCGGCGCAGCTGGGACTTGATCCGCGCCACCAGTTCGATGATCGAAAAGGGCTTCACGACATAGTCATCAGCACCGTGCTCGAAGCCGGTGAGTCGATTGAGCTCGGAGGAGCGCGCGGTGAGCATCATGATCACCGTCATCGGCGACTTGCGACGCAGCGCTTCGCAGATACCCAGGCCGTTGTGAACCCCGGGGAGCTGGATGTCGAGCAGTGCCAGGTCCCAGGTACACTCAAGGGCCAGACGCATGCCGGTCCCCGCGTCGTGGGCTAACGCCACGTCGGCGCCCAGATCGTCCAGGTGGGACTTGAGCAGCCGCGCGATGTCCACTTCGTCCTCGACGATCAGTATTCGGTTGTTCAGCATGGATCAGCGGTTCACCACCTTGGCAGGACGCTTGTCGATGAAGGCCTGGAGCCCTTCCTGGCAGTCATCGGTATTCCACAGGCCATGATACACCCGACGCTCGAACAGCAACCCCTCTGCCAGTGACGTTTGCTCGGCGCGGCCGATTGCTTCCACCGCCGCCCGGGTCGCTACGCCCCCGTAGCTGGCGATGAGTTCGGCCTGGGCACGCACCTGATCATCGAAGTCAGCTGTGAAGACCCGGGACACCAGTCCCATGTCGCAGGCCTGGTGCGCGCCGATGGTGCGACCGGTGAGAATCAGCTCCATGGCCTTGGCGCGGCCTACCCGGCGGGTCAGGCGCTGGGTCCCGCCCATCCCGGGAATCAGCCCCAGCTTGACTTCCGGTTGACCGAACACGGCTTCTTCGCGGGCATAGATGATGTCGCACATCATCGCCAGCTCGCAGCCGCCACCCAGGGCACAGCCCTTGACCGCGGCGATCTTGGGGACCTTCAGGTCGGCAAAGGCCTGCCATTCAGCGAACATGTCGTCGCATCTCAAGGCCTCGGCATTCCTGCTGGCCAACATCGAGATGTCAGCACCGGCACAGAAATGATCGCTGGTCGAGCCCAGCACGATGCAGCCGATGGCCTGGTGGCGTTCCAGGGGTTCGATGATCTCCATCAGCCGGTCGAACACGGCACGGTTGAGGGCGTTCAGCTTGGACGGGCGATTCAGCGCCAGGTACAGCACTCGATTGCGCACTTCGCTGATCACGCTGGTGCTATCGATATTGTTCATCTTGTGTTCTCCAGGCGGGTTCAGGAGTCCCAGATGGCGCCGAAGGCGGGAATGCCTCGGCTTTCCATGGCGTACACCACCCTGTCGGTGAGTGTCTTGTTGGCGATGACGATGACCGCTTCGGCACCACTCTCGCGCCAGGCCCTGGCGGTCAGCGTTACCAGGTCGGGGCGTCCCTGGGTGTCGGTATCCCAGATCACGCAGTCAGGCTGTGCGGTAAGGATCTCGTCGACCAGTGCATCGCCATAGGTAACGCGGGGGGAACGGGTCGACCACAGCGTGTTGGAGGGCACCTTGCCACTGAGGATATGGGGGAGCACCGGGCCGATACCGCTGCCGGTCGCAACCCATAGCACCCTGCGAAAGAGTTGATCGACATTGCCGACGCCGGCGGTGGGAATACCCTTCACCCACAGTCGGTCGGGAAGGTCATCGATCAAGGCACCGGTCCAGTCCCCGGCCCGGGAAATCGCCAGGCGATAGCCGCTGGTGGTCGGGTGGGGAATATTGGCGAAGGCGTGCCACTCAAGTAGCGGCCGTCGACTCAGCGTGGTCGAGGAGCCGACCAGCGGTGTCACGCCGTAGTCGAAGTGGGCGATGGCCACGTGGCGGGAAGGCCGCTCGAAGCGGACCGGTACGCGCCTGAGGTGGCACCAGGGCAGTGCAACGCTAAGGGTCACCAGGGCCAGGCACACGAGCTGCCAGCTGTGGGAGATCAGCTGCCAGGCGATCGCCAGCGGCGTCTCGGCGGGCGTCAGCGTGAGGTGGTTCTCGGCGGGGGCCAGACCTCGCTCGAGCATCAGTGACACGCTGAGCACCCAGAACAGGGCGAGCAGGGCCCAGCCGGCCAGGCGATGACAACGCTCGAACACGTCATGGATTCGCTGGCGCCACCAGGGCATGGCGGTGGCCAGCATCAGCGCCAGCAGGGCGCAGATGGCCATGACCAGAAAGGTGGAGAGCGGGGACAGCGGGGACATGCCGTGGCCTGCGATGGCCATGGCGGTGGCGCCGGCGAACAGGGCAAACCAGACCGAGCCGGCCAGCGCGGCGCCGACGTGGATGCCGCCGAAGTGATAGACCTTGCCTGCTGCCCAGCGCAGCCACAGGGGCGCCCCGAGCGGCAAGGAGGTGGCCACCTTGAACAGCAGATTGATGACGTGCTGCTGGCGGATCAGGATGGCGACGGTGAAGTTCACCAGAGCGGCGTCGGAGAGCAGCATGAGCGGCGGCCACTGGCCAAGCCAAAGGGCCTGGAGCTCGGGCCACATCCACCAGGCGTTGATCGCCAGCACCAGCACGATCAGACGATGATAGGGCTTTATCCAGGCGTGGCGGGCCACTCGGTGCCAAGGGTGCTGGCGTGGCAAGGCGTCGTCGCACGCCGGCGTGCTGGTGTGCCGGTGCTGTGGCGAAAGGGTAGGGGATGCGTCGGCCAACTTGGCGACCTGGGTCGGTTGATTCATGGTCTGCGTGGCTCCTTGGCGGGTCAGGTGCTCATACACCGTCGCGCTGGTCGAGCAGCGCACGCTTGTCGATCTTGCCGCGAGAGGTGCGAGGTAGTTGGTCGACGGCGATGATGTCCTCGGGGTGGCAGTAGTAGGGCAGGTGCTCCGCCAGTAGCCGGCGTATCGCGGTCACGTTCACCGTGGCTGGGGAGACGAAGGCCACCAGCTGGTCCTGGTGTTTGAGGGTCACCGCCTGGCGGCAGCCAGGGTGGCGCTCGATGACTCGCGAGACACAGTCCAGCTCGACGCGGAAGCCCTTGATCTTGACCTGATCATCGGTGCGCCCCAGATGCTCGAGTTGGCCCTGGGACGTCCAGCGGCCCAGGTCGCGGGTACGAAACATCATCGCCGGGCCATGCGGGCCCGGCGCCACGAAGGGGTCGGGACGGTAGCGTTCGGCGTTGAGCCCACGGTTGTCGAGGTAGCCTTCGGTGACGCATAGCCCGCCTGCCCACATCTCGCCGACCTCACCGATGGGCAGTGGCCGCAACTGTTCATCCAGTACGTAGACGGCGTTGTTGGGGGTCGGGGCGCCAATGGTCAGGGCCGGTAGCTCGGGGTGGTGTTCGTGAAGGGTGTTGACGATGGTGGTCTCGGTGGGGCCACAGGCATTGATAAAGCGGCAGTGGCTGGCCCATTCATCGGCGAGCGGACGCGGGCACGGCTCGCCGGCCACCGCCACCACCCTGGCCCGGGGACAGTCAGTGGCGCGCACGCTCGCCAGGATGCTGGGGGTCGCAATGATAACGTCGGCCTGGCGCATGGCATCCACAATGGCGTCCTCGCGAATCAGCAGCGTCGCACCGTGGGATAAGGCACCAAAGACCTCCCAGGCGGCCATGTCGAAGGCGATACACAGGATCTGCGCTACCACCATGCCTGGCGCAATGCCCAGATGGCCCGGAGACAGATGCAGGATGTTGCAGACGTTGCGATGGCTGACGCAAACGCCGTTGGGTGTCCCGGTCGTCCCTGAGGTGAACAGCACAAAGCAGCGATCGTCAGGCTGGATCGCTGGTCTTGCTGGGGGCTGGTCGCAGGGCGCTTGGCTTGAGCCCGAGACGAAAGGATCGACATCCACGAGCACGAGCGGGGTGCTTGCCTCGAGCAGAGAGGCGATCTTGTCGTGGTGGTAGTGTTGCGTCAGTACGACCTGAATGCCGGCCTTGGCGACAACATGTTCGAGCTGGTGGCTTGGGGCGATGCCGACATCCTGGGGGACGTAGGCTGCTCCACACTTGAGCACCGCCAGCATGCCGGTGACCATCTCGATGGAGCGACGCACGAACAGTCCGACCGAGTCGCCAGGTCGCACGCCCAGACGCTGGAGGTAGGTGGCCAGGCCGTCGGCGGCCGCGTTCAGCTGGGCATAGGTAATGTGGCGCCGGCCATGGCGAATGGCCGGCGTGTCAGGGTACCGCGCGACCTGGGCCTCGAAGGCGTGATGCAGGCAACGATAGGGCAACGCCTGACGGGGGCCGAAGGAAAACTGTCGAAACAGGGTGCGGTCGAGTGCGCCTAGACCGAGCAGGGCGTCGTGATAGTCGGCGTCCACTTCCTGTGTCGGTAGCCGTTGCCTGGCGGCGGGCGCCAAGCGGCTCTGGGCACTGCTGTTACCGGTGGTCTGCATGGATCGATCCTCATGGACGATAGCGGTTGCAGACTCACCTTAGGAGGCGGATATCCCATCCAGTTCACGAAATCTTCACAAGTTGGTGACGTTTCAAGAAAACGCCACCCCTTGCCATATGGGTGAGCGACTCAGAACTGATAGCTCACGGTAGCACTGACGCTGCGTTCGGCGCCGAAGTAGCAGAACTCGAGGGAGTTGCAGGACGCGACGTAGTCTTCGTCCAGCAGGTTGTTGACGTTGAGTCGAGCGCTCACGCCCTCAAGTCCGACGCGGCTGAAGTCGTAGCCAAGGGTGGCATCGACCAGGGTGTAGTCCGGAACCGACTTGGTGTTGGCGCGATCTGCCTGGATATCGGCGTGGTAACGCACCCCCAGGCCGGTGTTCAGGCCGGCCAAAGGACCGCGGGCGACATCGTAGTAGCCCCACACCGAAGCGATATGCTTGGGTGAGTAGATGGCGTCGTTGCCCTCTTCACCGGGGACATCGCTCTCCTCGTAGGTAATGTCGGTGTAAGCGTAGCTCGCCTGCATGCTCAACTCGTCGGTGAATTGGGTGCGGGCTTCAAGCTCAATGCCTTGGGACTCGATCTCACCAATGGCGCGGTAAGGATCCGTGGGCTGCTCCTTGGTCGCCACATTGTCTTGAGTGATGTGGAACAGGGCGATGGAGTATTGGTCCTGGGTGCCCAGCGGCTGATATTTCAGGCCGGTTTCCACCTGCTCGCCTTCCATGGGCTCAAGCAGATCCCCTGATGCATCGACGAAGCTGGTCGGAGTGAACGCCGTGGAGTAGCTGACGTAGGGTGAGACGCCGTTATCGAAGGCGTAGAGAAGGCCGGCCCGTCCACTGAACTGAGTTTCATCCAGTTCGGAGCTGTCACCGCTATCGCGATTGGTATTCTCGATGTCGACCCAGTCGTAACGGCCACCCAGGGTCAGATGCCAGCGATCCCAGCTGATCTGGTCCTGCAGGTAGACGCCGGTCTGCTCGAGCTCGTGGGTCTCGCGGGTGGTCACCGCGATGTCGCCGACGGGGCCTGCACCGTAGCTGGGGTTGAAGGCATTGATCTGCGGGAAGGCGCCACTGGACCAGGTCACCTCGTTTTCCCGTGTCTGATAGTCGACCCCCGTCAGCACGCGGTGGTTGAGCCCGCCGGTGGTGAAGCTGGCCTCGAGCTGGTTGTCTACCGTCCAGGCTTCCAGGTCCTCATCGGCGCCTGAATAGTAGCGATAGAGCTCAGTGTCGTTGGCCCAGCCATAGGCATAGACCTGGTCCATGGTGACATCCGACTCCAGGTACCTGAGCTTCTGGCGAGCGATAAGCCCGTTGCCGAAGCGATGCTCCAGCTCATAGCCGAAGAGGTTCTGGTCACGCTCGAAGTTGTCGTAGTCGTCTTCGCCTTCGAAGAAGGTGTTGTCGATGTGCTGGCCGGCGTGGCTGGTCACGGTGCCCTCGTAGGGCAAGCCCGCGTGATAGCCGCCTTCGGGTTCACGAGACAGGTAGGCGTTGAGGTTCAGGGTGGTCGCGTCGGTGATGTCCCAGGTCAGTGACGGTGCGATGGCATAGCTTTCTTCCTCCACCGGGTCGAACTGGGTATCGGTGGCGCGGGCGACGCCGGTCAGGCGGAAGGCGGCGCGCTGTCCTTCGTCGACGCTACCGGTGATATCGAAGGCCGCACGGCGCTGGTCGTTGTTGCCAAAGCCGACCTGGACCTCTCCGGTGGGGGTATCGGTGAAGGTCGGCCGCTTGCTGGTCAAGGCCACCAGCCCACCGGGGGAGGCTCGACCGTAGAGCACCGAGGCCGGGCCCTTGACCACCTCGACACTTTCCAGCATCCACGGGTCAATCTTCAGTGAGCTGTAGCTGTTGCTGTCGCCCATCAGTTTCAGGCCGTCGAGGAAGGTATTGCTCACGCTGCCGTCAGAGAAGCCGCGCAGAACGATGTAGTCGTAGCGGTTGGATGCACCGATCTGATTGGTATAGACCCCTGGGGTGTAATCCAGAGCCCGCTGCACGGACTGGGCACCGCGTCGCTCGATGTCCTCGGCGCTGACGCTGGAGGTGGCCTGGGGGGTCTCCAGAAACGGCGTGTCGGTCTTGGTGGCGGCTTCACCGGTGACCGTCATGGTGCTGAGTTCTGCGCTGTCGGACGCGCTGTTGTCGGCGGCTTGTGCCAGAGCGTTAGCAGAGAGCATCAGCGACGACAGGCCAAGCATCGCCAGCGATGCATGAGAGATGGCGGTCGCGAGCGGCGTCGACGCCCATTGGCGGCGCAGGCGCGGGGAGGTCAGTGTGTTCATGGAAGGGCTTACCGTATGAGTCGAGCCAGGAGATGGCATTGGAAGCGTGTTTTTCGGTAATGCGAATTATTCCATTTTAATGGCGCCATCTTCCTATGCGTATCGCCAAGATCCTTATGCGCGGTGACAGGCTGTTGAACGATTGCCGTGCCAAGCTGGTGGGAGTGCTACGGCTATGCGTGAGCCACCGCCTAGCCGATATCCCGGGGGGATACCCCGAAGCGACGGCGGAAGGCGGTGGAAAAGTTGGAGGCATGGCCGTAGCCGCTGTCGAAGGCGGCCTGCTGTACGCTGGCGCCGCGAGACAGCAGCTCATAGGCCAGCATCAGGCGGCGTTCGCGCAGGTAGTCGAAGACCGAGACACCGAACAGGCGCTGGAACTTTGCGCGTAGACCGGATTGGCTCATGGAGGCGAGCTCGGCGAGTTGCTCGAGGCTGTAAGGGTGAGCAGGGGCATCGTGCAGGGTTTGACGTACCCGCTCCAGGCGCTGGCGTTCTGCCAGCTGCAGACCGCTTTGATGCGCTCCGGGATGACGCAGGCCATGGGCCAGCAGCTGCAGTCCGATCGCCTCCAGCAGCAGCTGGCGCTGTCCTGGCGAGGGTTGCGGCGTGACCGCCTGCTCAAGCATCGGTGCCAGATAGCCGGGCAGGGGCCAGACATGCAGGTGAGGGCGCGGCGAGTCGAGTAGTTCGGTGATCTCAGGACGTTGGCTAAGCGCGTGGATGGCCGCTTCATCGAGGGACAGGTTCAGCGTGCGCAGGCGCTGGCCGGCGTCCTGGTGCACACGCAGGGCCACCTGGTCGGCGAGCCTGGCGCTGAGTGCGCTGCCGGCGGAGAGGCGCTGGCGACGCCCGCCCTGATCTACCTGAATGGCGCCCTCCAGGACGACGCAGACGAACAGGGGGGAGGCCATGGTGGAGCAGGAGTCATACGGCGTCAGCACCTCGACGTCGGAAAACGTCAGATGCCAGCCAGGGCGTACCTGCTCCTCGATCACACGCCCCCTGAGCACGGCCAGGTCGCGGGCCACCTGGGGCGAGCGCATGCCGGCGAAGCGATAGTCGATGCCGTGGCGTTGCGCAAAGCCCAGAAAGTCACCGGCGCGAATGAGGCGTGGCTGGATGCCTTCGGCAGGCGCGCCGACGAGAGGGCGGGATCGGGCTGGGGGCATGGTCAGCCGGCGGCAACGCGAGACGCGGTGTTGCGCAAGGAGGGCCGACGCGCTTGGCGCTCGCCATCGTCCTTGGCCGCAGGGAAGGACTGCACCACGCTGGAGGTGTCGCCAGACTGGCGCTGGTTCTGGTTCTGGTTCTGGCTCTGGTTCTGGTTCTGGCGCTTGGCCGCGGCTCGGGCTGCCAGGGCATTGTCATCCAGCGGGCAGGTGCCGCAGTAGGCCAGATCATCCAGGCGGTAGCGTAGACAGCATACGCGGCGAATGCGCTGCGTCTCGCCGTGATCGTCCTGGAGGTAGCGAACCGGCATGAACAGAGGGTTGCGCCGGCCATCGGGATACACCCGGTGATCGAGCAGCCGCAGCGCTTGCTCGGCGGCGTCGGGTGAGCCCATGGGGTGTGTGTGAGCCCCACGGGCAAAGTAGTCGAAGTAGCCGCCGAAGTTGCTCCAGAACACCTTGGGCGAGGCGCCGGAAACGCAACCCAGCATGTCGATCAGAGGGGCAATATGGCCTTGCAGCAAGCGCTCGAAGCGCTCGAAAGCATCCAGTGATGGCAGCGGGGTGCCCTCATGGCGTAAGGCAATACCGTGGGTGCAGCCTGATTTGTTGAGATAGATCCCCATTTCGTCCAGTGCCACCGGCAGGTCCCGCTCCAGCAGCAGGTTGGACGCCAGCGTGTGGGCGGCAAGCTGGCTGAAGTGCCATTTCGACCACAGTGAGGCAACGGCCTTGAGATCCTCTCCCTTGAACTGCGTGGTGTAGCGCTCGATCAGCTCGTCCAGCACGCCAGGCTCGAGCAGTGTCTCTGCTGGCATGGCGTCGTCGGGCAAGGTCGCTGCCACAGTAGGCACCGTGAGGTGTTCCAGGGGACCGCAATACAGACGGGAAAGCGCTGATGTCATGGGGCGTCCTGCAGGCCGGAGGCTTGAGGTCGAAAGACCAACGGCGACTACAGTAGATTAAATGCGAATTGTTATCAAGGGCAGTGATTCTCGTTAGGCTTTGTCCGAAACGTCGACGAGCGAAGGTTAGACAAGGCAAAAATCGGTGAGAAAGCGCAGTTTACGTGGTGTAAATGAGCATTTTGAGGCGATTTTTAACGCCGTATCACCGAGCGCAGGCACTTTTCGTAAAAGCCCTAGCTGGCATCACCTTGATGGCTCGCCACACCTGGCTTGCGCTCGGCCCTTCTGCCAGATCCGAGCACATGTCCACGCGATCAAGGGTCATCGAGCGACATAGCACTTGCGCATGGCCCTCATGGACGACGCCTTCATGGTCAGTCGATTTCCAGTGCCAGTGAATGCTGGCGCTATCGGCATCGGCGGTGGTTCCAGCGTCGGCGCCAGCCACGTCCTCGACCAGTGTCAGCTGCACGCCACCGGCGGCGCTGGTGGCGTCGTGCTCATCGAGCCAGCCGAGCAGGGCGACCTCGGCACACTGCTGTACCGGTGTCAGCGCGGACGCGCCACGGTAGCCGGGTAGATAGCGCCTGCCCTGGGCTTCGGCCTGCAGCATGGGTAGCGCGTGCTCGGGATCGATACGGCCGTACTTGCGCACCGGAGACAGCACGATGATGCTGGCGGCGAAGCGGCAGCCACCCAGGTGGCTGCTTTCCCACACGTCAAACGGCAAGCGCTGCTGCTCGACCGCGTGCGCCAGGGCCTTGTAACTGCGAAAGCCATAGCGTGCGCAGCACTTGTCCTTCTTGCCATGGGTACAGCACAGCACCACATCGTCGCGTTGGGGGAGCGATGGCCAGGCGGACAGGTCGGAACCCGAGGCCAGCGCCTCGGCGAACGCCAGCAGGGCATCGAGATCCAGACGCAGGCGCTGGCGCTCTGGCATCAGCATGACCTCGTGGAGGCCGTCTGGCTGGTCGCGCCGGTGAATCAGGTTGACCCGGCGACCGCTTGCGGCCAACCCATCCAGGCTGTCTTTCAGGCGCTGTGGCATGTCGCTGGCGTGGCGCAGGTTGCGCTGCCATTTGGCCCGGGGCCAGCTGATCAGCAGGTTGCGCTCGGCGTGGGCGCCGCTACCGGGCAAGGGATCGTCCAGCTGGCGGCTGAGGTCGGTGCAGAAGGTCTTGTTGATCACGGCGGTATTGATGGTGGTGTGGCTGGCGCTGTTCATATCGGCACGGGAATTGCTGTCACGATACTGGTTTTCACGAGGCGGGATTTCACGGTGCGTGGGGCACCGGCCGCGTGCAGGCGGCGGCTTGGTCGCGGTCTTCCAGCAGTGGGCTGCCGGCCCTGTCCGAGCGTCGCTTGAGCGGCACGCACAGCGGCCTGCCGCTGGCCGGGTCGTGAATCACCTGGGCGTCCAGGTCGAAGACCTGCTTGAGGTTGGCACGGGTAAACACGTCAGCCGGCGTGCCGCTGGTGATGATGCGGCCGTCCCGCAACATTACCAGTTCGTCGGCGTAGGCGGCCGCCAGGTTCAAGTCGTGGAGCACCAGCAGCAGGGTGCGACCCTGGTCGTGGGCAAGGCCGGTCAACAGCTCGAGCAGATCGACCTGAACCTTGAGGTCGAGAAACGTCGTGGGCTCATCGAGCAAGATCAAATCGGTCTGCTGGGCCAGGACCATGGCGATCCAGCAGCGCTGGCGCTGACCTCCGGAGAGGGCGTCCACGTGACGATCGGCGAACTCGGTCACGTGGGTGTAGGCCATGGCTTCGGCGATGACCTCGGCGTCACGACGAGCGTCGCGCTGCCATAGTCGCTGGTGCGGGAAGCGCCCCATGGCCACCAGTTGGCGCACGCTGAGGCCTTCCGGGGCGGTCGGTCCCTGGGGCAGCAACCCCAGCCGTTTGGCCACCTCACGGGTCGACTGATGGTGGATCGCCTGGCCATCCAGCAGCACTTGTCCCGACTGCGGGCTAAGCGTTCTCGCCAATGTCTTGAGCAGCGTCGACTTGCCACTGCCGTTGGGCCCAAGCAGTACCGTCAACTTGCCCGGTGCGATGGTGATGTCGACGCCATCCAGCACCACCCGGTCTTCGTATCCCACTGTCAGGGCTGTCCCCTGAAGTCGATGTAACGCTGCCTGGCGAGGGGCCGGGCGCGAAGGCTTTGGCGGAAAAGAGGGGGACGACGACATGGGGCGCGTCTCTGCTGAGGGCGAAATGGCTGTCGACGGTATGACAAAACATTCTCATTTTCAATCTGGCGAAACAGCTTGCAGCACTGTTCGTGCGCTTTTGACTAGTCGTTTAAGCACAAAATCTTGTGAGGTTATGACGAACGGTTCGTTCGAACATCATGGACAGCGCAAATTTGATTAATTAGGATAATCGTTCTCATTTAGAGATGCGGTAGTAACAACGACGCAGCACGATATCAGATGAGAGGCGTGCAGCAGGACCTCCGCTTGCGGAGACCCATTGGGAACAGGGAAGGCTTGACCGTCATGTCGGCCGATGTCGTCTCTCGCGCTGGAGTCACCGCCTCCGCCACGGGCGAAGGGGGCGACAGGCCTGAATCAGTCGCTGCGCAGATCATTCGAACGATAGCTCCACAAGGAATAACGCACGACATGAATCGTCATGCTCTATGGCCCACCGTCTCACTACTGAGCCTCGCCATTGCTCAGCACGCCGCGGCGCAGACCAGCGCTTCCTCGTCTTCCTCCGATGCAGCCCGTGCAGATCAAGGGCCGACCATGGTGGTGACCGCCTCGCGGACCAATACCACCAAGGAAGACTCGCCCCAGACGGTGCGCATCATCACCGAGGAAGAGATCGCTCAGCAGCTCGATGTGACCACGGACTCGTCGCAGATCCTGAGCAACCTGCTGCCGTCCTACTCCCCCAACCGCCAGAAAATGACCGGCAGTGGCGAGACCCTGAGGGGCCGCACGCCGCTGTTTCTGATCGACGGTATTCCCCAGTCGAACCCGCTGCGTCCCACCGGCCGTGAATCGCACACCATCGACTTTTCCCAGGTCGAGCAGATCGAGGTCATTCAAGGGGCCAACGCGACCAACGGTGTGGGGGCTGCTGGCGGGGTGATCAACATCATCACCAAGCGACCGGAGCCGGGTAGCTTCAACCAGCACTTCAGCGCGCAGCTGACCACGCCTACCAGTGAACTGGACGGCGACACTCTGAGCTACAAGACCGACTACGGCTTCAGCGGCAATGAGGGTGCCGTGGACTACGTGTTTGGCCTCAGCTATGAGGACCAGGGGCTCTATCTGGATGGCAAGGGCGATCCTGTCGGGGTCGATAACACCCAGGGCGATCTGATGGATTCGCGCAGCTATGACCTGCTGGGCAAGCTGGCCTACTGGATCGACGACAACCAGCGCGTGCAGTTCACCCTGAACCACTACGACATCGAAGGCCATAACGACTACGTCAGCGTGACCGGCGACCGCGATGCGGGCATCCCGACCACCTCCGAGCGTGGCACGCCCGAGGGCGATGCGCCCTACAACGAGGTGTGGACGACGGGCCTGAGCTATGACAACTACGACCTGGCTGGCATGCAGCTGAGCGCCCAGGCGTACTATCAGGATTACGAGGCACTGTTCGGTGCCACCGATTCCGGCACCTTCCAGGACCCGTCGCTGGCGCCGGTGGGCACCTACTACGACCAGAGCTCTGCCAAGACCGAGAAGTTCGGTACCAAGGTCTCGCTGACCAAGGACGATCTGTGGGATGACCGACTGAAGCTGACCGGTGGCTTCGATACCCTGTTCGACGAGACCGAGCAGTACCTGTACGGCAGCGGCCGCACCTACGTGCCGCCCACCGACTACACCGACCTGTCACCGTTCTTCCAGGCTGAGTTCGCCCCTGTCGATTCCCTGCTGCTGTCCGCCGGCGTGCGCTACGAGTACGCTGAGCTGGATATCGATGACTACCAGACGGTATGGGCCAACAACGGTGTGGACGTGGAAGGCGGCAACCCCGACTTCGATGAAACGCTCTACAACGTGGGCGCCGTATGGAAGCCGGTACAGGGTGTAAGCCTGTTCACCAACTACTCAGAAGGCTTCTCCATTCCCGATGTGGGACGAGCGCTGCGAGGGATCGATACGCCGGGACAATCGGTCGACAGCATCGACAACCTGCGCCCCATCGTCACTGAAAACATCGAGACCGGTGTGCGCTACGAGAACGATCGGCTGGCGGCTGAGTTGAGCTACTACGAGTCGACGTCCGACTTCGGCAGTCGTCTGACCGAGCAGGACGGTGTCTTCATCATGAACCGTCAGGAAACCCAGATCACCGGCATCGAGGCCTCGGTGGACTATGCCTTTACCGAGCGCCACTCCGGTCGCCTGGCCTACTCCCATATGACGGGGCTGTACGACAGCGACAACGATGGTGATCTCGACGCCGAGCTGTCCGGCCTGGATGTGTCGCCGGACCGTCTGGTCGGCAGCTGGTCCGCCAACTGGACCGACAAGCTGTCCACCTTCCTGCAGGCCAACTACGCCTTCGACGAGTCCTACGATGAAGAAGAGCGTGAGTTCGATGGCTACCTGCTGGTCGATGCCGCGGTGGGCTATCGCCTGCCGACCGGCAAGATCAACGTCGGCGTTTCCAACCTGCTCGACGAGGACTACATCACCTACTACTCCCAGAGTGCGCTGGTCAACGACGACCGCTACTTTGCTGGCCGTGGTCGCACCCTGACCCTGGGCTATAGCGTGGAGTTCTAGGCGCGAACGTTCAGGAGCGCTTGATCAAGGCCCGCCGTCAAGACGGCGGCGGGCCACTTGAGCGGCCCTGGCCAATCGCTCGCTGACGCAGCACAGCACACCTTCACCACGGTCATCACGACCATCTTCCGATCAATCGTCATAACAACCGCTACAGCAACACCATCACAACAACGCAACAACAACACCCCTTCGCCTAGTGACTAGCCAGGAAAGCGCGACTTTCTCAGGCCTGCGGTCGTGCGCCGTAGCCAGAGAGGGCAACAAAGGATGGAATCCTTGCGGAGGTTGCATATGCAATTCCCCTTACAGACTCGCACCCCTGGCGAGATTGCTCGGCATGCCTCGCAGCATGCCCTGCTCAACGGCATCATCAAGGAAGTGGGTATTCCCCAGGACTTGCTGAGCCACCACTGGCCTGCCCATCGGCAGGGCCTGCCCCACACCGATAAAGGATGGCCGCTGCAGATTGCGTGGTCACCGACGCTGAGCTTGTTTGTGCTGGTCGACCGGCATTCGGCGTTGGGCGTTCATGCCTATGTATCGGAGCTGTACCTGCGGCGTCCTACGGACCCGCGCTGGCGCCCGGCGCAGACGGCTGAGCTGGTAGCGGCATTGCTGGAGGACGGGCCCTGGCGTGACGCCTTCCCCAATCCGGAATTCCGCGACCAGGTTCTGCTGAGTCAGCGCGTGATGGAAGATATCCTGTCACGCGCCGACCAATCTGATCGTCGCAGCGAGCGTCCTGAGCGGCACCCCCTTGGCGACTATGCGTCCAGCGAACAGGGGCTATGGTTCGGACATCCCAACCACCCGACCCCCAAGGCGCGGCAATGGCCTGAGGATCTTCCCGATGCCGGCGTTGCCTGTTCGCCGGAGTCGGGTATCGCAACACGTTTGCACCAGTTCTCGTTCCCGGCAGAGGGCCTGCGCATCAACAGCAATGGCCCGTCGCCGCAGGAGCTGCTGCAGCAGGCCGCGGATCAGGCAGCCGACAGCGCCGACGACCGCGTGGTACTGGCCATGCACCCGATCCAGGCCGAGCTGTTCCGCCGCTCGCCCCAGGTCGCCCCCTATCTGGCCGACGGGCGGATTCGCGATCTTGGCGCCAGCGGCTTCGAGGCGGTGCCCACGGCGTCCATGCGCACCTGGTACCTGGAGGATCACCCCTGGTTCATCAAGGGTTCGTTGAACGTGCGCATCACCAACTGCGTGCGCAAGAACGCCTGGTACGAACTGGCCAGCACGCTGGTCATCGACCGCATCATGGCGCAACTGGTCGAGGCGGGGGATCCCGCGCTTAAGCGACTTGAGGTCGCCCGCGAGCCCGCCACGCTGCATTGGACGCCGAGCGACGATGACGCCGATGGCCAGGATCCCGAGGTGCGCCGCTGGTTCTGTGAACAGACCGGCATCATCCTGCGCGACAACTTCTGCCGTCGCTTTGGTGCCGAGCGCTGCCTGTTGTCCGCCACGGTGTTTGCGCGGGATACCCAACTGACGCCGATGGTGCTCGACCTGGTCGGGCGCAGCTATGGCGTCGGCCCCGCGGACAGCAGCGACGAACAGCGACTCGACTGGTTCCGTGCCTACTTGAAGACCCTGGTGGAGCCGGTGCTCGCGCTGTACTTCCGGCACGGCATCGTGGTCGAGCCCCATCTGCAGAATTGTGTGCTGGTGCATCAGCAAGGACGCCCGCAGCGGATGCTGCTGCGCGACTTCGAAGGCACCAAGTTGACCGCTGACCTGGGCGTGGACTGGCTGGCCGGCGAGACGCTGGATCCCCGCGTCCGCCAGTCGATGGTCTACAGCCGCGAGAAAGGCTGGAATCGCATCGCCTACTGCCTGCTGCTGAATCATCTGGCGGAGGCCATCCTGGCATTGAGCTGGCAGCGTCCTGCCCTTGCCGATGACCTGTGGGACGCCACCGCCGACGAGCTGGCGCGAGTAAGGGACCGCTTGAGCGAGATGTCACAGGCATCTCCCGGGAGGGCTACCCCTGAGCTTGATGCGCTGCTTGCCGGTGACGCGCTGCCATGCAAGACCAACCTCAAGCTCAGGCTGATGGCCCAGGCGGATCGGCATGCAGAATACGTACGCCTGCCGAGCCCCTGGCGTGCGGTGTCGAGCCCGCGCCGGGAGGTGGCCCATGGTTGATGTCACCCTGAACCGCCCGTTGGCTGACGCTGTGCCGAGGGGCGATGCCGCTGACACGCGAGCGGTGGCGGAGCGTTCTGCTGCTGCAGCCGCTGGTTCCGATCACGCCATCCCCGAGGCGGTACGCCAGGCCATATTGGCCCATCAGGCAGACGCCCAGGACCCGGTCGCGGCCTTCTTCTACGACCTGGAGGCACTGACAGAGCGGGCGCGCTGGATGATGTCGGCGTTGCCCAAGGGCGTCGAGCTGTTCTATGCCATCAAGGCCAACAGCGAGGCCCCGATGCTCAAGACCCTGGCGCCGCTGGTGGATGGTTTCGAGCTGTCCTCCGGCGGTGAGATAGCGCGGATGCGCCAGGCGACCCTGGCGTTGCCCTGGGTGCTGTCTGGCCCCGGCAAGCTGGATAGCGAGATGCAGCGCGCCATGGACGAGGGTATCGAGGCCTTCCATGTGGAGAGTCTCGGTGAAATTGCGCGTCTTGAGCGCCTGGCGGCAGCGCGGGGTGAGCCGCAGTGCGTGCTGCTGCGTATCAATCCGAGTCTGCCCGAGTCGCTGTCCAGTCGCTTGCGTATGGCGGGCACCGCCACACCGTTCGGCATCGACGAGGCGGAACTCGGCGCGGCGGTCGCGGCGGTGGAGGCAGCGTCCCACCTCAGGCTGGTAGGCTTTCACGTGCACGCCATGTCCCACCAGCGCAGCGTGCACAAGCACAAGACACTGCTCGATAGCTATCTGGATCGCTGGCCGCGTTGGCGAGCACTGGCCGAACATCCGGCGTCGGTCACCCAGCTCAATGTGGGGGGCGGCATCGGCGTTGACTACCAGGCGCCATCTGCCCCGGGCGAGCAGTTCGACTGGCCGGCGCTGTGCGCTCATCTGGGACAGCGCCTTGAGCACATGGACGATGCGCCACGCCTGCGCTTCGAGATCGGACGCTTCGTCTCAGCCTTCTGCGGCTATTACGTCATGGAAGTGATCGACACCAAGTCGAGCCACGGCGAGAACTTCGTGATCTGCCGTGGCGGCACCCACCAATTTCGCCTTCCCGCCGCCCAGGGCCATGACCACCCGGTGGTTGCGCTGTGCCGATCACCGGCCGAGGGCCGCTCTGGCGCGCAGGCGGACGCCAAGCCCGCTGCCACAAAACGCTGGAGCGTGGTCGGCCAGCTGTGCACGCCCAAGGATGTACTGACACGCGCCGCCTGGCTCAACGACCCGGCGCCAGGGGATCTGCTGGTGCTGCCCCTGGCCGGGGCCTATGGCTACAACATCTCCCACGCCGACTTTCTGTGTCATCCAAGGCCCGAGCAGTGCTTTATCAGCGCGCCCGGCCGCGTGGCTATCTATTGACGTCGAGGAATCCCATGACATTACTTACCTCCGCGGCAGCCGCCACGCGGCCCTTTGCCGTGGCTGCCGACTGGCAGCATCGCCAACGCATCGAACGCCGCGTCATTGGCCAGCTGCTGCAGACATTGCTGTACGAAGACGTGCTTGAACCCATCAGCGAAACCCGCCTGGAGGCTTCGTCGGCGTCCCCCGATGCCGCCGACAGATCGCTGTTCCGGTTGAAGGTGGGACCGGGTCGCTACCGGGTCGAAGGGTTTCGCTGCCACAGCTTTGCGCTGGTGCGCCTGGATCATTCGAGCCTGGTGAAGGAAGCCGCAGATGGCGATGTATCGCCGACCCTGTTCGAGGTGCTGGATGACCTCGACCATGCCCTTGGTGGCGATGGAAAACTCGGTGCGGGCTTTATTCGTGAGCTGACCGAAACCCTGATCAAGGACCTGCAGTCGTCCACCGTCGCAAGCCCGGGTAACGGTGTTGATCCGCGCCAGCTGGATGCCGATGCCCTGGAGCAGGCCTTCACCGATGCCCACAGCTATCACCCCAGCTACAAGTCACGCCTGGGGTTCAGCCTCGATGACAACCGCCGCTATGGCCCGGAGTTCGGCCAGGACCTGCGCGTGCTGTGGCTTGGCGTACCCCGGCGGCTGGCCCATCAAGGGGCTTCCTGCGGCTACCGGGTAGCGGCCATGGTCGAGGCCGAGGCGGGCGCCGAGGTCGAGTCGGCGCTGTCTGGGTGGCTGCAGCAGCAGGATTTGACGCGCGATCAGGTGGTACTGATGCCGGTCCATCCCTGGCAGTGGGACAACGTGCTGGTCGCGGCGCTGTACCCGGAACTTGCCCGCGGCGAGATCGCTCTGCTGGGGGAAGGTCAGCTGAGCTACCGGCCCCAGCAGTCGATCCGCACCTTGTCTCCGGTGGGGAACGCCGAGCGCGATGCGCCGCGCCCCTACCTCAAGCTGGCGCTGGGTATCACCAATACGTCCAGCACCCGCATCCTGGCCCGTCACACCATCACCAATGGGCCCATCATCACCGCCTGGCTCAAGACCCTGGTGGACAGCCATCCGACGGCCAAGGCATCGGGCATGGTCATCCTCGGTGAGGTGGCGGGCGTTGCCCTGGACGAGCGCGCCTTCCCCGGGCTGCGCCATGACCAGGTGTATGGCCAGGTAGGCGCGCTGTGGCGAGAGCACATCGACGAGTTCCTGGCGCCCGGAGAGCAGGCGGTGCCCTTCAATGGGCTCAGTCAGTTCACTCGCCAGCCCGACGGCGAACCCGATGCACCGTTCATCGCCGACTGGATTGAGCGCCACGGCCGCGACGCCTGGACGCGTCAGCTGGTGATGGTGGCGACCTTGCCGATCATTCACCTGCTGTTTGCCGAGGGCGTCGGGCTTGAGTCCCACGGCCAGAACATCGTGGTGATTCACCGCGATGGCTGGCCGGTGAGAATCGCGCTCAAGGACTTCCACGATGGCGTGCGCTACAGCGAGGCCGCCCTGGCCCGCCCGGAGCTGGCCCCCAGGCTGGAGCCACTGCCCGCGGCTCATGCCGCTCGCAACCGCAACTCCTTCATCGTCACCGATGACCTGGATGCGGTGCGGGATTACTCCTGTGACGCCTTCTTTTTCATTGCCCTGGCCGAGATGGCGATCTTCTTGAAGCGTCACTTTGGCCTGGAGGAGAAGACCTTCTGGGCGATGGTCGCCGACGTCATCGTGGCCTACCAAGAAGCCCACCCGGAGCATGCCGAGCGCTACCGCAGCTTCGACGTCTTCGTCCCCGAATGGGAAGTGGAAGCGCTTACCCGCCGGCGGCTGTTTGGCGATGACATTCCCCAGGTCAAGCGCGTGCCCAACCCCCTGGCCCAGCACGCACCGGGCGGTGCAACGCCGCGCCAGCACCAGGGCGGGGAGCCGGTGCCATGCTGAGAACCAATCAACTCAAGCTCGCCCTGGCGCAAGGGCGCGAGGTGTATGGCGTGCTGGCGTCGCTGCCTACGGCGGCGTCGATCGAGCTGATCGCCGAGGCTGGCTTTGACTTCGTGGTGATCGACTGCGAACACGTGCTGATCAACCCGGAAACCATCGAGCACATGATTCGCACCGCAGAAAGCTACGCGCTGACGCCGCTGGTGCGGGTCGCCGATGACGATCCCAAGACTCTGCTGCGGCTGCTGGATGGCGGCGCCCAGGGCATCGTGTTGCCCAGTGTCGAAGATCCCGAGCGCCTGGGAATGGCGGCCCAGGCGTGCCGCTATGCCCCCCAGGGCACCCGCAGCCTGAACGCCGGAAGGCCAGGTTCCTTCGGCAAGCACTCCCTGGCCGAATACGTGCACAAGGCCAACGACGAGATTCTGGTGGTGGCGATGATCGAGAGTCGCACCGGCGTGGAGCGCATCGACGCGCTGTGTGCGGTCCCTGGGGTAGACCTGATCCTCGAGGGCGCCGCCGACCTGTCGCAATCTCTGGGTGTCACCTGGCAGACCGCTCATTCCGAGGTGACCGATGCCCTGGCCAGGGTACAGCGTAGCGCCGCCGAGCACGGCATCCCATACGCCGCCTTCCTGCGTCACGCCGGTGCCAAGGCCGAGTGGCGCGAACGCGGCGTGCATACCTTCATGCTGGGCGATGAACGCGGTATTGCCTTTCGCGCCCTCAGCCAGGCATTGCAGGAGGCCGCGTCATGACCCGGCCATCCCCAGACGCTGAAGGCCTGGCGTCATCACCCACTCCGTATTGTCCTACTATCCAACAGGAGGCCCCAAGCATGGCGTCCATTGACGGTTCCTCATCCTTTCGCGGCACTGATGTGTCTGTCACTGATTCGGCTGGCGCAGATGCATTTGTCGAAAAACCTGGCGCCGGCGAGCAGATTCTGGCGTTTCTCGTAGACGGCCTGCTGGTCGAGGAGCTGCTGGACAGCGCCAAGCTGCGTGAAGACGACGATGCTGCTCGGCGTCAGGCCACCGCCTGGTTTGGCGCGGCAGCGGTGCAGGGCCAGCCCCGTCTGTGGGACTGGCAGACACCCCAGGGCGAGCGCCTGGTCATGCTGCTGGAGCCAGGCATTGTCCAGGCCTGGCAGAAGGTGCCGGCGACCCCTGTGCTGGTCGTGCCGGACACTGATGCCAGCGCCATCGAGCTGGATGCGCCAGCGCTGATGCGCCTTCTATGCCAGGCGAAGGGGGAGCCGGAGCCAAAGCCAGCCGAGGCCAACGGTGACCAGCCCCACAGCGGCTTGACCAAGGGCCAGCAGGTGTTTCTGCGTGCGCTGGAGGACAGCCTGTGGCAAGCCGAGGCGTCGATGCATCACGGCGTGCGCACCGATGACCTTGAGGCGCTGGATACCCACGCCCACTTTGTGCGGATGGAGCAATGGGCATCGCTGCTGGATCGCCCCTACCATCCGACGGCCAAGGCCAAGCAGGGCATGAGTGCCGACGAGTACCAGGCCTACATGGCGGAGTTTGCTCGTCCGGTGGGGCTCGTCTGGGTCGCGGTGGCGCGCCATCGGCTATGCACCGGCGCCGGCCTCGAGGCGGCAGACGGCGGTGACGTGGACAGCGTGCCCGCCGACTGGGTGCTGGCCCACGATGAGCGCCAGGCGCTGCAGGATGAGCTGAGAAACAAGGGTCTCGACCAGACCCACGTGGCCTTGCCGGTGCATCCATGGCAGCACGAGCATGCGCTGCCGACGTGGTTAGCCACGGATCTTGAGGAGGGGCATTGCGTGACCCTAGAGACGGTTACCGGGGGCTGGTGGCCGACGTCATCACTGCGCTCGCTGCTGTCCACCCGCTGCTCCGAGCACAGCCTGAAGCTGCCTATGGCCATTCATTCCCTGGGCGCATCGCGCTATCTGCCCGCCGTGAAGATGATCAATGGTGATCTCAGCGCCAGACTGCTGGCCCAGGCCAGGCAGCGTGACCCGGTGCTGGCGAGTGCCCTGCACCTGTGTGACGAGGGCAAGTGGTGGGCCTACATGCCCGAAGATGCCAGCCTGTTTGACGAAGCCCCGCGTCATCTCAGCGCCATGGTGCGCAGCTATCCGCGGGAGCTGCTGGCCCAGCGTGATGTGCAGCTGGTGCCCATGGCGACCCTGGGGACGCCACTGCCGAGCGAGAACTCGGCAAGC
Source organism: Halomonas sp. DP8Y7-3 (assembly GCF_019801675.1). Lineage (NCBI taxonomy): Bacteria > Pseudomonadati > Pseudomonadota > Gammaproteobacteria > Oceanospirillales > Halomonadaceae > Halomonas > Halomonas sp. DP8Y7-3. Next base: position 269,923 of record NZ_JAHVIO010000003.1, read on the forward strand.
GCCCACCACCTGTTCAGCGACTGGATGGACCAGCGAGGCATGGAACATGGGGCCGAAAGCGCCAGAGCCCTGTTTGGCGAGCTGTGTTCGCGCTTCTTCGAGATCAACCTGCGCATGCTGAGGCTCGGGATGCTGGCGGAGGTCCATGGTCAGAATGCCGTGCTGGTAGTGCGTGATGGCCAGGTCGAAGGGCTGCTGCTCAGGGACCATGACTCGCTGCGCATCCACGTCGGTCAGCTCGAGCGTCACGGCATGCAGGACCCGTGCTACCGGATCAAGAAGGGACACGCCAATACCCTCTACCACGACAGTCAGGAGGCCTTGGTGTTCTGGCTTCAGACCCTGGCCATCCAGGTGAACCTGCGCGCCATCATCGACACCGTGGCGGGGCATTTCGGCCTGTCGAGTCGGGCCCTGTGGCAGGATCTCAGCGCGGTGCTGGACGGCGTGCTCGACGCTGTTCCCTTCGAAGACGGTGAGCGTCGTCGATTGAAGGCGGTGCTGTTCGAGCGCGAAAGCTGGCCCTACAAGCGCCTGATCGCACCGATCATCGAGCGCGCCGGCGGCCCCGGCAGCATGCCCTTCGGTGTCAGCGAGACCGTCAACCCGCTACGGGCCTGCCAGGGGGAGCCGACGCATCAGAAAGCCGAGGCCAACGCCAGTGTCGAACAGGGTGTCAGTACCGCAAGCCTAGCCGACCGCCAGAGGACGCTGCAGCAAGCCTGATCTAGCGTAAGAAAGTACGCGGCGGCATCGGTGAATACCGATGCCGCCGTTTTTTGTGCGCAAGACAGGGACTATGACAGGGGCTATGACAGGGACAGGGGCTGTGACAGGGGATATTCAGCGCAGCCAGTCGGGGTGCTCGCGCAACATCGCCTCGCGGCGGCTGGCTTCTTCGGCTTGCTTGGCCAGGGCGCGCTCCGCCAGTGCGTCGGCGCGATGGGGCGGCAGCACGAACAGGCCGTCGTCATCGCCGAGAATCAGGTCGCCAGGTTCGATGGTGACGCCGTCAATGGCGACGGTGGTGTTGATCTCACCCTCCAACGACAGCGAGCGGGTGGTCAGCGGGCTGGTCCCCCTGGCATAGACCGGCAGCGATAGGCGAGAGAGGGCGTCCCAGTCGGTAATGGCGCCATTGGTGACGATCCCGGCAAGTCCCTTCTTGAGCGCCGCGTAGGCGCGAAACTCCCCCCAGCAGGCGCGCTGCTGGTCGCTGCCCACGTCGATCACCAGCACGTCGCCGGGCTCTGCCTGGATTAATGCTTCGCGGATGATGCTGCCATCGATATGCGGGATCTTGACCGTCAGCGCCGTGCCCAACAGGCGAATGGGACGTCGAATCGGCTGCAGTGACGCGATAGCGCCGAGGTCACTGAAGTGGCCCAGGGTGGAGGTGGCGAGCCCGGCGAAACGATCGATCTGTGCCTGGCTGAAGGTGTCCCTGCGCGGGGCTATATGGAACATCGGACCTCCTGTCGGACCTGTTGCTGAGAGGGTGCTCTGAGGGTGCTGAGAAGGTGCTGAGAAGGTGCTGAAAGCACAGCGAGTACTGACCGGATCACGGCGAGGCTCCAGGCACCATTACTGACGGGTGCGATAGAGCAGGTAGACGAAGAAGGGCGCACCCACCGCCGAGACGAAGACCCCAGCGGGCAGGTCCTTGGGCAGAAAGGCCACCCGGCCGATCAAGTCGGCGTAGAGCACGATCAGCGCGCCACACAGCGCGGCCGTTGGTACCAGGCGAGCCAGGCTGCGTCCTACCAGACGAGCCGCCAGGTGTGGGGCGACCAGTCCGACAAAGCTGAGTCCGCCGACGAAGGCGACCGCGGCACCGGCCAGTGCCACGCTCAGCGCCAGCAGGATCAGGCGGCTCTGTTGCACGTTGACCCCAAGCCCCAGGGCGACGCTGTCACCCAGCGCCAGGGCATCCATATGTCGAGCCAACGCGAGACTGGCCGGTAGGGCGATCAACAGCCACGGCAGCAGCGACAGCACGTCCTGCCATTGGGCGGCGTACAGGCTGCCGGTCAGCCAGACGTAGGCGTGCAGCGCCGAGGCATCGTCGCTGATCACGATCAACAGCGTAGTGGCAGCGCCCATGGCCGCTGAAAGGCCAATACCTACCAGCACGATGCGAGAAGGTTCAAGCCCCGCTCGCCAGGCCAGGGACACCACCAGCAGGGTGGCCAACACGGCCCCTGCGAGTGCCGCCAGCGGCAGAAGGTTGATGCTCAACTGACTGGCAAAGCCGGCCAGAAACACTACTGCGGCCAGCGCCGCGCCGCTGGTGATACCGATCACATCCGGCGAGGCCAAGGGGTTTCTGACGATGCCTTGGAGGATCGCGCCGGCGCAGGCCAGCGCGGCGCCCGCCAGCACCGCCAGCAGGATGCGTGGCAGCCGAAGCTCCCAGATGATAAAGCCGACGTCGCTGTCTGCCGGTGCTACCAGGGCGCCGAGCACCTGGGGCGGCGATGTGGGGAAACTGCCCAGGGACAACGACAGCCCCATGCTGGCGAGCAGCGCCAGCCCGAGCAGGGTGACCACCCACAGGAAGCGATATCGCGCTGTGCGCTCCCGTGGCGAAGAGCAGCCCGGTGAGGTCAGGGACCTGCTGCTGTTGACGCTGGCGTTCGCGCGGTGATTGGCGGCGGGTGTCGACAAGGTGTTGCGTCCCTGGGTCATGTCGCCACCTGCCGTCTGCGCGCCAGATAGATAAAGAAGGGCGTGCCGAGCAGTGCCGTCATCACCCCGACCGGCACCTCCTGGGGCGGCATCAGAAACCGCGAGGCGATATCGGCGGCCAGCAGTAGGGTCGCACCCAGCACGCCACAGGCGGGCAACAGCCAGCGATGGTCGATGCCAATCAGACCGCGAGCCATGTGCGGCACGATCAGTCCGACGAAGCCGATCATGCCGGCCAGGGCAACGGAGCTTCCCGCCAGCAGGATCACGCAGAGGCCGAGCAGCAGTTTTAGCGTACCTACGCGCATGCCGAGGCCGGTGACCATCTCGTCGCCCAGCAACAGCGCATTGGCATGACGTGATAGCGTCGCGGTGATGGCCAGCGCCAAAATAAACAGGGGCAACAGGGGCACCACCAGATCGAGCTCGCGACCCGAAACGGATCCCGCCAACCAGTACAGCACGCTCTCGAAGCTCTGCTGGTCGAGGATCAGCAGGCCCTGGCTGAAGGATAGAAACATGGCGCTGACGGCGACCCCGGCCAGCACCACCCGCAGCGGAGACAGTTCACCGCGGCGTCCTCGGCTGAGCGCCAGCACCAGCAAGGCGGCTACCAGCGCCCCCAGCAGCGCCGCCCAGACATACTGCCCTGGGGCATGCAGCGGCAGCAGCGATACCGCCACGACGACGAAGAACATGGCGCCGGCATTGATGCCAAGGATGCCAGGTGAGGCCAACGGGTTGCGGGTCATGGTCTGCATCAGCACTCCGGCGATGGCCAGACTTGAACCGGTCAGGGTCGCAATGACGGCCCGTGGCAGACGCTCGGAGACGATGATGATGTGGTCGATTCGGCCTCCGTCGTAGGCGCTCAGCGCCTGCCAGACATCGCTCAGGGTGATGTCGGTGGTGCCCAGCGTCACGCTCGCGGCGAAGGCCGCAAGCCACAACAGGATGCCGAGCACGAGTCCTGCCGAACGGGTGGTGGTGCGGTCAAGCATCAAGAATCCTGCTGGTCGTCAGTAGCGCGAGTGGAGCTGTGGGTTTTGGCAGCGGTTCTGGCGTCGGACGTGAAGGCCAGTTGGCAGTCTGCGGTGCCGACGGGCGCCTGCTGGGACGTGCGAACCGCCAGCGGCGTCGAGTCAGCGGCCAGCGGCAGTGAGCGTGATGCGGAAGCGGCAGACTCAGACGATGCAAGCTGGGGAAAATAGTGACGGTAAAGATCATCGAGCATGGCGTTGGCCGCCAGAATACCGCCACCCATGATCCAGTTGACCGTATTGACCTCATACACCCGTCCCGCCTGTGCTGCCTTCAGGCGCTGCCACAGGGGATGCGCGGTCCAGTGACGGTAGGTGGCCAGGATGGCCGGGTCGTCTTCCAGCAGCACGAAGATGACATCGGCATCCAGCGTCGGGATGTTCTCTTCGCTGGTCAGCTTGATGCCCCAGCCCTGGTCGCTGGCCGCATCGGGTTGCTCGAAGCCGATCTCGCCGAGAATGCTGCCGGCAAAGCCGGTGGAATACAGGCGCAGGTGATCACTCTTGAAGCGGACCACGGCCGCCTTCTGCGGCCAATCATCGCCCAGGCGCTGCGCCAGCCGCTGACGCAGGTCGGTGATGCGTGCATTCCAGCAGGTCATCAGCTCGCGGGCCTGGGCCTCGCGGCCGGTGGCTTGTGCTACCTCGTCAAGGGAAGACCTGAAGTCATAGACGTTGGCCGCGAAGCGGGTTGGGGCGATACGTTCCAGCAGCGGGCGAACCCGCTCGTGGCGAAAACGCGTGCCAATAATGACGTCAGGGTCGAGCCAGGCGATCTTCTCGAGATTGGGCTGGGTTTCCAGGCCCACATGCTCCACTCCATTCAGCGCCGGTCGCAGATAGCGGTAGGTGGGCTTCTCCATCCAGGCGTCGACCACTCCAATCGGCGTGAGGCCTAGTGCCACGGCACTGTCGGTGGCGCCCTGGTAAAGCGTGACCAGACGCGGAGAGGTGGCTGGAGGTGGCGCCGTGTCCCCGCGCGCCGTTTCAGCAAACAGCAGCATGCCGGCCAGCAGTGAGATGGTGGCAAACAGCAGAGCGCCCGACAGCAACGCCAGCAGCTTTAGCAGCTCGCGCAGCGCCGAAGGCGCTGAGCGGGGGCGCAAGGGCCTCGGGGACGATGGCGCTGCGCGGGGGCGCAAGGGCCTTGGGGGCGATGGCGCTGGCGGGTGCGATGATGGGCGTAACGTGGGAGAGGGCATCATGGGGTGGATCCGTCACGTAAGCATGTGGGCAGTGTGATGGCGTGTTGCCCGGCCCAGCCGCCAGGCCAGCGGCAGGCACAGCAGGGCGATCAGGGCGAGCGCGGTGAAGGCTTCACTCAGGGCCTGGGCACTGGCGCCAACACTGGCGTCACTTCCGGCGAGCTGGTCGACTCGGGCATCGTAGTAAAGCGACAGCGCCACCAGCCCCAACGATGCGACCAGGCGTCGGGCCATATTGTTCATGGCGGAGGCCTGGGTCATCTCGGCGTCAGGCAGCGCGCGTACGCCGACAGTCGTGGCAGGCAGGTAGCCGCAGGCAAGGCCGATTCCGCGAAGTCCCATCCAGGCCCCGACCAGCCACACCGGCGCAGCCGGTGACATCAGGGCGAGTCCCATCAGGCTGATCGCGGTCACGCCGAGCCCCACCAGCAGACACCATTGGGGCGGGTAGCGGTCGATCATGCGGCCGGCCTGGGGCGAGCACAGTGAGGCGGTAAGGGCGGTGGCCAGAAACACCAGTCCGGTGACGAAAGGACTGGCACCTAGCACCTGCTGCATCCACAGTGGCGTCAGCAGGACGCAGCCAAACAGAATGATCGATTGCAGGCAGGCCAGCACCACGCTCAAGCGGTAGGCCGAGTGGCGAAATAACGACAGTGCCAGCAAAGGTGCCGTGGTACGTTGCTCCACCAGGACAAAGGCCACCAGGCAGGCGATTCCCGCGGTCAGCGGCACCGCCACCGCCACACCAATGGACAGCAGGTCTTCAAGGGTCTCGACCCGTCCCAGAGCAGCAAGCACCGCGCCCATGCCCAAGGTGATCAGCACGAAGCCCGGCAAGTCGAAGCGGCGCTGACGATTGGGCGCTTCACGCCGCAGGCAGCGCCAGCCCAAAGCCAGGCCGAGCAGTGCAAAGGGAAGGTTCATCAGAAACAGCGCACGCCAGTGGGTCAGCTCCAGCAAGAGACCGCCCACCGTGGGACCGATGGCAGGCGCAATCATGACGGCAAAGCCCCATATACCGCTGATTCGGCCCCGCTGCTCAGGCGGGTAGGCGGCAAAGATCAACGCCAGGGACAGCGGGATCATCAGGCCGGCAGCGGTGCCCTGAAGGGCGCGCGCCATGATGATGCCCGACAGGCTGTCGGCCATGGCACCGAGCAGGGACCCCGCCAGAAATCCCGACAGCCCCAGCAAGTAGATCGTGCGGCGGCCGAAGCGGTCGGCCAGGTAGCCGGTGAGGGGCATGCTCATGGCCATGCTGATCATGAACAGTGTGATGACCCAGTTCACCTGGCTGGCGCTGGCCTCGAAGGTCACCATCAGCTCTGCCACCGCGAGGTTGAGCGCACTGTTGTTGAGGCTCACGGTAAAGGTGCCCAGCAGCACGCTGGCCAGTACCCAGGCACCTCCTGGCGTGACCTCGGCGGTATCGTCGCCAGTGGCCCGCGGCGGTGACGCGTCATCACCCAGGGCATCCTGGTTCTCGTCAGCTGTGCCAGCGCGAGAGGACAGCGCGGTGGGCGAGCGAGAAGAAGACGGTGCCGAGGGGCGAAGCGTGGACATGAAGCGTCTCACCGTAGTGATAAAGCGTGAGCATCGAGGGGCGATGATCATGCCATGTCGCAAAGGCAAATGCAATTCATTATCAAATAAGGCGTTGCCGTCAGCAACCGGGGGTGTTGCACGCTGTTGGGCAAACAAAGGCGCCAGACCCAAAGGCCTGGCGCAGGTAATCTGGATGGGTGTCAGGACACAGCCCGATGGTAGGTCTTAGAAATCCATCGTCCAACCCAGGGTAAAGGTGCGTCCCCGACCCTGGTAGTCATACAGGTACTCTGGACCATAGTAGGGAGAGTAGAACATCGCGGCGCGCTGACCCCAGACCGTGGAGTATTCTTCGTCGAGAAGGTTGTCGATGCCAAGGGTCAGGCGGCCGATGTCGATGTCCTGAGCCAGGGCCAGGTCCACCGTGGTATAGCCATCGATTTGACGGTCGTTGTCATCTTCCAGGTTGTGGGCATGGTTGGCCTGCAGGCGCGCGCTGCGACCCGCGGCCATATCGTTCCATCCAACGAAGGCCGTCGCCGATGACAGCGAGGCGTAGCGGGCGTCACGCTTGTTCCACTGTCCGTCGTCGTCTTCCTGTTCCGAGCGGACCAGGTGCAGGGTGCCGCCGACTTCGAAGCCCCCGTCCAGGTAGCGAGTGACAGCAGCTTCAAGACCGTAGTCACGCTTGTTTTCCTCAACCACGCTGACGGACAGGTCTTCGGCGTTTTCCACCGCCTTGTCAGACCACGCATAGTAAAGCGCTGCCTGGGTGCTCCAGTCGGCGTTGTTGAAGCGCCATCCCAGCTCTACCTGATCCGTCTTGATGGCATCCAGCGGGTTGTCGTCGACGCTGACGTCGGCGCTCTTGCCGTAATACTTGGCAGGATCGGGCAGCTCGAAGCCTTGACTGAACTGAATCCAGTTCTGGTGACCATTGCCATAGTCGTACAGCGCGCTGGCATTGAGCAGCGTCGCGTCGTAGTCATTCTCGCCGCCGGGGATGCCATTGAAGTCGTCGACCTCGACATCCATGTGCTGCTGACGAATCCCCGCAGACAGGGTCAGCCCCTCGGTTACCCGCCAATCCCCCTGGGCGAAGCCTGCATAGCCATCCACCTCATAGCTGGGGTAGCGGGGGACCACGTCACTGCGCTGCTGAGTCAGCCCGCCACTGGCGTTGGACGCAGCGATATCAAAGAGCATCTGGTTGGCGTCGAAGGACTCCCGGTCCATGTCGACCCCATAGGTCAGTGACACGCTGTCGCTCAGGTCGGCGTCAAATAACGCCTTGATGCCGCCGAGGTCGGTGTTCTGCTTGGAGGTACGAAACTCGATGCCCTCAGATGTCGCGTAGGGGAAGGCGTTGAAGCTGGCTTCCTCCTCCCGATAGAAGGCCTGCAGGTAGAAGTCCTGGCCCAGCAGGTCAGCGTGATGATACTGCAGGTTGACCATGCGACGGTCGGTCGCCGGGTCCCGGTCCGATGAGTAGCCGTCACGGATCTCGGCACCGTCCAGGTTGCCCAGGGTCAGGTTGGGGAAATACAGGCCACGATCCCCTTCATAGGCGGAGCGGTAGAGCTGAGCCCCTAGCGTCAGCGTCTGTTGTGGCGCCAGCCTGACATCAACGCTGCCCATGATGTCGATGGAGCGATTGTCCTGCAGGTCGGTCTGGGCGATATCCGGGAAGATCTCGTCACCGCGACCGTCGTAGAAACGGCCGTTGTCCTGATACGCCACCGCCAGACGACCTTGAATCTGCTCGTTGCCGCCGCTGATGTCCTGGGCGAGACGAAAATCGGCATCGTCGCTGTCATTGAAGCCGCTGGTCACGCTGGTGGCGGTGGAAAAGTGGCGCCCGGGACCTTCCCCCTTCTTGGTGACGATGTTGATGATGCCGCCGGTGGCACCACCGCCATACAGGCTGCTGGCGCCGGACAGCACCTCTACGCGCTCTATGTTGAAGGGATCAATCGCATCGAACTGGCGCGAGAGACCACGAGAGCTGTTCAGCGAGACCCCGTCGATCAGCACCTGAACGCTACGGCCACGCATGTTCTGGCCGTAGTTGGTGCGCCCCTGAGGGGCCAGGTCCAGACCGGGCACCAGACGACCAAGGGCCGTTTTCAGATCCGCGCCAGTGGCGATCTGGGTATTCAGCTGTTGCTGGTCAACGACCCAGACGGCACCGGGAATCTCACTGATCGATTTGGGCGTCCGCGAGCCGACCACCACCATGGTGTCGGCGGTAACCTCCGCTTGCGTAGTGGTCGCGGCAACGGAAGTGTCGTTTTGTGCCAGGGCCGTAGCAGGTGTTGCCAGGGTCAGCAGCAGCGCTGCGTAGCCGGAGCGGCAGGGCGTTCGCGGTGATGCTGAGTCGCAGGCCAGGGGGAAGCGAATGGCGTGGGAAAGAGGATGTCTGGAGTGCATGAAAGGATCGCTGAATAAGAAACACCGCCGCCATTAGGCGTGTCGGCGAAACAACGCGTGAAAGCCTCTTCGGGCTTCATCGCAACCGGCCAGCAGGCATCGAAGGGGCAGCTGTCGCTGCTGGCGCAAGCAATATAACGAATTGTGGAAATAATGCGAAGCGTTCGTATTAAAGTCTGTGGTTTGTGCAAGTCAAACTCCCCCCCTCGCCGACCAGAGGCACAAGGCGTAGGCTGGATGCCTCTACTACACGACGATCAGGAGGCTTGATGGCACGAGTAAAAATCCTCAAGCAGGGCACGATCCACTGCTTTCCTCCCGGGCTGCGTGACGACCAGGGCGAGCTGGTCAACGCCGAGATTTCTGCGGTGGCCTACGATGGCGAGCGACTGCTGATGGCCAGCGACAAGCCGATCCCCGGTCACGAGCGTTCCGCCGCCTTCAGCCTGCCGTTGACCGCCGATGGTCCCGACGACAACCGCATCGACTACCTGACCCAACAGACCATCAAGGAAGCGGTGAAATATGAAGACTTCGCCCTGACCACCGATGGGCGCCATATGATCGCCACCACCGGCTTTGATCGCATCGACGACGAGACCCACGATCTCAACGCCTATAACCACCTGCTGATCTGGCCCCTTCACGAGCCTGACCGGGTTCAGGTGGTGGACCCCGACCCCCGCGACGGCGTGGAAGGGTCGCTCGAGTTTCGGCGCAAGATGGACGCAGCCGTAGGCGAGCCCTACTACAAGATCGAGGGGCTGGCCGCGATCCCCGGCGAGCGTGGCGATGGCCTGCTGTTGTTCGGCATCCGCGAGCAGGGCAAGGCCCACGATGACTTCGACTATGTGCGTCGGGTCATCGGTGCCCACTACATCATCAACGACAATGACAACCTGGAATTTGTCGATGCCCTGCATGACGTCTTCAGCTTCGACCCCGGCGAGTACGACGGCGTGGACCACGTCTGTGGCCTGTCTAGTCTTGAGTACGATCCCTACCACGGCCAGCTCTACCTGCTGACCAGCTTCGAGACCGAAGAGGGCGACGAAGAGGTCATCGGCGGCTATCTGTGGGTGATGTCGCTGCATGACTTCCGCCAGGGCAGGACACCCACCCTGGTGCGCGACGAGAACGACAGGGTGCTCGAGTTCGAACATAAGGCCGAAGGCCTCGCCGTGCTTGACCGCGAACGTCTGTTCGTCGCCTACGACAACGACCGCAACTACGACCTGCACAGTGTCAGCGAACGCGACGAACGCCGCTGCTGCGAAGCCCCCTACACCCTCCTTGGTCTGGTGCAGTAGACCCGAAGTGGTTCAGGCTCGACACAACGCCACATTGAAGCGAAGCAGAGCGGCACGCGGAGGCGACGACGGGAGAGCCTTGGAGAGCGTCACTCAGCGATAGAGGGCGAAGAGCAATACCGCGTGAGTAGAGATGTGGGAAAAAGGCGCGGGAAGAAAGGACGTGGGAAGAGAGGACGCGGGAAGAAAGGGCGTGGGAAGAAAGGGCGCGGGGAATCGGTGAAAGGAGGAGGGCGCCGCGGGTACGCCAGCGGTACAGCCAGTCGCCAAACCGGTTCTTGAGGCGCCCAAGCGATGATGCGACAAGGGCTGTGATGTGAGGAAGGGCGCAGCCGAAACGCCTCGGAGACCGCCATACTGACCAGTGGCAAGCGTCCACCTGAAACCCGCTGGCCTACGGCCGCCGCATTCGCTATCATACGTCCGCGCTGATAAGGGCCTATAGCTCAGTTGGTTAGAGCAGGGGACTCATAATCCCTTGGTCGTAGGTTCAAGTCCTACTGGGCCCACCATTCAAATCAGCGTCCTAGCCGAATCGGCTAAGTCCTTCCGAGAATTAGGTGTCCGTAACGGCGTTCGTTGTTTCATCCCTGGCGCCCGCCTTAAGCCGGCACGCTATCTTCATCTAGGTAGATCCTCTGGCAGTTGGAAAGCCGTCATCCGCAGGACTGGATGGCCTGCCACCGCCCGCACTTTGCATTCGTTTTCGCACCAAGCGTGACGCCCAGGACTGGGCACGCCGCACCGAAGACGAAATGGTGCGTGATATCTTTGCGTCGCATATCCAGCGCAGCGCCTCGGAGCGCATGACGCTTGAAGCGGCACTCAAGCGCTATCTAGCCGATGTTCCCCCCCCAAGAAGCCCCTAAGCTCTTGTAAAAAGCTCAGAAGTGAATCGCCCGGTCTACTCGACTTATTTTAGAGAAGGCGGCCACTGGCGAGCTGTGTATACCACACTCAGTACACGCACCTGCATCCTCACAATGTCGTAGACCAATAGGTAGCTGGGGTGAACAACCAGCTCTCGGGATCCCGGAACACGGCCAGGTCATCCACTGTCAGGCTGGTCCACCAGCTGTGCCGCCTTCCCTGAAAACAGTTCATCCAACGTCAAGGCTGCCAGCGGGTTCTGAGGTTCTATGTAGTCGTAAATGTCGTCACGATCCTGCATGGCCTCTGGCGTCCAGACCAGCTCCATCAGTTAGACTTCGCCAGACGAGCACGGGTAGCTGCACGGCGGGCAGCAAACCTGGCTTCCACATCGGCGGCAGGTATCAAATTACCAGCGTCTGCCGAGGCCCGTGATTGCTCCACCTTGGCAATCAGCCAGGCATCATAATCCTGCGCTTCCTGCTGCTGCGCTAAATAGTTGCGCATAAAGTCGCGTAGAAGCTGTGCCCCGGTGCGATCGTGAGCCTTGGCCGCATTGGCAAACTCTGCCTTCAGGTTTTCGTCGACCCGAAAGGTGAAGGTAGCATCGCTCACGACACCATTCTCATGTGTTACGCGGTAACTATAGGGTAGCACAAGTAGTATGCTATCCATCCACGCGCATCCGCCATGAGCAGAGAGTCTGGCATGACTTCGATCACGATCCGCAACTTGGATGAGCAGTTGAAGGCTCAGCTTCGCATGCAGGCGGCAAAGCATGGCCATTCCATGGAAGAGGAGGTCCGCATCATTCTACGTAATGCCTTGAACCAGCCTCAGGCAAAGGGGCTGGGGACTCGCATACGTGAGCGATTCGCAGACGCGGGAGGCATCGAACTGGAAGTGCCGTCTAGGTCTGAGCCACGTGATCCGGGCTTCGGCGCATGATTGTTCTCGATACCAACGTGCTATCCGAGCTGATGCGGCCTGTGCCAAACGCCCGGGTTGTCGACTGGCTGGACAGGCAGGATGCTATTTCCGTGACAATTTCCGCTATTACAGTCGCTGAAATTCTCTATGGCATCGAGCGCCTGCCCGACGGTAGGCGAAAACGTGATGATGGGGCACGCTCGGCGGTATATCGTAGCGCAAGATCTTTATGTTTCCGCGTCGTAGCCTTCACCATAATTAAGATGACCGCTCTGCTCTGGATAGAAAGAATCACTGTAATGTTATGTGTCTTTCGCCGCTTAAACTGCTGATATTGATGTATTAAAGTTCGAATCGTCTGGTTCTTATTGTTACATTACACTCCATGAACTGGCTGGTCTAGGACAAGATCAAAACTCTTGACTACGCTGTTTTAGCAATCGCTATTCATAAGCTTTTCGTGCCTATAGGTGCGGAGTGCCACTAGTCTTGCTAAAGCAGAGAAGGGAAAAATGTCTTGGACGTTGAAGCTACTGCTCGGTTCTACTCTCATGACGATGGCTATTTCACCCGCCACCGCTCAAGAAATGGGGCAAGTACCAGCGCCCCAAACTTCTGCAGATGTTCCAATGCCAGTGAAAGGAGCGCCGCTTAGCCCTGAGTATGCCGCAGCAATAGGGCGAACCGCTTATCTATGGGCCTGGCCTCTTGTCAACATGCACAACCGGCAGGCGTTGTTCGCAACGGCTCCTCATCCTGGACTTTTAGGAGGCGTGTTACCGGTCGCCCCTTTGAACCAGGTGAGCATGCTGTCCGACTACCTTCGGCCGGAACAACGCTTTGTCACCTCGCCAAATCAGGATGTGGTGTATGGAGCGGGCTTCCTTGCTCTCGATGAGGATGCCGTGGTCGTGCAAGTACCAGACTTTGGAGACCGGTTCTGGGTCTATCAGGTTGTGGACCAGCGATCTGACTCGTTTGCTGAGTTGGGTCTCCAGTATGGCACTGAGGCGGGGCACTATCTGCTGGTGGGGCCAGAGTGGGATGGAGAGACACCTGAGGGGATCAACGCGGTCTTTCGGTCACAAACCAACCTAGGCGCTGTCTTCCCTCGTATCTTCATGGATGATACTGAGGAAGACCGTCGAGCCATCCAGCCCCTGATTGATCAAGTGATGGCCTATCCGTTGTCTCAATATACCGGTGAGCAGCAGACGACGGACTGGTCTGAGTCTCCCACGATCCCGAACCCGAATGAGGGCGGTGACGGAGAGACACAATGGGTAGACCCAACATCGTTTTTCGAGGTCTTGCCAGAAGTGCTGGCCGAGACCCCACCCCTACCTGGTGAAGAGGCTATCTACGCAACAGTGAATCAATTGCTTGATGCTGCGACAAGAGATCAAGACGTAATGCTTGCGTTGACTCAGGCCGCTGAAGAGACCGAGGCGAGCCTCATCGACCATCTTTTTGAATTTCGAAATAATGGTGTTGACGCTGGTAATGGATGGCGAACCCAGTTGAATGCGGCCCGCTTTGGTTACGACTACTTCCAGCGTACTGCCACCGCCAAAGGTAACATGTTCTCTAATGTACCGAGTGAGACGATGTACTTCGGGGCGGATTTCGACAGCTCCGGCGAGCGACTTGATGGCACCCATGAATATACCGTTACGTTTCAGGGCGACGAATTGCCTCCCGTTGACGGTTTTTGGTCGTTGACGCTCTATAATGAGCAACATTTTTTCTATCCAAATGAACTGAATCGTTATTCACTGGGGACAAAAAACCAATCGCTAGTGATGGGAGATGACGGCAGTCTGACGATTTATGTGCAGTCCGAGAACCCAGGACCACAGCGTGAGGCAAATTGGCTGCCTTCTCCAGATAAGGAATTTTCATTGTATATACGCGCTTATTGGCCCAAGGACGCTATTGTAAATGGGGACTGGGTTCCGCCTTCAATAGAAAAAAACGATTAGGGAAGATATGAAAGGGAGTTTTCTGAACATGAAAAATTGCTGCTTGATACTGTTGTCATCCTCGGTGCTCGCGCTAAGTTCTCCTGCCGTGGCTGATATCGCCGAGGGATTTGACGTTACGACACCGTCGAACTTTGGTGTTCCTGACTATGTTTATAAAATTTCAGAGAGTGACTTTAACTTTAAGCGAAGCCTAGCAAAAGCACCGATAAACGAATGGGCCTATCAAAGTGATCTTAGTCGAGTAGATACCCAGCAAGTGATTCGTGAAAACCAAGACGGTATCTACGCCAGCGCTGTAGTGGATATCAGTGAAGGCGCGACGTTTAGCGTCCCGGACGGGAGTCACTACCAAATTATTCAAGTGATCGATATGCAGAATTATGTCGCAGGAGTGGCGTACGCAGGAGATAGCATTACGATCACGCCGGATGATGTCACTTATGGCGAGCACGTGTATCTGAATATGCGCGTTCCCATTCTGAGTGATGAAGAAGGGGGGATAGAAGAAACCTTGCGCTTACAGAAACTGGCTACTATCGAAGCCAACTCCGCGCAAGCATATGAGTCGCCTGACGTTGTTCTTCCTCTGGAAAAGACGGAGGAAATACGAGCAGCGTTGATCCAAGATGTAAAAGATGGTGCGCTAACTCATACTAAGTCCGTTAATGGCACGCCGTACACCTCACGCCCACAAGACCACTTGTATGGAACCGCCTATGGATGGGGCGGGTTAGGTTTACCTGACGCAGCATACTGGCCCTTCACGAACAAGAGCGAGATTATCGATGGTGACATACAGCCATCGAAAGCCACTTTCACTCCACCAGACATCCAGGAAGAACGTGGTGGCTTCTGGTCTGTGACGATTTACGATGAGGAGGGCTGGCTGGCGAAAGACATCTCTGCGATATCCAACACCCAGGCTGAGCCGAATGAAGATGGAACCTACACGATTAACTTCAATAGTCCTGGCGCGAAGAACAACCTGGAGACATCGACTCCCTTTTCGGCCTTGTTTCGCTTCTACCTTCCAGACTCAAGAGCGTCTGCTGTTGAATATATCGGCGAACATGCAGGTGAGCTAGTCATAGAGTAAGGGATGGCTATCAGTTGACAGCACTTTTTTAAAGCGTTGAGGTGTCTGTAGGGATGCCTCTCGTTTTCCACCGATGTTGACGAGAGGATATGTATGTATAAGGTTGCGAGTGTTATCACGATGGTCTGTCTGTTGGCTTCGTCCGAAGCATACTCCCAAACCGGCGAACAAGATCTCTCGCAAGCGGCTAGTGATCCCACCGCATCGCTTTCTGCCTATCTTTTACAGAATTTTTATACATCTCGTTACCATGGGGCAGGAGGTGTTGATGGAAATAAGGTTCAGTTTCGAATAGCCAAGCCATACACATTGGGCGATACGTCTAATATCTTTAGGCTAACGTTGCCTTATGTCACTGATAATCCTGCAAATGAGACGGGTCTTCTAGACGCTACCGTTTTTAATTTAACGACGTTCAATCGGCAATGGGGGCGCTTTGGTGTAGGAGCTGTCGCTCTTCTGCCTACCGGAAGTGATGAACTCACGACAGACCGTTGGGCACTGGGTCCTGCAGCCGGTTTTGTCGCCCAATCCCACTGGGGCATATGGGGTCTGTTTAATCAGAATTTGGTAGATATAGATGGTGATGCCTCTCGTGACTCGATAAATTTATCCGTCGTCCAGCCCATAGTGAATGTCTCACTTGTCGATAACTGGTCGGTGGGTACTTCCGATATGTCGGTTACCTACGACTGGGATAGCGGTAAGTTTGTTAGCCTTCCGCTTGGCGTTCAAGTGAACAAGCTAATACATGTGGGGGGAGCCCCCGTTCAGCTTGGGCTTAGCTACGAATACAATTTTTATGATGAAGGTATCAGCCCAGAATCGGTTATAGGGTTGACAGGTAAATTACTGGTTCCATGATGTCGTCATCTCGCCTGTCTGGCTGGGCTTGGTCAGTGAGACCCCCACAACTCACGCTTGCTCGCTGGATAGTCGTCCAGAGGGCATAGTCCTATGGATGCGGTATCCTGATTTTTGATTTTTTTTAGAGTGCCTGAAACGAAACAACGTGTACCACCTCCACCGCTGTGTCTCTATTGTTAGCTTTGCTCAATGATTGTCCAAACATAATTGGCGGAACTAAACGCTACGTCCGCTGGGGATGCTGGCTATACACGGAGTCATCGTGGCATCTTGATGGATAGGCGAATAATGAATGCCTTTGTCCTCGTTCAAGTCCTTCTGGCCTCGCCACTCAGATCAGCAACTTGTGATTTTTCCTTAATGTGCGCCAGCGTTCAATCGGATCGCTTGGGTTCCCCCCATGCAGTGGATGCGTCGACGCTATGAATGGATCCATCAACCAGGTCAAGCTCTCGGTAGGTAGAGCCAGTCGCTGTCTTCTCGCTCCGCGCTGTCGTCGCTGGGAAGGGGGCTCGCAGAGGGAGCGCCGTGGCGTTCCTGGCCAGCGCTGCTCTGAAGGTGCCGAAGTGCGGTAGCACCACTTTTCTTTGACGTAGGCTAAACGAGAGCACATGACTAATGTCCGTGCAGCCATGTGCGCAAAATGCCGTTAACATGATTGTTAGTGCACAGGATGTGAGATTGGTAGCTCGTGGCAGTATCGCCGTACTGCGGTAGGGGAGAAGGTCATGCACTTCGGGGAAGCCGGTAGAGCCGACGATATGCTGTGTCGAGTGACACACCAGCCTTTGCTGCTGCTTGATGGTAAAGGGCGGGTCTGTCGTGGCAGTGAGGGCGCGTGGAGGCTATTCGGAGTCTGCGAGTCGGACGTCATCGGACGGCAGTTCAGTGAAATCCTGCCGCGTAGCGAGCCCGTTTCCCAGCATGACGGCGATGCACTGCTGGAAGAGGCCAGGCTCAGCCTCAAGGCCGTGAGCGATTACCGCTCTCGACGCCACAGTGATGGCCGGTTGCTTTGGCTGGACATGCACATCGAATTCCTGTCCGCAGAAGATGGTGTCTCCACTGGTTTCGTGGTCACCATGACGGATGTCAGTGAGCATCACCTCGCCGAGGAGCAGCTTCACGACAGCTTGCGTATGCTCCACGATGCCGAGCAGGCAGCAGGATTGGGTCATTGGCGACTGGACCTCTTGTCCGAGGCGATTACTTGGTCTCCGGGGGTCTACCATATTCACGGTTTTGATCCAGATCAGCAGGTCGAGCTGGAGGAGGCGCTCGATTCCTATATTGCCGAGGACAGGCCTCATATCGAGCAGCTGATCGCAGATGCCATCGCGAGACGCCAAGGGTTTGCCTTTCGCGCTACCCTGCGCCGACCAGATAACACCCTGCGTATGGTCGACGTGAAGGGCAGCGTCGAAGCTGACGACGAGGGGCGCGCCCTTGCTCTATTCGGGGTTATCCATGATCGTACCGCCGAAAATCTGGCCACTCGTCGGCTGATCGATGCGCGTGATGAAGCGGCCAGGGCGGCGGAGGCCAATATGATGCTGCTGGCCACCATGAGTCATGAGATCCGTACCCCTCTGAGTGGCATCATCGGCATGATTGACGCCCAGCTGTCGGGTGATGGCAATGAGGACCGGGAAGTGTCGCTTCGTGCCATGCAAGCGGCTTCGCGCAGCCTGATGGTCTCACTCAACGATGTGCTCGATCACGCTAGGATGACGAGTGGTCGATTCGAACTCGATAGCACGGTCTTCGATATGGCCGAGGTGCTGCACGCCACAGCCGATCTGTTCCAGGCCAGCGCCAAGGACAAACAGCTGTTGCTGGAGCGTGAGGTTCACGGCGCTCTGGGCGTCATCGGTGATCCCGCAAGGCTGCAGCAGATCGTCTCGAATTTTCTCAGCAATGCGATCAAGTTCACCTCAAGTGGTTCAGTTCGGCTGTCGCTCAAGGAGGAGGCCGATGACCGATTGCTGATTGAGGTGAGTGACACAGGGATAGGCATTGCTCCCTCGGTTCAAGAGACTCTGTTTACTCCGTTTCAGCAGGCCGACCGTTCCATCTCGGGTCGCTTTGGGGGTACTGGATTAGGCTTGTCCATCTGCCGCCTGCTGGCAGAAGCCATGGGCGGTACGGTGGGAGTGGAGAGTCAGGTAGGGGTTGGCAGTCGCTTCTGGTTGCGCGTAACACTGGCAAGGACAGATCTTCCCCTGGTCGCACAACCCGATCTGTCACGTGCGGAGGTGCTACCACGCGTCGCGGGACGATCCCCGCATGTGCTGGTGGTGGATGACACTCAGACCAACCGTCTGGTGGCTGAAGGTTGCTTGAGGGCCATCGGCGCAACCACTGAGGAGGCGAGCAATGGTCTCGAGGCTCTTCAGAAGTTGTGTGCGACGACCTTCGATGCGGTGTTGATGGATAGCGCTATGCCGCTCGTTGACGGTGGCACCTGTCTTCGGCTGATGCGCCGACTGCCACATCCCTTCGCGCATGTACCGGTGTTGGGGTATAGCGCCGGATGTGAAGAAGGTGAGGTTGGTGTTCTCCCGGCAGTCGACGGGGTACTGGGCAAGCCACTCGAGCGCGAGCGCTTGCTGAATCTGCTGGCTCCGTTGCTCGAGTGTTGGGCGGGGGATCACGGCGTTGCTGATGTAAGACTTACGTTTGATGCGGCGGCGGCCTTCAGCCGGTGTCTGGACGCGCTGGGCCAAGCGTTGGTCGAGGAAGACAGACAACAGTCGCAGCAAGCCCTCGCAGAGCTGGCTCAGCTGTCGCAGTCGTCTCAACAAGTGGCGCTGCAGCAGTGGGTAGCGTTCATTGAACACTCCCTACAAGAGCTCGACGCTCCTCTGGTGCAGGTGTTGATGCCTTCCATCGAGCAGCTTCTGGTGCGCCTTCAAGAGGCAAATCGCGGCTTGAGTGGAGAGGTTAGCGCATGACCGGTTTCCCTTCAGACGCTGAGACAATCAGACGACTTGAGCGCCGTTTGCGGCGCTCTGAGGCGGCGCGGGAAGAGGCCGAGGCAATACTCGAACGTCGCAGCCGCGAGCTTCTCCAGGCCAACGAGCAGCTGATGCTGCGCGAAAGCGAGCTGCAGCGTCGCCTGGATCGAGACAGCCAGTTCCTGCTGCGCGCACAGCGTACGGCTCGCATTGCCAGCTTTCACCGAGATCGTGGCCGTCGCCTCGCGACCTCGCCAGAATTTCACCACCTGCTGGGGCTAGCTCCCGGGATCAAGCCCGACGAGCAGACGCTTATCAGCCATATTCATCCTCTGGATCGCGACCGGGTTAGACGTCAGGAAGCCGAATTTCATGGGTCGGCCGAACCTGGCATTGAGCATGGATATGAATTTCGCATCCTGCGCCATGGAGAGACGCGCTGGATGCGTTGGAACATCATTCGTGAAGATGATGAACATGGGCGCTTCAAGTCACTGCTTGGCACGGTGCAGGACATTACCGAGCAGCGCGCATCGGATCGACGGGCTCGCGCCTTGGCGCTGATTGCTGACCGTCGGGTTCGTCAGCTGGTGCGCCTGAGCAAAGAGCTTCAGGCAAGTCGACAGGCCGTGGAGGAGGCGTTCTATGCCAAGGCCGACTTCCTGGCGGCCATGAGTCACGATATCCGTACGCCGCTCAACGGGCTTTTAGGCATGATCGATCTGCTGTCGTTGGGCGAGCTGAACGAGGCTCAGGCCGAGCGCCTTGGCATGGCCCGAGAGGCCGCTCATCAGCTGCAACGTCATATCGAGCAGATCGTCGACATGGCTCACGCGGATGACGGTGGGCCCGTGGCATCGGCCCAGCCGGTCGAGCTGCGGCGTTATTTCGACACGCTCCTCCAGTTCTGGCGCTACGGTCATGAGCGTATTGGTCGGCGCCTGCGGCTGGAGCTTGATGGGTCGGTTCCGGAAGTGCTGACGACCGACCCGACCCGCCTGCGCCAACTGATGGACGCTTTTATCGAGCGACTCGGTGAGGGTGAGGCACCAATCAGCCTGCGCGTCACGGTCCAAGGCGACTGCCTCTGTATCGACATCGTCAGCACCGCTACAGGGCAGGTGCTACGCGAACGCAGGGATCGCCGCCGAGCGCTGCTCCAGCGCTGGGCTGCCGCTATCGAGGCAGACATCACGCCCTGCCAGGCTGAGGGTGTGTCAGGGTTCACGCTGCGTCTTCCTCTACGCCAGGAGGTATCTGACGCCCACTACTGTGTGCCAGCGGCTGAGCAGCAACTTCCTGACAGGGTGTTCAATGAGGAGAACAGACCGCGCTTACTGGTAGTGGATGACATCGAGACAAACCGGGTCGTGCTGTGCCAGATGTTGGAGGTGATTGGCTGTGACAGTGATATCGCGTGTGATGGCCGCGAAGCCGTTGACAAGGCGCTCAGCGAGCGCTTCGATGGCGTGCTGATGGATATCCTGATGCCGCGGATGTCGGGTCTCGAGGCTGTTGCCGAACTGAGGCGGCAGCCGGCAGTTGCCGCCTTGCCCGTCGTCGCGATCACCGCACACACCAATCGAGAAGAGCTCGGCGAACTGACGCGCCAGGGATTTTCCGCGGCCCTGGCCAAGCCGGTGAATCGCCAGCAGCTGGCCGCGATTCTGCTGGAGTTGCTGGACGGCGAGCGAAGGCGAGCCGAAGAACACTCCCCGGCTGTCACTGGCTCCTCAGTGACCAGCCTATCGCCGCCTGGCGTCGAAGCCATGCCATCCTCAGCCCCGGCCGTGGACGAGGAACATTTTCGGGCGATCTTCGCGTCACTTTCCCCGGCGCGGCGGCAGATGTTACTTCAGGCGGCGGTCGACGATATTGAGCGCCTCGTGGCGGAGGTGGTGTCGGCTCATCGTCGTGGCGAGCGAGAGCCGCTTCAGCGCGCGGCCCATAGCCTCAAGGGGGTCGCTGGAAATTTCGGCGCTTTCCCTTTGATGGCAACGGTCAACGCGCTTCGCCATGCTGAGGATGAGCGGACAGACGACTTGTTGAAGACCCTCCAGCAGCAGAGCACGGACGCTGTCACCAGCGCCCGCGAACTGTTTCAGTCCCTGTCGACGTAAGCGTCAGTAGGCGCCGCGACTCGTCAATACCGCAGGAATCGTGCGCAGCATCAGCGCCAGATCGTGAAAGAGAGATTTTCGGCCCAGATACTCGATGTCCATGGTCACTTGGCGTTCGAAGGGGATGTCGGCGCGTCCCGATACCTGCCACGTGCAAGTGATGCCCGGCTTGCCCGCCAGACGCTGCCAGCTACTGCCAGCATACGTCACTACCTCGTCGGGCAGTGCGGGGCGGGGCCCGACGAGAGACATGTCGCCGCGCAGTACGTTGACCAGTTGCGGCAGTTCATCCAGCGACGTCTTGCGCAGCCATGCGCCGATTCGCGTGATACGTGGGTCGCGTTTCATCTTGAAACATACGCCATCTCGCTCGCTCTTGGTCAGTAACTCAGCACGGCGGGCCTCGGCGTCCAGCACCATGGACCGGAATTTTAGCATCGTGAACGGTTTGCCTTGGGCGCCGATGCGCTGTTGCGTAAACAGCGCCGGGCCACCATCTTCGCCACGGATAGCCATAGCGATCAGGGCCAATAGGGGCGAGAGCAGTAGCAGAGCGCTGCCGGAGATAGCGATGTCCAGCACGCGCTTGCCGGCAGCATGGACGACGTGGGTAGGACGGTGCGCCGCGAGTCCTTGGCTGATGGCGTGGGCTATGAAGGCGACGTTGCCGAGGAGGTAGCGCCTTGCGAGTCGTCGCGGCTCTTGTGCCAGCCGCCAGGTCCACTCGCAGCCCAGGCGGCGAAACAGGACGGGAGCGCGAGAGACGTTGCCCGCGAAGTAGTCGAACAGACCACCGACGCCAAGCGCCACGGGAACAGCGAGGGTCGCGCGATGCTTGGCGATCCACTGCTCTTGAAGAGGCACACCGAAGCCGACGAACAGCAAGGCGGGTCGGGCTGAGTTGATCTGGTCTAGGACGCACGAGGTCTCTGAGGCGCCGAAGTACCCGTGCTGGGTGCCTGCGATGATCAACCCGGGATGGCGCCGCTGCATTTCCTCGGCAGCGCGGCGGGCGGTTCCGGGACGGCCTCCCAGGAGGTAGATGGGAAGCCCGTGTTTTGCAGCCTGTTCGCACAGCAGCGGGAAGAGGTCCGTGCCATTGAGATTATCGCCGAGGGAGGCACCTGTCAGCCGGGAAGCCATGCGTATACCCGCCCCATCGGGGAGCAACAGATCGGACTGCTGCAGGTGAGCGCGGTACTGGGCGTCGGCTCGGGCGACGTTGACACAGTGGGCGTTGACGAAGTTGACGATGGCGCGACTCGGTTGGGTGGCGAGCGCGATGATGCGAGACACCACCTGAGCGCGAGTAGCGTTCACCAATGGCAGCCCGAAGAGAGTAGTAGTGGCAGGGGCCTCCGGTGTGGGGCAGGCAAAGTCATCAACTCCAGTGTGAGCCGTGCGGATATCGAGATGGCGGATGGTGTCGGTCAGAAGGCTCATGATGGGCTCCAGCGCGTCGTGGTGTGGAATGCCTAATCCATGTCAAGAACCGTGCCAGTTTTTTTATCCCTTTATTATCATATGTTTATAATTTTTCTTGTGTTCTCGATTGAAGGTTTTTTGCAATTTGCAACAAAGAATGCGATGTCACGTCGCAATACGCGACCTTCGCAGAGATGCCATCCGGCAAGTTGCTGTGGTTTTTTATTAACGTATTGATTAAAGAGAAAAAGGAGAGGTTGGCCCGAAAATTGATAGGTAGGTTAGGCCCCTGACTCCCTGGAGAGAACCATGAACCTTGCTCACCTGATATCTCGCTGGCGCCGTGCCGATGTAGGGCAGCTGTTGAGAGGACTCGCCGCTTTCGGCGGCGCCGAGGTGGCAACGCGGCTTATCCGTATCCTTAGCGTTGTGGTCATCGCGCGGCAAGTATCGCCAACCATCATGGGCGTTGCGGCCTTGGCGCTTAGTCTGTTCGAGGTGGTGCGGGTGCTGGCCAACGCCGGTATTGGCCAGCGCATCATCGCTGAGTCCGAAGACCAACTGGCGGCGACCTGTAACACCGCCCATCGCCTCTTCTGGTTCTGGTGTTGTGGGGTAAGCCTTATTCAGCTGGCATTGGCGGCCTTACTACACTTCCTCGGTATGGGAGAGATTGCCGCGATGCTGGCCGTGCTCTCCGGGGTCTATCTTTTCATGCCAGCCGGACTGGTCCAGGTGTTCCTGCTGATGCGGGGCGGCTGCTTTGGCATCATCGCGCGGATCACCGCCACTCAAGCCATCGCCGATCAGCTGCTGACGCTAATCTTTGTGCTGCTGTGGCCCAGCGCCTGGGCCATTGTCCTGCCGAAGCTCGTCACTGCTCCACTGTGGCTGCTGCTGGTGCGCAGGGCAAAGGCCTGGCGACCTGTGCCGGCGTCGGGGTTGACGCCGTGGCGATCGTTTCTCGGTTTCGCCGCCGGCGTGCTCATTTCCGAACTAGTGAATGTCGCTCGCACGCAGCTGGACAAGCTGCTGGTCGGAGCCCTGTTCGGTGTGCAGGCGCTGGGTATCTACTACTTTTCATTTAACGCTGGGCTTGGCATTACCACATCCTTTATCACGGCCCTGGGGCAAGTGCTGTTCCCCTACATCAGCGCGGCAACGTCAGCCTCGAGCCGCGCCTGCCGATGCCGCCAGGGACTTTGGCTTGGGCTGGGGGCTTTCCTTCCCGTGCTGGTTCTACAGGTAGGCCTTGCGCCCTGGTATGTGCCGCTGGTCTTCGGGGAGCAGTGGCGAGGAGCAGCCCCCCTGGTGTCAGTGCTGGCGCTGGGGGCGGTGCCGATGATCTTCGCCGCTGTGGCCAGCGCCTGGCTCCGTGCTCACAACCGTCCCGCTGTCGAGGCGCTGCTTAACAGCATCGCGACGGCTGCGGCGCTGGGAGGGTTGACGCTGTTTGCGGGACTCGGGCTCATGGCTGCGGCGTGGGCCTACGTTGCCGGCTTGGCGCTGGCGCTGATACCCGCATCGATCCATCTCCTTTCGGGTCGTGAGGGCATCGCGACCCTGGCTGATTTCCAGAGGGTATCCGCATGAAAACGCCAAGGTTTTCCGTGATCATTCCTGTTTTTAATGGGGGGGAGGCAATAGAGGCCACCTTGGCCAGCGTAGTGAATCAGAGCGAGACAGACTTTGAGGTGTGGCTAGTCAACGACGGCTCGACAGATGACACCCTCGAAAGACTCACTCGCTGGCAGCGGAGCGACGCGCGGATACAGGTTATCCATCAGCCCAACGGCGGTGTGGCCCGCGCCCGCAATGTCGGTGCCGCGCACGCCCGTGGCGAGTTGATCGCCTTTCTTGATGCGGATGATCTGTGGGCGCCCGATAAGCTTGAGGCGCACGCAGCCTACCATCAAACGCATAGCGGAGCTGATATCAGCTATGCCCGAATCGCTTTCCTGCATCCGGATGACCACTGCCTGGACGCCGCCCAGACCCATTCGACGATTCCGGCCGGAGCGCTAGCGCTTGAGCAGGCGTTGGGAGAAAACCCGGTCTGCACCACGTCCAATCTGGTCGTCACCCGCGCCTTCTGGAATACGTGCGGGGGCTTTCGCGAGGGCATGCAGCACGCCGAGGATCAGGAATGGATCGCGCGCGCAGTGGCCGGTGGTGCGCGCGCATCGGGACTGGAGCGTGTGCTGGTGGGGTATCGGCTTTCCATAGATGGGCTATCGGCAGATCTTCCTGCCATGTATGCCGGCTGGCAGCAATTGAGCCGCGAGTACGCAGAGAGCTTTGACGTAGCGGGGGCTCGGGCGCTCTACTGCCGCTATCTTGCGCGCCGCGCACTGCGCGCAGGAGGCTCCTCCGCCCAGGCTTTACACTTCGCGCTTGAGGGGCTCAAGAGTTCTCCTGGAGCTTTCCTGAAAGATCGACGGCGGGGCGCTTTGACCGTAATGGGAGCGCTGGTCAGCCCAGTGCTTCCCAGGGCGGCGCGCATGCGTTTGTTCGCCTAGCTCGTGACCTCTTCAGGTCTGGACGCGGACGACCGTTGCACTTTGCAAAGACGTGACTCGGCTGATTGCAGTTTGCATTGCATTGTGCTGAAAACCCAGGCAATTAGCGGTCATGGTCAATCTTAAGATATTGATTTTAATATTAAAGTAAAGTTGGCACAGTTTTTGGAATAAAGAAGGAGAATCTCCCAGTTTTTCCCTTTTTAGGAGCCTTCCCATGAGCCATCCCATCTTCTCCGTAGTGATGCCGGTCTATCAGGTTGAAGCCTTCGTCGGTGAGGCCATCTCTTCCGTACTGGAACAAACCTTTGGTGATTTTGAGCTCATCATTGTCGACGACGGAGGAAGCGATGGCAGCATGGATATCTGCCGCGGTTTCAGCGATGAGCGGATCCGTATCGTCACCCAGAAGAACCGTGGGCTTGCGGGTGCACGCAACACGGGCATCGCTGCCTCCCGTGGTGACTTCATCGCCCTGCTGGACTCAGACGATCGCTGGCATCCCGCCAAGCTCGCGTTGCACTTTATCCATCTCAGAGCCAGTAGCGATGTCGACGTCAGTTACGCTGGCTCGCGATTGATCGATGCGGCGGGATGCTTCCTGGGAGTTGAGCAAAAGCCGCGCCTGACCGCGGTCAAGCCTCACCATGTGTTGATGAGAAATCCTGTGGGCAACGGCTCGGCGGCGGTGATTCGGCGCTCAGCGCTGGAGCGTGTTGCGTTCCCGCATCCCCGCGAGCCTGAGCGTACCTGCTGGTTCGACGAGAGTTTCCGGCAGTCCGAGGATATCGAACTATGGCTGCGGATGAGCGCTGGCGCAGGGTGCACATTCGAGGGTATCGAGGGATGTCTGACCGACTACCGCATTCTTGGTGGAGGTCTGTCGGCCAACATGGTGCGCCAGTTCGAAAGCTGGGAGCGGGCCATCGACAAGGCGCGCGTCTATGCGCCAGCCCTGTTGTCACGTTACGGCCGTCGCGCCAGAGCCTACCAGCTGCGTTATCTGGCACGCCGCGCCGTGCAGCTTGGCGATGGCGGCTTCGCCGTATCGTTGATCGGCCAGGCCTTCGCCGCCAGTCCCTCGATTTTGCTGCGGGAGCCGCGCAAGACGCTGGAAACCACTCTTGGGTCTTTGGCAGCGCGCTGGCTGCCGCGCCGCGCCTTCAAGGCGCTGGCGGCGCGGCGCCTGGGTGCGGGAGCGGTCGCATGAAGCCGCTCAGGGTGATACACCTGCTGGATGATGTCGCCCCAGGTGGGGTCATGCAGGCGCTGGCGATCTACGATCATCCGGGACTCACCGATCTACAGACATCGCGAGTTGTTCAGGTCATGCCTGACCGGCCCTGGGCACCGCGACTTGAGGCTGACGTCATTCTGACCCACTTTCCGCCGCGCTGGCGCGCTCTGCCGTTTCTCGCTGTGCTGCGAGCCCGCAACCCCCAAGCGCGTTTGATCCACGTCGAACACAGCTATACAGGGGCCTGGGAGGCACATTGTGTGCCACATCGTCGGCGCTTTCGAACCATGTTGCGACAGGCCTATCGGCTGTTCGACGATGTGGTAGCGGTCTCCCACGGACAGCGAGAGTGGCTGGAGCAGGCGGTGGGCATCTCGCGTCATCGTCTCAGGGTGATCTCCCCCTGGAGCGATGTACCTGACCTGGCGACCATCGCACCGTCGGATGGGGCTTGTCGTCGGCCTCTGGTGGTAGGAGCTTACGGGCGTTTTGCCGAGCAAAAAGGCTTCGATCGGTTGATCGAAGCCTTTCGCGAGCTTGATCCACAGCGCTACACGCTGCGGTTGGGTGGCTTTGGTCCCCAGGAAGCTGCACTGAGGGCTGCAGCGGCGGATTTGCCCCACGTTTGCTTTGTCGGCGCAGTATCAGATCGTGCGGCCTTCCTCGCCCAGTGCGACGTCATCGCAGTGCCGTCGCGGTGGGAGGCCTTCGGGCTGGTGGCTACCGAAGCACGCCAGGCCGCGCGGGCCCTGCTGGTGGCTAATGTGGATGGCCTCCCCGAACAGCTTGGCGAGGCGGGAGTGCGGGTAGACTTTTCCTCTCCATACGGGCTAAGGGATAGCCTGGCTGCATTGGATGAAGGGGCCTTGACGGAGCTGGGCAAGAAGGCTCGCGCCTCGGTTGTCGGGCTAACCGAGGCACGTCTAGAGGCATGGCGCCACCTGTTGAGCGGTGATGCTCGATGACACGACGTCAGGACACCGGTGTTGAATCTGCCTGGGCGGTAGCGGCGAGTTGGCGTTTGCGGGAGGCGGCGCGGGCGGCAGTGCCGACCAGCAGCAAGGCCGGCCAGTAGAGGTAACTCAGGATTTCGAGGTTTTCGCCGAAGCTGTAGAGCGTCAACAGTAGTAGCATCGATAGGGCGACACGACCAATGGGGTGAGTCAGCGAGAGTCGCGCCGCCATCCAAAGGCTTGCCAGCAAGGGAAGGAGGAGAGCGAACAGGCCGGTGATGCCCTTGACAAAAAGCAGGCCGAACCAACTGTGGTGGCTGCCAATAGGCATGTACTCGACGAGATGTGGGCCATTTTCCACTACGCCGTGACCGAACCAGGGCGCCTCGTTGCGCCAACGGTCAACCGCGATTCTTCCCAATGCAGCGCGCACCCGACTCGAGTCGGCCCGCGCACCCACGAAACGGGCAATTGCCTGATCCAGCAACATTTGCAGCTGCGGTGCGAACAGCCCCAGGCCAAGCACTGCAGGGGCGGCGGTAAACCAGGTCCAAGGCCTGCGCAGCTGGCTGATGCCGAAGGCCAGTGGCCAGACAATGGCAAGCGCGACCAATGCCAGCCGAGACTGACAGAGCAGCGCCATCATCAACCCTGCTCCGACCCCTGTCATTTTCCATCCCAGATGCTTGTCTTCCATGGCACAGAGAATGTGTACCACCGCGACCATGCCGGCAGCCGGGGCCCAGGGGGCGAAGAACTGCCAGCGCGGCACACCGGTGCCAGGCTCCAGAGTGTAGAGGATCACGGCGAAGTACTCAGGGCCCGAGCCGCCCACGATCTTCAGCGGCGACACGTACAGCAGGCCCGGCAGACCGATGAATGGCGCCACGAAAAATAGCGGGAGCAGAATGAGGGTCTGTAGTCCTAGCCGACACACTGCTCGGTAGATGATCTCTGGGCGGATGGCGAGTACCGCGCCGGCAAAGGGAAACAGGGCGATCAATGCCCAGCCCTTGGCCCAGCCGATGGAAGACTTGATCGTCTTGCCAAGCCCCAGCCCGTTGAGCACATGGCCGATGACCAGGATCAGCAGCATGGCGAGCATGCCAATCAGCCACAGGACGATGGCAGGATGCAACGGCGGGGGACGTTGGTGCTGGGGTAAGGCGGGCCCGAGATAGAGGGTGATAGCGGCCATCAACCCCAGGATCCAGGCCAGAGCGGGCCCGGCGATGTAAAGACCGCCGAGTGCCCAGAGCAACCAGGTGCTCTGAATGGCTACCGAGATCAGCTTTTCGGCAGCATTAGCTGGATAAGGGGTTGGCGAAGCCATAGCAGGAGGAAGCCCATGATGACAAGGATCGAGGCTACCACCGCGCCGGCCACGGCCAGCAGGGTGGATGGCGAGGAGGGAGACCGCGGCAGTGAGGGATACTCGAAGGTCTGCACCAGAGGATAGGAGGCGAAGGGATCTGCCTTGTTGGTGTCCAGGCGCGCCAATGCGGATGAGAAGACGGCCTCGGCAACACGCAGTTCGCGCAGCAGGTCCGTCAGATCTGCGGCCTGTTCGACCAGAGTATCGGTTTCGTTGCTCTGTTGAGAGATCTGCTCCCGGACCTCTGCAAGAGCTGCCTGGGCGCCTGCACCGTTGCCCGCTGTGCGCATTAGCTCGTCGAGCAGCCGCTCGCGGCCGTCGCTCACCGAGAGGTCGGCGAAGCCGAGCAGGATCTCCGCCGACAGCGGAGTCAGGGCCGTTCCACGCTGCACCAGCGACTGGCGCAAGGTTTGGCGCTGGGCACTCAGTTCGGTCAGCGTCAGGTGCTGCTCGCCCAGGGTGGCGCGAGCTTGGGTCCAGTCGGCCAGCACGCTGGCATAGCGTTGCAGCAATGACTGGAACAGCGGATCAGCGCGCAGCAGCTGGGCGCTGCGGGCTTCGTCAAGAGTAATATCGAGCATCTCGCCGAGCCTGTAGGCCTGGGCCTCACTGCGCCTTACTGCTTGGCGAAACTCGCGCTCACTGCCCTGCAGATCGTCGACCACGCTCAGGCGCTGATGGAACTGGTCCAGAGTCGCAAGCCCGGTCGTGCCCTGAAACTCGAGGACCCGGCGTTGAGCCTGCTTGAGTTTCTGCTCCAGCTCATCCAGTCGCGCCAGATCGGCGGCCTCTCGCTTTTCGGCCTCGTCTTGACGCAAGCGCTCTAGTCCGGACAGAAAGGCGAGCCTGAGGGCTTCCAGGCGAGCCTGTGCCTGCTCTGGACTGGCCCCGCGCATTGACACCATGATCAGGTTGGTCTGATCGACCAGCTTCACGGTCGGATCGGGCAGAATCTCATCATCCAGACCGGCCGCACCCTGGCGCAGGATCAGGTCTGCGCCTAACAGACGCTTATAGTTCTGTGTCGGGCTCAGAGAGGGGCTCGAGAAGGCCGAGGTGGTCTGCGACGTTGCCTGGCCGATGGATTCGAGATTGATGGAACCGCCCGCACCGGAGCCAGGCAGAACCAGCGTCATGGAGCTTTTGTAGCTGACGGGCGCGAGTATGAGGTAAAGCGCTACCAGACCCCAGATGACCACCAAGCAGGGTAGCAGAGAGCAGGTATAGCGCCGATATCGGCCAGCGGAGGGCAGACCATCCCGCACCAGGTACCAGAAGCGCTGCAGCCGACGAGGCTGTGTCGAGGTATCTACGCTCATTGTGCTAGATCATCAATGAGGATGGCCGTCGCAGCGGAGCCAAGTGCTTCGCCGAACAAGGTGATGGCGTCGCGAGCGTTCATGGCTCGACTGTCGTAGCAGGCGACGGCGTCATTGGGCATAAGGTAAGGGTTGATTCTGTCGCGCTGGGCATTTTCCAGCATCGCCTCGATATCGCGTTGAATCACGACGCTGCGACCGTTCAATGGGTTCTCGGAAATCAGCACGGCCTGACGATGCGCGTTCATCGCTGAGCCTCCCACACAGTTGGCAGAAGCGAGCCCCTGCAGCAGTCGCGTCCCGTAAGGTAGGCTGCTGGCCTCTTTGCCGATAGCGGAACTGGCATTATTGGCAGCGGGTCGAGATAGGTTTGACAGGTAGACACGTATGCCGGGGGGCGTAAGGGGGCTCGGGCGCACCAGTCGCTCATCGAAGCACTTCGTACTTGGCACGATAACGTTGTCGCCCTGAGAGAGCCGAAAGTCTCCCTGCCGCGTTCCGTCGAGCAGTCCACTGAGGTCAAGTTCGGTCCAGCGCTGGCCTCGCACCACTTGGATACGCGTCAGGTCGGCATCGGGCCGCACGCCACCGGCGGCGCGAATGGCAGCTGCTAAGCTTCGCTCTCTGTTGGCATCGCCGCTGGCGGGGCCTTCACGCTGGCCGACCAGCGTTTCCCTCTCGCGCTCGCCAATGCGCACCGTACCAGCCTGGAAGACAGCGCCGCTGACCGGTACCGAGATGCCGGCGCTTTCTAACAGCGACACGTCGACGACCCTGGGCAGCGGGCGAACCAGTCCCGCCGTTACCAGCCTGTCTCCCAGTGCCGTCTCGACCTGGCGGAGGGCCTTGCCTTGGGTGTCCAGTGGTGCGAGGCCTGGAAGCGTAAGCTGGAAGTAGTCATCAATCACGTAAACCTGTGACAGGTGACCGTCATCGCCCACCACTTGAATACGCAGTCTATCCCCGGGACCAAGCTGGTCCCGTTCCTGGCGAAGTTCAGCGGCCGAAACGTAGTTAATTGCCGGCTCTGCCAGGGTAGCGCTGTCGGGCACGCACTGTTGCTGTGACGCCTCAAGCTCCGCCTGCTGAGGCATCCAGCGAGCCTCTGCTTGGTTGTCAGGGGTCGGCGCCGAGGTACAGCCGGTGAGGACAAGACCGAGGATGATCGTGCCGAGGATCGCTCTAGCTTGGCAGACGCTATTGTCCATGAGCTTTCTCCCTCCATTAGAAGAATACTGTAGTAGATTGAATACAAGATTCGGGCCAAGAGTGAAGAAGTTTCTCCTCTTGTGTAGTTATCGACGCAGTGAAAGCGCGGTGGATGGAGAGGGGCGGTGGCATGGTCTGCAGAGTGGCAGGAACATGAAGCGCCAAGTGGGTCTGTTCGCTGTGCCATTGCATTTTGCAATAAAGCTCGTTGCAGAATGCATTCTTTTCGTTGCAGTTTGCGATAACTGAAGGCGATATTCCGGCATGGAGGGGTAATATGGCCTGGCATCTTTCTTGCTTAGTTAATGACATGTATCACGTCACCGGAGACAAGCGGGGCGTCGAGTGCCGCAGAGGCGCGGTGTGTACTCCAGTCTTTCCCGGTCGGTTTACCTGTTAAGCGAGCGACTGCCATGAAAGGAATGATCTTTGTCGAGCTGATGAACTTTATGGATGAGAGCTTCGGTCCAGACTTCACCGAGCGCGTCGTAGAGCAGGCCGACTTGCCCAATGAAGCTGCCTTCACAACAGTGGGCAACTATCCAAGCGAATACGCAGGAGCCCTCGTTGGCGCAGCCTCCACCCTCGCTGATGCAGACGCCGCCGGCATCTGTGAGGCGTTTGGACGTTACCTGTTCCAACGCTTCGAGGTGCGCTTCCCGCACCTGCTTAATCGTTACGCCTCTGCTCGGGAATTGCTTGATCACGTTCAAAGCCATATCCATGAGGAGGTAAAGGTCATTTATCCAGGCGCGACGCCTCCATCGGTCACAACCCATGAGTGCGAGGATGGATTTATCGTGGCGTATCGCTCCCACCGCGCCTTCGCACACATCGCCTTCGGCCTGGTTCAGCAGTGTATTGTTTTCTATAGTGAGAACAGTCGCGTGGAGTGGTGTGCTGACAACGTGTTGAATCAGGCTCGCTTCATCATTCGTCCAGGGACAGGCAGCGATGCGATATGAGTGAAGGTACGTATGTGCTGATCATCGAGGATACTGTGTCGCTGGCGCTGACGTTTGCGGGGCAGCTTGAAGCAGCAGGATGCACGGTGGAAATGGCCGACTCAGGGGCCGAGGCACGTCAGCAGCTGACGCGATCGCAGCGGCCTTTCGACGTTATTCTGTTAGATCTCAATTTGCCAGATGGGGATGGATTGGAGCTGCTGGAATCGACGCCGCAGATGGCGCGAGACTCCAGTGTTGTCGTAATCACTGCTGATGGTTCCATCAGTCGCGCGATTCAGGCCATGCGCTCAGGCGCCTATGATTTCCTGGTGAAACCGGTGGCACCGGAGCGTCTTACCACAACGGTGGTTCGCGCAGGCCAGCACCGAATGCTTGAGCGTGAAGTTCAGGTGGCTCGGCGGATCAAGAAGCGTGATCGCTTCCAGGGCTTTGTTGGCGGCTCCGATGCCATGCAGGTGGTGTATCGCGCCATTGAAAACGTGGCGAACTCCAAGGCCACGGTATTCGTCACCGGGGAAAGTGGCACCGGCAAGGAAGTAACGGCGGAGGCGATCCATGCCATCAGCCAGCGCAGCAAAGGCCACTTTGTGGCGATCAATTGCGGTGCCATTCCTGAAAACTTGCTTGAGTCAGAGCTCTTCGGCCATGTGAAGGGAGCCTTTACCGGAGCCCTGGACAACCGCGTAGGGGCGGCCAAGGAAGCTGATGGCGGCACGCTGTTTCTCGACGAAATTTGCGAAATGGAGCTGAAGCTTCAGGTCAAGCTATTGCGCTTCCTGCAGACGGGCATGATCCAGCGGGTTGGGAGTAGCCGTCCCGAGGCAGTCAACGTGCGAGTCATTTGTGCCACCAACCGCGACCCCATCGCTGAGGTGCAGGCCGGCCGCTTTCGTGAAGATCTGTTCTATCGGTTATCCGTGTTGCCGATCGAGCTGCCACCCCTGCGCGAGCGTGGCGATGACGTCGTGCTGTTGGCACAGGTGTTTCTTGATCGTTTTGCCGCCGAGGAGGGCAAGACGTTTGATCCTCTGGAGGCTGCCGCCATTCGACGACTCCAGCGCTACGGCTGGCCTGGCAACGTGCGGGAGCTGCAGAACATGATGCGGCGTGCAGTGGTCATGAGTCCTGGGCCGGACCTCTCGCTGGCACCACTGTTGCCTCAGGAAGTCAGCTCTGCTCCTCAGGCTTCCCCCCCTAGTCCGGTTGGGTATGGCGCCGCGCAGGCTGCCGAACCTCCTTCCCCAGGCGCGAAGCCCGTTGACGTCGAGGCCTCCTTCGATGGCATGACTCTGGCCCAGATCGAACGGCTGGTGATCGAGCGGGCGATTTCGCTAAACCACGGTAGCGTGCCCGGCGCTGCACGCGCCTTGGCTGTCAGTCCTTCCACCCTATACCGCAAGCTTGAACGCTGGTCGAGCGAGGCGACCGTGGATGGTTGAGTGGCGCGGGCAGTAAACCTTCGGCGCAGACGGGGGGAGTGATGCATGACGACGGAGCATAGCAGCAAGGCCAGAGTGCTGGTGGTGGGAGGAGCCGGCTACATCGGCTCGCACATGGTCAAACGGCTGAGGCGTTCGGGGTACGCTGTCACCGTGCTCGACAATCTCTCCAGAGGCCATCGCGATGCCGTGATGGACGCCGAACTGATGGTTGGAGACCTCGGCGACAGTGCGCTCCTCGACCGTCTTCTTGCATCGCAGGCCTTTGATGTTGTGATGCACTTCGCAGCGTTGATCGAGGTTGGTGAGTCTGTGCGCGATCCCGCCGCCTTCTACCACAACAACGTTATGAAGAGCCTAGTACTATTGGATGCCATGGTCAGGCACGACATTTCGCGCCTCGTCTTTTCTTCGACCGCCGCAGTCTATGGTGTGCCCGGAGAGGGAGATCTCGACGAGAGTCGTGACTGCAACCCGATCAACCCTTATGGCAATACCAAGCACCTCGTCGAAAGGGCACTCGAGGATTATCGGCTTGCCTATGGCATGCAGTCCATCTGTCTGCGCTACTTCAATGCTGCCGGCGCGGATCCCGAGGGTGTGTTGGGGGAGAGGCACGATCCGGAGACTCACCTTATTCCTCTGGTACTCCAGGCAGCCTCGGGGAGACGCTCGCAGATCCAGGTATTCGGCGACGACTATCCGACCGCTGACGGGTCCTGCATACGCGATTTTGTGCACGTAGAAGACCTCTGTCGTGCCCATGAGTTGGCCCTGGAGCGTCTGCTTGCGGGAGGGAGCAGTGAGACCTTCAATCTTGGCTGTGGTGTTGGCTACAGCGTATTCGAGCTGATTCGGACCGCAGAGGAGGTCAGTGGTCGCAAGATCGAGACATCGATCTGCCCCAGGCGCCCTGGCGATCCAGCCCGGCTGGTGGCCAGTATCTGCAAGGCCCAGGAAGTGCTCGGCTGGGCACCGACCTATGACTTGCGTGACATCCTGACCCACGCGTGGCGGTTCGAGAACCGCCACTTTCTGGGGCACCCGCCATAATAATCCCGCTGGACGGAAGAAGAGGAAATAGACACCAGGATGATGCACTAAAGGCCTGGTCGGCAGCGCAATCGTAAGATGTCGTTTTCGATGACGTGGCTTTCTTTTGCCATCCGCCCCGGTGAAAAAGGGGAAGTTCATACCCTTATCGGTGAGCCTTGACGAAGGTGTCACAGCCATAGCCCTGAACACGAACGGTCACCTCGGTCTTGAAGCCGGGTGGCCGTTCACGCTTTCTGCAGCGCTTTATGGCTGCTGGTTCAGCGCTCGGAGATCATTGCTCGGCGATGTCGAAATCGCCATTGGTACGCACGTAGAGCAGTGTCTCGCCGTCGGCACTGGTGGCGATGTCATGGGTGATCTCGCCCTGTGAACCGAAGTAGCTGCCGGTCGTCAGGTGCTGGCTGTCGTTCTTGCCTTCGGTCTCGTGGGTCAGGCCGCCCTTGATGACCACGGCGCGGAATTCGTCGGCGTGGCTTGTGATCTCAACCGAGACATCGGCTGGCAGTTTCACCAGACGGCCACTCATCTGTCCGGCGTCCGGGTTGCCCCACAGGAAAGCGGTCTTCGGGCCTTGTACGGCGTCGTCGCTGCCCGGGAGGCTGATCCAGCGAATGTCATTGGCATCCAGCCATACCAGGTTGTTTTCGGCGACATTCAGCGGCTCTTCATCGTTGTGGAAGGCCTCGGATTCTGGCTGTACCAGATAGGGCCCTTCATCGATCTCGATGTAGGCCATGTTGACCTCGTCACGGGCTGCGGTGATATGAGACTCCCCCGCCGGCTGGATCCAGAATGAGCCTGCGGGCAGCCACTGCTCGTCGGCGTTCTTGTCATCGTTGTGAACCTCGCCCTGGATGACCACACCACGATAGGTGATGTTGTGGATGTGAGGCGGTGAGGAGAAACCTTCATTGAACTTCACCAGGAAGCCGGAAGCGCCATCCTTGGTGCGGTCACCCCACAGGTCGCCTGCGGCCGGGCTCTGGTCACCGCGCAGCGGATTGAGATAGCCCCAGTGGATATCGGACTGCTGGACGACCTCGCTGGTTGGCGTGAGCGAGGACTGGCCATCGGCCTGAGCGGTGATGCTGGTAACGGCGATCGAGAGGCCAAGTAGAGCAAGGGAGAAAGGACGTTTCATGATGGCTGCCTGTCTGTCTGAGCGTTGAAAGGAAAGGCGCATCGCCGATGCGCTGGCAATTGACGCGGTGAATGTTGGAAGGCACAGGCGGCGTGATAAAGCGGCAAAGGGGGGAAACACTTTTCGTCAGAACACGATAATCTGGCGCTGATGCTGGGCGTGGTGCTGTGGGTCGACGCTAGGGTGAAGCCACGACATGCGTCGTTTCTTCTACCTAGAGTCGATGAGAATTCCTCGATAGGTCACGGCGGTGCGCCATCAACACCGTCTGGCATTGCGGGTGAAAGCTGGCCTGGGGCAGTTCCCCTATCTCTGGCTATTGGCTATTAGCGATGTGGCGAGATGGGGGAAGCCTTCGTCTCGACTATTGGATTTCCAGCGGATTAAGCGTCAGCGCGTGCTTTCTCACGACTTCCAGCATGGCGGTGGCAGCGGCGGACTGTAACGAGCGCGCTGGTGTGATGATTCCCAGCGTGCGTGGAACGGTGGGGTGGGTCAGTGGACGCCACTCCAGCCCCTCAGACGAGATTTGTTTAAAGCTGAGGGAGGGTAGGGCGGCGACGCCTTGTCCGGCTGCGACCATGCGCCCTGCTGTGCCGATCTGACTGACTTCGCACATGACGTCCATCTCCGCATCGAGGTGTTGCAACACCTCGTCGATGGCCTGCCGGGTGCTCGAAAGCCGGCTAAGGGCGATGACGGGATAGGCGATCAACTCCTCCCACTTCACCTCGTCCTGGTTCAGCAGGGGATGTCCATGGGGGCAGACCGCAACGAAGTGGTCGTCCACCAGCGATTCGAAATGTATGGCCTCTGCCCCGCTGGGCTTCACCGAAAAGCCGATATCCGCTCGCTGGTCCCTGACGAGTTCATCTACCTGGTTGGCCAGGACATCATGGACGTTGATGGCGATGTTGGGGTACTGCCGCCGGTAGTCCGCCAAGACGGCAGGGAGGAAGCCGGCCGCGAGGGTCGGAAGGGCGGCTAGCGTCACCTTGCCGCGTTCCTTGTTGAAGAGTTCGCCGATATCTCCCAGGGCTTCGTCCCAGTCACTGATCAGGCGCCTTGCGATAGGCAGAAAATAGCGACCTTCCGGGGTCAGCTGGATCCCCCTGGGCGAGCGGTTGAAGAGCATGCCCCCGACCGACTCCTCAAGCTTGCGGATGGCAATGCTCAAGGCCGGTTGAGAGAGGTGCAGGCGTTCGGAGGCCTCTATGAAACTGCCGTGTTCTGCGACGGCCACAAACGCCTTCAACTGACGGATGGATGGTTGCATAAAAAAAGTAAAAGTCTCGTTCGGTTAAATATATTAGACAAATACCGGCATTCTTTCCAAGGTGTGGAGGTCGCAAGACACTCGTCTACTGGACGCCAATAATAGATAACACCAGAGAGAGCTACGCCATGTCCTCATACAAGACGCCGCTGCTGGCTGCCATCCTCAGTGCCGGCCTGATGTCCGCTGCTGCCCAGGCGGAAGATCAGCTGCTTATCGGCTCCACCTCTACCTCCTCCAGCCAGTACGGCTATTTCGTGGCCGTCGGCCAGATCATCAACCAGAAAGTCGAAGGGGTTCGCGCATCGGTCGTCGAAACGGGAGCCACCGTCGACAATCTCCGCCGGATTCTTCGCGGCCAGCTCGATATGGGGCTTGTCACCACCAATGTGGGCTATCACGCCTACTCGGGCGAAGGTGAGTTTGCTGATCGGCCGGTAGATAACCGTCTGCTGTGGGTGTATTCGGCAGCCCCGCAGAATGTGGTCATGCGCGAGGATGCCGGGGTGTCGTCGTTGACCGACCTGAACGGAGTTGGTCTTAACCCAGGTATTACCGGGTCGGCTACCGAGGCGACAACGCTGGCCGTCATGGAGACCTTGGGCATCTCACCCGACTACGTGCGAGGCTCCACCACCGACGTCGTGGCCGGTGTGAAGGACAATCGCATCGCCGGTTACGTCAAGTCCGGGGTCGGCAACAAGCTCGACGGATCCTCCATGGACGTCGCCACCTTTACGCCGATTCAGGTGTTGTCACTGGACGAGGATCAGGCGAACACCCTGCGGGAGCAGATGCCTGACATCTCCGTGGTAGATATTCCAGAGGGCGCGGCCGAAGGTATGCCTGCCTACACCACCTGGAGCTTCGGCCTCGCCATGCATTCATCGCCGGACCTGGATGAGCAGATGGCGTATGACATCGTCAAGGCGGTCATGGAGAACCCAGATCCGCAGGTGAGCGCATTGGCCAACCTGGCGAATGTGGACATCGCCGAACTCACGTTGGAAAGCGGCACGGTTCCCTTCCATCCAGGCGCCGCTCGCTACTTCGAAGAGCAGGGCTACGAGATTCCTGACCACCTGCAGCCGGTGGAATAATCTCAGGAGCCCGGTCCCATGCGTAATAAAAGCTTGATGTTGGTCGCCCTGGTTCTCGGTGGCTTCATTTTCTACACCTCGGCAACAGGGCCATTCGATAGCCTGGTACATCGAAGCGTTTTTCTTGCGCTGGTGATTGGACTGGGCCTTCTTAGCTTCCCTCTGGGCGCAGGCAAGTCATGGCGTCCAGTAGGGATCATCGTTGATGTCATGCTTGCTGTTGGTGCCATCACTTCCTGTCTCTACGTCACGGTAAAGGCAGACGAGATCCTGTCGACGCTGCCTTGGGCGACCACCCAGGACAAGCTCATGGCAGCGACGCTGGTGCTCACCATCCTGGAAGTCGCACGGCGTGCCATCGGCTGGATTTTCCCCATGCTGGTGGCGCTTGGCATTGCCTATGCGCTGTTCGGCAACCTGCTGTCTGGCCCGTTGAGTCATCGAGGTTTCGACACCGCTTTTGTGACCGAAACGCTTTTCCTTGGTGACCTGGGAGTCTGGGGCATGCTGCTTGGTGTCGCGGCGACCACCATCGCTGCGTTCGTCTTGTTCGGATCATTGCTGCTGCATACGGGAGGGGGCCAGACCTTCATTGATCTGTCGATGCGCATCGGAGGCCGAAGCCAAGGCGGAGCAGCCAAGATTGCCACGGTGGCGTCGAGCCTGTTTGCCATGGTGAGTGGCAGTGCGGTGGCCAATGTCGCGACCACAGGCAACTTCACGATTCCGATGATGAAGCGCTTGAACTATCCCGCCGCTTTCGCCGGAGGCGTCGAGTCGGTGGCCTCGACGGGTGGTCAAATTGCACCGCCCATTCTGGGAGCCGCCGCATTCATCATGGCCGAGATCCTGGGCGTCAGCTACGTTACTATCGCTCTGGCGGCGCTGCTGCCTGCCGCGCTCTTCTATGTGGCAGTGTTTTTTACCATTCACGTGGTGGCGGTGCGGCGTGCGCTGCCGCTGGTGCCGGAGGCTGACTTGCCACGCTGGCCGGATGTACTGCAGTTCAGACGAATTGTGCCCATTCTGGCGGCCTTGGGCGGCCTGTTTGGTGGCGTACTGACGGGCTACTCCATCCAGTACTCCGCATTTCTGGGCATAGCGTCGCTACTGCTGTGCTATGTGACCTTCGGCATTCTGGACCGCACACCGCCCGCGCAGATGATTCGGATGCTCATGACCGGGCTTGAAGACGCTGGCAAGGGCATGGTCATCATCGGTGTTCTGCTGGCAGGGGCTCAGATACTCGTCGCAATGCTCAACATGACAGGTATCGGAGTGACGCTATCCACCCTGGTGGTGAGCGTGGCCGGCGAGCAGCTTTTCCTAGTAGCGCTGATCGTTGCCGTCATCTGTCTCATCATGGGAATGGGCATTCCCACCACCGCGGCGTATGTCCTGGTGGCCGCTGTTCTGGCGCCGGCCTTGACGCGTATGGGCGTTGAGCCGCTGGTCGCCCATCTCTTTGTCTTCTATTTTGCGACGATCTCGGTGATTACCCCGCCGGTGTGTATTGCGGTTTTCGTCGCGGCAGGCATCGCTCAGGCCGGGTGGTTGAATGTGGCCGGTCATGCCGTACGGCTTGGCGCCGCCACCTACATTATTCCCTTCCTGATTCTGGCCTACCCCGCATTGATTGGCATGGGTGGTGCGTGGGAAATCACCACCGCAGCCCTGCGAGCCCTGGCGTTTGTCCTGGCCTTCGCCGGAGCCTTGGGTGGAGCCCGATTGACAGGGCGTCGCTGGCTGGATGCCGCCATTCTCCTCATCGTCGGCATTCTAGCGGTCTTGCCGGGCCAGGCTCCGGGCTTGGTTGGCGTCATCGGGCTGTTTGCCCTGTATGGCTGGGCTTGGAATGTGGCACGTCGTAACCAGCTGCAGGGAGCATCATGATGAACGACTCCGAGTCTGTGATAACGCGCATTGCGATAGTGGGATGCGGCACGATTGGCATCTGTTGGGCCGCCTATTTTCTTTCGCGTGGGTTAGAGGTCAGTGCGTATGACCCGGACGCTTCTGCAAGAGCCGCTTTTGCAGATCTTGTGGCTGCCGACATGGACACACTGGGGGGCTCTCCACGTGAGCCCAAGGTATGTGGCGCTTTAGCTGAGGCCGTCGAGCAAGCGGAGCTGGTGGTGGAGAATGCGCCGGAGTCGGCAGAGGTGAAGCGTAGGCTGCTGGCTGACATTCAACGGCTGGCCCCCCCGTCGGCGTTGGTCGTCAGCAGCACGTCGTCGATGCAACACTCCGATATTGCCTTGGATGCACCGGAACCGTCGCGAATCGCGATTGCTCATCCCTTCAACCCTCCCCATCTGGTGCCGCTTGTCGAGCTCTACGGGACGGATGCAGAGGTTGTCGACAGGCTCGCCACCTTTTACCGAGGCATCGGCAAGCAGCCCGTGGTGATGAAGAAGGAAATGGTGGGGCACATCGCTAACCGTCTGACGTCTGCGGTGTGGCGCGAGGCGCTGTACCTGCTGCAGGAAGGGGTCGCCAGTGTCGAAGACATCGACCGGGCGGTGACAGCGGGCCCGGGAATGCGCTGGGCGATACAGGGTCCTTTTCTGACATATCACCTGGGGGGTGGAAAGGGTGGAATCAAGCACTACTTAGAGCACCTGGGTCCGAGTCAGCAATATCGCTGGGCCAGTCTTGGCTCCCCGACGGTGGATGAGGCGCTCAAGAGTCGTGTCGTCGCCGGTGTCGAACAGGCGGCTTGCGGTCAGTCACTGAGCGAACTTTCTGCTCAGCGTGATGCCCAGTTGGTGGCGCTGCAGCACGCCATCGAGGCTGCACCTCAGTCTGCACAACCGCCCGCACATCAGCCCGCAGATCAACCCGCGGAGGTGAAGTCATGACATCACCTTGCTTGTTGATGGTCGCCCCCAACGGCGCTCGACGTACCCGGGTCGATCACCCGCAAATCCCGCTGACGCCGGAGGCGCTGGCCGCCGATGCGCTTGCTTGCCGTGATGCGGGGGCGGCCATGGTGCACTTGCACGTGCGTGAACCTGATGGCCGTCATCTATTGGATGTGGCTGCCTATCGAGACGCGCTAGGCATGATCCGTGCAGCTGTCGGCGATGACATGGTGCTGCAAGTCACCAGCGAGGCGGGTGGGCGTTATGACCCACAGGCCCAGAGGAAACTGCTGGAAGAGCTTCGT
This sequence comes from Halomonas sp. DP8Y7-3, assembly GCF_019801675.1. Taxonomy (NCBI): domain Bacteria; kingdom Pseudomonadati; phylum Pseudomonadota; class Gammaproteobacteria; order Oceanospirillales; family Halomonadaceae; genus Halomonas; species Halomonas sp. DP8Y7-3. The sequence goes on from NZ_JAHVIO010000003.1 coordinate 311,155, forward strand.
CCTGAATCCGTCTCGGTAGCCGTGCGCGAGCTGTTTGGCGATCCTCAGGAGGTCGCAGCGAGTGGCGCCGTTTGCCGTAACCTTCAGGCCGAGGGGGGCAGTGTGCAATACATCCTCTATTCCGTTGAGGACCTGCTGCACTTCAACCAGCTTCGCGATACTGGGGTCTTGCCATCCGGCAAGAGCTTCCTGCTGTTTGTCCTGGGACGTTATGAGACACCGCCGGTGGCGGATCCGGCTCGCCTGCCTGAATTTCTGGAAGCCCTGACACCGGGTGATAGGTGGGCCGTCTGCGCCTTTGGGCCGACGGAAGCCGAGTGCATGGGGTTGGCAGCAGCGCACGGTGGGCATGCCCGTGTGGGTTTCGAGAACAACCTCTGGCGCCCCGATGGCACTCTGGTGAAAGACAATGCGGAGTTGGTGCGCTTGACGCGCGAGAGGATTGAAGCCAGCGGCCGCAGCATCATGAAGCCTCGTCAGGTGAGAGAATTTCTTGGTTTGCCCTTGGTGAGATCCGGGAGGCTCGCATGACTGTTGTCGTAGGCTGTGGGGCGGGTTTCTCGGGCGACCGTACCGACGCGGCCGGGCCATTGGTAGAAGCTCTGCTGCACTATGATGCGCCGCGTGCCCTGATGTTCGAAACGCTGGGAGAGCGAACCCTGGCGGCCGCTCAGTTGGCGCGTCTGCAAGACCCCAGCAGAGGGGTAGAGCCTTTGCTGGAGGCATTTCTTGCCCCGGTGCTGGGTGATTGTTTGCGCAATGCCATTACCGTGTTGGGAAACTTCGGTGCGGCAAACCCGGAAGCTGCAGGTGACCAAGTGGCAGCGATGGCACAACGGGCTGGCGTCAAGGATGCCCGCATCGCGGTGATTCAGGGGGATGACGTTCGCCAGCAGATTCACTCGCTTGACTGGCAGCCGTGGGAGGGCGAGCACCGCGAGCTGCCAGACAGCAACGACGTGGTGGCGGCCAATGTGTACCTGGGGGCGGATGCACTGGTCGAGGCACTGGCGCAGGAGGCACAGGTGGTGGTTACTGGACGTGTCGCTGACCCCGCCTTGGCCCTGGCCCCTCTGCGCTACCACCACGGATGGGCGCGCGATGACTGGGACCGGATCGCCGCCGGGACCTTGGCGGGCCACCTGATTGAGTGTGGTGCACAGGTGACAGGAGGGTACTTTGCCGATCCCGGGGTAAAGGATGTTCAAGGCATGCACTGCCTGGGATATCCCATCGTCGAGGTAGAACGTGATGGCAGTCTGATAGTGACGAAACCTCCAGGTACCGGAGGCTTGGTGACGGAGCAGACGGTCAAGGAGCAGCTTCTTTACGAAATTCATGATCCCGCCGGCTATGTGACACCGGATGTGGTGGTGGACTTGACGGGCGTTGAGGTGCGGCAAGTGGGCCGTGATCGGGTATCGGTCAAAGGGGTGCGAGGGCATCCAGCGCCGGACAGGCTCAAGACGACCGTCAGCTTTCTGGATGGTTATCAAGGGGAAGCGGAAATTTCCTATGCCGGGCCTAACGCAATAGCTCGAGCAAAGCTCGCCCAGGATACGTTGCAGCGGCGGTTGGCAACGCGCTGCCCCGCTGACATGAGGACTCGCTTCGATGTCATTGGTATCTCCAGCGTGTTCGACGGTGATGCAGCAGTGTGGCGAGACAGTCCAGAAAGCTCCTCCGAAGATATTCGCCTGCGTCTGGCGGTCGAGCATAAACAACGTGCGGTGGTCGAGCTCGCGACACAGGAGTTGCTGGCGCTGTATTGCTGCGGCCCCGCTGCAGGTGGCGGTGTGCGTCGACACCTGAACCGCCGGCTCAAGACGGCCTCGTACCTGGTTCGCCGCCAAGATGTCACACCCAGCGTCAGCATCCGCAATGGGAGTTGAGGATATGTCTAGTGAACGACGGTCTCTTTATCACTTTGCCCATGCTCGCGCTGGCGATAAGGGCGACCGACTGAACCTGGCCGTTTTCGTCTACAAGGACGAGCTCTACCGCTGGCTACTGGATCAGGTAACGGAGGAGGGGGTGTATCAGCTCTTTGCTCATCGTGGTGTCACCGGGGTGAAACGCTATCCCATGCCTAACCTTGGCGGGATCAACCTTGTCCTGGAAGACGTCCTTCAAGGGGGCGTAAATGGCTCGCTCAACCTGGATGGCCACGGTAAGACACTCTCTTCCCTGCTGCTTTCGATGACGGTCGAGAGCCCCGTTTCGCGATAAATGGGACGGTTTGGCGACAAGGTTGTTACGGCTACCTTCAGAGGGAACGTGGAGACGTGCCCGAGGTCCGCTGAGTGGGCAGCCAGGTGCAGGCGACGGTGCGGCTTGCGAAGGCAGGGCGGTCGGATCGCCGCCTATACCGATGCAGGCTAGATAGCGAGCGGCAGAGCAGGCATGCTCACCGCTATCCGATACCGAAGAACCAGGTGAGCCCTAGATGTCAGACCCGTTTAAGCAGCTCCGCGATGCGATGGACCAGTTCGCCACCGAGCGTGACTGGGACCAGTTCCACTCGCCCAAGAACCTGGCCATGGCGCTGACGGTAGAGGCAGCAGAGCTGCAGGAGTGCTTCCAGTGGCTGACCGAGGCGCAGTCCAGGGAGCTGGATGAGCAGCAACTGGCCGCCGTGCGCGATGAAATTGCCGATGTTCAGCTCTACCTGATCCGGCTGGCGGGCAAGCTGGACGTGGATATCGAAGCGTCATGCCGGGCGAAGATGGAGAAGAATGCGGAGAAATACCCCGCTGACCAGGTGAAGGGAAGTGCGAAAAAATACACGCACTATCAGGATTGACGTGATGTGTCTTCGCCTGTCGGTGCTGTTTGACCGCTGAGCACGACGCTGGCCCGAATTCCCCGCCACCTGGCCGTCAGGTGGCGGGGCTTTTGCATCATGCCTTTCGTCATGAGCGGGCTGGTGTTACCTGTGATAGCTCAGGCGCTGCGATTGTCGCGCTTGAGAAGATAGGCGGCTAGGTAGAGCACCGTGAAGACTAGCCCTAGAGCGGCCGCGGTTCCGAAGACATTGCGGCCATCGCCCGGAACAAGTTCCAGGAATGAGGTCAGGAACTGTCCCAGGAAGATCGCCATCGTCAGGTAGGAGAGATTGCGACCGCGAACCGAGGGATGGCTGCGTTCCACCGTCATATGATTGAGCAGCGGGATGGAGAAACCGAAGCCCAAGCCGGCTAGCAAGGCCCCGACATTCATCAGGGACATGCTCTCGGCCTGCTGGAAGATGAACAGGCTGGCGGTATAAAGCAGAAAGGCCAGCACCAGAGTCGGCATTTCGCCCAGCGCACGCGACACCTTCGGCATCAGCATTGCGGCCACCACCGCGACCAGTGAGATTGCCGCCAGGAAGATACCGGTGGCTGCCTCATCCAGCCCGAGAAGATTCAAGCGCATGGGCAGCATGACGATGGCCGTGAAGAATAGCGTCATCGAGATGGCTGCTGCCAGATAGGTGCCATTAAGCGAGGATGACGGCGCGGGGGCCTGACTCTGCCCGGGCTCTGCCTCAGGGGCGGATGGGGACTGTCTCGGCACCATTATCCACAGCATGGCCAGTAGCCCCCAGGCCAGCAGGTAGAGTAGGAATGGCATCTGCCAGGCGATACCCGCCAGTACGCCACTGACGAGCAAGAAGATCACCCCACCAAGCTCGATGGACATGCCCTGCTGGGCGATCATCGCCAGACGGGCATGACCGTGATACCACTCTGAGATCAGGGTGGTGCCGCCTGCCATCACCACCGCCGTCACGCCACCCAACAGGATGCGATCGGCAAACACGGCGACGGTGCCCTCCAGCAGCGCCCCGCCTGCTCCCAGCAGGCCATACAGCAGCAGCCCCCCCACAAGCGAGGGATAGGCACCGATGCGATCTATCATGCGCCCGGCGATCGGCGCGAACATCACGGCACCCAACGACGGCAAGGTGATCAGCCAGCTGGCATGACTTTCCACCTGCAGGGCAGAGGCGATGTTCAGAAGCCCGGGGGCTACTACGGTTCCGACCATGATGGTCAGGCAGGCAATGGCCAGCAGTGTGAAACGGCCACCGGCAGAGAGAGTTGGCGAGGACTCGCGTCCACCCTGCGCGACGAGTCCAGTGGTTGATGTCGTCATATAGGCTCCACTCGTGTTCAGGGCCTCCGTATCAGCGGATGCGCGGCATCGGCCTACCCAAATAAGAGGCAAGGAGGGACGCGAAAGGCAACAGCTGATGGAGGAAGGCTTAGCAGGCCCTCAGATTAACGAGTACAGGCTTATAGTAGAAATGACGATAATCGATATGACTTATACTATCTGAGCATCAGTAATCCTCGAGGGCAGTCATGGAACTCCGCACTCTGAAAACCTTCGTCTCGGTGGCGACGCACAGAAGCTTCTCGGCCGCTGCACGTGAGCTGCATACCGTGCAGCCCGCTATCAGCCGCCAGATAGCCGACCTCGAAGCCGAGTTGAACGTGAGTCTGCTGTGGCGCAATACCCGGGAAGTGCGTGTCACAGCGCCGGGAGAGGCATTGCTGGAGGAGGCGCAGCGCATGCTGGCATTGGAGGCGCAGGCACGCAAGCGCGTGGCGATGGCAGCCAGCGGCCAGACCGGCACGCTGCGTATCGGCTATATGAGCTCGGCCTGCGCGAGCTTCGTGCCCGGGTTGATGCGCGATTTCGCCGCCACCCACCCAGAAGTGAGTCTGACCTTGAATGAGATGAGCGCTCAGCAGCAGCTGGATGCATTCGGACGTGACGAGATTGACATCGGACTGTCGCGTCCGCTCCCCGTCGAGCACCGAAACGCCTTGTCTACCCTGCCTGTCTACGAGGATCGTCTGATGGTGGTTGTGCCGGAGGGGCATCGTCTGGCGCACCGCAAGCGGCTCGCCCTCAGCGAGCTGGAGCAGGAAGACTTCGTGCTATTTCAGCGTAAGCAGGCGACCGGGTTGTTCGACCAGATCATCAGTGCCTGCGGCGATGCAGGCTTCTCGCCGCGCATCCAGCGCCAGCCAGCCTTGATGCAGACACTGCTCAGTGAGGTCGCGGCTGGGGTGGGAATCGCCATCGCGCCCGGCTGCATTCGACGATTGCAATGTGATGGCTGCCGGTTTATCCCATTGCGCCCGGCACTCGGGGCAGTGCCGCTGGAGTTGCACTATCCGACGACACCGGGACGACCGGTGATCGACGCCTTCGTCGCACTGGTCGAAGAGCGCCTCCCCGCCATCCGCCAGCAGATGGCGTGAGGCTCAAGCGGGGGCAAGGACGGGCTGGTCGTTGGTGTAAACCTCTGGCCACGGAGGACCATGGCTACTGAAAGTGGCAGCCGCTTAGCTCGCCGTTAGTGTCTCGGACTACGCGCCTGATGGCAGGGCCTTCAGCTTGCAGGAATCGCCCCTAAAGCAAGCGGTCCAGGAGTGGATCGTCGTGTCGCCGAACGAGCTGCCGTTCAGCAGTGAGCTGGTCGACACCTTCGGTGGGCTTAGCACGGTGCGCCCGCGTCGGTTGCAGGCATTGCTGGAGGATGGGGGGCCGGTGAGACCAGAGCGGGCCTCCCTGGTGCTGGCTCGCCACGCCGGGCATGCCTGGTACGGAAGCCTGAAACACATCGACTGGACCTTGGCAAAGGCAAGCGGCAGCTCTGCCAGGGAGGCAATCTGGACAGGGAGTATCACGTGACGGTGCCGTAGGCGTTCTTGCATGCCGATCTCCGTGTGCGACATGTCTAAGATGCCTCTTGGCAAATGCCATTGGTCCATGGTCGGTAGAGCATACTTGCCGATTGCTTCCAATAGCGATTATGTCCTCGCATCTTAAGTCACATTCTTCTAATGTATTTGAGGCGCAAAGTTAGAACGCATAATTACGCCACGCGTAGGGTTTGACATGGCGAACAACAGGTAAGCTCAGTCGCAAAGGGGCATAATCGGGCCCATATTGGCCGTCGGCAGGGAGTACTACCGCGGGCAGGGCATGCACCACGACCCTGAAGAGCAGCGCCTTAACGAGATCATCGACCGGCTTAGCGACCTATACGGCGCCGCGATCACCGCATACATATCTCCCAGCAAGCTGTGGCAAAGAGGCGCCAACGAAAACATTAATGGGCTCATACGACAGTACTTGCCCAAGGGGATGGACCTATCGATCTACAGCCAGCAGGACCTGGATGACATCGGGCTGGAGCTGAATATGCGTCCTCGGAAACGTTTCGACTTCAAGTGCCCCATTGAAATGATGAGTGAGCTGATGATGCAGTACCATGAGGCTCCTCCAATAACCCATTGATCGTGTTGCACTCAGAAATTGCATCCGCCGTTCAGCGAAACCACTATGTTAGTAGCTTCAGATTCTTCAGCATGTGCCCCGCGCTGCGAGGCACATACCTGTTATTCTTCTAGCATGCTTTTAGAAAAATATACTTGTCCATCGGTTTCTTCTCTTAAAAACATTTCTATTTTACGTATTCTGCTCTCTAGGAAGCTATCTGTTTCCTCGGCCGTGCGTGGTTGCTCGTTTAGATCATGGATGAATTGGACTTCAATGACTTTTTTCGATGAAAGAAGTATATCTTCTCTCTTTCCTCGCTTTAGAGTTCGCGCTTCATCCCGAGGAAGAAGAACCATGTTAATGCCTCTTAAGTGAAGAGGCGGTGTTTGGACAGAAACTGGAGAAGTACCATCTAAGAATGGTACAGCCTCTACATCAAGGGAGCCATCAAGATTTTCACCAAAAGCGTCTTTTAAACTGGTGTGGGATTTTCTAACTGACAATGCTAGAGAACAAATTATTCCGCACCAAACAGCTTTTCCACTTTTTTTGTTTGCTTCCTTCAAAACATCAATGCTTATTTTAGGCCAGTCGATGGTGTCAGTCCCTGTATGCGCTCCAGTGAGGTGTAACTTTAGCTCTTTGTACCAGCTGACTAAGCGAGTGTTGGCCGCAACATCAAAGGCTTGTCCCAGTGAACATGCCCAAAACCATCGAGTGATTGTTGACTTGTAAGTATATAAATTATGATCCATCGCTAAAGCAGCTAGCGGAACGATCATGGATCGATAAGGTAAAAAGTCTTTGCCTAGAACGCCGCATTCGGTTGATAAAAAATTGAGCGCCGCGTCTACTGAGTCGACAGCGTTTTCCCAGCTCTTATGCACAACCCTAGGCTGAAGCTTGAGAACTGAAGATTGCCTAATGTCCTCATTATAATATAGTGCTATTGCTTGAAGTATAGGTAGACCGTCGTCCCCCAAAAAATTCTCAAGATTTTCTTTGCTATTTTTTGCAGCTTCCCAAAGCTGCCTTAGGTTCCAATTCTCTTTATATAGTTTTGCCACCATTAAGTCAAAAGAACTAAGCTTCATTCCAGTTCTATTAACCCTTTCGAATATTCTCGCTACAGCAGCTGGCTCAAGTTTGTGGTTTAATAAAACTACGGGAAACCTATATTCATGCAAGGTGCCTAGGCGTTCTCTATATATTGTTGTTAATTCATTTTTAGAGTTTGTTGCTTCATTTGCATCCATTAAAGAGAGTACATTGTCACGCCATTCAAAGAAGTCAGATGGCGAGCTTAGCGCAGATATGGGAATAAGATGGTTGTGACCTTGCTTTGAGGCGCTGCTATAATTTTTGTTCCATTGCTCTCTTTTAAAGCTTATTATTGATTCTTCAAAATCAATATCTGTATCTAGAGCCTTTTTCCAGTCAATTGCAAAAACGCTTGGACCTACACCGCAGATAGCATGGAATAATGAGGTTAATCTTTGCTGTCCATCTAAAACTATATAGTTAACGTTCGAGACCGCTGGTCCTTCCTCAAAGTTTCGAGTTTTTAGAAAGGAGTTGGCCCCATTTTCGATGATTAGTAGACTTCCAGCTGGCCACCCTAACAACACAGTAGAGAGAAGGGAAATAACATCTCCATCAGCCCAGTCGAAATCACGCTGAAAGTCAGGGAGCGCCATTTCGCCATTTTTAATGTGTGATAAAAACCATCCAAGAGGCTGCATTTGAGCCTGGATGTCATGAACTCGATCACTCATGCGGAATCTCATTCTCAAAAGTTGCTGGGATTTCAGAAAGAGCTATCAGCTCAGTTATAAACCAGTTTACTGGGTAGTCCTTTGCCGAGCCATGGAAAGCGATAGAAAAACCTTTATCTAATGGGGCTTTCTGAGTAGGGGAAAAAATAGTTGCCACGATTGACTGATCAGAAGCTATCAATCCATAAGAAGGAAAGTCCTCGAAGTGCGCAATTTTTAAACTTGAGCCAGCTTCAAGTTTCTTGTGTGCTTTTGCTGTGGTCCAACTCTTTTCTACCATGGTTGATGCTTCGTTTATTTGTGCTGCTAGGTCATCGGAGCTAGTTGAAAGAAATTCTGCAATTTGGCTTATTTTTGGCCCTTCAGGATTGGGAAGTAGCAGAGTGATTGTTATGCTTCGTTCTTCGGCCTTGGTCTTCAAGCCATGCCAGTGTTGATGAAGCCAAGATGGTTCGGGAAGTAATATATAAATTTTACTTCCTTTGTTGAATATTTTTTCCCAGGTAACCTCTGACTCTCTGCCTGCCCATGTTATTTGATTCTTGGAGATGCTCTCTTTGATTCCAACTAGGTTGAGCATTTCTTTGCCGACAGTTGCTCGTAAGAAAAATTCGTATAAAAAGGAAACTATGCCTACAGCTAACAATGTAGAAGATACAGCGTTAGCTATTGAATGGCAGATTGAGCCATTTTCTAATTGGCTCCCCAAAGCCATTAATGCGATTGCTAATAAAATAGTTAGCAGAGCTATTATCCAAGCTTTTGAGTTGGATAACGGATAGTCATGCTTGGTTTTTTTTCTTCCCATGCGCTTCCTCCTGAAGCTTATAATCTAGAGTTTTATGTGAGTGACAAGGAGGAGTACCGTTTTTTTCAGGATGTATAGTATCAAGTAAAGGTAGGGTTGGCGAGATATTTAGGTCAATGTAAGAAATGTTCGTTGATACATCGTTTAAGTCTATATGGGTTATGTATGCCACTCATTTTTAGCTCAAAACCCTCTTTGCTTGGCCCAGAGGATGGCATCGCGTTTGCGATGTAGGCTCCTCGTGAGTGGGTGACCATAGAATGATAAATGGCAAAACTGAGTTTGCAGCTTGGTAGATCTTCATCACACCCACCAGGAATTCTCTGAAGCTTGCCGGCAACGTAGTGTTGAAGTGACCCCCTCCCGAGCTGCACAGGCTATAGTGCAGCCATCAGGAGGACAGAATGACTGACGACAACCCCATCAAGCGATGGACCGCGAAGCGCAAGGCCTCCGTGGTCATGTGATCTTACCCAGTAATCGTGGACATCGATCTAAGCGATCATTCGGGCCTCGAAGGCCTCTGGGCTGATCATCCCGATTGCACTGTGCCGGCGCTGCCGGTTGTAGTCCAACTCGATGTACTCGAACACCTGCCGCCGCATGGCTTCCCGAGTCTCGAATCGCTCGCCATGGATAGCCTCGCTGTGGAAGAAGCTCTCGGCGCAGGCATTGTCGTAGCAGTTGCCCTTAGCGCTCATGCTGCACGTGAGGCCGTGCTTGGTCAGCAGCGACTGGTACAGCGTCGAGCAATACTGGCCCCCGCGGTCTGAATGGACGATCACCCCCTTCGGCATCTTCCGGTTCCACAGGGCCATCTGCAGGGCGTCGCCGACCAGGTCAGCGGTCATCCGCTCGCTCATCGCCCAGCCGATCACCTTGCGTGAGTACAGGTCGATCAGCACCGCCAGGTAGAGCCAGCCTTCACCGGTCGCCAGATACGTGATGTCACCAACCCACTTTCGGTTCGGCGCTTCAGCGGTGAAGTCCTGTTTCAGCAGGTTGGGGGCCACCGGCAGCGTGTGACGCGAGTTCGTGGTGGCCTTGTACTTGCGTGCCGCCTTGGCGCGTAGGCCCTGCCGCTGAAGGCTGGCAGCGACCGTCTTCCGACTGATCGATACGCCGGCATTCTTCAGGTCGAGGGTCAGCCTGGGGGCGCCTGAGCGCCCCTTACCCTGTCGGAAGGCCTGAGCCACACGCTGGTCGGTGATGGCCTGCTGGCAGCGCCGTGGAGACGGTTTACCGCCACGCTGTCGCCAGGCGTAGTAGCCACTGCGAGCGACACCGAGAACTGCACACATGCGCTGGATGCTGAATGCCTGACGATGCTGATGGATGAAGGCGTACTTCACTTCAGGCTCTTGGCAAAGTACACCGCGGCTTTTTTTGCGATTTCAAGCTCTTCCGACTTCTCGGGCAGCTGACGCTTGAGCCGGGCATTCTCGTCGGCCAGGACTTGTTCGCGCGCTGAGGCACTTTGCTGCTGCTGGGCCTTGGCGCGCCACTGATAGAGCTGGCTGGGCTGAAGGCCAAGCTCTCGGGCGGCGGCACTGATGCCGACACGGTCGGCGAGAGCCAGGGCCTCGTCCTTGTAGGCCTGGGAGTAACGGGTACGGGTCTTCTTCATCGACGCTGCTTGCCTTGCCATGGGTCACCTCGTTCAGTGTACTGCCTTAACGGGGTGTCCACTGCTGCTGGGCAAGATCAGTCATTACAGTGTCCCTTAGGCTAATGGTTGTAGATATTCATAGACTTGCTTGGCTGTTTTAGTACTCTGGCGGTACACACTCCCGCTTCGTATGCTATCCTCACCTTTCGCTAAGCTACTGATTCCAAAGAACTGTACCTTTCGCTCGATTACGTTTGCTTTTCCTTTTGTTTCAGTAAATTATTGTTTTTACAAGCGAATTCATAACCTCTTGGTCACAGCCCCAAATCCCACTACGCCCACCATCTTAACCAGCGACTTGCAAAGCCCCTCTTTTGAGCCCATCGTTCAAGTGGCCGGTCCCAAGCTACATGGGATGAGAAGGTAGGCGCCGGGCTGTGCCACGCAGGCCCAGCCAGGCATTGATGAAGAGGGTCAACAGAATCAATGAGCCGCCGAGCAGGGTCGCCTGTGGTGGCTGCTCATCCAGCCAGTACCAGACCCACAGCGTGCCAAAGACTGCTTCAATCAAATAGAACAGTGCCACTTCCGCCGATGGCAGGTGGCGGGTTGCGTTGTTGATCAGTGCGGTGGCCAATGGCATCTGCAATAACCCCATCAGCGCCAATACGCCGTAGCTTTGAGTTGTCAGGGCAAATGGGGTTGCCATCGGCCAGGCAGTCAGTGCCGATAGGCCGCCGCCTATGGCGATAAGGGGGAGTCTGTCGAGCTTCGGGTGACGGCGCAGCAGGGTGAGGTTGCCCCCGACAGCCGCCGCCGCGATCACCGCATACATATCTCCCAGCAGTCCTTCGCTGGAAAGCGACCCCGCGAAAACGATCAGCATGCCGGCCATGGCCGCCAAAATCGCTAACCAGGTCCGCATGGCAACCGCCTCACGCAGAAAGTAACGCGTGAAGATGGCAGCAAACAGCGGGGCGGCACTCAGTATGACGACAACATTGGCGACCTTGGTGTTCATGACGGCGAGGACAAACAGACTGGACGTGATCGCCAGCGTGATGGCGGAGCACAGGGCCGCGGCGGGATTCTCTTTCAGTGTTGCCAGCCGTCGGCCGCTTAGGCACAGCAAGCCGAGCGAGAGTGCCATCAAGGCGCCTCTCCAGAAAATGATGTTCCATCCATCCGTCGCCGCCAGGCGGACCAGCAGACTGTCGAAACTGAGAACGGTGACGCCTGCCGCCGCCATGGCAAGGCCGCGTCCGTGGCCATGTATAGGGAAGAACATTCAGTGGGCTCCTGCTGGGGTGTGCGTTGGTCCTGGGGTCAGTCTGGGGTGATGGCGACGATGTCACAACGTCCCAGGCAGGATACGAGCCCTGCGCCTGGTGGGCTGTTCTCTTTACGACAGCATGGTTGTCGTCTTTTCCCCAAGGGCAGCCGCGATCAGCCAGTCCCTGAGCAGGGGCGCGGCGCTAGCAAGCGGGCGACTGCGGTCACGCACGATGTACTCAGTAAGGCTGGTGCTGTCGCTATACTTGCTATCACGCACAAGCTTGCCGCTGGCAATGGCGTCAGCGGCCATGAAAGGCCGCGCCAGGCCGATGTGGCGTGCCCCTCCCGCCGAGCTGAGCAAGCTAGCTACAGTGTCGTAACATCAAGGGTATTGGTGGAGAAGTAGGAAGACGCTGAAATTGTTACGCGAGGCGATATCTTTCTCAGTACTATCGAAATTCTGTGCTTTTCGTTAAAACACTGCTGCCAGCCAGTCCCTTTCTTGCGCTAATACTTCAAATACTTGATTGTTTTGCTATCAAAGTCTCAATCACGGTTTGCGATTTGTCGCTGTGGCCGATTCAGGTCAGAACAGCGCTTCCAGTGCTTTACGTTGAGCTATGTGTTTTTCGGCGTTCTGCTCAATCAGCTTGTTCAGGTTGATCAACTTCCAGCGTACTGCAGGGAGATCGGCAGCCTGTGGGCGGTTGATAGCAGAAAAATCCGGTTTTCCTTCATGCAGGGTCAACAGGAAGCGTTTGATGTCATCGTCCAGACGTGACCTGATATCCGAAAACAACGTTTCACGAGTTGCCAGCAGTTCATCGAGGCTAACTGAGAGCTTAGTCATGCCTTGGAATTCCTGGGCATAGGGCCGGTCAATATCGATGAAATTTGGGTTCAGAAGTTCATGCGCAGGGCGCGGTGAGCTAGCGATATAGATCAGGAAGGTGCGGATCAGGTCGTCGGTCAGGCCTTCATGTTCGTATAGCTGCTTAACGTCATAGAGGTCTCTCGGGTGCTGGCGGTCAACTGCTGCATGAAGCTTGCCGCCAAAAAGATCTTCGAACGAAACGATCTGAATTTCCGCATAACCGAATTCATCCTCGACGGCTTCTGACACTGAGTGGACTTGAGGATCGTGGACGACGCCGCGGGTGACCGGTGATGTTTCGATCTTTATCTCGGCACCGCCAAGACGTGCCAGCACACGGGTGGCATCACCGCCTCTGATGCATTGCGTTCGAGCACCCCTGATCCCGCGCTCGATGGCAGTAGCAATGCGATCCATGGCTTCGTTGATCTCGACAAGGCTTTCTGCACGGTCTTTAACCGGTAGGTAGGTGAGGTCGATATCAACTGATAGGCGAGGGAGGTCACGGTAGAAGAGGTTGATAGCTGTCCCGCCTTTCAGCGCGAAAATCTCTTCTTCTGCCACATAGGGGAGGAGACGTACGAGCAGGGCGACCTGTGCTTTGTAATCTTCACGCGCCATCAGCTGCCTCCGTGATGGCAAATTCTTCCGGGACCATGATGCGGTAGCGCGGGTGTATCTTGCCGCCTGTGACCAGTGCCCGGTCGCCGCTTCCCAGGTTGAATTCTTGCCGGTCAAGGCGCTTACGCCACGGGTGGTTGTGGCGGTCGGCAAAGACGAAAAACAGCCGCGTAACCTTAATCTTCCGACAGCTATGCAACAACGCAGAAAGCGTGCGTGGGCGAAGGGTTGTTAAACTTTCGAAGACCATATCGAGGTTGTGGAAGCTCTCATTGACGGGTAATTCGTCCATGACTTCCAGGATGGCCCGTTCAGGCGATGACGTTTTTAGTTGCCAGTCCCAGGGTAGGGCCCTTGGAGTGTCGGACTCGTCATTGGTAAGGCCGAGCGACGGATCGGAGAAGAGGGACGTTGTACGTGTCTTGAGCGATGCGTTCAGCTGAAGCCTGGTCAGCCAGCTTGGTATCTCTTCGCCATAGACCCAGACCTGTGCATTCCCGCCCAACGGCAAATAATGGCTATAGCCTTGCAGGGCGAGCGCAGCCATGCCGCCGACATGGGCATCGTAGGCCATGATGTGCTGCATCGAGAGCAGACAGGTTTTCCAGTCGAGTGCGTGGAGTTTGCCTGTATCCGGCGCCGGGCGCAGGAAAACGCCACGAGTCACCCGCTCAAGCCAACCGCGATCAACGTATTTGCGCGCGAGGAAGCGGCTGACCTCATGGCGCTCCAGCCAACCAGAATCGACGATGAAGCCGGGAGGGACAGCGTCAAGGATGCGCTTTAGCTTTTCTGATTTATGTGCACTCATAGGTCACATATTGGCATGAGTTCAAAGAAAGTTCACAGCATTCTTTGATTTAATAGTTTTTTGTGAACCAATAGGGCACAAAAAATGCAGAAGGCAAAGAGGCCGGTGTTCGCAAAGGCAGGAAGCAGGCGACCTTGCCTAAAGGGGAACATACCTCGCTGCCCTCTCTGAAGCGTCGACGTTTATCTTTGCACAGCTTGGGGAAGTACTGCATGAATGCCTGGGCCGACGATTCTCTGCGTTGCGCGCTGCTCGAACGCCTCACCTATACCGCATAGGCTCCTGGTTTTTCGCTCCGGGCGCTTAGTGAACTGGTGCCCATCTTCAAGGGGCCGGTCTCAAGCTACAAGGGATGAGAAGGTAGGCGCCGGGCTGTGCCACGCAGGCCCAGCCAGGCATTGATGAAGGGAGCCCACCTGCGCGAAGCGGATGACGAGTGATGAGGTGGGTGGCCCGCTTCCCCCCACGATATCGCCACATTGATATCGTGGGGGAAATCACCGATTCGTCAGCTATCAGACCTTATGCCTTCAGGCTGTCGAGCAACAGCTCGGCGACGCCCTCAGAGGACATCGGGTTCTGGCCGGTGATGATCAACCCGTCCTGAATCGCGAAGGCGGTGAAGTCGGCCTTCTTTTCGTACAGACCACCTTGCTGCTGCAGGCTGTCTTCCACCAGGAACGGCACGATCTCGGTGAGGCCCACGGCGGCTTCTTCGCCATTGGTGAAGCCGGTGACGCGCACGCCATCGACGAAGGGGGTGCCGTCTGACTTCTTCGCCTTCAGCAGCACCGCAGGGGCGTGGCAGACCGCGCTGACGGGCTTGCCAGCGGCGTGGAACTGCTCGATCAGGCGAATGGAGTCTGCATCATTGGTCAGGTCCCACAGCGGGCCATGGCCGCCCGGGTAGAAGATGGCATCGAAATCCTCGACCTTCATCTCGGACAGCACCGCGGTGTTGGCCAGGTCACGCTGGGCTTGCGCGTCCTGGTCGAAACGGCGAGTGGCGTCTGTCTGGAAGTCTTCGCCTTCACTGGCCGGGTCGAGCGGTGGCTGACCACCCTTGGGAGACGCCAGCGTGACCTCGACACCGGCGTCTTTCAGCACGTAGTAGGGGGCGGCCAGCTCTTCGAGCCAGAAGCCTGTCTTCTTGCCAGTGTCTCCAAGGGTATCGTGGGATGTGACAACAACCAGTACCTTGCTCATGGGGCTCTCCTTGATCGTGCGGATGTATCCGCAGGACGTGATGATGGGGTTGACGCCTAGACGTCGTTTAGCGCGTTGGCATCAGGTGCACTTCGCGGATGTTGGCTCGCGGCGCTGCTTGGATGGCGTACAGCACGGCGTCGGCAACATCCTGCGGGTGCAGCTTGTCCGGCTTGGGCTGGTCAAAGAAGGGCGTGTTGACCATGCCTGGGGTAATCGTGGTGCAACGGCCCTGCCACTCGGCCATTTCCAGCGCCAGGTTCTGGCCAAAGCCGTAGGCGAACCACTTGCTTGAGCTGTAGATCGACCCCGCATGGGTGTCACGCCCCGCCACCGAGCTGGTGAGGATGAAATGCCCCTGACGCGCTCTCAGGTGGGGCAGAGTGGTGTGGGCGGTCCACAGCAGTGCGTTGATGTTGATATCGATGACGCGCTTCCACTCTTCCGGGTCTCCCTGCTCCGTACCCGCTTGGCTGATGCCGGTGCCAGCGTTAGCAAAGGCAACGTCCAGGTGGCCGTAGTGGGCCACCGCACGCGCCACGACGTCAGCCATCTGATCGTAGTCGGTGGCATCGGCGGCAATCGCCAGCACCTTGTCGTGATCCAGTTCCTCGGCCAGGGCAGCAAGTCGCTCTTCGCGGCGCGCCGTGACGACCACCTTGTGACCAGCTTCCACCAGCGTGCGCGCCGTGGCCTCGCCAATGCCGCTGGATGCACCGGTAATCAGTACGATCTTTTCGCTGGCAGTGTCTGTCATCTGTCCACCTGTCATGATGGGCTCCTGTGAGTCGAGTGCTGAGTTCACGTGTGGTGTCACGGTAACGTCTGCTCGACCATCGTCATAATCGATAGTGCGGATAGCTGCTATTATCGAGACAAATAGTTGGTGGCTCGCCGCCACGTCAGACGCTGCTGTGGGTGCCCTGGATGAAACTCAACTACGACCTCAACCTGCTGCGGACCTTCCATGCGTTGTACCTGGAGCAGAACGTCACCCGTGCGGGAGAACGTCTACATCTCAGCCAGCCGTCGGTGAGCGCTGCCTTGGGACGCCTGCGGGAGCTGTTCAATGATCCGCTGTTCATACGTGATCGCCAGCGCATGCGTCCGACAGAGAAGGCGGACCACCTCTTTCCCGTCATCGAGGCAGCGTTGACCGATCTGGATGGCCTGATTACCAGCGAGCGGGACTTTTCTCCCGCCACCGAGCAGCGCCATTTCGAGATCGCGGCCAACGACTATTTCGAGGTGTTGATTCTGCCCGCGCTGGCCGGGGTCCTGCGCGAACAGGCGCCAGGCATCACCTTGCAGGTGCGTCGACTGTCACAGGACATGAGCGAGGCTGGAGTCATGAGCGGCACGACCGATCTGGCGTTTGGGCGCCAGGTCGATCCTCCCGATAATCTGGTCGTGCGCGAGGTCATCCGCGAGGGGATCGAGTGTCTGGTCGGAAATGGGCACCCGCTGCTGGAGCGGCTGAAAGGAAGAGGGCAGATGACCAGGGACGATTTCGAGCGCTATGCCCATGTCCTGGTGCAGCCCCATACGCGTTTGAAAAGCGGTATCTTCAAGCAGCTCGAAGGCCAGGGCTTGAGGCGAGAGGTGGCGTTGGCCGTGACCTACTTCATGGCGGTGCCTGCACTATTGGAGCGGTCTTCGCTGATCGCCAGCCTGCCCACAGGGCTTTGCCAGCATTTCCAGCGACAGTTTGCGGTGACCCCGGTGGCGCCGCCGGTGGCCTTTGACACCTTTCCCTTTCATCTCAGCTGGCATCGCCGCTATCAGAAGGACCCGGCACATCGCTGGCTGCGCGAACAGATCATCGCGTGCTGTCGCAGGCTGCCTGATCAGGGCGAGCTGACGTAAATGCGTATGCATCAGCCCGGCTTACCATCCTTCGCGCTAGCGCCTCACGCCAGCTGGCGATACTGGCCCTTGAAGTACAGCAGGGGGCCACGTGGGGAAGCCTCGCCCTGGTTGAGTCGGAGCGCCTTTACCTCGCCAATCACGATAAGGTGATCCCCGGCGACGTGCTCTGCGTGAATGTCGCAATCGAGCCAGTGCAGGGTATCCGGAATCAACGGGTTGCCTAGCGGTGATGCTTGCCACTCGATACCTTGCCACTTGTCGGCCCCCTGGCGGGCAAACTGATTCGAGATCGGCGCCTGTTCAGCGGACAGCATGTTGACCGCGAAGCGGCCGGCCTGGCGGATCTTGGGATAGCTGTAAGAGGTCGATTTGACGCTGAAGGAGACCAGCGGCGGATCCATCGATACGCTGTAAAAGGACTGGCAGGTGAAACCGATTGGCTCACCCTCAGCAAGAGAAGAGATCACGGTGATTCCGGACGCATAGTGCCCAAGGGCCTCGCGGAAGCGGGCCGGCTCGATCACAGCCCTCGGCATATGAACTTGGCCGGTCCTTGCCATAGCGGGTGAGCCAGAAACAGCGGGTGAGCCAGAAACAGCGGATGAGCCAGCGACGGCGGGTGCTGCGGGGTCTGAAACAACGCCTGAAACAACGTCAGAAGGTGGGGCAGGGAACGACATGGTGACTCCGGAAACGTCAGACGGCATGGCCGCCGCGAGGCGATCACGGCGGCCATGGGAAAGAACGGAGGGTGCGCGCCTGGTTTAGCGTGTCAGCTCCTGGCGGACAATCGCTGCCCCCTGACTGAGGGCATCCATCTTGGCCCTGGCGACCTGGCGGGACAGCGGCGCCATGCCGCAGTTGGTGCAGGGGTAGAGCTTGTCGGCGTCGACGAACTGAAGTGCCTTGCGCAGGGTGTTGGCCACCTCTTCCGGGGTCTCGATGGTATTGGTCGCAACGTCGATGGCACCGACCATGACCTTCTTGCCACGAATCAGCTCGATCAACTCCATCGGAACCCGCGAGTTGTGGCATTCCAGAGAGACAATATCGATGTTGGACTGCCTGAGCTTGGGGAAGACCTCTTCGTACTGGCGCCACTCGGAGCCCAGACTGCTCTTCCAGTCAGTGTTGGCCTTGATGCCGTAGCCGTAGCAGATGTGAACGGCCGTCTCGCACTTCAGGCCCTCGATCGCTCTTTCCAGTGTGGCGATGCCCCAGTCATTCACTTCATCGAAGAAGACATTGAAGGCCGGTTCATCGAACTGAATGATATCGACCCCGGCAGCCTCCAGTTCCTTGGCTTCCTGATTCAGAATCTTGGCAAATTCCCAGGCCAGTTTTTCCCGGCTCTTGTAGTGACCATCGTAGAGGGTATCGATCATGGTCATGGGGCCGGGCAGTGCCCACTTGATGGGTTGATCTGTCTGGGCCCGCAGGAAGGCGGCATCGTCCACGAAGACGGGCTTCTGGCGGGAGACGTCTCCGACGACAGAGGGCACGCTGGCGTCGTAGCGATCGCGGATGCGCACGGTCTCGCGCTGTTCGAAGTCGACGCCATTGAGGTGTTCAATGAAGGTCGTGACGAAATGCTGGCGAGACTGTTCACCATCGCTGACGATATCGATGCCGGCATGGCGCTGTTCGTGCAGGGCCAGGCGCAGCGCGTCCTGCTTGCCTTCCACCAGCTCGGCTTCCTGAAGTTTCCAGGGGGACCACAGCACTTCAGGTTGTGCGAGCCAGGAGGGTTTTGGAAGGCTGCCGGCCGTCGATGTCGGGAGCAGTGTTGTCATGATGGATAGCCTTGTCAGAAGTGAATCAGTGAGCGTAATTGGCGGACCATTGTTCAAGAATCGCGCGGTAGGGTTTGATGAAGCACTCTTCAACAAACTTCCCTTGCTCGGTCGCGAGCTGGCTGCGTTCTTCTCTGTCGTAGACGATCTGGGTCAATGAATAGTCCTGCTGCTGCAGGCTCGGCTGGTAGGACTTCCCAGCAGCTGAGTTGGCGTTGTAGATCTCCGGGCGATAGATCTTCTGGAACGTATCCATGGTGCTGATCGTGCTGATGAGCTCCAGGTTGGTGTAGTCGCCCAGCAGGTCGCCCATGAAGTAGAACGCCAACGGTGCGACGCTGCCCGGGGGCATGAAGTAGCGAACCTTCATGCCCATCTTGTTGAAGTACGCATCCGTCAGCGAATGCTCCTCCTGCAGATACTCGACACCCAGCACGGGATGATGATTTTCCGTGCGGTGATAGGTCTTGGTGCTCGACACGCTGATGCAGATGACGGGGGGCTTGTTGAAATGCTCCCTGTAGGTGTCCGAGTTCACGAAGGCCTTGAACAGGTTGCCGTGCAAGACACCGAAGTCATCGGGAACGCTGAAGGTGTCCTGCCCCTTGTTGTGTTCCTTCAGCACCAGGCTGAAGTCGTAGTCCCGGACATAGGACGAGAAGTTGTTGCCCGCGATCCCTTCGATGCGCTCGTTGGTGTGCGTATCGATGATGCGGGTCTTGAGGATTTCAATCAGCGGCAGGGCACCGTCACGGGTGGACGCATCCACGGCCATTTCTACCGAAATGATCTCCAGTTCCAGCCTGTAACGGTCACCCTTGGGGTTGTCCCAGTCAGCCAAGGCATTAAAGCGGTTGTCGATCATGCGCAGGGTGTTGCGCAGGTTGTCCTCGCGCTTTTCCCCTCTGGCCAGGTTGGCAAAGTTGGTGGTGATACGAGTGCTGTCCGACGGCTGGTAGTGTTCGTCGAAACGAAGGCTCTTAACGGTGAATGCAAAGTCGTTGTTCATCGTGGGTGCCATCCTGGTTCCTGAGAGGTGAATCCAAGGCGTCTGGAGATCCAGTCGTCCTTCGACGGTGCCTTTCGGGTCAAACGGTTGATCTCGTCAAGGTGTGCTAGCTCACCGGTAGCTTGCGCGCTGGTCGTGACGAGCTGGTCGTGACGAGCTGACCGTGACGAAATAGTGATGACGATTATCAAGACACTTCTAAGATGAGGCAAACTGAAGTTTCTCATTGTTAACTTCAAATTTATTCATGTAGGTGAGGTCGATGCAGCAGCGTGCAAGAGTGTCTTTATGTTCGATAAAACCGAATGGTCTATCGGATTTATGTCGCTTTTTTTCGATATTGTTGTTGTTTTAATCTTTCTTCAACGCGACAGAGACGCTGATCGCGACACCCACTACACGGTCATGAAGAGAGACACACCATGAAACTCAAGCCCGCACTGTTCACTCTGCTTTTCGCCACTGCCCCTGTCACAGCAGCCCTCACTGCTCCTGCAATCGCTCAGGCAGGTCAGGCTTCTGCCCTCACCGCGAGATTGCATGAGCCGCTCTCCTCTCAGGCGCAGCCGCTTAGCGGTACTGCCATCGAGGCGAATGCCACTAAGGTCAGCATGGAAGGTAGCACTGCCATGGCGCAGGCCCGAGCCAACCTGCAGGCACGCCACCTGCGCCACACCTCGGCGACTGCAGACAGCAATGGGCTGCAGCTGAGCCTTGACGCGACCAAGTAACCCGGAAAGGCGTCGGCCTGGAGGCTTGCGCAAGATCGACCGAGTGCTTCCCTCGGTCGTGACAATACGAACACCGTCAGTGCCACATCCATCCGCTGACTCACCGAGAGTGGAATCGCCGGGATCGCGTTCGACTCTCTATGGCAACCGCCCGGACCCCCGTGCTGTGGCAACCGCCCGAACACTCTTGGAGATATCATGAACACATCAGTCGTTAGCCGAGTCATCAGCAGTTCAGACAGCCTGGCCCCCCTGGCCCTGCGTGTGCCCGCCGGCATCATTTTCATGGCACATGGTGCCCAGAAGCTCTTTGGTTGGTTTGGCGGCTATGGTCTGGAAGGCACAGGACAGTGGATGGCCTCCATCGGACTTGAGCCGGGGTACTTGATGGCGCTGGCGGCTGGCAGCGCAGAGTTCTTTGGCGGTCTGGCGCTGTTGATAGGGTTGCTGGTGCGCCCGGCAGCGGTGGTGCTCGCGTTCACCATGCTGATGGCGATCTTCAGCGTCCACGCTGCAAACGGACTGTTCATGAGCAATAACGGCTATGAATTCGCGCTGTCGTTGTTGGCGATTGCTGTCTCTCTTGCGATCAGCGGCGGTGGACGAGCCTCACTGGATGCGGTCATGGCTCGTAAGGTGTCCTGATTGCCGTTGTGCGACTTTTCCACGCCCCATACTCGACCTATCCACGACTTGATCATGACCTTGATGCGTCGCCACGCGTGATCCTTTTGCGGCGGCTGCGCTTCACCAGGTGCTGCCTGTAGGAGGCAATATGAGACTTCGACATGCCCATGAACGCGGACGTGCCAATCACGGCTGGTTACGCTCTCACCATACTTTTTCGTTTGCCAGCTACGTGGATCCACGGCACATGGGGTTCAGATCGCTGCGAGTCATCAACGAAGATCGTGTGACCGGTGGTGCAGGGTTCGGCACCCATCCCCACCAGGACATGGAAATTATTTCATACGTGCTGTCGGGGACGATGGCGCACCAGGACAGCATGGATAATGGCTCTACCATGCGGCCTGGAGACGTGCAGCGGATGTCGGCAGGCACGGGAGTGTTGCATAGCGAATTCAACGCTTCACCCAGTGAAGAGCTGCACTTCCTGCAGATCTGGATAGAACCTCGAGAGCGAGGCATCGCTCCCAGCTATGAGCAGCGCTCGTTTCCGCCGGAGGACAGGCAGGGCCGCTGGCGCCTGGTGGTCTCACCGCAGGGTCTGGACGATTCCGTCAGCGTGAATCAGGACGTCAACCTGTATGCGGGGCTGTTCGATGCGGGTGAAAGCGCCGAGACGCCGACAACACGCCACGCATGGCTGCATGTGGCCAAGGGCGAGGTTGCGGTCAACGGGCAGCTTATGTCCGCAGGCGATGCGGCGGCGTTTGAACCGGGAGAAGAGGTCAGGGTCGTCGGCATCGCGGCGGCTGAGGTGCTGCTGTTTGACCTTGCCTGAGCCGACCTTACCTGGCTTGGCTGGCACTGGCCTTGGACGGCCACCACCCTGCATGCCGTCGCTAGAGACCCAGGCCGCCGTCGTCGCTCGCGACGTCAGCCTGGGTCGCGCCAACATCACCGTGCGGCTCAAGACCGCTTCAGACGAGCTGCGAGGAGTGGTGGCCAGTGATCTTCCATTCTCCTGCGATTTCTTCAAAGGTGAACAGGAAGCGCGCGGGAATGGTGGTCATGTCACCCTTTATGAGATAGCTGAAGACGTAGTGGCCACCGATGACGACGGTGCCCAACTTGCGACTGACACGGCGAGAGAATTCGCCGAGCTCGCAGCTAAGGTCTTCGTTGGCGAGAAAGGCATCGAAGTAGGCCTGCCTGGCAAGTCGGTCTTCTCTCACGTCGTTGGCGACAGTCGGCACAAGAATGGCGTCTTCGGCGTAAAGCGCCAGCAGGGTCTCCTTCTCTCCACGACTGACGGCAATCGCCCATCGCTCCAGCGTTCGGGTGGCAGCGTCAAGGCAGAACTGCGCGTCCCGTTCAGTCAATGGCGGGGAGGTCGGGTGGGGCATGGTGAATGGCTCTCCATAACAGTGTGGGAATGAACAGACGCCGCCGACAGGGCGGGTGTCGGCGACGTCAGGGCAGGGGAGTGGCCCGTTTGACGCTCACTCCTCAAGCCCTAGCCCTAGCCCTAGCCCTTGGTGCAGTCGGTCATGCCGTCTGCCAGTCGCTGCAGCAGCTGTGAATAGAGACCGGGGCCCAGGTCCAGGTCGACACCGAGGGGGTCCATCACGATGGAGGTGTTGACCTCTGTTCCCTCGAACACGCTGTCAATCAGGGCAGGGTTGAACTGGGGTTCGCGGAAGACGCATTGGATGTTGTCGTCGCTGACACGGGTCTGGATCTCGCGAATTCGCGCCGGGCTCGGGTCTGATGCATCGCCAAGGGAGATGGCCCCGGAGGCAGGGACAGCGAAGCGGTTCTCGAAGTACTGGTAGGCGTCGTGGAACACGATGAAGCGAACCCCACGTGCGTCATCCAGTTGGTTATCCAGCCGCTGAATCAGCTCGTCCAGGTCAGCCTGGCCGTTCGCTGCGTTCTGGCGATACGTAGCGGCGTGCTCTGGGTCCAGTTCTGCCAGGGTGGTCGCAATCGTATCGAGCCATGCCTTGGCATTGACAGGATCAAGCCAGCCATGGGGGTCCATGCCGTCGTGTGCATGGCCATGTTCGTGATCATGAGCGGTATGCTGGTCGTGATCGTGGTCGGCATGGTCGTGATCGTGATCGGCATGGTCATGATCGGCGTGCTGATCGTGCTCGCCATGGTCGTGATCGTGGTCGGCATGGTCATGATCGCCATGTTCGTGACCATCATGATCGTGATCTTCGTGATCTTCGTGATCTTCGTGATCTTCGTGATCTTCGTGATCTTCGTGATCGCCATGATCATGGGCTTCAAAGGTAGCGCCTTGGCGATATGCCAGTGTCACCGTGCCGGGAGCTTCCATCAGCTCCACTTCGCGAGCGCCATCCGCCAGGGAAGTCCTGGCACGCTCAAGCCACGGCGTCAGGCTGTCACTGACCCAGAACACGGCGTCGGCGCTGGCCAGTGCCTGCGCTTCGGAAGGGCGCATGGAATAGCCGTGGGGCGACGCACCGGGCTGGATGACCAGCTCTGGCGATCCCAACTCTCCCATGACCTGGGCCACCAGCGCATGCACCGGTGGGATATCCACCGCCACGTTGGGCACGTCAGCGACGGCAATGGCCGGTGTCAGCAGCCATGGCAAGCAGAGCGGACGCAGTAGCGGTTTTTTCATCGTGTTCTCCCGGAAGGTATCGACGTGGACAGCTGACGTGGTGACGCCACGCTTGTGGAATAAAACGTTATATTATAACATTCACTGCCTGGTCAATGAGAGCCCCGTAAACCTGAGCCTCGTCAATAGCGCCCGCCCTGGTTCGGGGTCGCGTGCACGGGGTCCGCGACAGCTGATCCCTCTCCCGCGACGGCGCGTCCCTGTCTCGTGACAGCACGTCCGTGCGAGTGGCCAGAAGAGCCGTCATGCCGCGCGCGCCGCGCACGGTGGCTGTGAATATCATGTCTCTGCGCGTGAGCGGCGCAGCAATAGCCAGTTGGAGAGCCTCCATGCCCTTGATGTCCATCGACAATTTGTCTGTCGCCCTAGGGGGCCATAGCGTATTGGAGGGCATCGACCTGAGTGTCGATCGCGGCGAAATCGTGACCCTGGTGGGCCCTAATGGCTCCGGAAAGTCGACTCTGTTGCGCGCCATCATCGGTGCAGTAAGGCCATCGCGGGGGCGTGTGACCCGGGAAGCTGGGCTGGTCATCGGCTATGTACCACAGCGGTTGGCCATCGACCCGACGCTGCCGTTGACCGTGTTTCGCTTTCTTAATCTGCCGCGCTGGCATTCGCGTCAGGCGCTGGCTCAGGCGCTGGTGCAGGCGGGAGTGCCGGAGCTCGGGCAACAGCAGGTCGCGGACCTGTCAGGAGGCCAGTTTCAGCGAATCTTGCTGGCGCGAGCCCTGCTGGAAAAGCCTGACCTGCTGTTGCTTGATGAAGCGACTCGAGGCCTCGACCACCGCGGCACCGCGGACTTTTATCGGCAGATCGCCAAGGTTCGCAGCGAGCTTGGATGTGCGGTAATGATGGTCAGCCATGAACTGCATGTGGTCATGCGGGCGTCGGACAGAGTGGTGTGTCTCAATGGCCACGTGTGCTGCCAGGGCACCCCTGAACGCGTGCTCGCATCACCGGTTTACCGCCAGCTGTTTGGCCCTGACACCAGTGATGCGCTGGCGTTTTATCGGCATTCGCATCCACAGCCGTCGTCTTCCCAGTGCCTGGCCCCAGAGGACGCGGGGGCCGAGGCGCCGCCGACCACTCCAGCGAAGGCGGCAAACGACAGGCTGATGGAGGCGTCTCGCTGATGTTTGACGATTTTCTTGTGCGAGCTGTGTTGGCCGGTCTGGGAGTCGCCCTGGCGGCTGCACCGCTCGGGTGCTTTGTTGTCTGGCGACGGATGGCATATTTCGGCGACGCGACGGCGCATGCTGCGATTCTTGGGGTGGCTTTGTCGTTGCTGCTGTCCACCTCCATGTTGGCGGGCGTACTGGCCGTCTCGCTGCTGATGGCGGTGGTGGTCTCTCAGCTGAGTGGACGGGGCTACGCCATGGACACCCTGCTCGGCGTCATGGCGCATTCGGCGTTGGCCTTTGGACTGGTCGCGGTGTCCTTTGTGTCGGGTGTGCGCATCGACCTGATGGCGTATCTGTTCGGCGATATCCTTGCGGTGGGCAAGAGCGACCTGATGATCATCGCCGCTGGCGCGATTCTGGTGGTTAGCCTGGTGGGATGGCGTTGGTCGGCGCTGTTGACCGCCACGCTGGATGAAGACCTCGCCAGGGCCAGTGGTATCGACCCGCGGCGGGAGCAGCTGGTGCTGACGCTGTCGCTGGCGGTGGTGGTCGCGGTGGCACTGAAGGTGGTGGGAGTGCTGCTGATTGCGGCGCTGCTGATCATTCCGGCTGCGGCCGCGCGCCCGCTGTGTCGTACCCCGGAAGCCATGGCGCTGGTGGCGGCGAGCATTGGCGCCTGTTCGACCACTGGCGGGCTCCAGGCCGCCTATTGGCTGGATACGCCGACAGGGCCCACCATTGTCAGTCTTGCTGCGCTGATATTCGTTGTGACCAGCGTGGTGGGGCGTCTTTGCTATTCCCGGTCTAGGGCCGTGCGTGCCGAGTGACGACGGCTTTCAGACGGCGGCTCTCACACTGCAGCGCACGCTTGGTGGTTGACCAAGCGTGCGTTGCTGCATGTGCGCTGGGTGCTTAAACGTCGTTGCCCAGAGTCTTGAGTTGCTCGGGGCTCAAGGCCAGGTCGTCATTGCGGTTGACGCCGATGCCCTGGTCGATGATGGTGCGCGCGATCTCCTGAGCTTCTTCGAGGGAATGCATCAGGTAGGTGCCGCACTGGTGCTCGTTGAGCTCAGGAATATCTTCCATGCGCTTCACGTTGAGCACGTCGTTCATGGCCGCTTGCCAGGCGTCGGCGACGGCTTGCTCGCTGGGGCTGCCCAGCAGGCTCATGTAGAAACCGGTGCGGCACCCCATCGGCGAAATATCGATGATCTCGACGCTGTCGCCGTTCAGGTGCTGGCGCATGAAGCCGGCAAACAGGTGCTCCAGGGTATGAATGCCCTTTTCCCCCATCATGCTCTCGTTCGGCCGGTTGAAGCGCAGGTCGAACACCGTGATGGTGTCACCCGAAGGCGAGCGCATGGTCTTGGCCACGCGTACTGCCGGGGCATTCATGATGGTGTGGTCAACGGTAAAGCTGTCGAGAAGTGGCATGTTGGCTCCTGCAGATATAACGCAAGGGCACGACGTCGCGCGTCGCGCCCATTGCAAGCATGATGCTCAGGCCTCCTGGGGGAGCGTGGCGCAAGCCAGGCGCTCGAGGCGCAGTGCCTGTTCGCGGCGCTGAGCGTTGTGGTCGGGAGCCTGACATTGTTCTTCGAGCAGGGCAATGGCTTCTTGCACTGGCATGCTGCCAAGGTCGCTGCCGTCGCGCAGGCGCACCGTGACCTTGCCCTCGGCGGCTTCGCGATTGCCGACAATCAGCAGGTACGGGATCCGGCTCAAGGTCTGCTCCCGGATCTTGTAGCCGATCTTCTCGTTGCGCACGTCGGCATTCGCCCGTATCCCTGCTCCCTCCAAGGCATCTGCCAGCAGCTCAGCGTAGTCCCGCTGGGCCTCGGTAATCGACATGACCACGGCCTGCTGGGGCATCAGCCAGGCGGGAAGCTTGCCCGCGTGATGTTCGATCAGGATGCCGATGAAGCGCTCGAGCGAGCCAAACAGGGCTCGATGGAGCATGACGGGCCGCTGTCGTTGGCCCTGCTCATCCACGTAGTCGATGCCAAATCGCTCGGGCAGGTTCATGTCGACCTGCAGGGTTCCGCACTGCCAGTCGCGGCCGATGGCATCGCGCAGCACGAACTCCAGCTTGGGTCCGTAGAAGGCTCCTTCGCCCGGGTTGAGAGTGTAGTCCAGCGCCATGGCGTCGAGAGCTGTCGTCAATGCTTGTTCAAGGCGATCCCAGACAGCATCGCTGCCCATGCGGTTGTCGGGGCGGGTCGACAGCTTGATGTGGACGTCATCGAAGCCGAACTCCCGATAGATATCCAGCACCAGCGCGACCACCTGCTGACACTCCTCGTTCATCTGTTCCGGCGTGCAGTAAATGTGGGCGTCGTCCTGGGTGAAGTGGCGCACCCGCAGCAGGCCATGCAAGGCACCGGATGGCTCGTACCGGTGTACCTTGCCGAATTCACCCATGCGAATGGGCAGGTCACGGTAGCTCTTCAGTCCGTGGCGATAGAGCAGCACGCTGCCGGGGCAGTTCATCGGCTTCAGCGCAAGATCCCGTCCGTCCTCGGTCTGGGTGGTGAACATGTGGTCCTGATAGTTCTGCCAGTGCCCGGAGGTTTCCCACAGACTGCGGTCCATCATGTCGGGTGTGTTGACCTCGACATAGCCGCTACTGGCCTGGCGGCGACGCATGTAGGCGATCAACGTCTGCAGCACCTGCCATCCGCCTGGGTGCCAGAACACCGCACCGGGCGCTTCTTCCTGGAAGTGGAAAAGCCCGAGCTGGCGTCCCAGGCGCCGATGATCACGACGCTCGGCTTCCTCAAGACGCTGGACATAGGCCTTGAGTGCCTTGCGGTCCGCCCAGGCGGTGCCGTAAATCCGCTGTAGTTGGGCGTTGCGAGCGTCACCGCGCCAGTAGGCACCCGACAGCTTGGTCAGCGCGAAGTGCTTGAGAAACCGGGTATTGGGAACATGGGGGCCACGGCACATGTCCACGTATTCCTGGTGGAAGTAGAGGCCCAGGGTGGCTTCCTGCGGCATCTCCTCGATCAGGTGAAGCTTGTAGCTTTCGCCGCGCTCGCGAAAGATCTCTATGGCCTGGTCGCGGGGCAGGCGGCGCTTGATGACGTCGTAGTTCTGCGCGATCAGTGACGTCATGCGTTCAGCGATGGCTTGCAGGTCATCAGGGGTGAAGGGCCGTTCGTGGGCGATGTCATAGTAGAAGCCGTCTTCGATGACTGGCCCGATCACCATCTGGGCGTCTGGGTAGAGCTGCTTGACCGCGTGCCCCAGCAGGTGCGCGCAGGAGTGGCGCAGGATATCGAGCCCTTCGGGATCGCTGGGGGTGATCACCTGGACCCGGGCATCCCGGTCGATGGGGTCGCAGGCATCCACTAGCACGTCGTTGACGCGCCCGGCCAGGGTTTGCCGAGCAAGCCCCGGACCGATAGCGGCGGCGATATCTGCGACGGTGGTAGGCGAAGGCAGTGTGAGCTCGCGCTCATCCGGCAGTGTGATGGTGACGTGCGGGGCGGCCGCGGGGGCGCTGTCATTCATGTCGGTTCTCACGATGAAACGTCGTGGCGGTAGAGAAGCCCGGGTTCAGATCGCGCCAGCGCGGTGACCCAGGAGGAGGCTGAGAAGGCATGAGGGCGGCCTGTGGGTGGCATAGGACTGGCCCCAGAGGACATCACGCTTGCTCTCGCCAATTCCACTGGCTACGAGCCACGGCGTCATGGGCATGCAGGCTTTCTGCGTGCACCACCTTCAGATAAAAACCGTCGATACCGGGCTGGTCCCGCAGGACCTGGTGCACGCGACGAGCGGCATCCTCGCAGAACATCAGGTTCTGTCCGTTAGCGAGGGCAAAGGCCTGCTCGTCAACCCGTTTGACGGCGGTCTGCAGGGCAGTGCCGAGGGTCTTTTCCACCCGATCGACGATGGTCTCCAGCGGCAGTTCCGCAAGCTCTGTCGACAGGCGCAGCGACAGGTGCGCCTGACTGCGCTGGCTATGGGGGGTGGCCAGGATGCCTTGCTCACTGCCGAGCCAGGCGTGTACCGCCTCTCGGGTGACGGGGGTATCGGTGAAGTCTTCATCGAACGCCTGCTGAATCAACTGGCGTGCCAGCGCCGCCGAGCAGGGGCAGGTCGATGAATAGCCGATGCTGACGTCGAGCACGGCGCTGACCTGGTCACTGGCGCTACGTCGCATGCGCAGTGCGAAGGGATAGGTCTTCCACCCTGACAGCGGGCTGATCAAGGCGGGGCGTCGCAGCAAGGCCTCGCCCTCCAGGTCCAGATAGGCCTGCTGCGAGAGCTGCTGGTGGCTGTCCAGAAAGTTGTTGAGGACGTCGTTGACGCGGGGCAACGTCAGCGGCACGTCCTCAAGCTCAGCCAGTGCCAGGTACAGGCGTGACATGTGGATGCCGCGAACCGCGGGATCATCAAGGCTGACACCGGCCGATGCGCGGCCCGCAATGGTCTTGCCGGCGACCTGCAGTGGCAGGGCGATGCCCTCCATGCCGACCCAGTCCAGGGGAACTGAGTGAGTTGCAGGGGCGGCGGCGATATCTTCCAGAGGGTGCGATGTCATAGAAAACTCAATGTGTGACTAGGTGGCGTGGGCCATGGCCTCGTGCATCTGCGGGTGGTGCAGCTGGGCTAGCTATCGAAGTAGGTGAACAGCTGCGTCACCGTATCGGCGGCCACACCACTGGTGATGAATACAAAGCGAGACACGCCGTCCGGACAGGCGTCTGGCGGCAACGGGACGGGAGGGTGAAAGATATGCTGGACGCCATGCAGCGCCAGCGGCTGGTCTCGGTTGGCCACGTTAACGATGGCCTTGATCCGCAGCATTCTGTCGCCCAGCAGGCTCAGCAGAAGGTCCAGCCAGTCCTCCAGCACTTCGGCTGCAATCGGCGTCTCGACAGTGAAGCAGAACGAGCGAATCTGCTCGCCGTGGCGGCTTACGGGAGCGTCGTTGGAGACGCTGAGCATGGGCGTCGGCGCGGCGCTGGCGCCAGTCCCGACAGAGACGCTGGAGAACGAGCTGACCTGTAGATAGGCGCCGGCCCCGAGCCAGCCCTGAGCCTGCGGCGCATCCTTGGCCGACGCTGGCAGACGCCGGGCGGTGAGGCGTGCAGCATCGATTTCGCCATTAAGGACCTCGATCTGCTCGGCGGCAGGGTTGATCTCGGCCAGCTGCCTCGATAGATCGTTCAGGCGTGTCCCACCCACCAGATCGGTCTTGGTCAGCAGCAGGCAGTCAGCGACCGCAGCCTGGCGCTGTGACTCGCCATGGGCATGAAGGGTAGAGAGACCATTGGCTGCATCGACCAGGCAAACAACGCCGTCCAGACGGAAGCGCTGGGCCAGCCAGTGATCGGTCATCAAGGTCTGGAGAATCGGCGCAGGATCGGCAAGCCCGGTAGTCTCGATGATCATTCGGGACACCGGGCGCGCCTCGCGTTGGTTCAGCTGCTCCACGGCTTGCTGCACGCTGCGACTGAGGTCGCCGCGAATCGTGCAGCACAGACAGCCACTGCTCATTTCGACGACGGTGTGCTCATCGCCCTCTGCCACCAGCCGGTGATCCAGGCCGATGTCACCGAACTCGTTGATCACCACCAGCGCATCGCTCATGGCCGGCTGGCGCACCAGATGATTGAGCAGTGTCGTCTTGCCGCTGCCAAGAAAGCCGGTCAGCACGGTCACCGGGATAGGTTCGGCATTCTGCATGGTTTACTTCCAGGCGGGGAAGGGGTCGGGCAGCGTTGCCCAGGCGTCCTTGCCCTCCAGCAGCAATGACTCGCTGATCAGGCAGTCATCCAGCGCTTGGCGGATACGCGCTTCGTCGAGGTTCTGGCCGATGAAGACCAGCTCCTGTCGCATGTCGCCGAAGGGCTCTTCCCAGCGTTCCATGATGGAGGCGCGATAGTCGGGGTCTTCGGGCCAGTTGATTTCAGGGATCGCCTTCCAGAACATGCCGGCAAAGCCGTAGTGGGCGATACCCCCAGCCTGGCTCCACTGGCCGGCAAAGGTCGGCCGCGTGGCCAGCCAGAAGAACCCCTTGGAGCGCAATAGCTTGCCGCCAAACCAGTTGCTGTGCAGCAGCTCGAAGAAGCGCTGTGGATGGAAAGGACGTCGTGCGTGGTAGGCAAAGCTGGAGATGCCGTATTCCTCGGTCTCTGGCACGTGCTCGCCGCGCAGTTCCTTGAGCCATCCCGGCGCTTGCTGGGCCCGCTCGAAGCTGAAGCGCCCGGTATCCAGCACCTTGTCCAGGGATACCTTGCCATGGGCGATGGGCAGCAATTCGGCCTCGGGGTTGAGGGCGCGCAGCACGCTCGTCAGCTCTTCAAGTTCGGTCTGGCTAAGAAGGTCAGTCTTGCTGATCAGCAGCACATCGCAGAATTCGATCTGGTCGACCAGCAGGTCGGCCACATTGCGCTCGTCGTCTTCTCCCAGGCTCTCCCCGGCCTCTGCCAGGGACTGGGCCTCGCGATACTGGCTGAGGAAGTTGGCGCCATCGACCACGGTCACCAGAGTATCCAGGCGCGCGACGTCGGACAGGCTACGACCTTGCTCGTCGGAGAAGGTGAACGTTTCGGCGACGGGAAGTGGTTCGGAAATGCCGGTGGACTCGATCACCAGCGTGTCGAAGCGCCCTTCCTCGGCCAGTCGTCGTACTTCGATCAGCAGATCCTCGCGCAGCGTGCAGCAGATGCAGCCGTTGCTCATCTCGACCAGCTGTTCTTCGGCCCGGTTGAGAGTGACCTCGCCTGCCTGGTCTGGTGCACCCCTGACCAGGGCCGCGTCGATATTGACCTCACTCATGTCATTGACGATGACCGCCACTCGGCGACCTTCGCGATTGGCCAGGATATGGTTGAGCAGGGTGGTCTTGCCGGCGCCGAGAAAGCCGGACAGAACGGTCACCGGAAGGGGGGCGGCTGAGGGGGTCATGCGCTTTCTCCTCGCATCTTGCGATAGTGGTGTTCCCGTTGCTCCTGGCGTTCCTTGGCCTCAAGGGTCAGCTTGGCGGTAGGGCGCAGCAGCAGCCTGGGGATGCCGATGGGTTCGCCGGTTTCGATGCAGTAGCCGTAGTCTCCGGCATCGATCCGACGAATGGCTGAGTCGATATTGGCGATCAGGCGGGTTTCGCGATCGGCCTGACGCAGCTGCAGCCTCAGCTCCTCTTCAAAGGCGGCCTGGTCAAGTTCGTCGCTATCCCGCTCGTGGGACGCCATATTGGTCCGTATTTCCCTCAGGTGGGCCTCGATCTGGGCCCTCTCCGACAGCAGCCGCTGGCGGAAAAATGCGAGCTGCTCTTCATTCATGTAGTCGTCGTCCGACATGGCCAGAAGACGGGTCTCTTCAGGAGACGACATCGCGGTGTTCTCCAGCGATAGGGGTGAATCACGGTGTGTTGGCAGCACGCGTTGGCTTGGCTTGCGTCGTGATCACTGGCTGATCATCTGTACCGACCGCCAGGCGTTGACGCCACGGTGTGGATTCGAGCTACCACAGCTCGTCGCGCCCAAGTCGTGGGTGCAAAGTTATAACATAACAAAAAGAGGTTGCGAAGCAGGGCCGAGACGGTCGAAGTACATATGAGGGGCAAAGACGGATAGCGCGATGCTTAGTGTGGTGTTTAGCGCGAGATGGAGGAGAGGGGGAGGCGAGAGGGGGGCGATAGGGAGGCGATAGGGAGGCGCCCCCCCGCTACACCAGGCACCCTGAGAGGTTAAAAGGACTCGCTATGGAGGCGAGCGGCGGGGACGCCGTAGCTGATGAGATCATCGGTCAAGTTCGCTACGAAAGCAGAGGGGCCGCACACAAGATAGTGTGTTTCGGGATGACCAGCGGTCTCGAGCACGGCAGTGGCGCTG
This sequence comes from Halomonas sp. DP8Y7-3, assembly GCF_019801675.1. NCBI lineage: Bacteria > Pseudomonadati > Pseudomonadota > Gammaproteobacteria > Oceanospirillales > Halomonadaceae > Halomonas > Halomonas sp. DP8Y7-3. Next base: position 344,069 of record NZ_JAHVIO010000003.1, read on the forward strand.
AGGCGTCCAGCAACGTGGAAGTCATGTCCGAGGCGATCTTCCGGGGCCGGCTGGCTGTAGAAGATGCGCTGGTGTAAGTGGGCATGACGAGCCACCAGTTCGTTGACTTCCTGGCGCAGGGGATGTTGATCGCCTCGGCGAGCTCCGTGAAGGTACCAGGCGGGGCGTCCTTGTCTGGCCGCCGCGTGAAGCATGGCGACCATAGGGGTGAGACCAATACCCGCACTGATCAATGCCACCGGTGTCTCTTTGTCAGGCAACACGAAGTCGCCGGTGGGCCTGCCTGCTTTGATGATTGCTCCTTCGCCAAGGACGTCGTGCAGGTAGCGTGATACCAGGCCTTAGGCCTCGCGCTTGATACTGAGACGGTAGTGTTGGCTATCGGCAGGATCACCTGACAGCGAGTAGCTACGCGAGGTGGTGCCAAGCTGTCCTGGAATTTGCATGTCCACGTTAAGGTGCTGGCCTGCGGTGGCCGGTACTAGGGGATGTTGGTCGACAGGTGCGAGGTAGAAGGAGGTGACGTCCTTGCTCTCGCGTACCTTGCGCTTGATCGTGAGGTCTCGTGTGTGTTGAAGATCTCGCTGCCAGCGAAGTGACAGCACATGGCGGCGTTCCAGTATGCGTTCGATAGTGACGTGTATAAATCGCCTGGCTTGTGGGTCGGAGGACGCCCCCGGGCTCCAGTTGATTCGTGCGGTGCCACTGATGTGCAGCAGGCTGCCTTGGTTGAAGTCCACGAAGACAAGACCCACCCGTGGATCCTTGAGCAGATTGCCGATGGTGTTGAAGAAGTTGTTACCCGCATAGTCCGGGATGACCAGCTCTTGCTCGCTCTCCACCTTGACGAAGCCCGGCGCGCCCCCGCGATGAGAAGCGTCGAAGCCGTTGTGACGTGCTTCGGAGTGATCGTGATGGCCAGACCCCATAAACATCGTGTCGGCGCGTTCAATCCAGTGAATGTGGTCGCGTGTCAGCTGGCTGAAGCGCTTGAGCGTGCCAGGCGCGTTGGCTTGGGTACGCGATAGTGTGCGCTGTTGAATGTACTGGGGGCAGTTGCCAAAGGACTGCTGAACGTCGATGACGTAGCCATCGGAGGACCGTGAAATTCGCCCGTTGAAGCGATTCCTGCGTCGGCTGGCGAGATCGATGCCCAGCACTCCCACATCACCGCCTGAGAATAAGCGCTCGGCTAGCGGATCACTCGGCTCTGGCTCGGTACGGAGGCTCAGCTGATAGGGCGTGGGAGAGTGCAGAAATCCGTCGGCCCCCTCCAGCACAGTGACCCAGGTACGACCGTTCAGGTCGCTACCTGCCATGACCAGAAAGGGCAGAGCAGTGTGGAAATCTCGATGCTGGTCGGGCAGAAAGTCTCGAATAAAACCGCCTGCCCAACTGGCAACGTCGCCGACACCCGCACGATGCTGGGCCTCGCGTTCGCCCTGATGAAAGGGAGTGGTGGGCACTTGCGTCATGGATATCCTCGCAGGATCTTGGAGGGGAACTGATTGATGGAACTGTATTTTGGGTCGTCGATGAGCTCTGAAATATGACGGTTAGGCCGGGCGCGGCTCTGGCGCCACCACCGGTGACGATGCCATGGCCACGAAGCCAGGCAGTGCGCGCACGCGCTGCAGCCACGTATGCACGCTCGGATAAGGCCTTAAGTCGACGCCGCCTTCTGGGGCATGGGCGATATAGCTGAAGAGCGCTACGTCTGCGAGCGTCGGTCGCCCAGTGGCGAGCCATGCTCGAGTGGATAGGTGAGTGTCCAGGATACCTAGCAGGTCGTGAGCCTTTTCTACTGCTGCCGAGTGATCCAGCGGGACATCGAACACCTTGACGAGGCGAGCGGCGCAGGGGCCTGCAAACAGGTTGTCGGCAGCAATGGTCAGCCAACGCTGCACTTCGGCCGCGTCCTTGGGTGAGGCGGGAAGCCAGTCGCTGTCCGCTGCATAGTTCTTGACCAGATAAACGAGAATGGCGTTGCTGTCCGAGAGTGTATAGCCGTTGTCGTCGATGGCCGGGACGAGACCGAAGGGGCTGATCGCCAGGAATTCGGGTGCTTTGTGCGCGCGATTGGCCATATCAAGATCGACTGTCCGATAGGGCAACCCGAGCAAAGAGAGCATTAGCTCTACCCGGTGGCAGTGACCAGACTTTGGCGTGCGGTATAGGGTGATGGGGTGCGACATGATGGGTGCCTGCTGTGGAAGTGTGAGCTTAAGCCTCGGTAATGACGAGCATTGGACGGCCACTGTGGCGGGCCTCACTGCTTGATGAGCTTATCTCTCTCCGTTTTATGAATTAATATGGCAAAAAAGAAAGGCACTATTTTATGAAATGGAGGTAATCGGCGAATGGATCGGCTGCAAAGCCTAAAGGTCTTCATTGCGGTGGCAGAAGCCGAGAGCTTCGCGGAAGCCGCTCGCCGACTTGGCATGAGTGCGCCCTCGGTGACGCGAGGGGTGAATGCCCTTGAGGCTCGTCTAGGTACGCGGTTACTGATCCGCACCACCCGTCGAGTGCGATTGACAGAAGTAGGTCGCGCCTATCTGGAGGATGCCCGTCACGTGCTGGCGCAGCTGCAGGCCGCTGACGATGCTGCTTCCGGCGCGGCCATTCGTCCGCTCGGCGAGTTGCGACTCACCTGTCCCAATGAGTTCGGCCGGCGATATATGACGCCCATGCTGGTGGACTTTCTCGACGCCTATCCGGATGTGTCAGTGGATGTCGTGATGCTCGACCGAGTGGTCAACATGGTGGAAGAGGGCTTTGATGTGGCACTACGTATCGGTCCTCTTCCGTCATCAGAACTGGTCGCAGTCAGGGTGGGGGACGTGCGACGAGTGATCTGTGCAGCACCTGATTATCTAGAGCGCTGGGGCGAGCCTCAAAAGCCTCAAGAGCTAAAGGATCATCGCATTGCCGCGGTCTCTGCCTTGAGTCCAATCGTCGAATGGCGCTTTGGACGTGACGAAAAGGACACCGTGAGGATAAGTCCTCGGCTACGTCTGAGTAGCGTGGCTGCGGGGATCGAGGCAGCGTGTCACGGCTGGGGGCTGACGCGTGTGCTGTCGTATCAGATCGCGGATGAGCTGGCCTCGGGCCGTCTGCGCGTGGTGCTGCAGGATCACGAGCCCGCTCCTTGGCCGATTCATCTGGTGCATGTCGAGGGCCGGCGTGCGCCAGCGAAGGTGCGTAGCTTCGTGGATTTTGCCCGCGATCGCCTGCGTGCTCGTTTGGCAGACATGCTGGAGTGAGCGGGGCCGCAGCCGCCCTGCGGATAGTCTGATGATTGCAGCCCATTGCAATGAGACTGGCATGCGGGCTTCTGGTGTCGTCACCGATGAGTTACCGGGCCAACCAAAGCCCAATGATCACTGCGATGGCGACGGTGAGGAAGAAAATGCGGTTGCGCTGACGCGTATCACGACGGGGCTTGGAGGACACGTGAAATACCTGGCTGATGAAAGCGAATGACGAGGCGTCAGAAGCGCCGGTGGTTGCCATGAGACCGGTGCAAAGAGGACGAGACTCCACGGTGGCGACCGAAGGCCTACGTCCCACTGCCGGCAAGCCACTTGAGCACGGCGCTGACTCGCCATAGGGTAAACTCGTTAGCCTGCTGACGCTACCGGCGGCCGGATTGCCGCTGCCCCTATGATGATGAGCGAAGGACAATGACCGAGTCACACCGCCCGACCTTGCTGTTTGCCCACGCCAACGGGTTTCCCGGGGGCAGCTATCGCAGTCTGTTGGCTCCACTGAAGGAGCGTTTTGACATCCAGCCACTGGACCGGCTGGGGCATCATCCTGACTTTCCTGTCGGTCACAACTGGCTGGCCTTGCGCGACGAATATCTGGACAGTACGCGTGATCTGCCGGGCCCCTTTATCGGCGTGGGACATTCCATGGGCGGCGTCATCACCGCCATGGCAGCGCGCCAGGCTCCTGAGCGGTTCCAGGCAGTGGTGATGCTCGACCCGCCGCTGATGCTGGGGTTGGACGCAATGGCCATGCGCCTCAGCAAATGGCTGGGCATGGTGGATCGGGTGACCCCGGCGGGCAAGAGCAAAGGGCGGCGCGCGCGCTGGGAAAGCCGCGATGCCATGCGTGCCCAACTGCGGCGCAAGGGGCTGTTTCGGGCCTTTACGCCGGAAGCCCTGGACGACTATATCGAGGCAGGCACGACGGTATTGGAAGACGGTAGTGCCGTACTGAGCTATGACCCGGATATCGAGGTCGAGATATTTCGTCACCTTCCTCACCACCTGGATCGTCTGCCCCGCGAGGTGTCGGTGCCTATCGGAGTGTTGGCGGGAGCGTCGTCGGATCTGCTGACGCCGTCGCGCTGCAGGCGGCTTAGTCGCCGCGGTATCGTGCTGGAGACGGTGCCGGGGACGCATATGTTCCCCATGGAGCAGCCGGATGCGACGCGAGAGGCCTTGCTGTCCATGATCGATCGCCTGCTGGCACCAGAGGGGGCGCGTAAATGACCCGGATTCCGACGACGGCAACCGCCATGACCTCGACAGGCGCTGCTCTGGGTTTGGCTGAAGGGCGCCTGGCTGAAGGGCGTTTGGCTGCGCTGGTCTGGGGGGAAGAGGGGGCGCCCACCTGGCTGGCGCTGCACGGGTGGCTCGACAACGCGGCCAGCTTCAGTCGTCTCGCGCCGCTGCTGGCACGTCGCCTTGGCATACGCATCGTGGCCATCGATATGGCGGGCCACGGGTTGTCACGGCCACTGGCCGGGAGTCTCGATTACGCCATCTGGGACTACTGCCATGACCTGCTGGACGCCATGGACGATCTGGGGCTGGAGCGCGCACCGCTGCTGGCGCATTCGCTGGGGGCAGGGGTCGCCTGTCTGCTGGCCGCTGCGTTGCCCGAGCGGGTCGAACGCCTGGTATTGATCGACGGCCTGGGAGCTCTCACGACCGCACCGCAAGAGACCGCCCAGCAACTCGGACGGTCGCTCAAGGCGCACCGTCGCCGGCGGTCCCGCTCCCCCCGCTATGCGGATCTCGACAGCGCGGTGGAGGCACGTGTCGTCGGTGGTGCGACGCCCGTGGATGCCGAGACGGTTCGTGACATTGTGGCGCGCAATCTGGCACCAGCGGACGATGGGCAGCTGCAGCTGCGCACTGATCCACGCTTGCTGCGACCCTCTCCCGTCAGGCTGACCGACGAGCAGGTCGCCCACCTGCTTGAGGCTATTGCCTGCGAGGTACTGCTGATCGAGGGACGCGACGGTATCCTCGGCGACAGCCCCCGCGGCATTGCGGCGCGGGCACGGGTTCGCCAGCTGACACGGCACGTGCTTGAGGGCGGGCATCATCTGCATGCTTCGCCCAGCCATGTGCAGGCGGTGGCAGACACCATCGTCAGTGCCTTAGGCGACCCCGGGGGTCCCGCCGCTTCATCCTAGCTGGCCCGGCAAGCTCCGGCATGGGCATGGCGTGGGGCGTCAGCCGCTCGTACCAGATGCCGGCCTCGAAGCGGCTGCGCCGTGATCAGCGGTGTAAGTGTTTCCACGCAGGGGTGGACTAATCTGATAGACAGGTTCGAGGCAGCCGTATTCGCCAGAGCCTGTCAGATCATCGTGCGTCGGCAGGACGGTCATTGCCCAGCCCTCGACCTTGCCGTGGACTCGGGGACGACCCGCCGACATCAAGCGGCAGGAGGGCCACGCCATGACGACCTATCGCCACGACTGTCCGCCGGGCTTGCCCGGCAAGCGCATCGCTCTGACCCTGGGCAGCGGCGGAGCCAGAGGCTACGCCCACATCGGTGTTCTGCAGGAGCTGGCCGCGCGCGAGTACGAGATCGTCGCTATCTCGGGGTGTTCCATGGGCGCTCTGGTCGGGGGGATCTTTGCCGCGGGCAAGCTGGAGGACTATCGGCAGTGGGTGGAGGAGCTGGGCTCGTTCGGGGTGCTGCGACTGCTCGACATGTCTTTCACTTCCATGGGCGCCATGCAGGGCAAGAAGGTCATGAGCAAGATCGAGTCCTTCATCGGTGATGTGGCCATTGAAGATCTGCCGATACCGTTCACTGCGGTGGCCACCGACCTGGTGCGCCAGCGCGAGGTATGGTTTCAGCGCGGTTCGTTGCTGAAGGCTATCCGCGCCTCCATTGCCATCCCGGGGGTGTTTACCCCGGTGGAGGACGGGCCACGCCTGCTGGTGGATGGCGGCCTGCTGAATCCCTTGCCGATCATTTCCAATGTCTCGGTACACGCGGACCTGGTAATGGCCGTCAACGTCACGGCCAACAGTCCGCAGCTGGTCACCCTGGAAGAACTGTTGCCGACCCATTGTCCCAGCTGTGACGAGTCACGTGCTGGGTCGGCGTCCCCTGCGTCTTCCCCCTCGAAGGACGAACGACGCAAGGGGGATCGAAGACACGAGGCGAAAGGGACGCCGCTGGTACGTCGGCTGCTGGACAGCGCCAATACCGAGGCCGAGGCGGATCGCGCCGAGCGGGGCACGGCGGCGCTGGGTCCCAAGGACTGGGGACGCCTGGCCACCATCCTCACCTCATTCGATATCACCCAGGCGGCCCTGGCGCGCTACAAGGAAGCGGGATACCCGCCCGATATTCTGGTGGAGGTGCCCAAGACGGTGTGTGGGTCGTTTGAGTTCCACCGGGCCAGAGACCTGATTCGGCTGGGACGTCACCTGACCTGCCAGGCGCTGGATCGTATCGAGACCTGTGGCCTGGTGGAGCATGCCGAGGTGCGTCGCTAAGCGCATCACTGGCGATTACGTGGCGGCGGATCGCCAGCGCAGGCAGTGATGCGGTGTGCCCCAAGGAAGCGCCGCAGAAATGTAGCGAGCGATGGCAGGTCGGCTACTGCCGGAACGGAAAGTCCGGAGTTTACGAGCGGTTAAATGAGGATCTTGAGTAACGCCAGCCGTCGAGATGTCGAGCGCAGCAATTTATGCGGCGTTTTCCTACGGGGTGTGGCCACGTCTGCGCAGGAGCACGTACACCGCGCCGGTGCCGCCCTCGGCATCGGTGGCGGAGCAGAACGCCAGCACGCTTGGCCACTCCCTGAGCCAGGCATTGACGTGGCTCTTGATCACCGGGTAATCCGCGGTGGCGCCCCAGGCCTTGCCATGGACGACAATCACGCAGCGATGGCCGCTGGCGACGGAATCGCGCAGAAAGCTCTCAAGTTCAGCCCGGGCTTCTTCCAGGCTGTAGCCGTGCAGGTCGAGCCCACCCTCCCACTGGATCAATCCGCGCTTCAGCTGGCTGCGCGTCCGGTAGGGCAGGTCAGGCAATGCGAAATCGAGATACTCGGAAGGACGTACCGGCTCTACCCGACCGTCGGAGGTGCGCCCCGTCGCCACGTCATCCCCGGCACTGACCGCGGCCGCGCGTCTCGCGGCGGCGGCCTGGTCCCGCTGTGGATGCGATGTGGTGCGCGGCTTGCCGGTATCAGCGCGATTGTGCCGGATGCGACGGACTCCCGCCTGTTCCAGGGCCTGGCGAAACGCGTTGATGTCGTCGTCGGGCGGTGGCTGGCGGTGGCTCATCGGGGCCTCAAGTGCGTGAATGGGGCGGTCAGTATACCGCGCTCGTCGTGGCAGTGAACCGCTGGCGCGGATACAATGCCGGACAGTCCATTTCGCTACGCCGATTGCCTGTTGCAGCGCGTGCTGCAAGGCCGGATAGCCCCATCGCGAACCCGCTCGACAGGATTCCCCCTTGGCTGATTCTTCTTCTGCCCCCTCATCCACGCGCCTTCCTGCCCAAGGGCGCGACGCTTCCTCCACGCTGGTGCTCGCCGACGGCGAACTTGCCGATGGTCTGATCACCCTGCGCGACTGCCTGCGCTGGGCCACCAGTGAGTTTCATCTGGCCGGATTGACCTACAGCCACGGCACCGATAGCGCCTGGGATGAGGCGGTAGCGCTGGTGCTGGGCGCGCTGCATCTACCCTGGGACGTTGATCCCAGCGTGCAGGAGGCCCGCTTGCTGCCGATGGAGCGTGAGCGCATCGTGGCATTGGTCCGCGCGCGTATTACCGATCGCCGGCCGCTGCCCTATCTGCTCGGCGAGGCATTTTTCGCCGGGCTGACCTTTGCCGTGGATGAACGCGTGCTGATTCCGCGCTCGCCCATCGCTGAACTGATCGAGAGCGGCTACCAGGCGTGGTTCCCGGAAGAGCCGCCGCGACGCATTCTGGACCTGTGTACCGGCTCTGGCTGCATCGGTATCGCCAGTGCCGAATATCTGCCCACTGCAGAGGTCGATCTGTCGGATATCAGCCAGGATGCCTTGGCCGTGGCGCGGGCGAACATCAATCGCCATGATGTAGGGCGTCGGGTGCGCGCGGTGCAAAGCGATGTCTTCGATGGCCTGGAGGGGCAGCGCTACGACCTGATCGTATCGAATCCGCCCTATGTGGATCTGCGGGACCTGACCACCATGCCTGAAGAGTTTCGCCATGAACCCGCGCTGGCACTGGGTGCCGGCAGCGACGGCCTGGATATCGTCCGGCGCATCCTGCGCGAGGCGAGAGCACACCTGACGGACCAGGGCGTGCTGATTGTCGAGGTGGGCAATTCTGACCATCACCTTGAAGCGGCCTTCCCCGAGGTGCCGTTCCTGTGGCTCGACTTCGAGCGCGGCGGTCAGGGCGTGTTTGCCTTGACCGCCGATGAACTCGACGCCCATGCGGCGTCCTTTGCCTGAGTTCGCCTAACACTTTCGCGATACACACAGAGGAGCGCCCATGTCCGGCAATACCTTCGGCAAACTGTTTACCGTCACCACCTTCGGCGAGAGCCACGGGATCGCGCTGGGCGCCATCGTCGATGGTTGTCCTCCTGGCATCGAGCTGAGTGAAGCCGACCTGCAGGCGGACCTCGACCGCCGGCGTCCCGGCACGTCCCGTCATACCACCCAGCGGCGCGAGCCGGACCAGGTCAAGATCCTGTCCGGCGTGTTCGAGGGCAAGACCACCGGCACATCGATCGGTCTGTTGATCGAGAATACCGATCAGCGCTCGAAGGACTACTCCAAGATCAAGGACCAGTTCCGGCCCGCCCACGCGGACTACACCTATCACCACAAGTACGGCGTGCGCGACTATCGCGGTGGCGGTCGCTCCAGCGCCCGCGAGACCGCGATGCGCGTCGCTGCTGGCGCGATTGCCAAGAAGTACCTGGCCAGTCAGGGCATTGTGGTGAGGGGCTACATGAGTCAGCTGGGTGAGCTGGCCATCGAATTTCGCGACTGGGCCTCGGTAAACGATAATCCGTTCTTCTGCCCTGACCCAGAGCGCGTGCCGGAGCTCGAGGCCTACATGGACCAGCTGCGTCGTGATCAGGACTCGGTCGGTGCCAAGATCACCGTGACCGCGGAAGGCCTGCCGCCTGGCTTGGGCGAGCCGGTGTTCGACCGTCTCGATGCTGACCTGGCCCACGGCTTGATGAGCATCAATGCGGTGAAGGGCGTAGAAATCGGTGATGGCTTTGCCAGCGTGTCACAGCGTGGCAGTGAGCATCGCGACGAGATGACTCCCGAAGGCTTCCTGTCCAATCATGCGGGCGGTGTGCTGGGGGGGATTTCCAGTGGTCAGACCTTGATCGCTCATCTCGCGCTCAAGCCGACCTCGAGCATCACCATTCCAGGACGCTCCATCGATGTGGACGGCAATCCGGTAGAGGTAGTGACCAAGGGCCGTCATGACCCCTGCGTCGGCATTCGTGCGACGCCGATTGCCGAAGCGATGATGGCGTTGACGCTGGTGGACCACCTGTTGCGCCATCGCGCACAGAATAGCGAGGTTTCCGTCAGCACCCCACGGTTACGCTGAATCGCGGAGCGTGACAGGACTGCTACACTCAAGATGGCGTGAAAGGAAGATGACGAAGCAAGGCATCTTTTGCTTATTGCGTCTTGTGCTTGCTGCGCAGGGTGGCGCTGGTCAGGACAGTCGCCGTCGATATCGCTGATGTGATATTCCCCTAGCGCCGACGCAACGTCGACATATCGACCAGGGAGTAAGAGGCCAGCATGAAAATCAACGTCGAGTTCGATCTGACGCCAGAAGAATTCCGTCAGGCACTGGGGCTTCCCAATATCGAGGCCTTCCAGCAGGACCTGCTTGATCGCATTCAGCGGCAGATGGAATCCGGTGTCGAGGGCTATGACCCCATGAGTCTGATGCAGCCCTTCCTGCAGCAGCCTGCTCTGCAACAGGGCTTGTCCCAGGGTCTGGCCAGCTTTGGCAACTATCAGAAAATGATGATGGATATGCTGACTCAGGCGGCTCAGAGTGCGCGCAGTACATCGAGCTCCTCGAGCGACTCGGAGCAGGAGTCGGGATCGGCGTCGCGATCCAGCAGCACCGCTCGGTCGAGCAGTGCGTCTCGTCGGACAGGCAGTGCCAGTGCCAGGTCCGGCAGCAAGGACAAGGGCTGACGGCTTGGCCATGGCAACAGGCGCGGCGATGCCGGTGACGAGTGTCCCATGCATATTCGCGCAGCTCGAGGGGATGTCATGGCACTGTCATCCTGTGTGTGCCAGACTGACCTTTGTTGCGTTGCAACAATGATGCTGATGGCGCGCGCCAGGAGCAACGTCAGGCTGGCCTGCAGTTGCCATGCAGAGCCATGCAAGAGCCATGGCGGTCGCCTGGAACGACAGGCGTCATGTGACTCCAAAGGGGCGCAATGCCCCCATGAAGAGTCCGCATGAAGTGCCTGCATGAAGAACATCCGGTGCGCTGACGCTACGGCGTCATTGACACGAAATGCTGAATGAACAGGCTGTTTGGACAGGGTTCATCGACAGGACTTCCAGGAGGTTTGGTCATGCAAGACAAGATGTTCGACAACTTCAGCGAGCAGACTCGTCAGTTCTTCGAGCCGATGCGCAAGCTCAATTCCCTGATGCTGGACAACATGGAAAAGATGTCCCAGTACCAGATGGAATCGATGAAGCGCTATAGCCAGATGGGCACCGAGCGCATGCGCGATGCCACCGAGATCAACGATGCCGAGGGGCTGCGCGACTTCTCCACCCGTCAGGCCGAGATGCTCAACGAGCTGTCGGCGCAGATGCTGGAAGATGCCCGCGCCATGAGCCAGCTCAGCCTTGAGTTCAAGACAGAACTGGAGACGTTGTTCGCCGAGTCCGGCCAGCAACTTGCCGAACAGGCCACCCAGGCACGGGACCAGGCTACGGCCGCCGTGGAAAAGGCCACCCAGCAGGTGACCGAAGCGGCGGAAAAGACCGCCCAGCAAGCGTCGCAGGCAGCCTCCAGTGCTACTACATCTACCAAGTCGACAGGCACCGCCAGGGCGACCTCGAGTCGCAAGCGCACGTCCTGATCGCGGTATCACCCTGGCGGTCGGTCAAGCGACAGCCAGCAAAGGGCAGGGGTCCGGTGGACCCTTGCCCTTACGCATCAAACAACCATGACAAGATGAGGGTGGATACCGCGATGCCGGCCGGCGAACGGTGAGCCATCCTGTGTGCGGGGCAGTGGAGAGGAGGTCGCCATGGCGGCAGGTGAGCAGGTAATGGACAACCCTGAAGAGTGGGGCAGCCAGTTGTCAGTGCTGAGCGCAGAGTACCAGGCACTGATGGAGGACTTTCTTTCACGCATGGTACCGAGTGATGCAGCCGACTCGGTGATGGAAGATATTCGCAACAGCTTCCAGGCAGGTGCGGAATCGCTGATGCGTAACCCCACCTTGCTGTGGGAGACCCAGACGAAGTTGATGCAGGATCAGCTGGCGCTGTGGCAGCAAGCCATGTCTGCCGCCAGCGGCGGCGCCCTGGAGCCCTTGGTGACTCCCTCGCGGGGGGATCGCCGGTTCAAGGATGAGGCCTGGACCAGCGACCCGGCCTATAACGCCATCATGCAGCAGTATCTGCTTTTCTCCAGCACCGTGGAGAACCTGGTGGATCGGCTGGACGACCTGAGCCCTGGCGAGAAGCGCAATCTGTCGTTCTACGCTCGCCAGATGGTCAATGCCATGTCACCGACCAACTTCGTCTCGACCAACCCGGAGGTCATGCGCAAGACCCTGGAAACCCGCGGTCAGAATCTGGTGGATGGTCTGGCGCGACTGCGCGAAGACCTGGCCAACTCTGCCGAAGGTCTGAACGTGACCATGACCGATCGCAGTGCCTTTGAGGTCGGCCGCAACATCGCGGTGTCCGAAGGCGCCGTGGTCATGGAAAACGAGCTGATCCAGCTGATTCAGTATGCGCCCACCACGGAAAAGGTGTTCAAGACACCGCTGCTGATCGTTCCTCCCTGGATCAACAAGTATTACGTGCTGGACCTGCGCCCGGAAAACTCGCTGGTCAAGTGGCTGGTGGACCAAGGGCATACCGTCTTCCTGATTTCCTGGCGCAACCCAGGCCCCGAGCAGCGCGACCTGACCTGGGCGGACTACATGCAGCTGGGGCCCATCGCGGCGCTGGATGGCATCGAGCAGGCTACCGGAGAGAAGTCGGCCAATTTCCTCTCCTACTGCATTGGCGGCACCCTGACCGCGTCGACCATGGCGTACCTGACCAGCACCCGGCGCGGGCGCAAGGCCAAGTCGGTCACCTACATGGCGACGCTGCAGGACTTTCGTGATCCTGGGGAAATCGGCGTGTTCCTCAGCGAGCCGGTGCTGCAAGGGATTGAAGCCAAGCTCGAGCAGGATGGTTATCTTGATGGCCGGGTGATGGCGTATTCCTTCAACCTGCTGCGTGAGAATGACCTGTTCTGGTCGTTCTACGTCAACAACTACCTCAAGGGCGAGGACCCTGCCGCCTTTGATCTGCTGTACTGGAACACGGACGGTACCAATCTTCCGGCGGGCACTCACGGCTGGTATCTGCGCCACCTGTACCAGGAAAACCTGCTGGTCGAGCCGGGCGGGATCGAGCTGGACGACGTCAAGATTGATCTGCGCAAGGTATCGACCCCCAGCTACTTCGTCGCCACCCGTGAAGACCACATCGCCAAGTGGAACAGCAGCTACTACGGGGCCTTGCTGCCCAAGGGGCCCGTCACCTTCGTACTTGGTGGCTCCGGGCATATTGCCGGGATCATCAACCCGCCCCACAAGAACAAGTACGGTTACTGGACCAATAGCGAACTGCCCGACAACCATGACGACTGGCTGGCTGGCGCCGAGGCCCACGAAGGATCCTGGTGGCCGCATTGGCAGCAGTGGATGTTGGACGGTGGCTATGTGGATGCAGACAAGATGGTCGAGGCCCGTCAGCCCGGAGGGGGAGAGCTGGCCTTGCTGGAACCTGCGCCAGGACGTTTTGTGAAGATCTCGATTCCGGAGGTACTGGGCGAGTCTCCCGAAGACGAACCGTCCTCCTGAGACGCGCTCTGACGAGGGCTGTCACGACAACGCCGCAAGGGCCTTGGCCCTTGCGGCGTTTTGCTTGCGGGTGCTCTGTCTGCCGGTCTTTGGTAGCGATTGGCGCTTGCTGGGGCGATAGGCCTTTAGCGGCTGACGCCACCAGTCAGCTGCGCATCACTCTTTCGTCAGGCGGTGCGGCGGCGCCAGCCGATCCCGACCAGCAGCAGCAGGGCGGCCAGTGCCCAGGTGGGCCAGCTGCCGGTGCGCGTGAAAGGCGTCAGGCCTTGCATCGGTTGCACCTCGCCGTCCAGCCTGGCGGTGGTGAATTGTGGCAGCTGGTCGAGGATCTCGCCCTGGTCGTCGATGATCGCCGTAATCCCGTTGCTGGTGGCACGGATCACGTAGCGGCCGTTCTCCAGGGCTCGCAGGCGGGCCATCTCCAGATGCTGGTGCGGGCCGATGGAGTTGCCAAACCAGCTATCGTTGGACACGGTCAGCAGCAGTTCGGCGTGGCGAGCTCGCTGGGCTACCAGGTCGGCATAGATGATTTCGTAGCAGATCGCGTTGCCGATGGTATGCCCCGCGGCCACCATCGGGTCCTGGCGATCGGGACCCGGTGTCATGGCCGGCATCGGCAGGTCGAAGAAGGCGATGGCGCCGCGCAGCACGCTCTCCAACGGCAGATATTCACCGAAGGGCACAAGATGCGCCTTGCGATAGCCGCCGCTGGCGTTGCCGTAGGCGGATACGGCGTTGTAGAAGCGGCCGTCTTCATCCCGCTGCAGGATGCCCGTCAGCAGTGCCGTGTCGGGTGCCAGGGCAGCCTGTGCGCGGGCCATGATGGGTTCTGCCTGGTCTTCGAACATCGGCAGGGCAGCCTCCGGCCAGATGACGATATCCGGCTCGGCGGGACGGCTGGCCTCCAGTTCTCCCGTCATGCCGAGATAGGTGTTGACGGCTTGACGCTGACCTTCAGGCAGCCACTTGATCTCCTGGGGCAGGTTACCCTGCAGCAGGCTGACCTTGAGTGGCTCGCCAGCAGGTGTGGTCCAGTGGCTTGGCAGGACGACGGCCACGGCCCAGATCAGGACCAGTGGCAGTGCTGCCAGATAACGCCTTTGCAGCAGCTCTACCAACAGGGCACCACTGGCGGCAACGGCTAACGACAGCAGATAGACGCCGCCCAGGGGAGCCAGCGTCGACAGCGGCGAGTCGACCTGGGTACTGCCCAGCAGCAGCCAGGGAAAGCCGGTGAATAGCCAAGTGCGAATCCACTCCATCAGCACCCAGAAGCCGACAAAGCCCGCAAGCCCCGCGACGACGGTAGGGCGTGCTGGCATCAGGCGCCGGAACAGGCCAAGAGGAATGGCGACGAACAGGGCCATGCTGGCAACGAACAGCGAGGTCAGAAAGAAGGCCAGTGGAGCGCTGGTGTAGCCATAGTCGTGGATGGACACATAGACCCAGGAGGCGCCGCTGCCAAATAGCCCCAGGCCATAGCTCCAGCCGCGCAGCAGCGCCTGACGCGGCGACATGAGGTAAAGGCCGGCGTAGACCAGCGCGGGGGAAAGGAGGGCCAGCCACCACCAACCAAAGGGGGCAGCCGCCAGGGTGGTCAGGCCACCGGCAAGCAGGGCAGCAAGGTAACCGAGTCGGCCACCGAACAGTCGCTCGAGCATGGAACGTCCATCCTTGGGTCACGAGAGATAGGGGAGGGGCGATGCCCCTTGCGGGGCATCGGGGATCATTCGCTTTCGGCGTTGGCGGGCTCGACTTCCAGCAAGCGAATGCGTCGGTTATCGGCGTTGAGCACGGTGAAGCGCCAACCGCCGATCTGGGTATGTTCACCGCGAGCCGGAAGGTGGCCGAAGCGTTGCATGACCAGGCCGCCAAGGGTGTCGAATTCATCATCGGAAAAGCGGGTATCGAAGCGCTCGTTGAAGTCTTCGATGGGGGTCAGGGCTCTGACGGCGTAGCGATCTTCACCCAGCTGACGAATGTCCTCTTCCTCGTCGGTATCGTGTTCGTCTTCGATGTCGCCGACGATTTCCTCGAGGATGTCCTCGATGGTGACGATACCCGCGGTGCCGCCGTATTCATCCACCACGATCGCCATGTGATTGTGGGTATCGCGGAATTCCTTGAGCAGGCTGTTGAGGCGCTTCGACTCCGGGACGAACATGGCCGGACGCAGCACTTCCTCAAGCTGAAAGGGGCGTTCCTCGCTGTTGTTCTGCAGCAGGGGCAGCAGATCCTTGACCAGCAGGATGCCCTTGACCTCATCGAGGTTCTCGCCGATGACCGGATAGCGCGAGTGGCCGGTTTCCAGAATGATGGGCAGGTAGTCTTCCAGCGGTTGTTCGAGCTCAAGCGCAGTGACCTGAGAGCGCGGAATCAGCACCTCCCTGACCTGCTGATCGCTGATGTTCAGGGCGCCCTCGATGATGGTCATGGCGTCCTGTTCCAGCCGTAGACGGCTGCCTGCCTGGCGCAGGAATTCACGGAGTTCTTCCCGCGAACTGGGCTCGTCGCTGTCGTTGGACAGCGCGCTGAAGAGTTTGTCGAACCAGGACTTGTTGGCCTGGCTACTCGATCGGTCTTCGCTCATGCGTCGGCTCTCTCGTCCTCGCTATCGGGATCTGGAGATGGGGCCGGCGGGGCGTAGGGATCAGAAATACCCAGGCCGGCAAGGATACTGCGCTCGAGGTTTTCCATGACCTCGGCTTCATCGTCCTCGATATGATCGTGGCCGAGCAAATGCAAGGTGCCATGGACGACCATATGAGCGTAGTGATCGATCAGCCGCTTGTCCTGCTCCATCGCTTCGCGCTCGACCACCGGGTGACAGACCACCAGGTCTCCCAGCAGCGGCAGGTCGAGGCCGGGTGGGGCCTCGAAAGGAAAGGACAGAACGTTGGTCGGGGCATCCTTGCCACGATAGTCACGATTGAGGGCCTGGCTTTCGTCGCTATCGACCAGGCGTATCGTCAGTTCGGCATCTTCACGGCCGGGAAAGTGTTCCAGCACGGCATCGACCCAGCGTTGAAGCTGGGCCGAGTCGGGCAGCGCTTCGGCGTGGCTGGCGATCTGACGATCGACGCAGGCGCTCATCAGTGGGCGTCTCCGTTGCTGCCATTGCTGAACTGGAGGCGATCGGCACGTTCCTGGCGGCGTTCTTCGGCGCGGGCCTCGCGGCGCGCGCGTTCCTCGGCTTCCTGGTTGGCTTCGAACAGGTCATAGGCCTCGATGATGCGCTGGACCATCGGGTGGCGGACCACATCCTTGGCGGCGAAGTGTGTCACGCCAATGCCGGCGGTGTCCTTCAGCACGTCGAGCACCTGAATCAGGCCTGAGCTCTGCCCGCGCGGCAGGTCGACCTGGGTCACGTCACCGGTGATCACCGCGGTCGAGCCAAAGCCGATACGGGTGAGGAACATCTTCATCTGTTCGCGAGTGGTGTTCTGGCTCTCGTCGAGGATGATGAAGGCGTTGTTGAGGGTTCGTCCACGCATGTAGGCCAGCGGGGCGATCTCGATCACCTGGCGCTCGATCAGCTTGGCAACCTGCTCAAAGCCGATCATTTCATACAGGGCGTCGTACAGCGGACGCAGGTAAGGATCGATCTTCTGGGCCAGGTCGCCAGGCAGGAAGCCGAGTTTCTCGCCGGCTTCCACGGCTGGGCGTACCAGCAGGATGCGGCGCACCTGCTGCTGATTGAGGGCCTCTACCGCGGCCGCCACGGCAAGATACGTCTTGCCGGTGCCCGCCGGGCCGATGCCGAAGTTGATGTCGTGCTGGCGGATGCTGGTGACGTAGCCCTGCTGGTTCAAACCGCGAGGCTTGATCAGCGTACGCGGCGTACGGATCAGCACTTCGCCGTCGCCGATCTCTTCTTCGGTCTCTTCCTCAAGGGCTTCGATACCGGATTCCTGCAGGAACAGGTGAACGCTGTCAGGGGTCAGTTCGGTAGACGCGGTCTCGCGGTAGAGATGCTCCACCAGGTTGGAGGCTGCCTTGACCCGGGGGCCGGGACCCGCCAGCTGGAACATGTTGCCGCGGTTGCGCAGGGTGACGCCGAGCCGGCTTTCGATCAGCTTCAGGTGCTCGTCGCGCTGGCCGCACAGATTGGCGAGACGGCGCGGCTCGTTGGGTTCAAGGTTGAGCGTGATGATGCGATTGGCCTGGGTCGATGGCTGGCTCAAGGCGAGAAAAATCCGTGGTTGATGACTAGAGGGTGTAAACAGTTCCGTCAGCTTACTGCCCCGGCGTAGGCCAGGGCAATGATCCGAGGTGGTGTCGATGCGTGTTGGACAGCCACCTCCGGTCGGCTGCGTATCAGTAGCGCTCGCCAGAGGCGAGTTCGCCGCGCAGTGAATTGGGCAGCGCTTCGGTGATTTCCACGTCGACAAAGTAGCCAATCAACTCGGTCGGATTGGCCGCGCGGAAGTTGACGACACGGTTGTTCTCGGTGCGGCCGGACAGCTGTCCCGGGTCACGCGGCGAGAAACCGGATACCAGCACGCGCTGGGTAGTGCCTACCATGCGACGACTGATCTGCATGGCCTGCTGGTTGATACGCTCCTGCAGGATGGCCAGGCGCTGCTTCTTGACCTCTTCTGGCGTGTCGTCCTCAAGCGCCGCTGCCGGGGTACCCGGACGGGCAGAATAGACAAAGCTGAATGAGACGTCGAAGCCGATCCGGTGAATCAGGTCCATGGTGGCTTCGAAGTCTTCTTCGGTTTCACCGGGGAAGCCGATGATGAAGTCGGAGGAGAAGCTGATGTCGGGACGCAGCGCGCGAATGCGCTCCATCTTGTCGACGTACTCCTCGACCGTGTGACCGCGCTTCATGGCCGCCAACACACGGTCGGAGCCTGCTTGCACCGGCAGGTGCAGGTGGCTGACTAGTTCCGGGATGTCAGCGTATGCCTCGATCAGGCTGTCGCTGAACTCCACCGGGTGGGAGGTGGTGAAGCGGATGCGGTCGATGCCATCCACTGCCGCCACGCAGGCAATCAGCTCGGCCAGGTCAATCTCGTCGCCATCGTCGTTGATGCCACGGTAGGCATTGACGTTCTGCCCCAGCAGGTTGATTTCGCGAACGCCCTGGTCGGCCAGGTGGAAGACCTCATCCATGACGGCCTCGAAGGGCCGCGAGACCTCTTCGCCGCGGGTGTAGGGCACCACGCAGAAGGTGCAGTACTTGGAGCATCCCTCCATCACCGAGACGAAGGCACTGGCACCATCGGAGCTTGGCTTGGGCAGGTGATCGAACTTCTCGATCTCGGGGAAGGTGACGTCCACCACCGAGATCTGGTTGGAGCGGCTGGCATCCAGCATGCCCGGCACGCGGTGCAGGGTCTGTGGACCAAACACCATATCCACGTGGGGAGCACGCTTGCGGATGGCATCGCCTTCCTGGCTCGCCACACAGCCGCCGACGCCGATGACCAGGTCGGGGTTCGACTGCTTGAGCTTTTTCCAGCGGCCGAGCTGGTGGAAGACCTTTTCCTGGGCCTTCTCGCGAATCGAGCAGGTGTTGAGCAGGATCACGTCTGCGTCTTGCTCGTTGTCGGTCAGCTCCATCTGATGAGATTCGCCGAGCAGGTCCGCCATGCGGGCGGAGTCATACTCGTTCATCTGGCAGCCGTGGGTCTTGATGAAGAGCTTCTTCGTCATAACGGTGGTCGGGCTCCCGGCCCGAAGTGCATCAGGCAGGCCTGGTTACGTGAATGTGGGTAATCGGGCGCGAGACTGGCGGCCGAACGGCCGTGGCGCATGGGGGCACATTATACGCACCGACCGGGGATGGGGCCAGTGTGCCCCTGTCTGCCGGCACGGCTTGGGCCGCGCTGTGGCAGGGGCTGCTCACGGGAGGCGAGAGCCCTGCGATGTGGTAGTCTTGCCTGCGAGCCAGACAGGCGGGTGATTATTTTGTGACCGTTTTGAGTCAAACCCAGGCGACGCGCCCCGGGCGCGGCGATGTCCAGCGGTTTTCCCGACAGTTGTCCACAGCTGTTGTGGAACGTTTTTCACCTCGTCGCTGTCCTGTGTCGAGTTGCCAAGAAAGCCCTTGAGAGCCTCCTTGGCAAGCATGGCACGCGTCGGCACGCCGGCCGCGCCGCACAGCGAGCGACCCTATTCTCATTGCGCGCTGTTGAGCTGGCAGGATGCCAGTGCAGCGTCACAAGCGTCGTAACCGAGCCCAGATTAGTCAGGAAAGACGGCATGAAAACGCAATTTCTCAAGACAGTGACCCTTGGCCTTGCGCTCGCCAGCAGTGCCTTGCCGGTGATGGCCCAGGACGATGGCAACGCCAGGTGGGTCACGGATGAACTGACCACCTATGTGCGCAGCGGCCCCACCGATGGCTACCGCATCGTTGGCACGCTGACGGCGGGCCAACCAGTCAGTCTGCTCGACACCTCCGGTGACTATTCACAGGTGCGCAGCTCCAGTGGCGATGTGGTGTGGGTGCCCAGC
Organism: Halomonas sp. DP8Y7-3; assembly: GCF_019801675.1. Classification (NCBI taxonomy): domain Bacteria; kingdom Pseudomonadati; phylum Pseudomonadota; class Gammaproteobacteria; order Oceanospirillales; family Halomonadaceae; genus Halomonas; species Halomonas sp. DP8Y7-3. The sequence continues at coordinate 363,898 of NZ_JAHVIO010000003.1, forward strand.
AGCGAGCTTCAGGAAACGCCCAGTGCCAGCGACCAGCTGCCTCAACTCGAATCGCGAGTGGAAGAGTTGACGGCAGAGCTCGACGGCATCAATGAAAGCTGGGAAGAACGCACCAGTACCATGACAGAGACGCTTAAGGTGCGTGAGCAGCGCATTACCGAGCTTGAGACGCGCAATCACGAGCTGGAGAGCTCCTTTGACGAGATCAGTGAGGTCAATCGGGATCTGGAAGCGCGTCTGGAGACCCGCAAGGAAGACCTGCTGATGCGCTACTTCATGTACGGTGGCGGTGTCGCCGGTGCTGGCCTGATCGTCGGTTTGATCGTTCCGCACCTGCCCCGTCGTCGCCGCAAGCGCGATCGATGGTTCTAAGCGAGACCGCCCATGCAACAACACTGGCTGAAGCGCTGGGAGGAAGGCCGGATCGGCTTTCATCGCGATAGCGTGCACCCGGCGCTGGTACGGCACTGGCCGCTTCTCGGCGCGACACCGGGTACCAAGGTACTGGTGCCTTTGTGCGGAAAGAGCCTCGACATGCGCTGGCTAGCCGAGCATCAGCACCCGGTGCTGGGCATCGAGCTGGCCGAAGCCGCCCTGGCCCAGTTTGTGGAAGAAGGACCGGGTGAGGTGTCGCGCTATCAGCAGGACGGATTTTCCATCCAGCGCCAGGGCAGCATCGAGCTCTGGTGCGGCGATTTCTTCCACTTTCACATCGCCCAGGCGGCGGAGATTGGTGCCTTCTACGACCGGGCCGCCCTGATCGCCTTACCCGAGGCGACGCGTCAGCGCTACGCCTTCCACCTGGCGCAGTTGATTCCGCCTGGAGCACGCGGATTGCTGGTCAGCCTGCGACGAGATGGCGAGGACGGGCCGCCCTACAACGTCAGCGATGAGGAGATTCGTCGCCTGTTCGACCCGAATTTCATCGTCACCCACCTGGAAGATGGTGAGCGTGAGGACAACGGGTTTCAGGAGTCGGTGTGGGCGCTGGTGCGGCGGGGACCTGTCACCGACGAGCCAGCGCAGCATCGGTAGGTCGTTACGCTAGCGCACAACGAAGGCGCTTGCCGGCCACTGGACCGGCAAGCGTGGACCGGTAACCGGCAATGACAGGAGGGCTTAGCGAGCCAGCAGCTGGCCCAGTTGGGGGTCGGCGAAGGCGCGATTGAGTCCGTCGGACAGCAGGTCCGTGACCATGCGCTGATTAGTCGCCTTGTCAGGTTTTACCGCGTAGCTCTGCACGCGTCGTGAGGTGTAGGTGCCGGTGTAGGTTTGACCATCGTTGGTGGCCACCGCTTCGATCACGCTCTCCAGGCGAGCTTCGTCTACCAGTGGCTGGCTCTGGCCGCGCTGGTAGCTGAGCTGCTTCAGCGTCAGGGTCAGGGTGGGACGTCCCGGGGCCGGTTCAGCGGTAGGGGCGAAGCCCATGTCGCGCACGGCGCGTTCCGCCTCGGCTTGCAGCCGCGGCACGATCTCATGGGGGCTGACGGTGATGGTCGCCGTCGAGCTGGCGCTGCCGGTTCGGGTGCCGAGCACGTCGGAAGGACGGTCATCGGCGGCAATCACGGTGACTGCCTGGCCAGAGCCGGACGCGGGCACGGCCACGCTGCGCTGGGGATCAGGCTGAAGCTGGTGGGGGCTGGAGCAGGCGGCAAGGGCAAGCAGCATGGCCATGCCAGCTGCGCCCTTCAACAGGCGACGAAGCATAGGGGTGAACTCCTTGTCATGGTATCTGAAAGTCGCAAAAACGCGTCGGCCGGTCACGCCGCTGCAGCAGCAGCGTGTGTCCGGGCTGCGCGATGATACGCCTATCAGAAGGGCAAGCGCAGGGAAAAGTTCCTCTAAGGCGCCTGATGGCGTCAGGCGCTAACCTGCTGCGGGCGCACCTGGGGGCCAGGGGCCTCCTGGGCGTCGGGATAGTGATGCCAGCGTCTGGGCAGGGCATGCACGCGCATGCCGCGCTTGAGGGAGAGGCGCTCGGCGTCCTGGTGGCTTAGTGTGGCCATCCACGGCTCGCTCATCCAATCGGCACTGAGCTCTACACGGACTTCTGCACCCACCGGCACTATCGACATCACGCTGGCAGGCAGGTGGGCATCCGCCTGTGCCTGCAGGGCCACCTGAACCTCGTGGGGACGCAGCAGCAGTTCCTGGCGTCCGTCCTCGAGGTCGACCGCCAGGCGCGCATCACCGCAGGTCAGCACGCCGTCCTGGACGACTCCCTCCAGGTGATTGACGTCGCCGAGGAATTCGAACACGAAACGATTGCGGGGTGCCCGATAGAGCGTATCCGGCGTGTCGACCTGCTCGATCCGTCCATTGCTCATCACTACCACGCGGTCGGACAACTCCAGTGCTTCCTCCTGGTCATGGGTCACGAAGACGCTGGTAAAGCCGAGCTCATCGTGCAGGTGCCTCAGCCAGCGGCGCAGCTCCTGACGAACTTTGGCATCCAGTGCACCGAAGGGTTCGTCCAGCAGCAGGACTTCCGGCTTGAGCGCCAGGGCGCGAGCCAGTGAGACGCGTTGCTGCTGGCCACCGGACAGCTGCGCGGGAAACCGCTCTGCCAGGTGCGACAGCTGGACCATCTCCAGCAGCTGCATCACCCGGGAGCGAATCTCGGCACTGGAGGGGCGCTCGGCGCGGGGCAGAACGGTCAGGCCGAAGGCGACGTTGTCGAAAACGCTCATGTGTCGGAACAGCGCGTAGTGCTGGAACACGAAGCCGATGCGGCGATCGCGCACGTGGACCTGGGTGACATCGCGCTCGCCGAACAGGATGCGGCAGTCTCGATGGTCATCGGGGGTCTCGAGGCCGGCAATGATCCGGAGCAACGTGGTCTTGCCGGAGCCAGACGGGCCGAGCAGGCCGATCAGCTCACCGCTGCGGATCTCCAGGTCGATAGGAGACAGCGCCTGGGAGCGTCCAAAGTGCTTCTGGATGTGGCGCAGATGAATGCTCATGTCAGGGCCTCCCGGCGCGTGGCGCGCCATTCAAGCATGGCCTTGGCGGCCAGGGTGAGAAGGGCAATCAGGGCTAGCAGGGCGGCGCTGGCGAAGGCGCCTACCGTGTTGTAATCCTGGTACAGCAGCTCTACGTGAAGCGGCAGGGTGTTGGTTTCACCGCGGATGGCGCCAGACACCACCGATACCGCACCGAATTCACCGACCGCCCTGGCATTGGTCAGAATCACGCCGTAGAGCAACGCCCAGCGAATGTTGGGCAGGGTCACCCGGCGGAACAGGGTGAAGCCTCTGGCGCCCAGTGTGACGGCGGCTTCTTCCTCACGGGAACCCTGTGCCTGCATCAGCGGAATCAGCTCCCGCGCGACGAAGGGGCAGGTGACAAAGATGGTGACCATCAGGATGCCAGGCCAGGCAAACATCAGCTGAATGTCGTGGGCATCCAGCCACCCGCCGATCCAGCCGTTGCGACCGTACAGCAGCAAGTAGACCAGGCCAGCCACCACGGGGGAGATGGCAAAGGGAATGTCGATCAGTGTCTGCAGCAGGCGGCGTCCAGGGAAGGCAAACCGGGTGACCAGCCAGGCCAGCATCACCCCGAAGACGAGGTTGATCGGAATCGTCAGCAGGGTGACGAACAGCGTCAGGCCGATCGCTGCCAGGGTGTACTGGTCTGTCAGGTTGGCGATGAAGGGACCGACCCCTTCGGCCAGTGCCTGGGCAAAGATGGCGACCAGGGGCAGCAGCAGGAACAGTGCCGACAGGCCCACGGCCACCGCGATGAGGCTGCGTCTGAGCCATGGTGCATCACCGATACGTTGCATCAGCCACGTCCTCCATGCAGGCGGCGGATAAAGCGGCCTTGCCACAGGTTGATCGCCAGCAGCAGCAGCAGCGAGGTCAGCAGCACCACGGAGGCAATCGCGGAGGCACCGACGTAGTCATATTCCTGCAGCTTGACGAAGATCATCAGCGAGGTGATTTCCGTCTCGTAAGGCATGTTGCCGGCGATAAAGATAACGGCGCCGAATTCGCCGAGCGAGCGCACAAAGGCAAGGCCGGTACCGGTCACCAGGGCGGGCCACAGGTGCGGCAGGATCACCCGACGAAAGGCGACGCCATCTCTTGCCCCCAGGCTCATGGCGGCCTCGTCGATTTCGCTGGGCAGATCCTCGAGCACTGGCTGCACGGTCCGCACCACGAAGGGGATACTGGTAAACGCCATGGCCAGGGCGATGCCGACCCAGGTGTAGGACACCTGCCAGCCCAGCGGCTCCAGCAGCTGGCCCATCCAGCCCTTGGAGGAGTAGAGCGTCGCCAGGGTGATGCCGGCCACTGCGGTGGGCAGGGCAAAGGGCAGGTCCATCAGCGCGTCCAACAGACGCTTGCCGGGGAAGTCATAGCGCACCAGCACCCAGGCCATGAGCAGGCCAAAGACGGCATTGATCAGTGCCGCGACGAAGGCGCCGCCGATGGTGGTGACGTAGCTGGCCACGACCCGTGGTTCGGTGATGATGAACCAGTATTCGGAAAGGGACAGCCCCTTCAACTGGCCCACCAGGCCGGTCAACGGCAGCAGCAGCACCAGCGAGACAAAGGTCAGGCTGATGCCCAATGACAGGCCGAAGCCCGGCAGCACATGGCGCCGGGCTTTGCGGGCTAAGGGCAGGGAAATGGCCTTCAGCATGGGGGCAATGGTTAACCTTGAGGTTTAACGGCGCTGCAGCTGGTCCAGCTCGCCGCCGCTCTTGAAGTGGGTGTCCATGGCATTGTCCCAGCCACCAAACACGTCCTTGACCTCGAACAGCTCGGTGGCAGGGAAACGGTCTGCGAACTCTTCCTTCACCGCCTCGTCATGCACGCGATAGTTGAAGCCAGCCAGCTGGCGCTGGGCCTGTTCGGTGTAGAGGTATTCCAGGTAGGCACGAGCCAGGTCCAGGTTGCCGTTGCGCTCGGCGTTCTCCTCGACCACGGCCACCGGGAATTCTGCCAGGATGCTGACAGGCGGGACGATCACGTCGTATTCATCGCTGCCGTATTCGTCACGGATGTTGTTGACCTCAGACTCGAAGCTGATCAGCACGTCACCAATGCCGCGCTCGATAAAGCTGGTGGTCGCGCCGCGGCCGCCGGTATCGAACACCTTGACGTTGCCGAGGAAGTCGCTCATGAACTGGCGAACCTGATCTTCGTCACCGTCGAAATTACGTTCGGCCGAACCCCAGGCAGCCAGATAGGTGTAGCGGCCGTTGCCGGAGGTCTTGGGGTTGGGGAACACCAGCTCGACGCCCTCGGCTGCCAGATCTTCCCAGGTCTCGATGCCCTTGGGGTTGCCCTTGCGGACCAGGAAGGCGGTGGTCGAGTAGTAGGGGGATGCGTTGTTGGGCAGCTGGCTCTGCCAGTCTTCCGCGACCAGGCCTGCATCCGCCAGGACCTGAACGTCGGTGACCTGGTTGTAGGTCACGACATCTGCCTTGAGACCCTGCAGGATGGCACGTGCCTGAGCGGATGAGCCGCCGTGGGACTGCTTGATCGTCAGGGTGTCGTCGTGCTCGGCCTGCCAGTGTTCCTGGAAGGCTGGGTTGATGGCGGCAAACAGCTCGCGCGCGATGTCATAGGAAGAGTTGAGCAGCTCCTTGTCCTCGGCCATTACCGGCGAGGCCATGGTGCCACCAAGGCCTGTAGCCAGGGCGAGGGACAGGGCGGTACGGCGAAGGATCGGGGACAGCTTCATGTCAGGCTTCCTTGACGTCAGAGAATGTCGCGAGTCCTTCGAGAGCCGTTCGATAATGCTTGGCGAGGACTGCGAGAGGGTGCGCGAGGGTTGCGCCAGTGCCGTGCCCGGGGATGCAAGAGCGTTGCAGGAACTCCGGGAACGATACGCAGGCTAAACCTAAATTTTGGTAATGACAATCCTTCTGCTTAAAACGTTTGGCTATATAAGGCGATAAGATGTGAATAGGTTGCAAGCCATGACGGCGCTGTTGCGGCGAAGGATGTCATTGGTTAACGCTGCCCTGCCACGGCCCAGCTGCTAGAATGCGATTTTCGTCAGGTGGCGGCACCCTTGACCGCTGTGCGGCGCCGCTCGCTTTTTGTCTCTTGCCAGCAGGGATGTCATGAACGATTTTCTGATTGCGCCTTCCATTCTGTCCGCCGATTTCGCCCGGCTGGGGGAGGAGGTGGACAATGTGCTTGCCTCCGGCGCCGATATTGTCCACTTCGATGTCATGGACAATCACTATGTGCCCAATCTGACCATTGGCCCCATGGTCTGTGAGGCCCTGCGCAAGCATGGCGTCACTGCCCCGATCGATGCACACCTGATGGTCAAGCCGGTGGATCGCCTGATTGGTGACTTTATCGACGCCGGTGCCACCTACATCACCTTCCACCCGGAAGCCTCGGAGCACATCGATCGGTCGCTGCAGCTGATACGTGACGGTGGTTGCAAGGCTGGCCTGGTGTTCAACCCGGCGACGCCGTTGTCCTACCTTGATTATGTGATGGATAAGGTCGACATGGTGCTGTTGATGAGCGTCAACCCCGGCTTCGGCGGCCAGTCCTTCATTCCCGCGACACTCGACAAGCTGCGCCAGGCGCGTCAGCGGATTGATGCCAGTGGTCGTAACATTCGCCTGGAGGTCGATGGCGGCGTCAAGGTCGACAATATTGCCGAGATCGCCCGCGCTGGTGCCGATACCTTTGTGGCTGGCTCGGCGATCTTTGGCGGCCAGCGTAGCGACGACCCGCACGGCTACGACAGTGTCCTCGCCGATTTCCGGGCACAGCTGGCCGGTGCGCGTTGAGCGCTGAAGCGGACTATTCTGGCTCAGGGTGGGCTGGCTCTGACGGGGCTGACCCAGCCCAGCTCGACCCGACGCAGCGTGACTCGAGCGGGGACGAAGCAGGCAACCAGGCCGGCCTGCCGCAGACGTCCGCACGCTGGTACCTGTACGTGGTGGAGACGGCCGCTGGTGCCCTTTACACCGGCATCACCACGGATGTCCCCAGGCGACTGGAGCAACATCGCAGCGGCAAGGGAGCCAAGGCGCTGCGAGGCAAGGGCCCCCTGACCCTTCGCCATCACGAGGTGGTGGGTTCGCGCAGTGAGGCGAGCCGCCTGGAAGCTGCCGTAAAGCGCATGACGGTGCGCAGCAAACGACAGTGGCTGACGGCCCGGCGGGACAGCGGTTTGCCCGTCCTGCCGGCGGAACAGGCCCAGCAGCCACCCCCATAACGAAGAAAATGCCAAGCAAGGAGAGGGATATGGACGTTCTGGATAAGCTCAATGTGGATGCTCTGGTGGCATTTGCCTCCACCACAGGGCTGCAATTTCTGATCAACCTGGTCGCCGCTGCGGCGATCTTTATCATTGGCCGTTGGGTGGCCAAGGCGGTACACCGCGTTGTGATCAAGGGCATGGAGCGGGCGAACGTCGAGCCGCTGCTGATCAAGTTCCTTGGCAACATCCTGTACGCCTTGCTGCTGATCTTTGTGGTGCTGGCAGCGATCAGCCGCATTGGTATTCAGACGGCGTCACTGATTGCGGTGATCGGTGCAGCAGGCCTGGCGGTCGGCCTGGCATTGCAGGGGTCATTGGCCAACTTCGCCGCGGGAGTGATGGTGATCATCTTCCGTCCCTACCGCATCGGTGACTATGTGGAGGCAGGCGGCGTCAGCGGCACGGTGGAAGATGTGCAGATCATCAGCACCGAGCTCAGCACCCCTGACAATCGCAAGATCATCGTCCCCAATGGCCAGATGATGAGTGGTGCCGTGGTCAACTACTCGGCCCATGCCACACGTCGTGTAGACCTGGCGGTGGGTGTCGGCTACGACGACAATATCGATACCGTTCGCCGTGTGCTGGAAAGCGTGGTGGCCGACGATCCTCGCGTGTTGAGTGAGCCCAAGCCCAATATCCGCATGAATGCGATGGGGGACTCCTCCATTACCTGGATTGTGCGTCCCTGGGTCCAGGCTTCCGATTACTGGAGCGTCTACTGGGAAATGACCGAGGAGATCAAGCGCCGCTTTGACCGCGAGGGTATCAGTATTCCGTTCCCCCAGCGCGATGTGCATCTCTATCATCACGCCAAGGAAGAGAGCCAGGCCAACGGCTAAACTCGCCGTTTATTGACCTGTTGCCAAAAAAAAGGCTGCCTTCCCGGGCAGCCTTTTTTTCTGGAGTGCGCCAGGCATGGCGCCTGGCACACCAGGGCGCAGGATCAGTGCAGCTTGAGGCGTGGCTTCAAGAACCGGTTGAGGCCATCGACCACCACCATCATGGCGGTCTTGATGGAGCCATGAATGGTGCGCTGGTGCATCCGGTACAGCGACGCATAGAAGAAACGTGCCAGGTTGCCTTCGATAAACAGGCTGCGAGCGGAAGCGGCCCGCATGAGGCTGCCGATGGCATCGAAGTGTGCCAGGGAGATCAGCGACCCTCTGTCACGGAACACGAACTCCTTCAGTGGCTTGTCGTCGATCACGGCGCACAGGTTCTTGTACAGGACGCTGGCTTGCTGGTGGGCGGCCTGGGCCCGTGGCGGTACCACCTTGCCGTCTGGCTGGGGACAGCTGGCACAGTCACCGAAGGCGAAGATGTGCGGGTCATCAATGCTCTGCATGGTCGCGGCCACCTTGATGCGGTGGTTGCGCTCTGTCTGCAGGCCCAGCTCCGAAAGAAAGGCGGGTGCCTTGATGCCGGCGGCCCATACGCCGAGGTCGATGTCGATGCGCTCATCATCCGAGGTGGTGATCGCATGTTCGTCGACCTTGGTCACGCGGGTATCCACATGGACCTTGACGCCGAGTTTCTCCAGCTCCTTGTGCACGGCCTGACTGATGCGGTCCGGCAGGGCCGGCAGGATCTTGGGTGCCGCCTCGATCACATGCACCCGCAGATGCTCACGGCCGAGCTCGGTGAATCCGTAGCTCTTGAGCATGCGTGATGCATCATGCAGCTCAGCGGCGAGCTCGACCCCGGTGGCCCCGGCACCGATGATACCGACGGTGATGCAGGGCGGTTCATCGTTGGTCATCCGGGTGCTGTAACGCATGAAGGTATTGAGCAGTGCCTGACGGAAGCCTTCTGCCTGGGCCGGGCTGTCGAGAAAATGGCAATGGTCGGCGACGCCCTCGGTACCGAAGTCATTGCTGACGCTGCCAACGGCCATGACCATGTAGTTATAGGACAGGCGCCTGGCAGGCAGGATCTCGTGTCCATCGTCGTCAATGATGGCTGCCAGGGTCAGGGTTCTGGTGTCTCGGTCGAGATCGCACAATGTACCGCGCTGGAAACGGTAGCCGTTGCTGGCGGAATGGGCCTGGTAGGAAATCTCGTCCTGGCCGGAGTCGAGCACGCCGGTGGCAACCTCGTGCAGCAGAGGCTTCCAGATGTGCGTGGAATTGCGGTCCACCAGCACCACGTCCGCCTTGCCTTTCTTGCCCAGGCGTCTGCCCAGGCGGGTGACGAGTTCCAGGCCGCCGGCGCCACCGCCGACAACAACAATGGTGGGTTTGCTCATTGCAGAGCTCCATAAAGGGGAGGGGAGCGCCATCATAGGCAGATAAGTGCTTGGCTGACCACGGTGGTTGCGCCAGAATGTGCGCCTCGCATGTACATTCCGTTTTCTGCATAGTGAAGGGGATCGTGCAGGGGACGGTGCAGGGTATAGAGCAGGGGATAGTGCAGGGACATGGTGAACGACGGTTGGAAAATGCCTGTGGGCGAGGCCCTGGATGGGTCACAGTTGGTGGCCTTTGACCTGGATGGCACCCTTATCGACTCAGTGCCTGACCTGGCCGCGGCGGTCGATGCCGCGTTGCTCGACGTGGACCTGCCCGTGGCAGGTGAGGCGCGCGTGAGAGACTGGGTGGGCAATGGGTCATGGTCGCTGCTGGAGCGGGCGCTGACAGATGCCTTGGGCGAGGCCCCCAGTGAGGTGTTGTGCAAGACCGCCCACGAGCGCTTCCTCGAGCACTATCACCGGCACCCCTGCGTGCATACCCGCCTCTATCCGGGGGTCGAGACCGCCTTGTCTCAGCTGTTTCGCCGAGGCTTGATCCTGTGCCTCGTCACCAACAAGCCCGAAGCGTTCATTGGTCCCATTCTCGAGCACCTGTCGATCGACGGCTACTTCACGGTGTGCCTGGGAGGCGACACTCTCCCTCGTAAGAAGCCGGACCCCATGCCGCTCAGGCACCTGTGCCAGCAATTCGACGTCAGTCCTTCGCAGTGTGTGATGGTGGGCGATTCACGCCATGACATTCAGGCCGGCAAGGCCGCTGGGTATCGGACCATTGCGGTGCCCTATGGCTATAATCACGGCGAACCTGTCAGCCTCAGCGAGCCCGATCTGATAGTTGAATCGCTTGACCAACTCGTTTAGGGTTTTTCGGCATGACGCTATGTCATGGCGTTATGCCGATAGGCTCTGGCTATAGCCATGACGACCTCGCCGAGGCGGAGTCGTGTTGCCTTTTCACCCCCTGACTTGCTGCGATGGATTGCCCATGGCCCAGCCTTCTTCTTCCTTGATGACCCACCCGCACTGCTCGATGTCGGCGACACCGGCGCGTTGCGGTTGGCGATGGTGACGCTGGACCCTCTGTCACCCACTTTTTCATTGAGGACCTGGGCATGATGACCCCCGAGCGTTTTGCTGAGCTGGCCGACGCTGGCTATAACCGTATTCCCGTTACCCGTGAGCTGATGGCCGATCTGGACACGCCGTTGTCCACCTACCTGAAACTGGCCGATCAGCCTTGGACCTTCCTGCTCGAATCCGTCACTGGCGGCGAAAAGTGGGGGCGTTACTCGATCATTGGCCTGCCCTGTCGTGAGCGCATCGAAGTGCGCGGTCATCTGGTCAAGCACATCGTCGATGGTGAAGCGTCCGGGCTCACCGAGGCCGAAGATCCGCTCGCCTGGATCGAAGAGTTCCAGAGCCGTTTCAAGGTGCCGGTGCTGGATGACCAGCCGATCTTTGACGGTGGTCTGGTGGGCTATTTCGGCTACGACACCATCCGTTACATCGAACCCCGCCTCGCCGGCGTCGAGAAGGATGATCCCATCGGGGTGCCGGATATTCTGCTGATGGTGTGCGATGAGCTGGTCGTGTTCGACAACCTTTATGGGCGCTTGACCCTGTGGACCCACGCTGACCCGGCGACGCCTTCCGCCTATAGCGCCGCGCTGTCACGACTGGAGGCGCTGGAGGAGTCACTGCGCAGCCCGCTGGCGCTGCCTTCCCGGCTTCCCGGCCAGGCTCGACCGCAGGTCGAGGAGGGGCACTTTACCTCCGGCTTCACGGAAGAAGGGTTCAAGGCCGCCGTGGAGAAGATCAAGGACTATGTGCTGGCCGGAGACGTGATGCAGTGCGTGCCGTCCCAGCGTATGTCCATCGACTTCGAGGCAGAGCCGCTGGATCTGTATCGTGCCCTCAGAAGCCTGAATCCGTCGCCCTACATGTTCTTCTTCAATCTTGATGATCACCATGTGGTGGGCGCCTCGCCGGAGATCCTGACGCGGCTGGAAGATGGCATGGTGACCGTGCGCCCGATCGCCGGGACCCGTGTGCGCGGCAAGACCGAGGCCGAGGACAAGGCGCTGGAAGAGGACCTGCTGGCAGACCCCAAGGAAGTCGCCGAGCATCTGATGCTGATCGATCTGGGGCGCAATGACGTGGGCCGCATCTCCGAGACCGGTAGCGTCGAAGTGACCGACCAGATGGCCATCGAGCGTTACTCGCACGTCATGCACATCGTCTCCAACGTGACCGGCAAGTTGAAGCCTGGCTACAGTGCCATGGATGTCCTGCGTGCCACCTTCCCAGCGGGTACCTTGTCCGGCGCGCCGAAGATTCGTGCCATGGAGATCATCGACGAGGTCGAGCCGGTGAAGCGCGGCGTCTACTCCGGAGCTGTGGGCTACCTGTCCTGGCACGGCAACATGGATACCGCCATCGCCATTCGCACGGCCGTGATCAAGGATGGCCAGCTGCATGTGCAGTGCGGTGCAGGCGTGGTGGCGGACTCGGTCCCCCAGTCGGAGTGGGACGAGACGCTGAACAAGGGCCGTGCCCTGTTCCGCGCCGTCGCCATGGCCGAGCAGGGTCTCGACAAGCCGGGTGGGCGCAGCCGCTGAAGGCAGGCGGCAGACGCGCCAGGCTTGACAGTCCTGAGGTCGACACACACTATAAGCCCATGATGAAGATGAATCCGACAACATCCCGTGATCGCCAGCAGTGGTGGCGCCCCTTCAACTGAAGAGGGCGGAAGACCCCGTGCCAGCCAACGGGATGTCGTGACAGCAGAAGTGCCGCCCATGAGGCGGCATTTTTGTGTGGTTCGTCTCGATGGGTGAAGCCAAATTTTGATTCTGGAGCCAACATGATCTTGATGCTCGATAACTACGATAGCTTCACCTACAACATCGTGCAGTACCTGGGGGAGCTGGGAGCCGAGGTGGTGACGCGGCGTAATGACACCATCAGCCTGGATGAGATCGAGGCCATGGCACCGAGTCATATTGTGGTGTCGCCGGGACCCTGTACCCCCAACGAGGCGGGTATCTCGCTGGACCTGATTCGCCACTTCGCCGGCAAGCTTCCGCTGCTGGGTGTCTGCCTGGGACATCAGGCCATTGGCCAGGTGTTCGGTGGCAAGGTGGTGCGAGCGCCCCAGGTCATGCATGGCAAGACCTCTGACATTCGCCACTCTGGCCAGGGCGTGTTCAAGGGACTGGATGACCCCCTGTCGGTCACGCGCTATCACTCCCTGGTGGTCGAGAGAGAAAGCTTGCCCGAGTGCCTGGAAGTGACCGCCTGGACCGATGCGGACGACGTGACGCCAGGCTTGATCATGGGCTTGCGTCACAAGGAGCTGCCCATCGAAGGCGTCCAGTTCCACCCGGAGTCGATTCTGTCCCGACAAGGCCACGAAATGCTGGCCAACTTCCTTGAGCGCCACTGAACCGATCAGGAGACTAGCATGCAGATGACCAATGCCATCGCGGCGGTGATGCGCCGGGAAAATCTTGGCCGCGAGCAGGCTTACGCAGTGATGAATACCATCATGACCGGCGAAGCGACCGACGCTCAGGTCGCCGCCTTTCTGATGGGCATGGCCATGAAAGGGGAGACCGCTGAAGAGATCACTGGCTGCGCCCAGGTGATGCGCGATCTGATGACCCCGGTCCGGTTGTCCTGCGAAAACGTGGTGGACATCGTCGGTACCGGCGGGGATGGGGCAAACCTGTTCAACGTCTCCACCGCGTCCAGTTTTGTGGCGGCCGCTGCCGGGGCCCATGTGGCCAAACACGGCAATCGCGGCGTGTCCTCGTCCTCCGGCAGCGCAGACCTGTTTCAGGTGGCGGGCATTGGCCTTGATCTGGATGCTGAGCAAGTGGGCCGCTGTATCGAGGAAGTGGGTGTTGGCTTCATGTTCGCGCCGAACCACCACCCGGCCATGCGTCATGCGATCGGCCCGCGTCGTGAGATGGGGGTGCGCACGCTGTTCAACATCCTGGGTCCGCTGACCAATCCGGCGGGGGCGCCCAATCAGTTGTTGGGGGTGTACCATCCGGATCTGCTCGAGCTGATGGTCGAAGTACTGAGGAAGCTGGGCAGCCACCACGTTCTGGTGGCCCATGCCGAGGATGGACTGGATGAAATCTCTCTGGCCGCGCCGACCCGGATTGCCGAGCTCAAGGATGGTGAGATTCATCGCTACACCCTGACTCCAGAAGACGTGGGCATCGAACGACAGTCCCTCGATTCGCTGAAGGTCAGTAGCGCCGAGGACAGCCTGCGCCTGGTGGAAAAGGCGCTGACCGGTGAAGGGCCCGCTGCCGATATTGTCGCGCTCAATGCCGGTGCTGCCTTGTACGCCGCCGACGTGGCGGACTCCCTAAAGGAAGGGGTGCTGATGGCCCAGGATGCCCAAGGGACGCGGCTGGCGCTGGAAAAAATGAAGGAGCTGGCGCACTTCACGCGAGTCTTCGCGCAGTGACCGCGACGGCTTGGACGTCAGTGACGACTGTTTTGACGCCGTAATGGCATGCCCGCAGGGGCCGCAAGGAGAATCACAACATGGCCAATGCCACCCCGACGATCCTCGAGAAGATTCTCGAGCGCAAGGATGAAGAAGTTGCCAGCAGGCGCCAACAGGTGAGTGAGCAGGCGCTGCTCGAGCGGGCTCGCGAGCAGGATGCGCCGCGGGGCTTCGTGCGCGCGCTGGCGGAGCGCATCCGTGAAGGCGATCCCGCGGTGATTGCCGAGATCAAGAAGGCATCGCCATCGAAGGGACTGATCCGCGAGGACTTTCGTCCCGCCGAGATTGCCGAGCAGTACGCTCGTGGAGGCGCTGCATGTCTCTCCGTGCTGACCGATGCAGACTTCTTCCAGGGACACGAGGACTACCTGGTGGCGGCCAGGGCTGCTTGCGACCTGCCGGTGATCCGCAAGGATTTCATTGTGCATGGCTATCAGGTCAGCGAGGCCAGGGCCATCGGAGCCGACTGTATCCTGCTGATCGTTGCTGCGCTGGACGACGTGAAGATGCAGGACCTTCACCAGCAGGCCGGTGAGCTGGGCATGGACGTGCTGGTGGAAGTCCATGATGCCCATGAACTCGAGCGGGCACTGGCACTTAACCTGGCGTTAGTGGGGATCAACAACCGCGACCTGCACACCTTCAACACGCGGCTCGAGACGACCCTGGACCTGCTGCCGCGGATTCCGCCGAATGTCACCGTCATCACCGAGTCGGGGATTCACGATCGCCACGACGTGCTGCGCATGCGTGAGCATGACGTCAACGGCTTCCTCGTGGGCGAGGCCTTCATGCGTGAGGAGGAGCCTGGGGAGGCGCTGAGGCGGCTATTCTTCTGACGCTCGTCCGAGCGCACTAGGCTCGGTCTGCTGGGGTATTTGCCCCACCAGCAGGTGTCCCGCATGTCTTCCCATATGACTTGGGCCGGTCGTTTGACCGGCCCAAGTTGTTTTCAGGTGAGGGGCGTTTTCAGGTAAGGGGCGTTTTCAGGCGAGAGACGTCTTCGGGCGGAAGGTGGCCTCATGCAAGAGGCGGCTGGCTCAGGTGATGTCTCCACCGGGCATGACCAGCCGGATGACATGATCGCCCTTGCGCGGGCTGAGCGGTGCATCCGCACTGGCAATCCTCGGTCGCCCCGACGAGCCGATGCAGATGAGAGGCGCTGTGCGGGTACCGGGTGCGCCGATGGGGGGCGCCGCCTTCTCGCCCGAAGGCCTCAGCACCTGACGATGGCGTGGGGTTTCCGTCAGTTTCTCGACCTCGAAGCGGGCGCCTCGCTCGACCAGGCTGGATAGCTGGGCAAAGGTCATCTCCCTGCCGAACAGGTAGGGCACGTGTTCAATGGCAGTGGCATGCTGGCGTCTGGCCTGGCGGCCCAGGTTGACCGCCAGGCGAAACACCTGGCCCTGGCCGAGCAGGTGCTCGAAGTGCAGTGCCGCCAGGTCGTTGAGCTCGCGGTAGGGAGACAGCGGCACGAGGTAGCCGATGCCGGTCAGCTCCATGTGCTGTGAGGCGTGTTCCGACAGCGGATCACCGTAATAGGCGGACAGCTTTTCGGCGCGCGCCGCTTGCACGGCATCCCAGCTTGAGTCGGTCAGCAGTACCCCAAGGCCTGCCTGGCGCAGGCAGTGTGCCATCTGGCGGGCCACCGGGTTGGCGCCAATGATCAGTACGCCATGGGCGGAAGGGCGGCGCACCTTGAGCCAGTCTCCCACCGGTCGAGCGAGCAGGCTCTGTGACACCACGGTTGCGATGATGACCAGAAAGGTCACCGGCACCAGCCGATCGGCGCCGGGCACTCCGATCTCTTCGAGACGCAGGGCGAATAGCGATGCCACGGCGGCGGCGACGATACCGCGAGGAGCAATGAACGCCAGCAAGCCTTTCTCGCGCCAGTCCAGGCCACTGCCAATAGTGCATAACCATACCGCCAACGGACGGACCAGCAGCAGCAACACCGCCAGGAAGGCCCAGGCAGGCCATCCCAGCAATGCCAGCTGCTCCACGGTCAGGCGCGCTGCCAACAGGATGAACAGGCCAGAGATCAGCAGTACTGACAACGTTTCCTTGAACTCGATGATCGGCCGTGTCGGCACCCCGCGCATGTTGGCAAGCCAGGCCCCCATCACGGTAACGGTCAGCAGCCCCGATTCATGGAACAGGGCGTTGGATACCGTGAAGAGCCCCAGCATGGTCATCAGAGTGCCAAAGCTGTGCAGGCGCTGTGGCAGCAAGTGCTGGCGCAGCACCTGGCCCCACAGGTAGCCGCCGGCCACACCGAGCCCGAAACCGACCAGCGCCGTCTGGGCGAACAGCGCCAAGGTATGCGGTAGCGCCTGGGTGCCGGAACCCAGTGCCACGAATTCATACACCAGTACGGCACCGATGGCGCCCACCGGGTCGATCAGAATACCTTCCCAGCGCAGGATCTGGGTCAGGTGCTCACGGGCCCGCAGCGTCTGCAGTAGCGGCAGGATGACCGTCGGTCCCGTCACGACCAGCAGCGCACCAAGCAGACTCGCCATCTCCCAGCTCAGCTGCAACAGCCAGTGTGCCGCCAATGCACCGCACACCGCAGTGATCAGGGCGCCCCAGGTCACCAGTCGTCGCACCGTGCGGCCATGGCCGCCGAGCTCGCGAAAGTTCAGGGTCAGGCTGCCTTCGAACAGGATCACCGCCACCGCCAGCGACACCAGCGGAAACAGCAGGTCGCCGAACAGCGCGTCGGGGTCCAGCAGGCCCGTGACAGGGCCGGCGGCGATGCCTGCAATCAACAGGGTCAGGATGGCGGGGACCTTGAGACGCCAGGCCAGCCACTGTGACCCCAGTGCCAGCAGGCCCACGCTGGCCAAGGTGAGTCCGGCATGCTCCATGATCGGTTGACTCCGAAAAGAGAAAAGCCGCGCAGACTAGCGGCGCGGCGTCCATCATGCAATGCATTCGCCTTATAGACGTCAACGATGGTCTGACTGTTGCTCTATGGGAGCCACCGCATCTCGCTGCCGCGGGTTCTCTCTGCTCCCGGGGCAGCGCCTCAGCTGGCGCGGCGCAGGGCCTCCAGCAGAGCCTGCAGCGGGTGGGGCAACTGCAGGTCCGAGAAACGCTTGGTCTGGCTGCGGCAGGAATAGCCGGTGGCCAGCAGTCGCCCCTGGGCGCCATGTTGCTGCACGACGGGTTCCCACGACTGAGCATAGATGGTGCGTGACGTCGCCAGGTTGCGGGCTTCATGGCCGTAGGTGCCGGACATGCCACAGCAGCCGGATGCCAGCGGTGCCAGGTCCAGCCCGAAGCGCTCGAACAGCTGTTGCCAGGCCTTGGGGCTGCCGGGCGCCTGGGTCTTCTCGGTGCAGTGCGACAGCAGCTGGAAGGGCGCCTCCTGGCTCAGGTCCAGTCCGCTGGGGACCAGGCCATTGCCAAGGCTGAGCAACCATTCCTGCAGCATCAGCACCTCGGGAACCGCGTCCGACCCCAGTGTCTTCACGTACTCCTGGCGGTAAGTCAGGGTCATGGCGGGGTCGATGCCGACCAGGGCGACGCCACTGCTGGCCAGCGCCCTGAGTTCCCGAGCACGGCGTCGGGCGGTTCGCTCGAAGGCCCCCAGGAAACCCTGCACATTGAGTGGCTTGCCGTTGGGCTTGAAGGGCGCCACGAAGACGCGGATATCCAGTCGTGACAGTAGCTCCACCACATCGGCGACCAGCCTGGCTTCGAAGTGGCTGGTAAAGGCGTCCTGTACCAGGATCACACTGCGTGCCTTCTGGCGCTCGCTCAGCCGGCCAAGGGTCAACGGCGTCGCCTGTGGCACGCCCCAGGCCTTGAGCTGCTTGCAAAGGCGTGCTTGCGACAGGCGCGGACTGTCGACCATGCCCAAGCCGTTGCGCAGCAGCCGATCCACCAGTCGATGGTTCAGCGCGGTGTTATAGGCGGGCGCCAAGGGAGCCAGTGCCGGCAGCATGAACTCCAGTCCGCCGATTAGGTAGTCCCGTAGCGGACGCAGGTAGCGACCGTGATAGACCTCGAGAAACTGCGAACGGAAGGCGGGGACATTGACCTTGACCGGACATTGGCCAGCGCAGGACTTGCAGGCCAGGCAGCCGGCCATGGCGTCGTAGACCTGGTGGGAGAAATCGTCCTTGCCGCGCAGACTGTTGCGCGCCCGTCCGGGCAGGTGCTTGAGCCATCCCAGCAGCGTTTCCTCTCTCTTGCGTTGCGCTTCCTCGACCACATCGATGCCGGCCTGGCCCTGCAGGCGCAGCCACTCGCGCATCAGGCTGGCTCGCCCCTTGGGGGAGTGCACCCGGTCCCGCGTGGCTTTCCAAGACGGGCACATGGCGTCATTAGGGTCATAGTTGTAGCAGGCGCCGTTGCCGTTGCAGTAGACCGCATCTGCGTGGGCCTGCCAGACCCGCTCATCGATCTGGCGATCGAAGTCCCCACGCATGGGCACCTTGTCAATCGCCAGCAGGCCCGGATCGGTGGCCGTCACCGTGGTGTCGCTGCTGGAGTCGTCGACGCGGTCAGCCACGAGGGGCGTGGCAATCTTGCCCGGGTTGAGCTGGTTGTGGGGATCGAAGGCGCCCTTTAGTCGGCGCAGGCTGGGGTACAGCTCACCGAAAAAGGCCGGCGCATACTCTGAGCGAACCCCCTTGCCGTGCTCGCCCCACAGCAGGCCATGATAGCGCTGGGTGAGGGCGGCCACCTCGTCGGAGATCTCCCGGATCATGGCCTGCTGCTGCGGGTCTTTCATGTCCAGGGCCGGGCGCACATGCAGCACGCCGGCATCGACATGGCCGAACATGCCGTAGTCGAGGCCCCGGGCGTCGAGCAAGGCACGGAATTCGGCAATGTAGTCGGCCAGGTGCTCTGGCGGAACGGCGGTATCCTCGACAAAGGGCAGGGGCCGTTTCTCGCCCTGCACGTTGCCCAGCAGACCCACGGAGCGCTTGCGCATGGCATAGACGCGACCAATCGCCTCGCGGCCCTCTGCACGGGTGTAGCCCAGCCTTGTGACGCTGGTATCGCTGTCCAGAGCCTGGCAGAACTCGGCGACCCTGGCGCTCAGGCGATCCGGGTCGTCGTCGTTGAACTCCACCAGATTGATGCCTTCGATGGTCATGCCCGCTTCCACCGGGAAGAACTCAGCGACCGCGTCCCAGACGAAGTCTTCCATGGCCAGGCTCAACACCTTGTCGTCCACCGTCTCGATCGACGTGGGACGCAGCGCCTGCTGCGAGTCCGGTGAAGCGCCACCGGCCATCAGCGCCTTGGCATCGGCCAAGGCATCCATGAAGCTTGGGTAGCGGATGTTGACCAGCACCGCGTGGCGAGGAATCGGCAGCACGTTGAGCACCGCTTCATTGGTCAGCGCCAAGGAGCCTTCTGCGCCGCACAGCACGCTATTCAGGTTCAGTCGACCGTCTTCGCTGCGTAGATGAGCCAGGTCATAGCCCGTCAGGCAGCGGTTGAGCGGTGGAAAGATGGCGTCAATCTGAGCGCGCTGGTGATCGATGATCTCTCGAGCCACCCGGTAAGCACGTCCCCTGGCGGTCTGTTCCTGGCACAGTGCGGCCAGTTCGCTCTCGTCCACGGGTCCCGTGACCAGCCGCTCCCCACCGATCAGGATGCTGTCCAGTTCGAGTACGTGATCACGCGTCTTGCCGTAGGTGCAGCTGCCCTGGCCACTGGCATCGGTGGCGATCATGCCGCCGATGGTCGCCCGATTGGAGGTGGATAGCTCAGGGGCAAAGAACAGGCCGTGGGGCCTCAGGGCAGCATTCAGCTGATCCTTGACCACACCTGCCTGAACCCGCACGCGGCGGTTTTCCACGTCGATCTCGAGAATCTGGTTCATGTGGCGGGAGACATCCACCACTAGGCCGTCGCTCAAGGATTGTCCATTGGTGCCGGTACCGCCCCCACGCGGCGTCAGCGTCACCTGGCGGAATTCATCGCGCCCGGCCAGTCGGCCCAGCAGCACCAGATCGTCGGCGTGGCGTGGAAAGACCGCGGCCTGGGGCAGGCGCTGGTAAAGGGAATTGTCAGTGGCCAGCACCGTCCGACTGGCATAGTCGGGAGCCATCTCGCCCTCAAAGCCTTCGTTCTTCAATGTCGTGAGGAAGGTGACATAGTGCTGGTCAAGGTCGGTCGCGGTGTCAACAAGAGGCAGGGAAGCGATCATGGTCTCGGTCGAAGCTGGCCCCGCATTGGCGAGTTGTAGCGCTCGCGACAGGGCGGAAGAATGAGGTGTGCCTACTTTACCGCGACTTTGGCTGCGATACATCCTGAACCCGGCTGTCCCTCGTGTCCGGTAACGCCAGCATCTGCCAGGCCGGTGATGTCAGCCCGGGCCAATGGCGTCGCCTGCGGGATTTGCCTACAATGACTGGCCTGCGCGGAGGGCGCCCGAGCCGAATGCCTCCACCTGTGGTGAGTCATGGCTCGTTGGCGATGCAGTATGTCGGCCCACGGCGCCTCCGCACCAGACTGATACGTCATCTCCATTTCCTACATAGCCGACGGACCCGATTCCATGCTCGATCCGAAACTGCTGCGCGGCGACCTCGACACGGTCGCGACACGACTGGCCACCCGCGGATATACCCTCGACAGTTCAGCGCTGTCATCGCTGGAGGCCCGGCGCCGTGAGCTGCAGGCCGAGACCGAGCGCCTGCAGAACGAGCGTAATACACGCTCGAAGGCTATCGGCAAGGCCAAGGCGGCGGGAGAAGATATTCAACCGCTGCTTGATGAGGTGAGTGATCTGGGCGAGCGCCTGGACGCGGCAAAACATACCCTGGGCGGCGTCCAGGGGGAGTGGGACGATATCGTGGCGGGCATTCCCAATCTGCCCCACGACAGCGTGCCCGCGGGCAAGGATGAAAGTGACAATGTCGAGGTGTCCCGCTGGGGAACCCCGGCTGAGTACGCCTTCGAGGTGCAGGATCACGTCGACCTGGGCGCCAAGAAGGGCGACCTGGACTTCGAGGTGGCCGCCAAGCTCACGGGCGCTCGCTTTGCCGTCATGCGAGGCCCCATCGCTCGGCTGCACCGTGCTCTGACCCAGTTCATGCTCGACAAGCAGACGCTGGAGCACGGCTATGAAGAGTGCTACGTGCCCTATATGGTCAACCGCGATTCGCTGTACGGTACCGGCCAGTTGCCGAAATTCGGCGAGGACCTGTTCAAGCTCGATGACGAGCGTGAGTTCCACCTTATCCCCACCGCCGAAGTGCCGCTGACCAATCTGCTGCGCAATGAAATCGTCGATGCCAAGTCGCTGCCGCTGAAGCTGACGGCGCATACACCGTGCTTCCGCAGCGAGGCGGGCTCTCATGGTCGTGATACTCGCGGCATGATTCGTCAGCATCAGTTCGACAAGGTCGAAATGGTTCAGCTAGTGGATCCTGCGACCAGTTATGACGCCCTGGAAGAGATGCGCGGCCACGCCGAGGCCATCCTGCAGGCGCTGGAATTGCCGTACCGTGTGGTGACTCTGTGCACCGGCGATATGGGCTTCTCCGCGGCCAAGACCTACGACCTTGAAGTCTGGCTGCCCAGCCAGGCCACTTATCGTGAAATTTCTTCGGTATCCAACTGTGAGGATTTCCAGGCACGACGCCTGCAGGCTCGTTTCCGTGCCCAGGGGGAAAAGAAACCCCAGCTTTTGCATACCCTGAACGGCTCAGGCCTGGCCGTGGGCCGCTGCCTGATTGCCGTGATGGAAAATCATCAGAATGAAGACGGCTCGATCACCGTGCCCGAGGTACTCAGGCCGTATATGGGTGGCGTCGAGCGCATCAACATCTAGAAAGCCCGGCAGCAGCGGTGATTCCAGCGCTGCAACAAAGCCCCCGGTAGGGACCACTACCGGGGGCTTTGTCGTGTTGAGCGCGGGTGGTCCACCCGCCGCTTGCCGTCAAGCCATGTGGCTGGCGGCTTGGTCGCTGCCTTCAGGGACTGGACGCGGTTGCCGCCTGACTGTCCGGGTGATCGGCCGACGGGCTTTCCTGTCCTGCCAAGGCCCAGCGCACCTGGACGCCAGCGTCGATGGTAATGTTGCCGGGGCTGTAGTCTGCCGCACCGCCGCTTTCCGCCATGTCGGCGCGCATGGCCATCATGCGTGGCTGGAACACCGGGGCGTTGGTCTCGCTGACCTGAACCACGTCACCCAAGGTAACGCCCAGGGTATCGGCCATCAGTTCGGCCTTGGCACGAGCACGCTCCAGCGCCTGAGTTAGTGCCTGATCGCTGGCAGCATCGCGATCGGCGAGGTCGTAGCTGACCCCATCCAGAGCGTTGACGCCTGCAGACGTCAGCGCGTCAAGCAGGGTGGGCAGGCTGTCCAGGTCGCTGATGGAAAGACGGATCGGTCGTTCGAGGCGGGTGCGTACCATGGGGGTCGGGTTGTCGCCATTCTGGCTCGCGCGATGCAGCATTTCCTGCTGCACACGCAGCGATCCGGCGTTGATGGCATCACGCTCAAGCCCGGCGTCCTCCAGCGCGGCGATCAGCTCAGCGGCCCTGGACTCCAGCTTGGAGCGGGCCTGACCGAGGGCCTCTGCGTGATCGCCACTGTCTTTCTCCTGGGCAATAGCGGGGGTCAGCTCCCATAGCCGTGCGCTCAAGGTCGCCTTGTCGGGAGCCACCTGGAGCTCTGACTGCGCCTGAATATCCAGGTAGCGCTGCGGCGCCGGTTCGCTGGCCAGCAGGGGACCGCTGGCAAGTGCCAGGCCAAGCCCGAGCCCCAGCAGGGCGGCAGGGGAAAAGCGGCGGCGGGGATGGGTCAGTGCCATGATGTGCTCCTTGGGTGTTCCCTTTCCTATGGTCTTGTGTGCCGGGTGGCAGCTATCCGAGAGACAGCCTTGGTGCGACGGTTGTGGCTCGACCCGCACGGTGAGACTGGCCTTCCGCCGGCCCCGGCGATTCAGTCCTTCGACGTCGCCAATGGCGATGCGTTCCTGGCCTGGCAAGAACGTCCATGATAGTTGCATGGTTGCAGTCGCGTTCAATGACGGCATGGCCGAGGGCGATGGACATGGGCCTCCCGCTCAGAGCCCAAGGCCTTGAGTTTACGTACCTGGGCCCAAGGGCCCGGGCCTGCAACGTATTGTGGTAGCGGTCATGTTACTTTGTGCTGAAATGATTGGCAGGGCAGTATGTCGTGCGAGCCGGATGCGGCCTGGACGGGAGTGTGGCCGAGGACGTCATTGTCTCGGTGGCGTGTAGGCCCGTCAGCAAGCCCACGGCATGCGTTGAGTCGCTGCCACCCCAGTCAAGGACGACCTGACCTACCTGACAGAGGAGTACAGGTGCATGGAAGACGATGTCAATGCGCAGGAAGAGCGCAGACTTCCCCTCAACTTGACCCTGGCGCTGGCGGCGCTGGTGGTCATTGTCGCGGGGATGCGGGCCGGCTCCGATCTGCTGGTGCCGGTGTTGCTGTCGCTGTTCATTGCCGTGGTGTGTACCGCTCCGGTGCAATGGCTGCACGAGCGTGGCCTGGGACTGCGCTCCTCGGTGTGGCTGACGCTGGTGGTCATCGGGGGCATGCTCAGTCTGCTGGCGCTGTTGCTGGTCAATACGGTCAGCACCTTCTCCGAAGCGCTGCCCGGCATTGAAGAGAAGCTCTACGAATATTATCTGCGCCTGCTGGATGGTCTGGCGAGCATGGGGCTGGCCATCGATACCCAGCGTCTGGCGGGTTTTCTTGATACCGAGCAGCTGGGCGAGTGGATCCCTGCGCTGCTCAGCCAGTTGGGCAACCTGATGATGCAGAGCATGGTGGTAGCCTTGCTCGTGGTATTCATGCTGTTCGAAACCCTGAATTTCCGGGACAAGGTGTCGCGGGCGCTGGCGAATCCCGCGCCTAGTCTCGAGCGGTTCAACGAGTTCAGCCACACGCTCAAGCGATATCTGGCCGTCAAGACGGTGATCAGCCTGATTACCGGTGCTCTGGTGTGGATCGCCTGCCAGATCGTGGGAGTAGACTTCCCGCTGTTGTGGGCAGTGTTGGCCTTTGCGCTCAATTACATCCCTAACATTGGCTCCGCTATCGCTGCGATCCCCCCGGTGTTGCTGGTACTGGTCTCCCCAGAGGGTGGCCTGGGTGATGCCTTGCTGCTGAGCCTGGCCTACCTGTCGATCAACTTCGTGATGGGCAACCTGATCGAGCCGCGGGTCATGGGGCGCGCCCTGGGCTTGTCTACCTTCGTCGCGTTTCTGTCGCTGGTCGTGTGGGGCTGGATCTTCGGCGTCACCGGCATGTTGCTGTCGGTGGTGCTGACCATGACGCTGAAGATTGCCCTGGACAGTCATCCCCAGACACGCTGGATCGCACACTTGCTCGGCCCGGCCAAGGGGGGGCCGGTGGAAGACGCCAGCCGACCGCTGGCCGAGCGCGTGCGCATGGCCAAGCTGCACCGCCAGGCCATGCGCAAGGGAGTGCGAGGACTGATGTCCCGGGAGCCGTCCTCGAAGGACCAGGCTAGCTCCAACGATAGCTGAGCCGTCAGGCAGGACCTGCGAGCGCCGAGACGCCTGGGTCCTGCCTGCGCGGGCAGGTCACGGCGCCTTGTCGGGCGGAGGAAAGGTGACCTCCATTCCACGGGCATCGAGCTGGCGAATGTCGTCCGGGCTTCCGTCCTCGGCCAGCGTGATCAGACCGATGCCTGGCCCATTCCATAGCCGCTCGCCTGCCTTGGCGTGGTCAGGGTCGCGCGGTTCGACGGCCATTGGACGGCGCTGGGTAAACCAGTTGAGGGGCGAGCGTGGGGAATACAGCCAGCGGTTGAGCCGATCGAAGGTATCCAGCAGGGTGTCGGGAAAGCAGTTCTTGATCCCGCTGGAGGTCACCTGCCAGATCTTGGGCCCCTGGCGACGATGGCGAATCCGAATGTCATAGACAAAGGAGTAGTGCACGTCGCCGGAGAGAATGACGTAGTGCCCCGGGGTTCGGGAGTGGCGAAAGATGTTGAGCATGACGCTGGCGGCGCCGCGGTGGGCCATCCAGTTTTCCGCGTCCACCATCAGGGGTTTACCCGCCAGGGTGAAGAGCTTCTGGATCGCTTCGATCAGCTTGACGCCGAACATCGGGGCCGGTGACACAATGACCACCGATGGGGCATCGATCAGTTCCTGTTGAAACTCTGACAGTGCCTCCCAGTCCATCAAGCCCGACGGACGGTGGGGCTTGCGCCCATTGCGCCAGCGGCGCGTGCGGGTATCCAGGACCACCAGGCGGGGCGTCCCCTCGACCTGAAACTCCCAGCCCTCGAAGCGGAAGAGTCGCTCAAGGCAGGCATCCTGATCGGCAGCCGACAGCCAGCCCTGGCGCTGGCGCGCGTCCTCGAGCAAGGCCTGGGCGTCGTCCAGGGGAGTCTTGAGGCGATCTGGATCGTTGCCCCAGCCCTGGCACAGCAGGTAGGCCATCAAGGCATTGCCGATGATTCGCTTGGAGAAAGGATGCCCATAGGCCGTTTGCTCCCACTGGGCGGTCAGATTCCAGTCATCGGTGACGTCGTGATCGTCAAAGATCATCAGGCTGGGCAGATGCGCCATGACCCTGGCCGCGGCGGGCAGCGTCTCGACAAAGTCATCAATGACACGGGCCTGTTCCTGGTAGCGTTCGCGATGCTCGTCATCGAGTTCGGGGCAGGTCAGCTCGATGATGCGCCAGGGCGTCGGGGACCACACCAGCAGGTACATGGCCATCATTTCGGCGAAGGTCATCAAGTGATTGGCGGCGCTGGCCGAGGTGAACACCGGCTTGCGCACGCCGCCGAAGAAGCGATCCTTGAGGTCGTCGGTGCTCTTGACGTCCGGCAACAGCTCTTCCCTGCGGTAGTAGCTGGCAGGGCTTGCGTAGAGCGCCGGGCTATCGTCGATCACCGCGCCTTCGAGCACTTCATCGAATAACCCCAGGCGCTTGATGAGTGCGTGGATGGCCACCAGCATCGGGCCAGCGACGTCATCCGCGTAGACCTGATCCCCGGTCATCAGTAGCCAGGCGGGCATCGCCTCGGGGTGGTCAAGCTGCCCGGCCAGCCAGCTGTCCAGGTGCGCCAGACCATCGGGGCCATCGTAGTGGGGGCGGCGACAGGAGCCATGCAGCAGCCGTCGATGACTGGAGGCCAGGACGAAGCGGGGGGCGGACTGGCCGTCGTGGCAGAGGTGAGGGGCCCATCTTGCAGCACCTTGTCCAAGGCTGTCCGGGGCATTCTGCTCCACGACCTGAAGGTCATAGGCGATCAGAGTGTCCTGCGGAAGCGGGGCATCCACGGCGGCGTCGATGAGATACAGCCAGGCATGGCGCCCCAGGGGAATCTTGCGGTAGTCGTCGTCGCCGAGCACTCGGCGGTGAGGCGCTTCATCCTGCGGCGTAAGCTCCAGCTTCAGCGTCAGCTCGCGACTGGTGACCAGCCATGCTCGGAATCTCTCGCGCGTCAGGCGTCGCAGGATGGGCCCGGCAAGGATAGCGGGCAGGTCATGGTCTGACGTTCCAGTGTCGTTCATGGCGATCCTGTCGATGTCGTCGTGCTGGCAACAGCATGATGAGGTTCAGATACTGCAAAGAATATCATCGCTGCTCGGCACTGAAACCCGGCTCACGCCTCCTGTGGCTGCGGTGGTCGTGGTGGTGGTGGTGGTGGCAGCAATAATGATCGTCGGTGCTAGTGACCACCGGACGGGTGCAGGCCGAGGCCTAAGAGTGGACATGATGTGCTGAAAGGGGTTCCGCCACCGGGTGAACAAGGCATCAATGCCGGCGCGAATGCCGGCGCGGACGAGCCGCTGCCCTTTAGCGCCTAGCCATGCTCGGGGGATGTGTCGGCACTTGCCTGCGCTGTGAAGCCTCTCTGCTGCCATGCATCATCAGCGTCGCGAGCAGGCTCAACAGCGTGAGCGCTGCGAAAGTAGATAAAGGAAGGGCCGCCGCGGTATCCGTGTGAGGGAGTGGGCCTGGTGCGACGAGCGGCGGGGAGCCCACAGGCCTTTCACGTCATGAAAGGCCTGTAGGGCATCAAAGCAGCTTGGTTTGCCTGAGACTTTGCAGCGCGTCAGGTGCATCGAAGCTATTGGCGTTCGCCAGGTCCCAGAACTCACGATACAGCGGGTGGTCCTTGGCGCCCCCACGCAGCAGCTCGCCTGGCGCCAGGCTATCTATCAGGCTGATGTAAGGCAGAGCCTTGCCGTTATCCAGGCGGCGGATGATATGTTCCGGGCCCAGCTCGTCGGGATGGTACAGGCCTGCGGCTTCCAGCATTTCACACAGAGCGAACTTGGTATTGGCATGGAAGTTCTTGACTCGCACGGCCTTGTCATCCACATCCAGGCGGCTGCCACGGGCCTTGTCCTGGGTAGCGATACCGCTGGGGCACTGGTCGTTGTGACAGCTCTGGGCCTGGATACAGCCGAGCGAGAACATGAAGCCCCGGGCCATGTTGACCCAGTCTGCGCCTAGCGCGAGGGTGCGTGCGATGTCGAAGGCGCTGATCAGCTTGCCGCTGGCGGCGATACGGATGTCGTCGCGCAGGCCTGCGCCCACCAGGGTATTGTGAACCAGGATCAGGGCGTCGTTGAGGGGCATACCCAGGCGATTGATGAACTCCAGCGGGGCCGCGCCGGTACCTCCCTGTCCTCCGTCGACGACGATGTAGTCGGGATGATCGCCACATTCCAGCATGGCCTTGACGATGGCAAACCATTCCCAGGGATGTCCCAGCGCCAGTTTGATGCCCACCGGTTTGTCACCGGACAGCTGCCGCAGCTGCTGAATGAAATGAATCATCTCGCAAGGGGTAGAGAACGCCGAGTGGCGAGAGGGGGAGAGGACGTCCTGGCCTTCCGGGACACCGCGGGTGGAGGCGATTTCGGCGGTGACCTTGGCGCCGGGAAGAATGCCGCCGTGGCCGGGCTTGGCCCCTTGGGACAGCTTGATCTCGATCATCTTCACTTCGTCGCGGCGAGCGTTGTGGCGAAACTTCTCGGGATCGAACCCGCCATCTTCCCTGCGGCAGCCGAAATAGCCGGAACCGATCTGCCAGACCAGATCGCCACCACGCAAGTGATAGGGCGAGATGGCTCCTTCGCCGGTGGTGTGATAGAAGCCGCCTTCTTTCGCGCCCTCATTGAGGGCGCTGATGGCGTTGGGTGACAGAGCGCCAAAGCTCATGGCGGAAATGTTGATCACGCTGGCCCGGTAGGGGTGGGCGCGCTGCTCTCCGACCACAATGCGAAAGTCGTGATCGGTGATGTCCACGGGTGACAGTGACGGGCCCATCCATTCATATCCCGGGGCACTCATGTCTCTCAGTGAACCGAAGGGTTTCTTGTCGCTGGTGCTCTTGGCACGGCGATAGACCAGCGAGCGCTGTTCCCGCGAGAAGGGCGCCTCGTCGGTGTCGGACTCGATGAAGTACTGGCGAAACTCAGGACCGATGGACTCCAGAAAGTAGCGGATGTGGGCAAGAATAGGGTAGTTGCGGCTGACGGTGCGACGTCGCTGCACGATATCGTAGATGCCCAGTGCGGTGAGGGCACCGAACGCCAGCACGCCGGCCAGCCACCAGGCCGAGGACGTTCCGACGCCGATCACGCTGACGATGAGGCCTGCAATGGCGAGGTAGAACGCGCCGAAGCGAGTCGGAGCGTGGCGTGACAGTAAAGAGGCCATGAAGAGCTCCCTGCAGCTCAGGTCGAAGGAAAACGCTGCCAACCATGCAAGCATATAACCCTGCTTGGGCATAGTATGCCGGGCCCGCCGTGACGACTTGGCACACTGCATGACGCAGCGGGAGCGGGAAGGGCTGGACGGGTTAGGTAAATTGAGCCGGCACCGTCATCTTCTCGTCATCCAGGGCAAATAGTGTTTGACCTTGGCGCCAAGACGGCGCATGCTGCTGGCAGTTGGTTAGCAAGTTGAACGTCTCAGAGGTCATCGAAGCATCCTAGCGTCGATTGCCCGGGGAAAGGTTTCTTGTTTTACCCACTGCAACTCGGGTATCTCCCGGTCAATAAACACGCTAGTCGAGGATTCGATCATGGCAACTGGTACAGTCAAGTGGTTCAACGACACTAAGGGCTACGGCTTCATTTCTCCGGACGACAACGGTGACGACCTGTTCGCTCACTTCTCCGAGATTCAGGCTGACGGCTTCAAGTCCCTGCAGGACGGCCAGAAGGTCTCCTTCGAGGTGACTCAGGGCAAGAAAGGCCTCCAGGCCTCCAACATCAAGGTCATCGACTAAGTCGATCGCTTGATGGCCGCGTAAGCGGCAGCGTCCTTCGAGGGCGCGACGATAAAGGCTCGCTTCGGCGGGCCTTTTGCGTTTTTGTGCCTTTAAAAGCCTTCTGGTTGTCAGCCTCTTCTCAGAGTGATGATATTGCCGGCGAGCTATTCTGCTGCTGCGGCTGATAGACACGAAAGTGTGTAGGGATGGGGAGCTGTCCTGGAGAGATGTGCACAAGAAGTCTATATATGCCTGAAAGTGATAAAAAAATAATACATTGTAACTATTTAGCATAAGTTAAAGCAGGCACAATGAGCGCTGTCTCACCAGCAAGGCCACCCCATGTCTCTGGATGCCTGGATCGCTCTCTCTGTTGCTTGCGCTGTCTTTCCGTTGATGGCGCTCACCCGCGCCGGGCCAGACATGGTCATGATGGGCGCGTTGGTGGTGCTGCTCAGCCTCGGTGTCATCGATGCCCAGCAGGCGCTGAGCGGATTTTCCAGCAGCGGCCTGTTTACCGTGGCTTTCATGTACGTGCTGGTGGCCAGCTTGCGCGATACTGGGGGTATCGACCTGATCATTCGGCATGTGCTGGGGCGGCCGAAGGGCGTGCGTCATGCCATGGCGCGGCTGATCTGGCCGGTCACGGCGGTCAGCGGTGTGCTCAACAATACCCCGGTGGTGGCCACCTTCATTCCTGCCGTGATCAGCTGGAGCCGTCGTTTCTCCATCGCTCCTCAGTATCTGCTGATGCCCTTGAGCTTCGCGTCCATCCTCGGCGGCACCGTGACCTTGATGGGGACCAGTACCAATCTGGTGGTGCATTCGCTGATGCTGGAGCGCTTTCCGAACCTGCACCTGGGACTGTTCGAGATCGCCCTGGTGGGCGTGCCGATGGCGCTGGCCGGTGTGGGCTATCTGCTGTGGGCGGGGCCGCGCATGCTGTCTGGCCATCCCGGTAGCGAAGCCGCTTTTGCCAACCTGCGTGAGTTCACCATCGAGATGGAGGTAGACCCGCAGGGGCCGTTGGTTGACCGCACGGTAGAAGACGCCGGGCTGCGCCACCTGGCCGGTCTCTTTCTGGTCGAGATCGAGCGCGGTGGCAACGTGGTCAGCGTGGTGGGGCCTGGGGAGACCCTGAAAGGCGGCGACCACCTGGTCTTCGCCGGGACCACCGATGGTGCGGTGGAATTGCAGCAGATTCGTGGCCTGCGCCCCTCTCGGCTGGGTGAGTCCCACCTCGAGAAGGAATTTCGAGAGCGTCGCCTGGTCGAGGCGGTGGTCTCCGATCAGTGTCAGTTCATCGGCCAGAAAATTCGGGACGGACACTTCAGGACGCTGTACGGCGCTGCCGTGCTGGCGGTCTGCCGCAATGGGCGCCGGGTGGTGGGAAGCCTCGGCCAGATTCGCTTGCAGCCCTCGGATGTGCTGCTGCTCGAGGCTCGTCCTGCCTTCGTGGAGCGTCATCGCCAGTCCCAGGACTTTCTGTTGATCAGTCAGGTCAATGGTCAGGCGCGCCCCGCCTTCGACCGCGCTCTGCGCGCCTGGGGCATATTGGCGGCGGTGGTGCTGGTGGCCACCACGGGCCTGATGAGCATGATGAATGCGGCCATGCTGGGGGCTGCCGCGGCACTCTTGAGCGGCTGCGTCAGTGTGCGCAGCGCCCGCCGAGGCATGGACACCCAGGTACTGTTGACCATCGCTGCCTCGTTTGGCCTGGGGGCTGCACTGCACACCTCCGGCGCCGCCGATGCGGTGGCGGCCGGGCTACTGGAGCTGGTGGGCAATAGTCCCTGGGCCCTGTTAGTAGGCACCTACGTGGTGGTGGCCTTGTTGACCTCGCTGGTGACCAACAATGCCGCCGCCGTGATCACTTTCCCCATCGCCATGGCCGGTGCAGACAGCCTTGGCGTCAGCCCGTTGCCGTATGTAGTGGTGGTCATGTTTGCGGCCTCAGCGAGCTTCCTGACCCCTATTGGCTACCAGACCAACCTGATGGTCATGGGGCCTGGCGGCTACCGCTTGCGGGACTATCTGCGCCTGGGGGGGCCTCTCAACCTGCTGACCGCTGCCGTGGTGCTAGGACTTACCCCGCTGTTCTGGCCGTTCTAGCTGCCCAGAGCTGTCCGGTTTAGTAGCCCAGAGCTGTCCGGTTTAGTAGCCCAGAGCTGTCCGGTTTAGTAGCCCAGTGCTGTCCGGTTTAGTGGCCCAGTGCTGTCCGTTCTAGCCGCCGTTGTCGCAGGAAGGGGCGGCAGTGGTGGCAGTGGCAGCAGTGGCGGCAGAGGAAGAAACAGGCCCTTGGGCGGTGCGCCCTGCGACCCACGTCTCGTTATGCTCGCTGCTGTTGCCAAGCTTGAGACTCGTTCCTGAGCGTATAGTGCGCTAGGGTAGCGACGTATTCCCTGAAAGCTGCGTGCATTGCCACCTACCTGCGCTGCACTTAGAGCTGAAACACAGATAGAGACCCGCCCATGAGCAATAACGACCAGTTGGTCATCGAACCGCGTGGCGATGCACCCGCTGACGCCTGCATGATCATTCTCCATGGCCTTGGCGCCGACGGTCGGGATTTCGAGCCCGTCGTGCCGATGCTGCCCAGGCCTGACTATGCCCAGGTCCGCTTCATCCTGCCCCACGCGCCCCGTCTACCGGTGACCATCAATGGTGGCATGGTCATGCCTGCCTGGTACGACATTCTCGAGATGAGCCTGGATCGCCGCGTCGATGAGATGCAGCTGCGTCTTTCGGCCGAGCGTATCAAGGGCGTGATTCAATCCCAGATTGATGCCGGCATCGATAGTCGACGTATCCTGTTGGCTGGCTTCTCCCAGGGTGGGGCAGTGGCCTACGAAGCTGCGCTGAGCTTTGATCAGCCGCTGGGAGGGCTGCTGGCCATGTCGACCTACTTTGCCACGGCGAACTCGATCGAGCTGAATGACGCCAACCGCGACCTGCGTGTCGAGGTGCATCACGGCAGTATGGATCCTGTGGTACCTGAATCATTGGGCCGGGCAGCCTTCGCACGGTTGGAAGAGCTGGGCTATCACACGGTGTATCGGCAGTACCCCATGGCCCATGCGGTGTGTCCCCAGCAGATCGGCCATATTGGCGAGTGGATGAGTGAGCTGCTCAGCCGCTGAGGCCCGTTCCTGCGGCGGCCCATCGACGGGTAATGAGATTTTTCATCCAGCACAGGTAAGACGGTTCTTCTAAGCTTTTTCTTACAAAATTTTAAGAAATTGACTATGGGAACATGGGTATGTCATTGCTGGCATTCTTCCGACGTCGATGGTCCGCCGGAGTGCTTGAGCCGCCAACGGGCGCGGCTTTCAGCACTGAGCTCGACGCCTTGCTGGGGCAGGCACCGTCGATGGCGCTAAGCCTAGGCGCTGATGGTCTGGTCGTCTGGGCTAATAGCAGCCAGTGTCAGCAATTGGGCCTGTCGCTGGAGGCGCTGGTCGGGCAATCGCTGTCCCAGGTGTTTTGTCCCGAGGCTGCGAAAATACTGGAAACGGCCCTGGACCACTGCCGCGCCAGCGGATCGGGCTGGCAGGGAGTCGTTATCTGCAGCAAGGGGCCGCAACTGCGTCACCTCAGTAGCACCTTGCATCCCGTTCGCCGGGAGCCAGCCTGCTGGCTGTTGATGTCCCAGGATATCACCTTGCTGCAGCGCCAGGCCGCCTCGGCAGAACGCCTGAGTGAATCCATCGAGAGCAGCGTAGCACGGCTTCCGGGGGTCGTCTTTCGCCTGCATCAATCGCCCGCAGGCCAGCTATCGTTCGGTTATCTAGGACCCGGTTTCGAGGCGCAGACCGGCCTGTCACGGGCCCGGGCGCTGGAAGACGCCGAGGTGGTGCTGTCGCGCCTGGCCGAGGAAACGCGGGAGCAGCTGACGTTGGTACTGGCTCAGTCGCTGGTCAGCCTGACGCCGTGGCATCTGGATGTGAGGCTTGCGCGGCAGGGCGATGACAGTGGCGAAAGCGAGCGCTGGTTCGAGGCAAGAGGCACGCCACAGCGGTTCGAGGATGGCGCGGTGGTCTGGGATGGGCTGCTGCTGGATGTCACCAAGCGCAAGCAAGCGGAAAGGCGCATTGCCAAGCTGGTGAGTACCGACGTGCTGACCGGGGTGATGAACCGCAGGGCGTTCTTTGAAGCGGGTGCGGGGGCCTTGGCCCGGCTTCGGCGACGCCAGGAGCCCGCCGTGCTGGCCATGCTCGACCTGGATCATTTCAAGGCACTGAATGACGCCTTTGGCCACTCCGCGGGGGATATGGTGCTCAAGGCATTTGCCGATACCTGTCGCCTGAGCCTGCGCCCCTATGACGTGCTGGCGCGGATTGGCGGTGAAGAATTCGTGGTGCTGCTGGCCGATGTAGTGGCCGAGGATGCCTGGGATATTCTTGAGCGTCTGCGGCGTAACGTTGAGACCACCACCTTGAAGGTGGACCATCGTGCCCTCAAGGTAACAGTGAGCATGGGGGCCATCAGTGTCGGCAAGGAAGAAAGTCTCGACATGGCGATGCGCCGAGTGGACGCAGCGCTCTACGAGGCGAAGCGAGCTGGGCGCAATCGTCTCAGTGGCCTCCTGCAACGTTTCGATGAAGTCAACGGTGGGTCGCAGCAGGCCCGTGAGTATTCCAGCATTCACAAGGAGTTGAAGATGGCGTTGAGCGAAGATCTGCGAATCCCGAAGGCCTGTCCTAACTGTGGCAGCCATAACATGCGCGTGCCCGCTACCAAGAACCCTGATGAGAAGGTGCACTGTGCCTCCTGCCAGAGCTACGTGTGCCTGTACTCTGAAGCGGCGGAAATGATCGAGAAGACGCCCAAGAGTGAAGAGGAAGCCTTGATCGAGAAGGCGATGAACCGCGACAAGTAAGCCGGGCGTGGGGCGGGTCGCCGCTTCTCTGCCGTTCAGCATGTAGACAGCGCCCCCGCCTTTGCAGGCGGGGGCGCTGGTGGTTCAGGGTGCCGCTAGGGGCGGGTCACTGTCGCACGACAGTGTTCGACAGAGCACGACAGAGCACGACAGAGCACTACAGCAGCTCCTCGCCGGCGAGGGCCAGGCGGGAGCGTTCCACGCTCTTCAAGGTCACGTGTCCAGCGTGGGGCCAGTTCTTGAAGTTCTGGACGACGGCAGCCATGCCGCAGGTGTTGGCGGTCAGGTAGGGGGTGTCGATCTGACCGACGTTACCCAGGCAGACGATCTTGGTGTTGCGCCCGGCACGGGTGATCAAGCTCTTGAGCTGTTTTGGGGTGAAGTTCTGCGCCTCGTCGATGATCAGGAAGGTGTCGTTGAGCGTACGACCGCGCATGAAGCCCGGCGCACGAATCTGCACCCGAGACGCCAGCAGCTGGCGCGTGGCATCCTGGTTCCAGGTTGAACTGCCGTCGTGCTCGTCTCTCAGCAGGTTGTCCATGTTGTCGTGGAAGGCGCCCATCCAGGGTGACATCTTCTCCTCTTCTGTCCCTGGCAAAAAGCCGATGTCCTCGCTCATGGAAATGGGGGCACGGGTAAACACCACGCGCTCGAAGCGTTTGCTGTCCAGGGTTTGTTGAAAGGCTGCCGCCAGGGTCATGAAGGTCTTGCCGGTGCCCGCGCTGCCGGCCACCGTGACCAGATCGATGGCATCGTCCATCAACAGGTTAAGGGTAAAGTTCTGACGGCTGTCGTGGGCATGGACGCCCCAGACGCTGGCGCCGTGACGGTAGTTGGTCAACAGCTCCAGGGTGGCCTGGTGCGGGGCCAGTTCGCGCACGATGGCTTCGAAGCTGGCTTCGCTGTCAGCGTCGGAGACCAACATGCCAAGGTGCCAGTGGGCGGGGATCTCTCCGCTCAGGCGATAGATCACCTTGTCCTGTTCACGCTCGACCTTGACGTCAAGAGCCATGGCGTCCCACAGGTCATGACCGGCATCCGGGTAGACAGACACGCCATCGGTCATGGCGTCGGAGTCGTCAAAGGCGCGGTCGGTCAGGTAGTCCTCGACGGGCACGCCCAGGGCGGCAGCCTTCACCCGCAGGTTGATGTCCTTGGTGACGAGAACGACCGATGCATCGGGTCGCTCCTGACGCAGCCGGCAGGTTTCTCCCAGCAGCCGGTTGTCAGGACTGTCCTCCAGGTTGTCAGGCAGGGTCAGGTCGGAGTAGCACAGCAGCCGGAGTCGGCCTTCCGGGCCGCTGACGCGGGTAATCGGGATGCCCTGGCGAATCTGGTCGATATCGACATTGGCGGTGAGGTCAGAGAGGGTCCGGCTGACTTGCCGGGCGGTGCGAGCAATTTCTCGGATGCCGTTCTTGTGCTTGTCGAGCTCCTCGAGCACGGTCATGGGGATAACCACTTCGTGCTCTTCGAACTGGTAGAGGGCGCTGGGGTCGTGGATCAGTACGTTGGTGTCCAGCACGTACAGTCGGGTGGCCTTCTTGTCGATGCGTACCATCGGCGCAGCTCTCCTGATGATCACCTTGGGCGTCAACATGACGCCTCGATGTCGACACTCTCAGCGCAACGTGTCAGAGATGTGACAGAGGCCGAGGTGTCGGCTTGCTCGCGTGGGGGTCCTCCTGTGGTGGCTGGGGCGACAGCCGCTCGCTGACGGCGTCGCTGTAAGGTCGTTGAGAAGGGCGGCAAAGACGGTCCTGCTCATCCTTTTGACCGTGATGTTCTCAACTGGTGCCTTTGACCTAAGCATGGACGATGACAGAAATGCTGCAAGGGCGAACAGTTTCAACGCTTGATGACGTTTTGCTGTTGGCGGCCCCGGCGATCCTTGCCGGAGCCCGCCAGACAGCCTGGCCAGCCCAGAGGCTGAAGACTCAGGTGGCGATCATGACCCTGTCCTGGTCGAAGGCCACCGGCCAGGTGCGCAGTTGGATATCGGGATCTTCCAGGCATTGGCCGTCGGCCAGTCGGTAGTGCTGCTTGTAAAGCGGGGAGGCCACCATCGGCTCCCCCTGATGGTCGCCCAGCAGACCGCGAGCGATCACATTGGCTTGGGCGACAGGGTCGTGGTGGTCGATGGCAAAGAGCTCCGTGGGTTGGCCCGGCAAATAGAACAGGGCGACCTGGTGGGCGCCGTCACTGCTATCGCACCAGGCAGCAACGCCGGAGTACGCCACCAGATCGCTGCGTTGGCACAGCACGGTCCAGTGAGCCCCGTGCGCGGAGGGAGAGAGCGAAGCGTTTGGACAAGAAAGCGTCATGGTGGGTCCTCGGTATCCTGGATGGCGGGGTGGATCATGCCGGGCGCAGCTGACCGCGCTCCTGGGTGACGATGATGTCGGGGTCGGCGCGGTGATCGTTGACATAGCTGCGAAAGCGCTTGAGCTTGTCCGGGTCGGAGAGGGCGCCAGCCCATTCGCACTGATAGCTGTCGATGACCTGTTGCATCTGGCGCTCCAGCTCCGCACCGAGGCCGAGGCTGTCGTCCAGGATCACCGCCTTGAGATAATCGAGCCCGCCTTCCAGCTGCTCCCGCCATACCGAGGTGCGCTGCAGTCGATCGGCGGTCCGCACGTAGAACATCAACAAGCGGTCGATGGTCTGGATCAAGGTCTGGTCGTCCAGGTCAGTGGCGAACAGCTCTGCGTGGCGTGGACGCATGCCGCCATTGCCGCAGACATACAGGTTCCAGCCGTGCTCGGTGGCGATGACGCCGATATCCTTGCTCTGTGCTTCGGCGCATTCCCGTGTGCAGCCCGACACCGCGAACTTGAGCTTGTGCGGGGAGCGCAGGCCCTTGTAGCGGTGCTCGAGCCGCAGTGCCATGCCGACGCTGTCCTGAACCCCATAGCGACACCAGGTGCTGCCGACGCAGGATTTCACGGTACGCAGCGACTTGCCGTAGGCGTGTCCGGTCTCGAAACCGGCCGCGATCAGCTCGCTCCAGATGGCGGGAAGGTCCTCCAGGCGAGCCCCGAACAGGTCGATGCGCTGACCGCCGGTGATCTTGGTGTAGAGACCGTATGTCTTGCCCACCTGGCCCAGCACGATCAGCTTGTCGGGAGTGATCTCGCCCCCGGCAATCCGCGGGACCACGGAGAAGGTGCCGTTCTTCTGCATGTTGGCCATGAAGGTATCATTGGTATCCTGCAGGGGGATGTGCGCTGCGTCGGTAATCGGCTCGTTGAAACAGGAGGCCAGGATCGAGGCTACCGCCGGCTTGCAGATGTCGCACCCCAGACCCGGCGATCCATCCGGGCGCGGCGTACCATGCCGTGACATCAACTCACTGAAGGTCTTGATGCCTTCCACCCGGACGATGTCGAAGAGCTGCTGGCGGGTGTGGGCAAAGTGCTCGCACAGCGAGGTATCGACGTCCATGCCGCGAGCTGACAGCTCATGATCAAAGACGCTTTTCAGCAGGGCAGCGCATCCTCCGCAGCCGGTGCTGGCCTTGGTGGCATCCTTGACCGCTGACAGGTCCTCGCACCCCGCATCCACGGCTGCACTGATCGCCCCCTTGGTGACGTTGTGGCAGGAGCAGATGGTCGCCTCCTGGGGCAATGCATCCGGCCCCAGTGCCGGCGCAGCCTCGTTGGATGGCAGGATAAGTGCGGCCGGGTCCACGGGCAGGTCAAGGCCGTTGGCGTAGTACTGCATCAGGGTGTCATAGGGGCCGTTGTCACCGACCAGCATGGCCCCCAGCAAGCGCTTGCCATCGGCGGACACGACCAGCTTGCGATAGATCTGCTGCAGCTGGTCAAAATAGCGGTACTGCTTGGCGCTGGGGTGACGGTTGCCATGGGCGTCGCCGATGGCGCCCACATCGACGCCCATCAGCTTCAGCTTGGTGCTCATGTCGGCGCCAGTGAAGGTCAGTTCGCCGCCGCTCAAGGTGTCTGCAGCCGCCTTGGCCATCTGATAGCCCGGAGCGACCAGGCCGAAGATGCTGTTGTGGTACAGGGCCACCTCACCCACTGCGAGAATCGCTGCATCGCTGGTGACGCAGTGATCGTCGATGACCACTCCGCCCCGCTCGCCGATCTCCAGTCCACACTCACGGGCCAGTTCATCCCGGGGACGAATGCCGGCGGAGAACACGATCAGGTCGGTCTCCAGCACCTTGTCATCCTGGAACACCATGCGCAGACGGCTGGCCTCGCCAGGCACGATCTCGCGGGTGGCGCGTTCGGTCAGCACCTGAACCCCGAGACCCTCGATCTTTTCTCGCAACAGCTCGCCGCCCTGATCATCGACCTGCATGGGCATCAGGCGGGGGGCGAATTCCACCACTGCCGTATCCAGGTCGAGTCCACGCAGAGCGTTGGCCGCTTCCAGCCCGAGCAAGCCCCCTCCGACCACCACGCCAGTGGTCGCGGTGCTGGCGGCATGGCGTATCGCGTCCAGGTCGTCCAGGGTGCGATAGACCAGACAGCCATCCCGGTCATTGCCCGCAATGGGCGGCACAAAAGGGGTCGAGCCCGTCGCCAGCACGAGCCGGTCATAGGCGTGAGTACCCTGCGGGGTGCGGACCTGCCGAGAGTCGCGATCGATAGCGGTGATGGCTTCGTCGAGACGCAACTCGATGCCATGTTCGTGGTAGTAGTCCGCGGTCGACAAGGCCAGCGAGTCGGCGTCTTGACCGGTGAAGTAGTCGGATAGGTGGACACGGTCATAGGCGAGGTGGCGTTCTTCGCCGAATACCGTGATGCGGTAGTGATGGTGCTGGCCGCGTTCGACCAGCTGTTCGATGAGGTGATGGCCGACCATGCCGTTGCCCACCACGATAAGGGTGGGGCGGGTGTCACGGGTGGCGGAGTCTGAACGTGTGGTCATCAGGCGGCATCCTGGTGGTGTGAAGAGTCGGAGTGAGGCGCTGCGTGGGCGCTGAGCAGAGCGTCGGTGTCGGCCTGGCCGAGCAGCAGGGAATGACGCACGCGGTCCAGACACGTACCTTGTTCGGCCAGTGAAAATAGCCATGGACCCATGCGCGTGTCGCCGTACAGTACGGCGCCCTCGAGCTTTCCATCGCGCAGCAGCAGACGACGATATTCGCCGGTATCGTGATAGCTCAGCACTTCGTGGTCGCTGTCTGGCTCGGTAGGACCGAAGGCATACAGGTCGACGCCCGACACCTTCAGCTTGGTGGCGCAGGGCTTGTCGCTGTAGGCATCTGCAGCCTCGCCGCTGAGACGGGCGGCGAGTATCTCGACCTGGCGCCAGATGGGCTCTACCAGGCCGTAGGTGCTGTCACCGAACTGGCAGCATTCACCCACCGCCGAAATGCGTGGATCGGATGTGGCCAGGCCGTCATCCACATGGATGGCCCGATCGCAGTGAAGGCCCGCCGCTTGGCCGAGGTCGATGTTTGGCGTAATGCCTGCCGCAATCACGACGCAATCGGCCTCCAGTGCCGTTGGCTGTCCGCTGAGGCGCACGCCACTGACCTTGCCCCCGTGATCGCCGATGATGGCGTCGAGACGAGCCCCAGTGT
Organism: Halomonas sp. DP8Y7-3; assembly: GCF_019801675.1. Taxonomy (NCBI): domain Bacteria; kingdom Pseudomonadati; phylum Pseudomonadota; class Gammaproteobacteria; order Oceanospirillales; family Halomonadaceae; genus Halomonas; species Halomonas sp. DP8Y7-3. The sequence goes on from NZ_JAHVIO010000003.1 coordinate 403,585, forward strand.
GCAGTGTGATGCCGCGCTGACCGAGTTCGGTGGCCAGCATGCTGGCGGCGACAGCGTCCAGCTGGCGGTTCATGACCCGCGATGAGCGCTGCACAACGCTAACCTGCATGCCTCGCCCGGCAAGCCCTGCCGCTGCCTCAAGGCCAAGCAGACCGCCGCCCACGACCACGGCGGTGCCGCCGGCTTCAGCGATGGCCGCCAGCCGGGCAGCATCGTCCAGGTCACGGAAGCCATGCACGCCTTCAAGGTCGATGCCGGGAATCTCGGGCATGGCACTGCGCGAGCCCGTGGCCAGCACCAGGTGGTCATAGCACAGTACTTCACCATCACCGCACTCGACGCGCTGGCGTCGACGGTCGATGTTTACCACCCGGGTGCCAAGGCGCTGGCCGACGATCGGAAAAGGGTGGTCATCAAGCGACAGGGCCATGCTTTCGCGCTCGATGTCTCCGGCAAGCCAGCTGGACAGCAGTATGCGGTTGTAGGCGGGGTGGGGCTCGGCGCCGATGAGGGTGATATGGCTCGGTGCCCCGGAACGTCCCTTGAGGCGTGATACCAGCCGATGCGCGGCCATGCCGTTGCCGATGATCACGAGGTGACCTGTCGTGGGGCTTGCCTCAGTCGAAGGGGATACGGTGCTAGGATGTGCGGTATCCGCTTGCGTCTCGCTGGACATGGTAAAGGCTCCAAAAACGCCAAAGACGTCTCTCACTCCCCCAGCATTGGGGGGTGAAGAGACGTCTTTGTCTGAGTCGATGCGATCGCCGTTGATCGCGGCCGGCCAGGGCCGGTGTCATGTCAGTGAGTATCCAAGTTTCGTGCCGGGATACGCGGTTCTTCTTTTTTTACAACGTCTTGCTAAAAGATGAGGGTGCGTGGTGCAGCACCACGACGGAGAGTACTACGGGGTGATGGCACTTGGTTGGTGCAACGCCTCGTCGTGATGCACGCTGCTGTAGCAGGTCTCCAGCGTGACGTCGTCCAGCTCCCGCCCTCTGGCCATGAGCAGCGGTTGGAGCCGCTCGGCCATGCCATAAAAGTCGCTGGGGTGAGGGCGCAGGCCTTCACTCAGCAGGGGATAGCCGGGAGCGCAGCCCACGGGCAGTTCGTCGAGATGAGCGACCGCCTCATCCAGGTAGGGGGGCAGTGCCAGCCATTCCAGCGCCTGGCGGCGGGCGCCTGTCGCGCTGTCCAGCCAACTGGCGGCGGCCCGCAGCGCCCGGATGAGGGCGGCCAGCGTGTGGGGGTAGCGACGCGCCCAGGACGCGGTGACGCCGAGCACCTTCTCGGGATGGCCCGGCATCATGTCCGCGCCGCTGGCGATGACCTTGCCGACCTGTCGAAATTCGGCCTGGCTTCCCCAGGGCTCGCCCACGCAGAACCCATCGATTTCGCCCTCGCGCAAGGCGTCCACCATTCGGGGAGGCGGAAGCGCGACCAGCTCCACCTCGCTGTCGCTGTCGATAGCGCCGAGGGATAGCCATTCACGGAGCAACAGGTGCTGGCAGGAGTAGGGGTAGACCATGGCCAGCCGAGGCTTGGCCAGACCCCGGGTCAGGCAGTCGCGCAGGGCCAAGGCGGAGCCTTGCGGGCGGGGCAGGTCGCTGCGCACATCCAGCGCATTGGCCAGCCGCTGGGACAGCACCAGGGTATTGCCCTGGCGGCCCAGTACCATCGCGGCCAGCGTTTCGCAGGGCGCCCGTGACAGACCCAGACTCATGGCCAGGGGCATGGGCGCCAGCATGTGGGCACCATCGAGGAGTCCGGCAGCGACCTTGTCGCGCAGTGTCGACCAGGCGTTCTCTCGTGACAGGCTGACATCGAGGCCCTGCGCGCTGAAAAAGCCGCCTTCCCTGGCGATGATCAGCAGTGCCGCGTCCAGCAGCGGGACGAAGCCAAGGGTCAATCCTGCGAGCTCTGGTGCGCTGGTCGATGCCTGAGTGGCCTTCCCTATGCTCATGATCCCTGCTCCAGTGGTTTGAGAATATCGATGACGTTCTGGGCGACCTGGGCGATGCGCTGGCCGCGGTCCATGGCCAGCTTGCGCAGCATCCGGTAGGCCTGTTCTTCATCGCAGCTCTGGTGCTTCATCAACAGGCCCTTGGCCTGTTCGATGCGCTTGCGGTCGGCCAGCTGATTGCGAGCCTTGTCGAGGTCTCTGCGCATGCCCTGAAAGGCCTCGAAGCGGGCGATGGCAACCTCGATCACGGCCTTGACCCGGTTGGCGGCCAGGCCATCGACGACGTAGGCGCTGACCCCCGCCTTGACCGCTGCCTTGAGGGATTGCGGATCATGCTGATCGGCAAAGAAGACCACCGGCCTGGGATTTTCCCGTTGCAGCAGGGCCATGCTCTCCAGGGTGTCCCGGTCGGGGGATTCCATGTCGATAATGACCACATCGGGCTGATGCTGGCGCACCATGTCATTCAGGCTTGCCGGACTCGATAGCCGGCAGACGACCCGATGGCCATCGTTGGCCAGGGCCTCTTCGACCATGGCCGCGCGCACGATCTCATCGTCGACGAGCAGCACACTCAAGGTGTCAGGTTCAGGCATCGGCATAGAAGGCATGGCTCTTGTCGGGCGCTTGGTAAAGGTAACGGTGTGGTTGGAGGCACTGGGTAGTGGCAACTTGCCTCTGGTGTCAGCTGACAGCTCAGGACGCCGTCTAGGCTTCGCTGGCGGCAATATGTGTTCCACCTGGCTAACTATCTTTTTTAATCAAAGTGATAGCGATGCACGGCTACGGTGCAGCGGGGGGTGAAGGGATGGGCAAGCAGGCAAGGGGCACGAATTGCACCGGATGGGTGCGAAACAACGCTTCGCGGTGAACGTCGTGGTGCATGGCCGCCTCGTTCAGCCGCAGGCAATGCCCTGGCGGGCCCAGAGCGTGAGCCTTCACGCAACAGCCAGGCGGTCGCCCTCGGGCGGAGCGGAAAGCCGGTGTCACCGGGCGCACCTGCCCTGGCTGCCGGCAACCTGGAAGGGGGTTCCTGCCAAGATGGCACGAGGTTTGCTTCTGTAGTGGAAAGCGCAGACATCGGACAGCGACAGGTCTGCGCGCAACGGAAATCCAATGTGGGGTTTCCTCGGCAAAGACGCCCATTCATCTCCTGGCCATGCCAGGCGCTGAGTGGGCGTTTTGCGTGATGGCTCACAGGAGAAGGGGATGACCCAGACAGATCATGACGGCGTGCCAGCCCAGCCAATCCTCGACCATGGCGATGGCAAACAGGCAGGCACGCTGACCACCTGTCCCTACTGCGGTGTTGGCTGCGGTGTCGCGCTGAGTGCAAAGGGGGGGAGCGCCGTGGTCGAAGGCGATACCTCTCACCCCGCCAACTTCGGGCGTCTGTGCGTCAAGGGAACCGCGCTGGCAGAGACATTGGGCCATCACGGCCGCCTGACGATGCCGCGGGTCGATGGTCACGAGACCCGTTGGGAGCAGGCGTTGGATACGCTCGCCGAGCGCCTGCTCAAGATACGCGAAGCCGCGGGGCCGGGTGCCATCGCTGGCTATCTGTCGGGACAGCTGTTGACCGAGGACTACTACGTCGCCAACAAGTTGTTCAAGGGGTTCATCGGTACCCCGCACCTGGATACCAACTCACGTCTGTGCATGGCCTCTGCTGTCGCCTCCTACAAGCGGACCTTTGGTGCCGATGCGGTGCCCTGTAATTACGAGGATCTCGAGGAGGCGGAGCTGGTCGTGCTGGTGGGATCCAACCTGGCCTGGAACCACCCGGTGCTCTACCAGCGGCTGCGGCTGGCCAAGTCGCGTAATCCCCTGTTGAGGGTGGTGGTCATCGACCCACGCGTCACTGACAGCTGCGAGATCGCCGATCTTTACCTGGGACTTCGCCCAGGCTCGGATGCGGCGCTGTTCAACGGGCTGCTTGCGTGGATGGCGCGCCATCAGCGACTGGACAGGGTGTACCTGCAGCGTCATACGGATGGCAGTGACGAGGCGCTGGAAGCGGCATTGGTCGATGCTCCCGATATCGATGCGGTCGCGGCGGCGTGCGACCTGGACCCTGAGCGCCTGGAAACCTTCTACTACTGGTTTGCCACGCAGCTGCATGTGGTGACCCTCTACTCCCAGGGGGTCAACCAGTCGACCAGCGGTACCGACAAGTGCCAGGCCATCCTCAACTGCCACCTGGCCGGCGGCAAGATTGGGCTGCCCGGGGCGGGACCGTTCTCGATCACTGGGCAGCCCAACGCCATGGGTGGGCGTGAGGTCGGTGGCCTGGCCAACCAATTGGCGGCACACATGGATTACCACGCGCCGGGCGCGAGGGAGAGGGTGGCACGCTTCTGGTCGACTCAGACGGTGACCGCCACGCTGCCCGAAGGTCCAGGCTACAAGGCGATCGAGCTGTTCGAGGCGCTGGAGCGGGGAGAGATTCAAGCGCTATGGATTATCGCCACCAATCCTCTGGTCAGCCTTCCCAATAGTGATCGTGTTCGCGCCGCCATCGCCCGCTGTCCGCTGGTGATTGTGTCCGAGTGCATGGAGGATACCGAGCTGGTGGCGCTGGCGGACATCGTTCTTCCGGCCAGCGGCTGGTCGGAGAAGGACGGCACCGTGACCAACTCCGAGCGGCGCATTTCACGCCAGCGTGGTCTTGTTCCGCCGCCCGGAGAGGCGCGCCATGACTGGTGGATCCTGTGTCAGGTGGCCGCCCGCCTGGGTCTGGGGGAGGCCTTCGCCTACACCCATCCGGCCGAGATATTTGACGAACATGCGCGACTGTCAGGTCTCGACAACGACGGTCAGCGCGCTTTCGATATCTCGGGCCTGGCGGGACTTACCCGGCAGCAGTACGACGCCTTGGCACCCATCCAATGGCCGGTCACCCGCTCCGCTCCGCGGGGCACACCGCGGCTGTTCGAGGATGGTCGCTTCTTCACCGAGACCGGCCGAGCGCGGCTCTGGCCGGTCTATGCCAAGGCGCCACAGCAGACCACCAGCCAGCAGTTCCCGCTGCGCTTGAACAGCGGCCGAGTGCGTGATCAGTGGCACACCATGACCCGCACCGCCCGAGCCAGCCGGCTGATGAACCATCGTGCCGAGCCCTTCGTCGAGTTGCATCGTGACGACGCTGCAGCACTGGGCCTGGTCGATCAGGCATTGGCGTCGATCCGTTCACCCACTGGAGAAATGCGGGCTCGTGTGCGGGTCGCCCCTGGCCAACGCCGCGGTGAGGTGTTTGTGCCGATTCACTGGACCCGGCGCTTCAGCCACTCGCCTCAGGCTGGCGCGCTGTTCGGCGGTGTCACCGATCCGCTCTCCGGGCAGCCGGAAACCAAGCATGGTGCGGTGATGGTTTCTCCTCTAGTGCATAGCTGGGAAGCCACTCTGGTGCTCGGTGACGATGCCTTGAGCACTATGAGCGATTCGCCGCGAGACGCGATGGCCAGCCTGGTCAAGGGCACCGAGTACTGGACGCGAGTACCAATGGCGGCTGGCGAGCGCTGGCAGTTGGCGGGGGATCTGCAGAGTGCCAGCCGCGACTGGCTGGCCTGGGCCCGCCAGCACCTTCCCGGTGAGGTGGGCCCGGTGCTGCAGGATCCGTCAGGCTGCCGCTGGCGCCTGGCCGGCTTCGATCAGGGGCGGTTGTGCTGGTGGCTGATGGTGGGACCGATGACCGAGCTGCCCGGGTTGGGCTGGTTGTCGCAGCGCCTGATGGAAGCGGCGAAGGGCGAGGTGATGGCCCAGCAGGATCGTCGCCGCGTGCTGGCGGGTTGCGATGATGGTGCCGCCGATCAGGGACCTATTGTGTGCAGCTGTCACCAGGTGGGCCGCACCCCGATTCAACGCGCGATACGTGCCGGAGACGATTCGGTGGAGGCGCTGGGGGCGAGGTTGGCGTGTGGCACCCAGTGTGGCAGTTGTCTGCCGGAATTGAAGAGCCTTGTAGAAGAGGAGAAGAGCCGTGGCGCCATCAAGCCCCCGCAGCCAGTATCTGCATGCTGAGAACCCGTCCCCTGGGGCATCGAGCGTCAAGGCGTCCGCCGCTGGTACGTGGCGCAACAGCCCTGTCTGGTCGCGATGGATAGGGCTAGCCGTGCCACTGTTGAAACGCCTCGGTGGAAGCCGTCGCAGGCTTCGGCGCAGCGGTCGATCTGCGATGTTCGATACACCGGCACGAGCGCTGTCGCTGCTGTTGGCGCGGCTGGCGACGCTCTGTCAGCGTGGCGCCGATCGCCTCGACAGGTCCGTGCCCATAGCGGCCACTGGCCCACGTCAGGGGCAGGTGTCGCTGGTGGGGGCGGGCAGTGGAGCCGGCGAGTTACTGACGCTGCTGGCGCTGGAGCGACTCAAGCACGCTGATGCCGTCGTCTACGACCGGCTGGTGGGGCCTGGCGTTCTGGCGATGATTCCGGCCGGAGTGGAGCGGCACTATGTCGGCAAGGCCCGCGGGCATCATAGCCTCGACCAGGCCAGCATCGGGCAGATGCTGGTCATGCTCGCGCGCCAGGGCAAGCGTGTAGTGCGATTGAAAGGAGGCGACCCCGGTATCTTCGGGCGTCTGGGAGAGGAGCTGGATGCGCTGGAGGCAGCAGGGGTGCCCTGGGATATTGTCCCTGGCATCTCGGCGGCGGCCAGTGCCGCTGCCGCCATGGGAATTCCCCTGACCGAGCGGGGCCATGCCCAGAGTCTTCGTCTGGTGACCGCCCAGCAGTGTCGAGAGGGCGGCGAGCCGGACTGGAGATCACTGGCGCGCCGGGATGAGACGCTGGTGTTCTACATGGGTCTGAACAAGCTCACTGCGATCTGTCGAGGCCTTATCACAGCAGGCCTCCCACGAGACTGGCCGGTGATGCTGGTGGCCAACGCGAGCCTGCCCGAGATGGCGTCAGTGGTGGGTACGTTGGCGGATATCGACAGCCGTCTGGCGGCCAGCCCGCTGCCGTCTCCGTGTCTGATCATCGTCGGCAGTGTGGTCAGCCGGGCCAAGCTGAAAGAGGCGGTTGTGGCAGAGCCTGCTATCACTGAGTCCGCCATCTCGGATCACCTGTAGCCGCCGCCGGACGCCGTCCTCTTTGCATAATCCTGGGAGATGGCGCTGCCTGCTGTCAGCTGCGTCAGGTCGTTTCTGCGTGAGAGTCCTGCGGGATGAGATGTCGGCATCACTTTGGTGCCAGGACGACCGTGGCGTGACCGTTGGCGGTGCCTGGCTCGACGTCACCGGTTTTTACATAGCGTGCCAGAAAATCGAGCATCAGAACTTCACCGCTGACCGCCTTCAGGTTGGTGTCGATCCAGCGGTAGGCGCTGTAGGCACTACCCTCCGGCGTGATCGGCAGAGGCGCAAGGCTGCCGCTGTGCAGCAGTTGTATACCGACGCCCTTGGCATTCTGTGCACCGCTGTCCAAAGCGAGAATGCCCGCATCTCCGCTCGGATCGTACTCATGAATGTCGCCCAGCACCGCCCATTCGATATCACTGTCAGTGTGGCACCAGGCTGAGACGTGTACTGGTGTGTCAGGCACGTTTTGCGGGGGCTGCCCGAGTTCAGTGAAGCGGTTGGTACCGACCTTGCCGAGCGAGACAGTCACATTGCTGAATCCGTGGCAGGGATTCATGCGCACCTTGAGGGGTTGGGCGAAGGTCAGGCCAGTGAGACTGAACAGGTCAGCATTGTGGGCAGGCGGGGTGCTGAGGTCATTCATCAGGGAAAGCAGACTGTATCCCTCCCAGGCCGCATGGGTGAGGGTGACGCCATTGACGCCAGGGTCGCCCGCCAGCTTGTAGAGGGTGACCTTGACGTAGAACGGCGGCATTTGACGCCAGTTGACCGCAAACTCGGCGTCTGGACACACGCTGGTCATCGGGGGATATCCCGCTGCGAGCCCAGTGCCGGCCTTGGCGTCTGTGCAGGGAATGCCATGCACGGGCTCGTCGAAGGGAAACAGGTTGAAGGCTGGATTGGTGTTGGTCCACTTGAAGGGCAGTGCCTTGCCTTCCACCATCAACTCTGTGGTGTAACCGACGCTGCCGCTTCCGCCCCCGCCGTAGGGATTGCCGGTGCCGCTATCGGTCATGACGTACATGCCTTCATCTGCTGCATCCGAGGTGATGCCAGGAATCGGCCAGTACCCCGTCGTCGCGGAGTAGTGCTGCCACAACAGCCAATACTTCACGGTATCTGGTGCGTACAGACAGCGAGCGACCCAGCCGCCGTTGATGGCATACAGTTGAGACGCGGGCAGTATGCCCACCCCGATGGGGGTGCCAATGGCCGTCGTGCTGTCCACCACGATCTCCGACCCGAAGTCGATCGGCAGGGGCCGGTTGTCCCATGGAGGGATGATTTCGAAGCAGTGCGCGCTTGCCCCGGGTGAAAAGAGGGCGGACGAGAGAGCCAGCAGCAGGCAGAGTCCTGGAAGCCAGCGACGGCAGAAAGGCAGGTAGCGGTGTTGAGGTGCCATCATCTCACGAGTTCCTGAGTCGGGTTGGGTGGGTGGGGCATACACTCCACTTCGACGATAGGGATGTCCGCGCTGCCCTTCGCAGGCATCACCCAGTCGGGCTTGGCCCAGCAGCGCTGGCCCTGGCCAAGCTCGACGGCCAGCACGCTTAGCGGAGCAAGGTCGCGTACCAGCAGCATGCCGCCAGCGCCGACTTGTCCAAGAGCTCGCCCGCCTGCCGTACTGACCTGGGCACCGAGTGGTACGCCACGCCCTTGCTGCTGCAATACCACGACCACCGGCTGCCCGGACTGGGTGGCAAACTCGATAGGCACCATGGCGCCCGCATAGGGGGCAACACGAACGTTGGTACGCTGAAACTCCACCGCGGTAGAAGCACCGCGAGGGTCGAGTTGAACGTCGTTGATGCGATAGGGCGACAGGAACGGCACCAAGGCCTCTCCGTCGCTATCCAGCGTAAGATTGGCGGCGTTGGTCACCCGTGCTCCGGCTCCGCCCTCGGCTCGCACCAGGCCCACGGTGTCGCCGGTGCTTTGGCCAAAGGTGATGCCATGGCGGTGCATCAGTACTGCGCCGTTGGCCCCAAACGACATCTGTTCGTAGTCATCACTGTGGGAGCCCGACAAGGTGTATTGTCCCACCGACGTGTTGGTGGACAGGTTGGCGCCGTAGGAGCGCTGATCGTAGCCGTTCCCCGTGGACTGGCTAGCGTGTATTCCGTAGGCCACGGATCTCTCGGCGCCCAGATTGCCGGATACATTCAGGTGGTGAGTATCGTTGCTTGCCGAGTCATGGCTGGACGACACCGTCATGCGAGGGGCAAAGGCGTTGTTGGATAGCGGCAGAGAAACGGAGACCAGCGCCCTGTTCTCGCTGTCGCGATCGTCGTTTTCGGTGCGCGATAGGCTCAAATTGACGCTTAGCCTGCCAAAGGTGCGTGTCAGGCCGAGTTGATAGGTCGACTCTGATCCGTCTCGATGCCAGTAGTCCGCCACGGACCCCGTAAATGACAGGCGGGAGCGCTCACCCAGTGGCTGGCTGATATTGAACTGCAGTCGGTTTCGCTGGCTGGCGTCGCTGTGGTAAACGCGCTCGTCGTACTGGTCATGTCCGTAGGTGGTCGGGGCGTCTTTCAGATAGGCGGCGTCGCTCAAGGACAGGTAGCCGGAGCTGGAGTAGCGATAGGCAGCCAGGTTGATATCGGTATCGCTGGTGATCAGGTGCCGACTGTAGGAGGCCTGCAGGCTCCAGCCATGGCGATCCTCATCGCGCAGGCGGGCATCCGAGTACTGGGCATCGACCCCCACGGCGCCGAAGCGGGTATTGAAGGCCGCGCCAATCAGCGGCGACCAGTAGTCCTCGCTGGCTTGCAGTCCGGTGTAACCGGTCAGGGCATTGTTCAACCCACGTCGATAGCCAACCTCTGCCAGCAGTGGAGCATCATCGATACCGTCGCTATTGAGCTGCCCTGCGGCCAGATAGAGCCTGGAGTGTCCGGGCCGCAGCAGTCCCGGCAGTGCTGCGTAGGGCACGCTGTAGCGCTCTATGCTGCCGTCTGCCTCGGTCACTTGAACGTCGAGGTCGCCTCCGTACCCGGTCGGGTAGAGGTCGTCGATGACGAAAGGACCAGGGGGAACGCTGGTTTCGAGCAGGCGCTTGCCTTGTTGAGTGATGGTGACCTTGGCCTGAGTGCGCGCTGTTCCTGTGACCACAGGCGCGTAACCGCGCTGGCTATCGGGCAGCATACGGGGCTCACTGGTCAGGGTGACGCCCAGTACCGGGACAGAATCGAATAGCTCGCCCCGGGTGTTGACCTCGCCAAGACGCAGCAGGCGTTGCTGGTCGGCCAGCGGACGCTGCACATAGTGGTGCAGACTGTCCCAGTCGACATGGCCCTGGTCATCCCGGGTGGCATTGAAGTCGCTGCGGTACTGCCATAGCCCTAGATTGGCAGCAATCGAGGCGCCCAGAAAGGTACTGTCGAAGTGCTCCCCATCAATGCTGGATCGATAGCTGTTGAAATGGTAGTTGGTCAACACAGCGGCCTCGCCGACGGCCCAGTGCTCTGCATCTACCTGGCCCCGAGGTCGTTGCTGGATCAAGGCCTGGGGCACGCTGAGTCGAGCGCTGAGGGAGCCGCGATCCAGCGTCAGGGTGATGCCAGACGCGACGGAGGCGGCGTCGATGTAGCAATCATCCAATGGCTTCGATAGGCAGCGCTGCTCGAGGGCTCGGCCAATCTCTCTATTCAGCGGGACTTGTTGCCAGCTCGACAAAGGCAGGCTAAGCGGTTGTTGCCCGTCTTGACTTTCCTCTATGCGCAACAGGTGGCGACCCAGCGATTGCTGGTTAACGCTCAGCTCAACCGAGTAGTCTCCCGGTACCATATAGTTGGCCTGGGAAAAGCGGCTGATGTCCAGGCTGGCATCTTCCAGAAATACCGGGTTGAACTGCACCTGGTCGGCGAAGGCGAGGCAGGGCAAGACCCACAATCCCAGTGCCACGCAGGTAAGAGGTCGTGCCCGCCGTTGCCGGTGAGGACCGCGGCAGTGTGCTGCCTTGATGGGCATCCGCTGAATCAGATGTGACCAAGGCGGCAGGAGTCGTGTTGTCATGGAACACACGCCTGATCAGTGTTATTCGAGCTCCGCCTGACGAATCACCACGGCGCCATAGTCATTGACAGCCTGGTACCACAGCGATGTGTGGTGAGCGTCAGCAGCGGTCATTGGCCAGCTGGCCTGGCTGTGAGGGGCGATCATGTCCAGCGATATATCCGTCGTCGCTGGATCCTGTTGCCAGGATGCCGATAGCAGAGAGACGTGCACGTCGCTGGGATTGGTGCATTCCAGCAAGGTCTGGCCGTCACGTTTCAGGATCCGCCACTGGAGTCCTGCAATCGCTGCTGTCGCACTGACCTCCAGGTCGGCGGGACGATAGAACAGCTTCAGGCGCGTCAGGATGCCGAGCTGCAGCAGATTGCTGGGTTGCTCGGACATTGGCGGAACTTCCTTGATGTTGAGCCAGTAGAGCGATTCCTCCTGGGTCTGGGTCACCGGACGAATGCGCAGAATGCGCAGTGTCTGGCTTTGGCCAGGATCGAGGCGAAAGACGGAGGGGGTGACCAGGAAGGGCGAATCGGCGTCCCTGGCGGGGCGCGACCCAGCCACCTCGTCCGTCCATGCCTGGACCAGTACCGGCACGCTGTCCTTGTTGTCCAGGCGAATGGTCTGCTCGTGCAGGTCTTCGCTGTAGACCACGCGGGTACCGTTGATGGAGACGCTGGCCAGGGCCTGCGTAGCGGTCGACAGTGCCACCAGGCAAAGTACGGCCAGGCAGAGTAGACCGCTTGGTGCAGATCGCCAGGACCTCAACACGCCCATGGCGTTCATTGATAGATGATCTCGATAGCACCAGTGGCCTTCACCGTGCCGGCGGTAACGGCAGCAGCCGTGGATTGGTACCAGGCGGTGAGCGGAATGACTGTCGTGCCTGTGCCTGCGACGATATCGACAGGTGGCGTGCTGTCATTGTTGGCGGCCTTGACCCAGGCATCGTTGGCGTCATAGACGGCAATCCCCACGTTCTTGGCCGTGCTGGTGGCATCCAGCAGGAACAGGCCGGTGGTGGGATCAACCTGGCTGTCATCTCCGGTAAAGCGTACGGAGACTTTTTGTGCGCCGGTCGTTCCTGCCGTGCAGGTCAGCGCCAGTTGAAACGCCTTCTGGCCCGCCCGTGTGCCGGCGGCGCCAAAGGCTCCGGTAGAAATCTTTGGCAGGGTGACCGAGGTATCGGCGGTAGGAATGGTGCAATTGGCAGCGACGATTTCGCCATTGAAGGTAATGGTGCCATCGGCTGCCTGGGCGTTGAGCCCCGTGACCAGCAGGGCGGCCAGGCTGATGGGAGCGACGAGCGACAGGCGGGTAGACATGAGAGATCTCCTGAGAGGGAAGGAGCGCATGATGTACCTCGTTAGAGAGGGATCAGTGCGTTCAGAAGTCGTACATGTCAAAGAATATTAACTACAGGTAAATTAGTGTTGAGCTAAGTCAATTTTTGGTTCTTTCTTTATCTTTGGTTTCTCAAATGTGTGAATTTGTTAAGTTTGTCCTAAGACCTTAAGTAACTTCCAATGATGTAGGTGTGGATTGGAGCTAGAGAGAGGGATATAGAGGCGTTCTTTTAGGACTTTCGCTATTCTGTGCCGATCAACACAGGACACACGGATTCCATCATGCGCGCGTGGCTTCACTCGTTCAGGGCAGGTCTGATCTTGGCTTCGGCTATCACATTGACGGCGTGCAGTGGCCTTCCGTCATTGGAGGGGCGAAGCGAGACACGCTATCTGCCCACTGATGACGCACGACATACGGCACTAGGGGAAATGGTGTCCCCGTATGTTGACACTCATCCCGGCAAGAGTGGCATCCATCCGTTGCGCAATGCCCACGACGCCTTCGCCGCTCGCCTGCTGCTGGCGGAGTCGGCTGAGCGGACGCTGGACGTGCAGTACTACATCTGGCACGACGACATCACCGGCTCCATGCTGTATCAGGCATTGCTGGATGCGGCCAATCGCGGTGTGCGTGTCCGACTGTTGTTGGATGACACCAATACGGCGGGCCTGGACGACAAGCTGGCGGCTCTGGACGCCCACCCCAGCATCGAAGTGCGACTGTTCAATCCCTTTGTGGTGCGCTCGCCACGCCTGGTTGGCTACGTGACCGACTTTTCACGGGCCAACCGCCGCATGCACAACAAGTCGCTGACCGTAGACAACCAGGCCACCATCATCGGTGGGCGCAATATCGGTGACGAGTATTTTGGCGCGGGTGACAACGTGATGTTCGCCGATCTCGATGTGGTCGCGATTGGTCCGGTGGTCGAGCAGGTCTCTGCCGACTTCGATCGCTACTGGGCCAGTCAGTCGTCGTATCCGGCGAGTCGTGTCATCGATTCGGTGGGGCGTGAAGGGCTGGCGCAGCTCGAGCAGTCGCTGGCCGTCACCATGGGCTCAGACGATTCCAGGGAGTACCGGGAGCTTCTGGGTGACAGCCAGTTCATGTCGTCGATTCGGGAGGGCAGCCTTGAGCTTGTGTGGGCCAATGCCTTGATGGTCAGCGACGATCCGGCCAAAGGGCTTGGGCTGGCAGATGACGAGGACCTGCTGACAGGGCGCATTCGCGGGTTGCTCGGGCCACCTCGCGACACCGTACACCTGGTGTCACCTTATTTCGTGCCGGTAGAGAAAGGCACTCAGATGTTCGCCGACCTTGAAGCCCGTGGGGTAGAGGTCACCATCCTGACCAATGCGCTGGAGGCCACTGATGTGGCGGCAGTGCACGCGGGATACGCCAAGCGTCGTCGTGAACTGCTGGAAGCCGGCGTCAGATTGTTTGAGCTGAAGCGTGCTCCCGATGCGCCCGGGCGCAGCGACGCGGCAGGCCCCTTCGGCAGCTCCGGCGCTAGCCTGCACGCCAAGACCTTCGCGGTAGATGGGGATCGTCTGTTCGTCGGCTCGTTCAATTTCGACCCACGTTCTGCGCGGCTCAACACCGAGCTGGGCTTTATCATCGAGAGTCCCGAGCTCGCCCAGGAAATGGAGCGCGTGTTCAACACTGACGTGCTGGACAACGCCTATGAAGTAAAGCTGGACGAGGACGGCAGCATGTACTGGCTCGAGCGCACCCCGGAAGGGGTTGTGCGTTACGAGGGCGAGCCGAATGTCGGGGTGTTGCGGCGTGCGGCAGTGTCGCTGATCTCGATCTTGCCGGTGGAGTGGATGTTGTAACGGTACTGTGGCTGGATAGCGTTTGACCGGCAACAACGGCCAGCACCCTGCTGGCCGTTTGCGTGAAGGGACCCCGCGGTAGGGGCGTCATTCAGCCATCGCCGCCGAAGGCGTCAAATACCTCCTGGCCGGTCATGTCCTGAGTCTGGTTGCCAAAGTGGTACCAGGCTGGCTTCTGGTCGATGAAGATCTGGTGGTCGAAGTGCCAGTCCTGTCCCTGATCGACCAGCCCTGCCGGGATCGCGTAGTGCTGACCGTCTTTCAAACGGTAGAAGAGGTGGGTGCCGCAATGCCGACAGAAGGCGCGCTCGGCCCACTCCGAGGAGGCAAAGACGGTGATGGCGTCTTCTCCCTCCAGCTCGATGGGGCCGGCTGGCTCCACGGCGAACAACGGACCACCGCCCCAGACTCTGCACATCCGGCAGTGGCAGGCGGCCACCTGGTAGGAGGTCAGTGGCACCGTGAGCGTCACGGTACCGCACAGGCAGCTGCCACTGACGCGGTGGGATGGCGTTGATGCGGTATTCATGTCACGTGCTCCTGCAGGCGGGATGCCTCAAGCCTAGCAGAAGCACGTGGTGGGGCACGTCTGGACCGACGTCGGAATGCGGACGCCTACCGGCCATGAGAGCTGGCCTGCAAGCGCCCGTCGCGCTGGTGTCGCGGTGTCCTAGAGTGAGGCCAGCACCGTCTCCGCGCTCGACGCCTCAATCACGCCGCGCTCGGTATCCACGCCCAGATACTGCACCACGCCGTCGTCGACGATCATGGCGTAGCGCAGGCTGCGCACGCCCATTCCGGCGCCGCTGGCGTCCTTGTCCATGCCGATGGCTCGGGTGAAGTCTGCATTGCCGTCGGCAAGCATCGACAGCGCCTGGGCATTTTGATCCTGCTGCCAGGCGCCCATGACGAAGGCGTCGTTCACCGACAGGCAGGCAACGGCGTCCACCTTCTCCAGCAGCTTGTCGGCATTGACCACGAAGCCAGGCATATGGGTGTTGGAGCACCCGGGCGTGAAGGCCCCAGGAACGGCGAACAGAACCACCTTGCGTCCGTCAAACACGTCGCGGGTAGAGATGGCTTCCGGCCCCTTGGCGCCGTTGGTGTAGAGCGTCACATCTGGCAGGCGATCGCCGATGGCAATGGTCATGAAAGTACCTCAGGTCAGGGAAGTAAAAGGGGGATGCAGGGACCGTCAATCAGCGTCCGTGATGTCGTCCTGCAAAGGTGGGGTGGGACGCACGAGAATCTCGTTGACGTCTACGTGGCGCGGCTGGGAGATCGCGTACATCACGGCGTTGGCCACATCGCGGTCTTCCAGCGCGTACTCCGGCGGTTCGTCGAAAAATGGGGTGTCGACCATGCCGGGTTCTATCAGCGTCACGCGTATACCGCTGCCGCGAAGCTCCTCGCGCAGGTTGTAACCGATGCCTGAAACGGCCCACTTGGTCGCCCCGTACATGGAGCCAGGAAGTGTGGTTCTGCCTGCCGCAGAGCCGGTAAGGAGCAGGTGGCCCCGGCTGCGCCGCAGGGCAGGGAGGCAAGACTGTATGGTCAGCCCAAGCCCGTACACGTTGGTCATCAGCATGGCCTTCCACGTTTCCGGGTCTGCCGAGCTGAAGCCGCCAGGTGAGCCACCTCGGCCCGCGTTGGCAAACACCGCATCGATGCGGCCAAAGCGCTCAAGCGCTTCCTCGACCATCATCTTCTGGGCCTCGGGATCGGTCACGTCCATGCCAACGGTCAATACATTTTCGGGGCCCAGCTCCTGAGCAAGGGCCGTCAGGCTTTCCTGGGAGCGGGCTGCAAGGACCAGATGGTAGCCTTCCCTCGATGCCGCTCGTGCGGTGGCAGCGCCGATGCCGCTGGACGCTCCGGTGATCAGCAACACTCCTTCTCGCATCGCATCCTCCTGGTGGCTCGGCTCCAATCGCGTCGGTGCTCGTTTCAGCATGCGTGGCTCCGGCGCATGTTGCAAACCTCTGGGCACAGGGGACGTCTTTCAAGGGCAAGCGCAAGGACCAGGAGACACAGTAAAAGCCCGGCGCAAGGCCGGGCGGTCATGCAGTGACGTTGGCCGCGCCTCCAGGCAGGCGGGCCGGGACGACTCAGCGTAACGACAATGCGCTACCACGCTCGCCCTGGGCAGCGTCCTCGTAGGCTGCCGCTTCCGCGGCCTCCACTTCAGGGCTGAACCTGACCAGCAGGGCGCACAGGGCGGCCAGGATCACTGCGGCGCCCAGGTAAAACAGGCCCTGCTGATAGCTGATCGTCTCGGAGCGAAACAGGAATCCCGCGGCCACGGCGCCCGCATTACCACCGGCACCGACGATCCCCGCCACTGCGCCAAGAGCACGCCGATTGATGAAAGGCACCACGCCGAAGGTGGCACCCTCGGCCATCTGCACGAACAGGCTGAACACCAGCATCATGCCGATGGCCAGTGCCAGCACGTGCATCTGGGAGAAGAACATCAGCGCCACACCCTCGCACAGCAGCGCGATGAAAAGCCAGCGAACGCGGCCCTTGAGGCCAGCGTTACGCGCAAACAGATCCGAGAAGATACCGCCCATGGTACGTGCGAACAGGTTCATCAAGCCGAACAGACCGGCGATCATGCCGGCGGTGGCCAGCGTCAGGTCGAAGTTATCGAAGAAGTAGATGGCGGCGATGTTGTTGATGGTCAGCTCCACGCCGAAGCAGGCCGCGTAGACGACGAACAGTGCCCATACGCGAATGTCTCGAGCGGCGGCGCCGAAGGTGCTGGCCATGCTGCCTTCTCCCGACGCTTCCTCCAGTTCACCGCGGGCACGCAGCTCCTTGAAATTGCCGTCGGGGGCATCCTGGGTAAAGCGGTAGTAGCAGAGTCCAGCGATAAACATCACTACCCCGGGAACGACCATGGCCAATCGCCAGCCCAGGGTCTCGCTGACCCCCAGCATCAACAGCCCAGAGAAGATCAGCGGCATCAGGATCTGGGTGGTGCCGCCCCCCAGGTTGCCCCATCCGGCAGAGGTGGCATTGGCGGTGCCGACCACGTTGGGAGCGAACATCACCGACGTGTGGTACTGGGTGATGACAAAGGAGGCGCCGATGGCGCCAATGGCCAGTCGTGCCAGCAGAAAGGATTCAAAGCTGTCGGCGAAACCAATGCTCATCACTGGCAGGGCGCCAAGGCATAGCAGCCAGGTGTAGGCCAGCCTAGGGCCAATGCGATCACACAGAACGCCAATGGCCAGCCGGACAATGACCGTGATGGCGACCGAGGCAATGATCGTATTGCCTATCTGGGTCTTGGTCAGGCCGAGGTCGTCTCTGACCACCGCCATCAGCGGGGCGATACCAAACCAGCCGAAAAAGCAGAGGTGGAACGCGAACCAGGAAAAGTGGAAGGCTCGCATTTGCGGAGTCGAGAAGGAAAACAGGCGGATCCTGTTGGCCTTGTGGCGCAGATTCATGGAACAGTCCTCCAGGGTGGACGAACACGCGAACTTGTTTGGCCTTCGCCATTGAAGGTCGGGTCCGACGCACTCGTACCCCGAGGGGTCTGGTCCACGTCCGGCACACACTGGTTGATGCGAAGCAAGTGAAATGCCGGTGAAGGATAAGCGCAGCCTAATCAGTCGTTTGTGATTTTTTGCGCTGCTGGCGTGCAGGGGGTGGCGACCCGCGGTGCATCGATGCGGTGCATCATTAGCCGCCATGCATGGTCGGAGTGCGCCTTGCAGGTGCCCCCAGCGGGATGCTGGGCGCCTTGAGACGAGCCTATACCGCACTCGCCATGACGTGGATGTTGCTCGGCGAGATGCCATGGTCGCTGTTGGCTGCAGTGGGGTAGAGGAGGTAGAGCAGGTAGAGCAGGGGAAGAGAAGGAGAAGGAAGAGGAAAAGGAGGCTAGGGAAGGGAGGGCTGAAGAGGCATAGCGCTTCAGATCGAGGTGGGTGTCACGCGGGACAAGTGGGCCTGTGCGCCATCGAGAGCCACGGCACGGAGGCTCCGTGCCGTTGGCATCCAGGGCAGGCGTCATCAGCGCGACAGCGCAGCGACTTGCTGATCTCGACGTGGGCAGCGCAGGTAGGCGGAGCTGTTCAGCCAACGCTGGTCCGGATAGTAGGTGAACAGATACTGGTTGTCGCGAATACTGTTGATCAGCGGCACGGCGACCTCGTTGCGGACTGCCGGGCAGCCGTGGCTGCGACCGATTCGACCGGTTCGCTCAATGAATTCCTGGCTGACGTAGTCGGCACCGTGCATGACGATGGCGCGGTCGTAGGCGTTGTCGTTGACCCCCGGCTCCAGTCCTTCCAGGCGCAGGGAATAGCCATTGCTGCCGACATAGCTGTTCATGGTGCGAAACAGTCCGATGCTCGACTGATAGCTTTCGGGAATGTTCGAGAACATGCTGGCCACGGCGTCGCCAGAGTTCTTGCCGTGGCTCACCCATTCGCGAAAGATCAGGCGGGGCTGCTTCAGGTCGAAGACCCATAGTCGGCGTTCGGTGGACGGCAGCGAGAAATCGATCACGGCCAGGCGCTCTGCGTCAGGATCAGCGCAGTTGATGGCGCGAGCGGCGAGACTTAGAACCCCCGGGTTGGCCTTGGGTGCCAGGCGCGCCAGGGTCTGTTCGAGGGAGTTGTGGTTCCAGTGGTCTTCCCGGGTGGCGTCGCGAATAAAATCCTGAGCGCTGGCAGGAGCCGCAAAAATGGCGCACAGGGTCAATACTAGAGCATGGGTGAGACGTGTCTTCATGCGATGGTAGGGGGCTGAACAATGGGTCGACATGCTCATCAAGGCTCCGAGGACATACAGTGGCGTCGGTGGTGATCGTAGCTCGCTGTTCTGCTGCAGGCGTCGTGACAGGAGCCAAGAGACAAAGGCTGCGGTGGCCGGCCATGGCCTCGGTGCATTGCGCTATCTCAAGGCGACACGCCATCGCTGTCGCAGCGTCGCAAGGTGTCATGACGTAAGGTCGTGTAAGCGGTACGCTTAACTTTATGACGATACGCTGTCGTCGTGACACATGCTGTAAAACAGGTCGGGTCGGTGGAATACCGTACCGACGACTCTATTATGACAATACCGCCCGGGATGGCCAGTATTGACGTCAAGTTGCAGGGAGTTCAGGTCATGTTTAACCCAAATGTGGTACGGCGGCTAATGCCAGGGAAGGGCATTGCCGCAGCACTTTGTTACGCCATGCTGGTGTCTTCGGCGTGGGCGGCAGTAGACGGTGATGATGTCACCGGCGAGACGAGTCCTGCCGCGACGGGACTTTCGTCGGCATCCTCCACGGCGGAAGGGGGAAGCGTCGAGGAAGCGTTGCAAGATGTCGGCGGCGTAGTGCCAGGCCCACTTGCGGGCCGCCTGATCGGCGCATCCGAGATGGCCCAGCGCTTCTATGGACTGCGTGGCCAGCGCGCCGTGTGGACGGATATGGAGCGGGTAGATGCCCTGGTCGCGGCGCTGGAAGACCTGGATGACGACGGCCTGACGCCGCAGGATTATGCGCCGGCGGCATTGTTGAGCCAGGCTCAGTCCAGTGACCTGTCTACACCGGGGGCTTTTGAGGTCAAGGCAACCGAGACGCTGCTGGCAGCCATGGCACACCTGCAGCGAGGCAAGGTCGATCCGCTGAGGATCGATAACGACTGGGAAGTGGACGTCGATCCCCCTGCCTTTGACCTGGTGAGGCTTTCCCGTGAGCTGGACCGTGGCGATGTTGCTGCCGCCCTCGAGATGGCACGCCCTCCGTTCGAGCCCTATCGCCAGCTGCGCTCGGCTCTGGCGCGCTACCGCAACATCGAGCGCTTGGGAGGCTGGCCGCTCTTGCCTGCACGGGAAACGCCGCTGCGTCCGGGAGACCGGGACGCCGATGTGGCGCTGTTGAGGCAGCGCCTGGCCATGATCGGTGAACTGGAAGTGATGGCGGCAGATACTGCCCACTACCCGCAGCTTGATCTGCAAGCGCCCGAGGCGGAAGTCTACGACGAGCCCCTGGCCGCAGCGGTGCGTCGCTTCCAGCGGCGTCATCTGTTGACCGATGACGGGGTGGTCGGACCGAATACCCAGGCCGCGCTCAACATGACCGTGGGCACCCGCATTGACCAGATTCGCGCCAACCTGGAACGGGCACGCTGGCTGCTGCATGGCTTGCCTGAGTCCTTCGTGCTGGTGGATATCGCTGGGTATCGGCTGAGTTACTTTCGTCCCGATGGCAACGTCTGGCGATCTCGCATCGTCGTGGGTCAGCCCTACCGTCGGACGCCGACCCTGCGCTCCGAGATCACTCACCTGACCCTCAATCCGACCTGGACAGTGCCTCCCACCATCTATCGTGAGGATATCCTGCCCAAGGTGCGGCGCGACCCAGGTTATCTGGCGAGCCGGGACATGGTGGCCCTGTCTTCCTCCGGCCAGCGCCTTGATCCCTATTCCGTGAACTGGTCGAGCCCCGGTGGAGTGATGCTGCGCCAGGGAGCTGGACCACGCAATCCGTTGGGTCGGGTGGTGATTCGCTTCCCCAATGACCATCTGGTCTACCTTCACGACACCCCTTCACGGGGGCTGTTCAACCGTACCCAGCGGGCCTTGAGCTCCGGCTGTATTCGGGTGGAAGGGGTGGCTGAGCTCGCCCAGCTGTTGTTTGATGACTCCAATACGTCGGCTAGCGTCAGCCGCCTGATCGGCGATGGCAAGACCCGCAATGTGTCGTTACAGCGACGTATTCCCGTGGTGCTTAATTACTGGACCGTGCAGCCGGAGGCCGATGGCCACCTGGCCTTCAGGCCCGATATCTATAACCGTGATCGTGCAGTGGTCACGGCACTCGATGCTCCGGTGGTGCTGTAGCGGCCCTGCGCACACATCGTCTGTTGCCGGCCCCTTGGGCGTGTTTCCACGTTTCTCGGGGCTCGGCAAAAGGTGTATTGCAGTGACTTGTTAGACGGGTAATGATCTGGGTTCACCCGTCGACGAGTCCTGTTTCATGTCTTTCCCACGTCTGCCCGCCTCCAGCCTGTGGTTGATTGTCAGCGGCTGTGTCTTGCTGATGATGTCCTTTGGGCTGCGCTCGAGTTTTGGACTCTTC
This sequence comes from Halomonas sp. DP8Y7-3, assembly GCF_019801675.1. Classification (NCBI taxonomy): domain Bacteria; kingdom Pseudomonadati; phylum Pseudomonadota; class Gammaproteobacteria; order Oceanospirillales; family Halomonadaceae; genus Halomonas; species Halomonas sp. DP8Y7-3. The sequence continues at coordinate 424,902 of NZ_JAHVIO010000003.1, forward strand.
GTCTCGCCGATCACCGAGGCCAACGGTTGGGGCCGAGATACCCTGGGGTTGGCCCTGGCGATTCAGAATCTTGCCTGGGGTGTCATCGCGGTGCTGGCCGGCGGGCTGGCCGACCGTTTTGGCAACGTCAAGGTGCTGATCGGCGGCAGCGTGTTGTATGCCGCGGGCATGTGGATGACCGCAGGCGTATCCGAGGTGTGGGCGCTGCACACGGGGACCGGGCTGCTGGTAGGCGCAGGAGTGGCAGGCACTGCCTTCGGTATCGTGCTGCCTGCCTTGGCAAGAGCGGTGGCTCCCCATCAGCGTCAGCTGGTGCTGGGCGTCGGTACCGCAGCAGGGTCCATGGGACAGTTCTTGCTGGTACCGGTGGCCCAGCAGTTGATCGGTGCCTTTGGCTGGGCTGGGGCGCTGCATGTCATGGCGCTGATGGCCCTGGCCATGGCGGTGCTGGCCATGCCTCTGGCCTCGTCCCGGGCCACGTCCGCCGCCGCCCAGGTCAGCCCAGAGCTTGCCGAGCGTGACTTCCGCGCCACCCTGGGGCTGGCGCGGGGCCACCTTTCCTACTGGTTGCTGACCATCGGCTTCTTTGTCTGCGGCTACCATGTTGCCTTTATTACGGTACACATGCCGGCGTTCCTGACCGATGCAGGCTTCGCACCTGAGGTGGCTGCCTGGTCCATTGGCCTGATTGGCCTTTGCAATGTGGTGGGATCGCTGGCCTCGGGCATGTTGTCGGGCAGGTTCACCATGCGCGGCGTGCTGATCGCCATCTACGCAGGTCGAGCGGTGGCAATCACGGCGTTTATGCTGCTGCCGCTCAGCTTGGGGTCGGTGTGGGTGTTCAGCTGCGTCATGGGACTGTTGTGGCTGGCCACGGTGCCTCCCACCACGGGCCTGGTGGCGACCATGTTCGGTACCCGATATATGGCTACCTTGTATGGAGTGGTCTTTCTCGGTCATCAGGTCGGCAGCTTCTCGGGAGTATGGCTGGGCGGGTGGCTGTACGAGACCACCGGAAGCTATGCAGGCTTGTGGTGGAGTGGTGTGGCCATGAGCCTTGTCGCCATGGCGTTGCACTGGCCCATTCGCGAGAGCGCCGCCCAGCCGCGTGCGGCAACCGCCATCTGAGTGTAGCTGCTGAATGTAGCTGCGTAGCAGGGGCCGAATCCGGCCGGGCAAGGAGAGGGAAGGAGAGGCCAGTGCCCGAGTGCCGTTGTCGTTATCAGAGAATTCGTGAAGACTGATATACCGCAGGGGGTCGGCGGTGCAGTATAACGTTGACGATGCAGTGGAGATGAGGCGACGTCCTCGATCTTCGACGCTGCCATCTGCCACACCTTGATCTGTACACCTCACCTTGAATAACAACGAGGCAATATCATGCAGCGATGGATAGCACTGGCGGCCTTGGGCCTGGCAAGTACTGGAGTAATGGCGCAGGACAATGACAAGCTGTACCTTTTCAACTGGACGGAGTACATGGATCCGGCCCTGATCGAGGCCTTTGAGCAGGAGTTCGAGGTCGAGGTCGTGCAGAACTACTTCACCTCCAATGCCGAGATGTTCTCCAAGCTGGCCGCCGGCGGTGACGCCCAGTATGACGTGGTGGTGCCGACCGACTATTACGTGACGCGGCTGATCGATGCGGGACTGGTGCGGGAGTTGGATGACGAGCGCATCCAGGGGCGTGAGCACTTGATGGAGGCCTTCCGCCATCCCTCCTATGACCCCGACGAGCGCTACAGTGTACCCTACCTGTGGGGCGTCACCGGGATCGTCTATGACACTCGGGTGTTCGAGGAGCTGCCGACGTCCTGGAGCGTGCTGTTCGACCCGGCGGTCAACCCGGATCAGCCTTTCGCCCTGCTGGGCGGCGATCCTCAGGTGTCGTTGGGTATGGTCTGTGCCTACCAGGGTGCCGGTTTTGACTGTACCGGCAAGGAGGCCTGGATCGACGCCGCCAAGCTCGCCGGTCAGACCCTTGAGCGTGACAACTTCACGGGCTTTGTCGATAGCACGGCGGCAGTGGAGCAGGTCGCTCGCGGCGTCAGCGCCATTGCGGTGACCTACAGTGGGGATGTGGATTACCGCAAGGCGGACTCCCCCGAGATCTACGGCGACCTGGCCTTCTTCGCACCGGAAGAAGGCGCCCAGCTTGGCGTGGATACCTTCGTGGTACCCGCACGAGCCCCACATCCCGAGCTTGCCGAGGACTTCATCAGCTTTATGATGCGTCCGGAAAACGCCGCCAAGGCAGCCAACTACGCGTACTACAGGACGCCAAATGAAGCCGCGCTGCCGATGGTGGATGAAGCGCTGCGCGAGGTGTCCCAGCTGGATGCGACGGCCAGCGACCACCTCGTGACCACCCCCTTGATCGAGGGCGAGGCACTGACGATGCTGCAACAGCTATGGACCGAAGTGCGCTCGCGCTGAGGTATTTCTGAGGAGTTGCCTGCAAGCGCCTGTGCTCGTCGATTGCTCGGTTCGGACATGGAGGAGGCTAGCGCCCAGGACGTCTGGGGGGCCGCCTCCTGTACAGCCATCTTGCTACTGCCTGGCCTTGATGCCCTCGTGGCAGCCCTGGGACACAGTTCCGGCAAAAGTCGCGAGGGCGACGGCAGCTGCCTCTCCGTTATCTTTCCACCAGAGCCAGCTTGGCACTCAAGGCAACGAAGGTCCCCGCGAACAACCGCCTAAAGGCGGTCATTACTCCAGGACGCTGCTCGACATGGTGTCTGATCCAGGCGGCCCCCAGCCCGTAGGCTGAAAAGACCATAAGAGTCATCAGCATGAAGATGCCTCCGAGGCCGAGCATCTGTTCGAACACCCTCTCTCCAGCGGTGATGAACTGCGGCAGAAAGGCCAGGAAGAAGACCGACAGTTTGGGGTTGAGGACATTGATCACGGCACCGATGATACCGATTCTGACAAGCGATAGCTGGCGCGGGGACTGGCCGGAGAGTTCCAGGGCACCCCCCTGTTTCAACAGGCAAAGGGCCATGTAGAGCAGGTAGATCACGCCGAGGATCTTGAGCACGGAAAAGGCCAGGGCGCTGGTATGCAGGATGGCGGCAACGCCGGTGATAGCAGCAACCAGGGATGGCACAATGCCGAGTGTGCAGCCAAGCGCTGCGGCCAGGCTAGCCATCTCACCCCGCTCGAGACCGGTCGCCAGGGTATAGATGACCCCTGTGCCGGGGACAAGCACTACGACAAGACTGGTAAGCAGGAAGTCGATCGACATCCAGACGCTCCTTCATCCGGTGGGCGTTGACGGCAAGCAGGCGGCCAGGCGACCCTTTCAAGGTAGTCTGGCCGCTCGCTTTTTTCTGGAAGTTTCCGCGCAAGGGGCTCGCTTCAGGTTGCTGTCAGCCCTTCAACTGGTTGCCCACGGGCAGGGTCCTGATGCGCTTGCCGCTGGCGGCGAAGATGGCGTTGGTCAACGCCGGAGCCACCGGTGGGAGGCCTGGCTCGCCCACTCCGCCCATGGGCGCATCGGGGTTGTCCACCAGATGTACTCGAACGTCCCGCGGCGCGTTGGACTGGCGCGGCAGCAGATACTGGTGGAAGTTGTCCTGCTCGATGCGCCCGTCCCTGGCGCTGATCTCGTTGAGCAGGCCAATGCCTATCCCCATGACCACCGAACCCTCCATCTGGGCGCGGATACGCTCCGGGTTGACCCTGGGGCCACAGTCGAAGGCCACGTCGGCCTGATGAATGATGACGCTGCCCTGTTCGCTGACCTCCACCTCCAGCACGATGGCCGTGTAGGAGCAGAAACTGTGGTGCACCGCTAGGCCCTGGCCGCGTCCCTCGGGCAGTGACTTGCCCCAATCGGCTTCCTCTGTCACTCGTTCAATGACCCCACGCAGGCGTCCCACGTCGATGGTGTAGCGTTCCGGGTCCTCTCCATAGTTCCAGCTGGCGCCGACCGACATGGGATCGATCTGGCGTGCCGGGCCCAGCAACTCCAGCAGGTAATCGCGATGGTCACGACCCGCACTGGCGGCCAGTTCAGCGACGAAACTCTGGATGGCGAAGGCGTGGGGCAGGTTGACCACCGAGCGGAACCAGCCGATGCGCTTGTGGGCCGGCGCTTCACCGTTTTCCAGTGACAGGTGGGGGATGTCGAAGGGCAGCGGGGTCAAGCCCATGCCGAGCTCGTAGGTCGCCTTGTACTTGGGGTCTTCCTTGAAGATCGACATGATGGTTGGCGCCAGCGTGCGATGGCGCCAGCCCTGAACCTTGCCGTCGGCGTCCAATCCGGCCTCAAGCCGGTCGATGGACAGGGCGTGGAAGTAGGTATGGTGCAGATCGTCCTCGCGGGTCCACTGTAGCTGCACCGGGCGGCCGTCGAGGGCGCGGCTCAGGTGGGCGGCCTCGACCACGAAGTCTGGCTTTGCCTTGCGTCCAAAACCGCCGCCCAGAAGCGTCTGATGCACGCTGACGTTGGCGCCGTCGATGCCGAGCTGCCTGGCCACTTCGTCCCTGGCGCTCTGGGGATCCTGTACCGGAGCCCAGGTGTCGACCGCTCCATCGACGACCCGGGCGATGGCCACCGGTGGCTCCATGGTGGCGTGGGCCAGGTGTGGCATGAAGTAGGTGGCAGTGTGGCTCGACTCGGCGTCGGTCAGCGCCGTCTCGATATCACCGCTGGCCCTGAGCACCTTGCCGGGGGAGTCGGCTCGTTCCTCGAGCATCTCGCGATAGCGATCGGTATCGTAGCCGGCGTTAGCCTCGACGCCGTCGGTGTCCCACTCGATCTTGAGCGCCTTGCGTCCTTCGATGGCGGCCCAGGTGTTGCTGGCAATGACGCCGACCCCGCCCAGGGGATGGAAGGCCGATGGCTGTGACGTACCGTCGAGGGTGACGGTCTTGATCACACCCGGGATCTCCAGGGTGGCGCTGTCGTCGACGCTGGCGACCCTGGCGCCCAGCACGGCGGGCCGGGCGATCACCGCATAGGCCATGTCGGGCAGCCGGACATCGCCGCCGTAGATGGCCTTGCCGGTCACGATGTCTTCTCCGTCAACAGCGGGGGCGCGCTCGAGCTGGTCAGGGTCGCCATCGTGGCTCGGCCCCATCGACTTGCCTATCCATCGCCACTCGCTGGCAGGCTTGAGGGTGAGGCTATCCCGCGCGGGAATGTCCAGCTCGCGGGCGGCGGCGGCCAGCTCGCCGAAGCCAAGTTCGCGACCGCTGGGCCTGTGGATCACGACATGGACGCCTGCTCGGCACTCGTCCGGGGGAACGTCCCAGCGTGCTGCCGCGGCCTGTTCGAGCATGGTGCGTGCCGCTGCTGCAGCCCGGCGCATGGGGTCGAACCAATGGCGCATGCTCCGCGAGCCGTCGGTGTCCTGGTTGCCAAATCGCTCGGAGTCCCCCGGGGCCTGCAAGGCCTTGACCCGGCGCCAGTCGGCGCCCAGCTCGTCGGCGGCCACCATCACCAGGCTGGTGCGGATGCCCTGTCCCATTTCGGCGCGGTGGTTGGTCACGCTGACACTGCCATCGTCATCGATCTGGATAAACACATTGGGGTTGTCGACCCAGCCGTAGGGCATCGCGGCGGCGCCGTACTGCTGCTCGTCGGCGGACAGGGCAAGGTCCCAGCGAGCCGCCAGTACCAGGGCGGTGCCTGCCGACAGCCCTTGCAGAAAGCGGCGGCGCGAGACGTTGGCCAGTAGCAGGGTCGCGGTGGTCTGGTTCATGCCTGCCCCCTCTCGTTGCGAGACGCCTTGGCTGCTTGTTGAGGGGAGCCGCTGTCGGCGGCCCGGTGAATGGCCGTGCGAATGCGGTTATAGGTACCGCAACGACAGATATTGCCGCCCATGGCGCTGATGATCTCGTCGTCTGAGGGGCTGGCGTTGTCCTTGAGCAGCGCGGTGGCGCTCATGATCTGGCCTGCCTGACAATAGCCGCACTGGGCGACGCCTGCGTCCAGCCATGCCTTCTGTACCTCGCGACCGACCGGATCGGTGGCCATGGCTTCGATGGTGGTGACCTGCTTGTCCACCGCAGCAGACAACGGGGTGACGCAGGAGCGCACCGCCACCCCATCCAGGTGTACGGTGCAGGCGCCGCACAGGCCCATGCCGCAGCCGAACCTGGTGCCGGTCAGTGCGACCACATCGCGCAGCGCCCACAGCAAAGGCATCTGTTCAGGAAGATCCAGCGAGTGTTGCTCGTCATTGATGGTCAGGGTAATCACGGTCTTCTCCTCGGCGTCTTGTTATGGCGTCTTGTAATGGCGCCTCTTTAAGGCGTCACGGAGGGGATCAGACAACGCCTCCAGAGGAACAGGATAGGCAAGATTCCGCTGATGTTTTGTGCCACTTTCGCTCAAAAGAAGGGCGCAATGACCGCCGTGTTCAGGAAAGTTCGACGAGCCTGGGCGCGGAGGGGCCATGAAGATGGCAAGGCGAGCGCGCGACGGGGTCAGAGCAAGGCGGGGAAAAGCATGCGCTCAGCGGCGGACGTAGCGGGACGGGGTGATCGAGCGGGGAAGGTGGCCCGGCACATCACCCTGACACCAGAGTGATGTGCCGTGTCGATCGATTGGCCCCATAGATCGGGGCGGGCAATCAGTTCTGGTCGACGCGGTCCTTGGCGGCGCTGAAGCCCATCAGCGACACGTTCAGATCCTGGCGCTGTCCACGCGGGTTGACGATGCTGACGGTCGCCGAGTTACCGGCCTTGAGCTGGTTAAGCAGCTGCGGCTGGAGAGGAATATCGGCGCGGCAGCCCTGCGGCACGCAGACCTGATACGGCATGCCAACGGGCTGGTTGGAGTCGACCTGGAGCTGCAGACCGGGGGCCAGACGCACGCCCAGGGGCACCAGGAAGGTCATGGCGGAGCTATCCAGCTGCGCAGGGTTACCCACAACAACGCGCAGGACGGGCTCCCCGTCGGCGCCATCGACCAGCTGGGTCATGGAGCAGGCGCCGTCAGCACGGTTGACCGGGCAATTGACTTCCCAGGACTGAAACGTCTCGGTGTTGACGGCGGGTCCGGCGTTACCGGTGCTCTGGGCCGCGGCCAGGGGAGACAGGGCCATCAGGCTGAGGGCACCGGCGGTACGCAGTCCGGACGCGAGGCGATTGAACATAGAAGGCAGGCTCCTTTCCAAATCCATTGGCAAACAAAGGGTCGGGGCATAGTTCAACACGGAATGCCCCCCGTTGGCGACTGCTGCGAGGGGGCAGCGTGATGAAAAACAGGGAGGTGCGCCGAATAAAGGACAATGTGTTGGAAACGACAGCGAGGTTTGGCCGGGTGCCACCGCACCTGCTGGACATGGGCAGCGTCGGTTCAGGGCGGTAACGGTGCCAAGGCCTCGTATTCAGCGTCCAGCTCGATACCAAAGTGTTGGCTCAAGGCGGACAGGTAGTCCTCGCCAGCCGCCACGGTGGATTCGTGAAGGATGCCGTGTCGATGTTCTCGCAGGTTGAAGTTCGACAGGGTGACCAAGCCCTCCTGGGTGACAAGGGACGCCATCCGTGAGGTGGTGAAATGCAGTCCCGGCCAGGTCGAGGTGAAGTGATTAGCGATCTGAATATCGCCGGCGCAGACGGTCGACAGGTCGCTACTGTAGAGGTCCACCCACTGGCCATCGAGCTGTGACTGCAGCATCACTCCAAACTGGGGGTCCTCAAGCAGGCGCAGAGACTGGTCACCGTGCTGTTGGGTCAGGCCAGGCTCCAGGCGGATGGGCGCTCTGGGGGTGTTGGCGCCAAAGCCGGTATCCACCAGCCATTGCTGCTTGCCCAGCGAGACCAGGGCCAACTGGTGGCTGCGCCCTGTCGGAGTCCCTGACAGGTGGACTCGCGCCAGTATCGCTCGGGCGCGGAAACCGCAGGCGTGAAGTGCCATCAGCAGCAGGCCGTTGAGCTCGAAGCAGTAACCTCCCCGTGGCTGATGCACCAGCTTGCGGACGATGGCGTCCGCGCTGACGTCGACGCCACGGCCCAGGCAGATATCGAAGTTTTCAAAGGGCAGGTGGGTCACCTGGGCACGCTGGATGTCGGCCAGGAAGTCTTCCGTGGGGGAAGCGCTGGCTGCCAGTCCCACTCGGTCGAGGTACTGATCCAGTGGAAACTGGCCGGGGTTCATGTGCTATCCGTCATGGTTGAGGGTAGTGCCTCAGCCTAGCGCTCCCCGAGACGCCTTGCTATGTGATGTCTTGTGCTGCTTCGGGCGTTCGCCAGGGGGCGTCTGCTGCGTTGGACGCTATGTACCCTTGGACAAATGTCACCGTGGCCTTCTGCCAACCCTCTTGATGTTATAACATCGCGAAAATTTTTGGCCTGCAAACACGAAGAGGACGCATTCATGCTGCGGAGTTCACGATGGAAGGAGGGGCGAACGCCTGTTCTCAAGATGCTGGCTGGTGCCGGCAAGGCCTCAGGCTTGCTCGCTGCCAGCCTGTCTGCGGCTGCGCTGAGCACGGCTCAAGCGGCCGATGGCCGGGTGGATGTAGTAGCCCCCTGGGAAGTGGGCAGCATCGAGCCGACCCAGTCGGGCCACATCTTTGGCCGCATGGAGGTGGGCGAGACGCTGGTTGATGTTGCCCTTGACGGTGAGTTGATCGCTGGCCTTGCCACCGACTGGCAGGTCGATGACAGCGGCCTCGAGTGGCGCTTCCGTCTGCGCCAGGGGGTGGAGTTTCACGATGGCAGTCCCATGACGCCGGAGACCGTGGCCCAGTCCCTTGAGCGCACTCTCGGTGAGCCGGGGGTGCTGTCTCAGGCGAACATCAGCCAGGTGGCTGTCGACGAAGACGAGCTGGTATTGACGTTGGATGCCCCTTACGGCGCGCTACCTGCCCTGCTGAGTCATTACTCCACCCAGATTCTTGCGCCATCTGCCTATGACCAGGACGGGCGGGTGGTGGCCTACGTGGCCACTGGCCCCTACCAGGTAGCGACCGTCGAGACACCACAGCGCCTGACCACGACTCGCTTCGAGGCGTACTGGGGAGAACCACCGAGTATCGCCGAAGCCAGCTATCTGGCGGCACCACGAGGTGAAACACGCTCGCTGATGGCACAGTCGGGCGACGCGGATATCGTGCTGACCCTGGATGCTGCCAGTCAGGCGAGGCTGAGCCGTGCGCCCAACGTCGAGGTCATGGCGGTGCCGATTCCTCGCACCGTTTTGTTGAAGCTCAACGCTGCGCGTCCTGGCCTGGATTCCCCGCAGGTGCGGCGGGCCGTCAGCATGGCGATCCAGCGTGAGGGCATTGCTCGGGGCATTCTGCGCAGTGACGATGCCATGGCCAATCAGATGATGCCGCCGGGCGTGGCGGGCTGGCATCTGGACGGACTTGCCCCCTTGACGCAGGACCTGGACGAGGCGCGACGGCTGCTGGCGGAGGATGGCTGGACACCAGGTCAGGATGGCGTTCTGACCCGAGACGGCGAGAGGCTGGCGCTGACGCTGACGACCTTCTCCGATCGCCCGGAGCTGCCCTTGATCGCTACGGCGCTGCAGGCTCAGCTCGCAGAGGTGGGGATCGAGGTGACCGTGGATGTCGCCAATTCCAGCGAGATTCCTTCCCGCCACCATGACGGCAGTCTCGACATGGGGCTGATGGCACGCAACTTCGGTCTGGTGCCCGATCCCTTGCCCATCATGCTCCAGGACTACAGTTCAGGCCAAGTCGGCGGAGACTGGGGGGCGATGAATTGGTCCAGTCGTACCCTTGACGAGCTGCTCGGCGAGATGCAGGCGGCCACCGATGGCGCTACCCGGGAAGCGCTTGCCGGTCAGGCGGCTGAGGTACTGCATCGGGAGCTGCCAGTGATTCCGATCGCCTGGTACGTGCAGACCGCCGCCGTCAACGCAGATCTTGAAGGGTTCGAGCTGGATCCGTTTGATCGTAGCTATCGCATCAGCGAGTTGGAGTGGGCGCAGTGATAGTGAGTAAACCGCTTGACCTGCCCGCCGTGTCGCTGGGCCCGGTCTCGATCTTCGCCGAACCAACACGCTTCGCTAACCCAGCACGCTTCGCCGATCCAATACGCTTTGCTGGGCCACTGCGGGGAGGTGCTTGATGGGCAGAGCGATTCTCTCGCTGCTGGGACAGCGACTGGTACAAGCAGGGCTGGTGGCCTGGGTCGTAGGGAGCCTGACGTACCTGTTGACGCGGGCCCTGCCTGGCGACATGAGCTTTCGGATTGCCGCAGGACGCTACGGCTATGAGCAGGTCAACGCCGAGGCCGCGGCGGCCGTTCAGCAGGAGCTGGGCCTTGATCAGTCACCGCTGGCCGCCTATCTCCAGTGGCTCATGGATCTTGCCTCCTTCGATCTTGGCCGCTCTCTGGTCAGCGGTGAAACGGTTGTGCAGGAGCTGTCTCACCAGCTTGGCCACTCCCTGTCGCTAGCCCTGACGGCGGTGGTCATGGCGTTGGTGCTGGGCCTGCCGCTGGGGCTGGCCAGCGGGTTGCGCCCCGGGCGCTGGCTCGATCGAGTCAGCCTGGCGCTGGCGCTTGGCCTGCGCTCGCTACCGCCCTTTGTCGTCGGCATTGCACTGGTGGTGCTGTTCTCGTTGACCTTGCACTGGTTGCCCGCTGCTGGCCACGGCAGCCTTAGCCACCTGTGGCTGCCGTCGTTGGCGCTGGGGCTTGGTCTCGCCGCGGTATCGAGCCGCGTGGCGCGCAACGCGATGGCCGATGTCGCTGGCTCCGACTACTACGCGTTTTCACGACTGAAGGGACTCACCGGGTGGCAGACCCTGCGCCGGCATGGCCTGCGCAACCTGAGTGTCCCTGTGGTGGCGTTTCTCGGCGTGCAACTGGTGTATCTGATCGAAGGCGTGGTGGTGATCGAGTCACTGTTTGCCTGGCCTGGCATCGGTCATGCGCTGGTCCATGCCGTGGTCGCTCGCGATGTGCCGATGATTCAAGGTACCGCTCTGGTGCTGGGCCTGGGCTTTGTGCTGCTCAACACGCTGGTGGATATCGCCACCTTGTTGCTGGACCCGAGGAGGCGGCTGGCATGAAGACATTGACGAGACAAGGTCCCATGACTCCTTTGCTGGCGCTCCGCCGTCGTTTGCCGGCGTCGCGGATGTTGGGGTTGTGCCTGCTGGTCGGGCTGATGCTGTTCGGTTGGGGCGTCCCGCTGCTGGGCGGTGCTGATCCCTATGCTCAGGATTTGATGCACACTCTCGAGGCCCCGGGAGCTCTGCATCCGCTGGGTACGGATCACCTTGGGCGAAGCTTGCTGGCACGCACGGCCGAGGCGGTTCGCCTGTCGCTGGGCCTGGCGTTTCTGAGCGTGGCCAGCGCGGTCACGATTGGGCTGGTGCTTGGCGTGGCCGCCGGCTGGCGCCGGGGCTGGGGCGATCGTCTGCTCGGCGCCCTGGCTGACTGTGTGCTGGCCTTGCCTGGCCTGCTGCTGGTGCTGATGCTGGCGGCCATTGCTCCTGGCAGCTTCTGGACCCTTTACCTGGGGATCTCACTGGTGCTGTGGGTCGAGGTGTTTCGCCTGGTGCGCAGCGTGACCCAGGGCCTGATGGCCTCGCCGCAGGTGCAGGCCTCGCGGCTGCTCGGGTTCGGCCGGGTGTATCTGTTCCGTCGTCACCTGTGGCCTGCACTGCGGCCTCAGGTCATGACGCTGGCTGCCTTTGGTGCTGCCACCGCGATCCTGGCGGTGTCGTCTCTGGGGTTTGTCAGCATCGGGCTGCGGCCACCCACGGCGGAGCTGGGGCTGATGATGACCGAGCTCTTTCCGTACTACCAGGAAGCGCCCTGGGCCCTGGCTCAGCCGGTACTGGCGCTGTTCCTGATGGTGCTGGGATTCATTCTGCTGGCAGGGGAGGAGCCGAAATGAGCACCATGATGACGGTCAAGGAGCTGTGCGTCACCACCGCTGGGGATGCCCCGGAAGTGCTGCTCGAGCCGATCTCGTTTGCGCTGAAGGCCGGCGAGCCATTGACCTTGATCGGCCAGACCGGTTCAGGCAAGAGCCTGCTGGCCCAGGCCTTGATGGGTAACCTGCCGGGCAGTCTCGAGGTGTCGGGAGAGGTGTGGGTGGATCAGCAGGATGTCCTGAGCCTGCCACTGTCCGAGCGGCGTCGCTGGTGGGGGCGTCGGCTGGCCATGCTGCCCCAGGAGCCCTGGAGTGCGCTGGATCCGATCATGGCGATTGGCGAGCAGATCGGTGAAGGCCATCGGCTCGTCGGCGGACTTACGACCGTCGAGGCTGAGCAGGCCACGCGTCGAGATCTTGCCCATCTGGGGCTTGAGGACAGCTACGCGCGGCTGCCGATGCAGATGTCGGGAGGCATGGCCCAGCGTGCCGCCTTCGCTGCGGCGAGAACCGGTAACGCCCCGATCGTGATCGCCGATGAGCCGACCAAGGGCCTGGATCGCGGTCGTCGTGACGAGGTGGTGGCGTTGTTGCGCGAGGCGTTGGGCAGCCATGGCGCGTTGCTGACCATTACCCACGATTTCGAGGTGGCGCGTCAGCTCGGGGGCAAGGTCATGATCCTGCGCAAGGGGCGCTGCCTGGAGCAAGGAGATGCCGATAGCGTGCTGAGCCAACCCACCAGCGGCTATGGCCGCGAGTTGATGGAGGCGCAGCCGGAACGCTGGCCGGAAGCGACAGCCGCGCCAACCGACCCGCAGCGCAAGCAGGTTGCCATCGAGCGCTCAGCTCCAACGCTCTCGTGCACGCCGCCGCCGGGGGCCGTCCTCAGTGCCAGTGCCCTGGGCAAGTCGAGAGGGGGGCGCGTGCTGTTCAAGGACCTGAATCTGGCGTTTCGCCGAGGCGACATCGTCGGAGTGAGCGGCCCCAGCGGCAGCGGCAAGAGCAGCCTGGGGGATGTGCTGCTGGGTTTGGTGGCACCGGATGAGGGCGAGCTTTGGCGTGATCCCTCGGTGCAACCGAGCCGTTTTCTCAAGCTGTACCAGGATCCTCCTGCAGCCTTTGCACCGTACTGGACAATGGGCACGCTGATCGACGACGTGTGCCGACTGCACCGCCTCGACAGCGCTAGAATTGCCCCGATGCTTGAACGACTGGGGCTGGCGCCGGCGTTGCTCGATCGCAGGCCAGGGGAAATGTCGGGAGGAGAGCTCCAGCGTTTTTCCATCCTGCGTGCCCTGTTGCTGGATCCCGTCTTCCTGTTTGCCGACGAGCCGACGTCGCGTCTTGACCCGGTGACCCAGCGCGAGACGGTGGCGCTGTTGGTCGAGCTGGCCAAGGAGCGTGATTGCGCCCTGCTGCTGGTCAGCCACGACGAGGCCCTGGTGACCAAGAGCTGTGACCGTATCGTCAGTCTTTAGCCGACTGTCACGTCCAGGGCGGTCTGACCGTCACACCCGGCCGCACGCCTGAAGGCCTTCCGGATGGAGGCTTTCGGGCAGCCTGGCTCATGCTTGTCCCGCACCTTTTCTCTCGGCCTTCTTGGCTCTCAGACCTCTCGGTCCTCTCGGTGCCTTGATCTCCACACTCCTATCCCCAGCGTGAAAGCGCCACCGTCATCTCGACGGTACGCACAACGTTCATGGGATTGACATCTTTGTCTCGTATATATGAAATTTCATATATGAGGAGGCGCCTCCATGTCATTGTCATCTACGTCAGGTAAGCAGCGTGTGCTGTTTCTTTGCCACCAGAATTCTGCTCGGTCGTTAATGGGTGAGGCGTTGCTGCGGCATCTTGCCGGTGAACATTTCGAGGCGTTCAGCGCCGGAACCGAGCCTGACGAGCCACACCGCAAGGCAATGGAAGCGTTGAGAGAGCAAGGCATTGCGACCGAGGGGTTGGCGAGCCAGTCGCTCAGCAGTTTTGCAGGTCAGCACTTCGATACTGTCATCGTATTGTGCGACAAGGCACAGGAAAGCTGTCGAGACTGGCAGGGCAGCCGGGATGAGCACCTGTATTGGGATATCCGTGATCCCAGGGCTATCGAGCGTGACAATGCCTACGCGCAGGCGCTGCAGGAGATACGAGTGCGCTTGATGCTCTGGCTGCAGCTCAAGGAGCGTGATCGTTCTGGCCAAGCAGCCCCCCGCTGAGGCTAGCAGGAAGCCTTGGAATACGCAGGCGCCGGAAATGACGGACCGCCGCCAGGTCTGTCGAGTCTTCCAAAATCCGCTCTGTAGCAACGTTTAGCAGCGGTACTTTTTACCGCTTCACTAGATAGCGAGTCTCTTATGACTTTACGTATTGGTATCAATGGCTTCGGCCGTATTGGCCGGCTGGTAGTGCGCAGCCTGTGGCCGCGAATTGTCAGCGGCGAGGTGACCCTGGTGAGGGTCAATGACCCGGGTGGGGATGCGGAGACCTTTGCCCATCTACTGGAATTTGACTCGGTACATGGACATTTCTCGCCGGGCACGGGGGTCCTGGGGCAGGAAGACGAATTGCGCCTCGATGGACGGCCGGTGGCCTTCAGCCGCGCGCCGACACCCCAGCAAGCCGACTGGTCCGGTTGCGAGGTGGTGGTGGAGTGCTCGGGCAAACACAAGACGCGGGATACGCTCGACGCCTATCTCGCCCAGGGCGTCGCGCGGGTGGTCGTCAGTGCGCCGGTCAAGGAGCAGGGCGTTCTCAACGTTGTCATGGGCGTCAATGATCACCTGTACCAGGCGGACCGTCATCGCATTGTGACGGCGGCAAGCTGCACCACCAATTGCCTGGCGCCAGTAGTCAAGGTGGTGCTCGAGCGATTTGGCATTCGCCATGGCAGCATGACCACCGTGCATGACATTACCAATACCCAGACGATTCTGGACGCTCCTCATAAGGATCTGCGCCGAGCGCGTGCCTGCGGCATGAGCCTGATCCCCACCACGACGGGCTCGGCCAAGGCCATCACCGCGATCTTTCCCGAGCTGGAAGGAAAGCTCAATGGGCACGCCATTCGCGTGCCGCTGGCCAATGCCTCGCTGACGGACATGGTGTTTGAGCTGGAGCGAGAGGTGACCGTCGAGGAGGTCAACGGCGCACTCAGGGAAGCGGCCGAGGGGCAGCTGAAAGGCATCCTGGGGTATGAAGAGAAGCCTCTGGTGTCCATCGACTATCGCACCGACCCGCGCAGCTCGATCATTGATGCGCTGTCGACCATGGTGGTCAACGGCACCCAGCTGAAGCTCTACGCCTGGTACGACAACGAGTGGGGATACGCCAACCGCACCGCGGAGCTTGCCCTGAAGGTGGGACGTGGCTGATTCGCTGCTGTCTCGGCTGAGAGCGCTGCCGTTCGAGGTTCGCCAGTATCTGCTGATCACCGGCAACTACTGGGCCTTCACCGTGACCGACGGCGCCTTGCGCATGCTGGTGGTGCTGCACTTTCACCAGCTCGGATATTCGCCCCTGGAAGTCGCCCTGCTGTTCTTGTTTTACGAGGCCTTCGGCGTGGTGACCAATCTGGTGGGGGGCTGGCTGGGCGCTCGCCTTGGGCTCAATCGCACCATGAATCTTGGTCTGGGGCTCCAGATCGTGGCGTTGGCCATGTTGATGGTGCCTTCAAGCGCCTTGACCGTTGCCTGGGTGATGGCGGCTCAGGCTCTGTCAGGCATCGCCAAGGACCTCAACAAGATGAGTGCCAAGAGTGCGGTCAAGGTGCTGGTGCCGGCAGGCCAGGGGGGCAGCGACTCCGCCCTGTATCGCTGGGTGGCGCTGCTGACCGGGTCCAAGAACGCGTTGAAGGGGGCAGGCTTCTTCCTGGGTGGAGTGCTGTTGACGCTCATCGGTTTTCGCGGCGCGGTGATCACCATGGCAGTGATGCTGCTTGCCGTGCTGGGGCTGTCGCTGCTCAGGCTAAAGGCCGACCTGGGGCGCTCGACGCGCAAGCCAAAGTTCACCGAGATGTTCTCTGCTTCCCGCGCCATCAACGTGCTGTCGGCGGCGCGTCTCTGTCTGTTTGCCGCTCGTGATGTGTGGTTCGTGGTCGCCTTGCCAGTGTTTTTGTACGATCAGCATGGCTGGAGTCACTGGACCGTAGGGGGCTTGCTGGCCATCTGGGTGATGGGTTATGGCGGGGTGCAGACCCAGGCACCCCGGTTGACGAGGATGGTGGCCCTTGGGCAGCGCTGGACAACGGTGCTGTGGGCCCTGGTGCTGGCAGCTTTGACGGTTGTGCTGGCGCTGCTGCCGCTGGCCCAGGTGGGTTGGCTGGTCGCTGGATTGCTGCTGTTCGGTGTGTTGTTCGCCATCAACTCAAGTTGGCACAGTTATCTCATCGTGCATTACGCCCGGGCCGACGGCGCCTCCTTGGACGTGGGCTTCTACTACATGGCTAACGCCATGGGCCGTCTGTTGGGTACGCTGTTGTCGGGCTGGCTGTACCAGGTGCAGGGGCTTTCGGCCTGCCTGTGGGTAGCGGCGGCACTGGTACTGGCCAGCGCCTTGATGGCCTTGGCGCTGCCTGACAGAGGCAATACGGCAGGCGTGGCCGCGGCATGATCGGGCGTGGTCGGGCGCGCTTCAGGGGCAAAGCGTAGCTCCTGGAGTAAGCGTAGCTCCTGGAGTGAGCGTAGCGCTTGAATCAAGCTGTGCTCTCGGAGCAAGCGTAGCCCCATGGCAGCGATGGGCACGGGACATCGCTGAACGCCATGCACTTATCAGCGACATCAGCGCTGAAAGGAGCGTGTTCTGGACCGCATTAGCCATCAGGAGAAAGGATGACGTCGCTTGATCCCCTTAGCCTCTACAAATGTCTGTCGGAGGAAACCCGTCTGTCGGTGATGTTGCTGCTGCTTGCTGAGGGCGAGCTGTGTGTCTGCGAAATGACCGCGGTCCTTCAGCTCTCCCAGCCCAAGGTGTCCCGGCACCTGGCCGAATTGCGTCGCTGTGGTTTGCTGGCCGATCGTCGCGACGGGCAGTGGGTTTACTATCGGTTGAGCGATGACCTGCCCAAGTGGGCCATGACCTGCCTGAGGGCCGGGTATGAAGGGCGGCAGCCAGCGATGAACGCCCTCGGGGCAAGGCTGGCATCCATGGGAGACAGGCCCCAGCGGCGCGACAGCTGGTGTTGATGGGGGGGGGAGAGGTGATGACGGTGGATGACAGCGGATGTCAATGCAGGATGACGGGGCCATGTGGACGACCGGAGATGCGAGCTAGCCGTCAGGTATGACAGAAAAGACGTCATTGACTGACTCCTTTGTCAGCGTCCGTGCCTACACTGTGTAGTGGACCTGGCATGTTAATTTTCACGCTAATCAATTAACATGCCGCCCACTTACACGATTCAGCGCAAGGACCTTGGATCATGATCATTGTTTCCCTCATCTTCGCCTTGGTGGGGCTATCGCTCCTGGGGGGCGGCGCCTGGCTGATCACCCTGGGCGGAAGCTGGTATTACGCTCTCTCAGGTGCCGTCCTGCTGGCGGTTGGCGTCATGCTGCGTCGCCGTAGAGTACAGGCTCAGCTGTTGTTTGCCGGTCTGCTGGTGGCGACTGCCGTGTGGGCGCTGTGGGAGTCGGGCTATGACTGGTGGCCCCTCGCGACGCGCATGGGCCTGCTGATGCTGCTGGCCATTCCGCTGCTGTGGCCCTCTCGTGCCGGCAAGCGTGTTGGTACGGCGGTGCTGCTGCCGGTATGGGCCATTCTGGGTGTCGGCCTTCTGGGCAGCATCGCGGTGGATGCTCACCGCATCGACGGTCGTCTCAATGAAGACGAGGTCGTGCAGTCTCCTGACCTGGGCGACTCTCCCGAGGCCAGCTGGCATGCCTACGGGCGTAACAATCTTGGTCAGCGTTATTCGCCGCTGAACCAGATCACTCCCGAGAACGTGGGAGATCTGGAGCTGGCCTGGCAATATCAGACGGGAGACCTCAAGGGCCCTGACGATGTTGGAGAGACCACCTACGAAGCCACGCCGCTGAAGATTGGCAATGGCCTTTTCCTGTGCACGCCTCATAACTGGCTGGTAGCACTCGATGCCGATAGCGGTGAGAAGCTGTGGCAGTACGACGCCAAGGTTCCGGCGGAAAGTTCGCGTCAACACCAGACCTGTCGTGGCGTTTCCTATCTGCCGCCAGCCAGCGGAGATGAAGACGCTCTGGATGTGGCGGTGATGGACGCTCCTTCCGAGTCCCTTGAGCCAATTCAGTGCGACGCTCAACTGTTCATGCCGACCTCTGATGCTCGCCTGCTGGCGGTGGATCCGGCGACCGGTGCACTGTGCGAGAACTTCGCCGATAACGGTGAGCTGGACCTGATGCACAATATGCCGTTCAAGCAGTCTGGCTTCTATTACTCCACCTCGCCCCCCGTAGTGGCCAATGGCTTGGTGGTGGTCGCCGGCGCGGTCAACGACAACTATGCGGTTAACTCACCTTCCGGTGTCATCCGTGCCTACGATGCCAGGACCGGTGAACTGCGTTGGAACTGGGATTCCGGTAATCCACAGGAGACCGCGCCGATCGCCGAAGATGAGACCTACGCCACCAGCTCGCCCAACAGCTGGTCGGTGGCCAGTGCCGATGAAGAGCTGGGCCTGATCTACTTCCCCATGGGTAACCGCACGCCCGATCAGCTGGGCCAGTTCCGCAGCGAGGCGGAAGAGACGTACGCCACCTCCGTGGTGGCACTACGTCTCGACAGCGGTGAGGTCGAGTGGGTGCAGCAGTTCGTCCACCACGATCTGTGGGATATGGACACGCCGGCGCAGCCGAGCCTGGTCGATCTGGACACCGACGATGGCATGCAACCGGCCCTGGTGGTACCGACCAAGCAAGGTGATGTGTATGTATTGAACCGTGCTACAGGCGAACCGATCTTCCCGATCACCGAAGAGCCAGCCCCTCAGGGCACCATCGAGGGTGACTTTGCGGCCCCGACCCAGCCCAAGTCGGCGCTCAACTTCCGTCCGCCGACGCTGCGCGAGGCAGACATGTGGGGCGGTACACTGGTCGACCAGATGATCTGTCGCATCCAGTTCCGTTCGCTGCGCTATGAAGGCCAGTACACGCCTCCGTCAGAGCAGGGCACCATCGTGTTCCCCGGTAACTTCGGTGTGTTCAATTGGGGCAGCGTCGCGGTGGATCCGAAGCGTCAGGTCATGTTCGGCATGCCGCTGTATCTCGCCTTCACCAGCACCCTGGTGCCGAAGGAAGGTGCCGACCTTGGCGAGACCAACCAGGGCGAGCAAGGCCTTAATGAAAACGCCGGAGCGGACTACGCGGTAGAAATGAAGCCGTTCCTGTCGCCGCTGGGTGTGCCTTGTCAGCAGCCTCCCTGGGGCTATGTGGCGGGCACCGACCTGCGCACCGGCGAGGTGGCCTGGCAGCACAAGAATGGCACCATCGAGGATATGACCGCGTTGCCGCTGCCCTTCAAGATGGGGGTTCCTGGCATCGGTGGCCCGGTGATCACCGATGGCGGCGTGGCGTTTCTGGCTGCGGCCGTGGACGACTACTTCCGCGCTTACGATCTGACGACGGGAGAGCAGCTGTGGGAGTCGCGTCTGCCGGCCGGTGGCCAGGCCACGCCGATGACCTATCTCAACAGCAAGGGGGAGCAGATGGTCGTGTTGGTCGCAGGTGGCCACGGCTCCATCGGTACTACCATCGGTGACTATGTGATGGCCTACAAGCTGCCCGAGTGAAGAGCGCCTGGGCGAGCGCTGTAGCGCGCTCGCACCGCTCGCAGAGTTGCGATAGCCCCCGTCGGTCTGCCGGCGGGGGCTTTTGCGTAAAGGGCGCCGTGCCGCTCTCTGGTGGGATGTCGAACGAGCGGTTGCTGGGTGCGAGGTGCTTGGTCTAGATGCTAGGTCTGGGTGCCAGGTGTCTGTTGCCAAGTCTAGGTGCGGCAAAATAGCCAATTCCGCCTGGCTGGATTGATTCTCATAATGTGAATCTTTGGACCATCATGGCCCATCGCGAGGCTGTCTTGGCCGGGTCTGCCATCCACTGAGGAATCCCGATGTCTTCCATTGCCCTGTACGTGGCGATCTATCTCGCCGTTCTGCTGTCGATCTACCAGGTGTATTACATCTACTACGAACAGCACTTCGCCGACTTCGAGAAGCGTCCGGGGTTGGATGAAGAGGGGCTGGCGGAGTTATCGGGGCTGGCTCGTCAGGTAAGGGAAGGCGGGGACCGCACAGCATTCGAGGCGGCGGTGCGCTCGCGCCTGGGGGATCGACTCGACCCCCGGGTCGTGCTCGCTGCCTTTGCTCGGGAAGGAGAGCCGGTCAATGCGGCGCAGTTGCTGCGGCGGCGTCGGCAGATTGTGACCAATGGCAGCATCATGGTGCGCCATCTTGCCCGCTGGAAGACAACGCCTCCTGCGCGGGATATTCGCGGGCTGATGATCCTGGTGATTACCGTGCTGTGCCTGTCAGTGCTGGCACTTGGGGGCCTGGCGATCTACACCGTGGGTTACCAGCTGGCATCACCCTCTCTGGCCTGGGCCAACGAGCCGGCGGTGCTGCTGGCGCTGATCGCCGGACTGATCGTCGCGACTCATCTGGTCTACAAGCTCGATGTCTACCTGCACGATCTCTACCAGATCGGTCGCTTGAACTTGCACTTCCAGTAAGCGACATGCGCTGCTGGCCCTCGCGGGCCAGCAGCGCCTGACTCATGGATCAGTCGTCTTCCAGTACCACCAAGCCGTAAGTTCCGAGGGTCGGCAGTCCGCCTGAGCGGTCACGCAGGGACAGGCTGCCATTTTCGGCAACGTCGAAAGCCAGCACCTCTCCGGTATTGCCCACCAGTTGGTAGAGTGAGTCTCCGGCAGGATTCAATGCCATGTCGGAGAAGAACAGGAGCTCGCCATCCTCCTTCTCGGTTCGCCCCAGCGCTTTCTCAGCCCTCTCTCAAAACCTCTCAACAACCTCTCAGTTCTCCTTCAGCTCCAGGTCCGGCACGTCGTGCTTGAACATGCGGGTCAGGTAAAGCAGGTAGGCAAAGCCCACCGCCACCCAGGTCAAGCCCACCTGGAAGGTATGCCCTGAGAGGCTCGACCACAGCCAGATGGTCAACAGGAAGCCGACGCTGGGCATCACGCCGTAACGCAGCAGGTTCTTGGGTTGCAGCAGGTGCTCGTCGACCAGGTAGTGCTTGATCACCGACAGGTTGACGAAGGAGAACGCCACCAGCGCACCGAAGCTGATCATGGTGGCGGCGAGTTCAAGGCTGATGACCAGCGCCATCATCGAGATTCCACCCACGATCAGGGTAGAGCCCAGCGGCGTACCGTAGCGCTGGCTGACCTTGCCAAATACCTTGGGCAGCACCTTGTCTCGTCCCATGGCGAACAGGATGCGCGAGACGCTGGCCTGGGCCGCCATGGCCGAGGCAAAGCAGCCAGCGACATAGGCGGCGGTGAAGAAGGTCACCAGGAAGCTGCCGCCGGCGCGGCGCATCACGTCGACGGCGGCCGAGTCGACACTGCCGAAGCTCTGGTAGTCCGGGAAGACCAGGTGGCCCACATAGGAGGCGAGGATGAACAGGCCGCCACCGATCAGCGTGCACAGCATGATGGCGCGCGGAATATCGCGCTTGGGCTCACGAGTTTCTTCACACAGTGTCGATACCGCATCGAAGCCGAGGAAGGACAGGCACAGGATGGCAGCGCCGCCAATCACGCTGGCCCACTGGAGGCTTTCGCTGTGGAAGGGGGCCAGCAGCGAGGGTGTCTCGCCGCTGCCGATCACCTTCAGCGATATGGCGATGAAGGTCGCCAGAAACACGAACTGGAAGGCGATGATGATCAGGTTCATCTTGGCCACCAGCTTGATGCCGAGGATATTCAGTGCTGTGACGGCCACGATGGCGCCCAGCACCCAGACATGCTGGTCGACCGCCGGGAAGTATTCCTTCATGTAGATGCCGATGACCAGGTAATTGATCATCGGCAGGAAGATGTAGTCGAGCAGCAGTGCCCAGCCGACCATGAAGCCGACGCGTCCGCCGAAGGAGCGGCGCGTGTAGGTATAGGCAGAGCCAGCGGTAGGATAGTGCTCGACCATCTTGCCGTAGCTATAGGCGGTGAAGAACATGGCTGCCAGGGTGACGATATAGGCCATGGGGACATGGCCCGCGGTCATGTCGGTGACCACGCCGTAGGTCGTAAAGACCGTCAGCGGGACCATGTAGGCCAGGCCGAAGAAGACCAGGGCGGGCAGGCCAAGAATGCGCTTGAGTCCACTGTCCTGGCCGTCATGGGCTTCGGGAAGGCTGGAGGAGCGTTGCTGTGTCATAAGCCGGATCCTGTTGTCATTGCTGTTGTGGGGGCTTGGGCTTCTACGTGTGTTGTTGCTTGGGAGTGTGATCGTGACGGTGTCGATGTTCCGGAGTAGTGGCGCAGCAGGCCGAGTCGCCGGTCCTTAACGCACACTCGCAGTGCCATTGGCCTGGGTCATATGGGACCAGAGCAGATTGGACCAGAGCGCATAGAACCAGAACGATAGAGCTCGGCGCGGTTTGGCGCGTAGGTGAGGGCATCCTTGGGTGTTCTGGCGACACCGGTCCGTGTGGAGGCTGGCGTTGTCAGTGGCAACCGACTGACGGTGCATGTCACTGTTTTGTCATCATTCACATAGTATGCAGAATGCTTTGTGAGGCGCCGCCGGAGGCGCGCGAAAGTCGTTAGCGTTGCGCCCCGGCGTACAGGACAGGGTTGAATGTCCTCCGCGTCCTCTTTCCTGAAGGCTTCCTTACGTCTCTGCCTTGGGCTGTCGCGCTATGCGGCATCGAAGCCTTTCAGCACGTTCACCGCGTTGATGCCAATTTCCTCCACGGCATAGCCGCCTTCCATGACGAACAGGGTCGGCAGGCCCAGGCGCTTGATACGCGCGCCAATCTCCAGATAATCCTCGCTCTTCAGGGTAAAGGAGCTGATCGGGTCGTTTTCGAAGGTGTCCACGCCAAGGGCGATGATCAAAAGCTCCGGGGAAAAGTGGCGTACCTTGCCGGTGGCATCCTCCAGCGCCTGCAGCCAGCTGGGGAAGTCGGTGCCGCTAGGCAGCGGGTAATTGACGTTGAAGCCGGTGCCTTCGCCGTGCCCCGTTTCGTTGGCAAAGCCGAGGAAATAGGGGAACTCGTCCATGGGATCCCCATGTAGCGACAGCGTCAGCACGTCGCTGCGCTCATAGAAGATGTCCTGCGTGCCGTTGCCATGGTGAAAGTCGATATCGAGAATGGCCACCCGCTCACATCCGCGATGGCGTGCCTGCTGCGCGGCAACCGCCACGTTATTGATAAAGCAGTAGCCACCGTACTGGTCGCGGGCGGCATGGTGACCGGGAGGACGACACAGCGCGAAGGCTGGCTCGCCGTGGGCAAGCACATGGTCCAGTGCGGTCAGGGCAATGTCCTTGCTCAGCAGTGCCGCGTCGAAGGTCTCTTCGGTCAACGAGGTCTCGCCGGCCAGCGCATAGTAGCCCAGGCGCCCTTCGATATGGCGAGGAATGGGGCCGCCGGGCATTCGCCGAGTGGGCCAGATGTTGGGGATGGCTTCCCCTTCGTAGCCGGCCGCCTGCCAATCGCGCCAGGCGACCTTCAGGAAGTCGATGTATCCCTTGTCATGAATGGCCAGTACCGGCTCGAGCCCATGGCTGTCTGGCGGCCTGATCTCGCCCAGCTGTTCGGCCCTGGCCCGGTCGATGATGTAGTCCACTCGTTCAGGACACTCAAAGGGGGCAACGAGCTGCCCGGCAAACAGCTCCGTCCTGGTACGACGGTGGCGAGTAGCGTCACTGTGGATGATCAGCATGGGGTTCTCCTGTCGGAACTACTCGATCAACGAGGCAAAGGTATCGTTGAGTCGAGCGAGAGCGGGGCTTACCAAGGGGAGATGGCGCTGTCTGGCCAGCAGTGCCTCCTCGGCGGCGTAGGTCAGAGTCATGCCTTTGGCGCCGAGCCAGCGCAGCGGCTCTGGCTCCCAGCGCTTGAGCAGCGAGGTTAATGCGCCGTCACAGACCCAAGGTGCCCTGGTACGTGGCGTATCCAGCTTGAGTATCCGCTCCGCCAGCGAGCGGGCCATCAGGTGGCTGGCGGCCACGCCTTCACCGGCATAGCCCCCCAGGGTGGCGATGCCCTCGCGACGATCCATGATGGCGTGGGGGCGAAAACTGCGCGAGAGGCCGAGGGTTCCCCCCCAGCCGTGGCTGATGGTCACCTCGCCAAGATCAGGAAACAGCGACTGCAGCAGTGCCTTGCGCATGGCAATGTCAGCGCTGCTGATGGCGGTCTGATGGCGTGGCAGTGCCTTGTAGGGATAGTGCCCCCGGGCGCCGAAGATCAGTCGGCCGTCGCGGCTGCGGTGACCGTAGTTGATCAGGCGGCTGGCGTCGGCGAAGGTGGGGCGATCATGCAGTCCGATGGCCTCCCACTGGGGCGCGCTGAGCGGCTCGGTGGCGATCACCAGGCTGGACACCGGCACCAGGTGGGGGCGCAGCTGTGGCAGCGTGTTGTAGCCTTCGGTGGCCACTACCGTCATCGCCGCGGTCACGCTGCCGCGGGATGTGGTCACACGGCCACCGTCAATCTGGTCCACCGGGCTGTGCTCGTGCAGCGTCACGCCCATGTCGGTCAGGCGCTGTGCCAGTCCACGCAGCAGCTTGCCGGGGTGAAGGCTGGCGACCTGGCGGTGAAAGAGGGCGCCAAAGGGCCGCTGGAAGCGCGCCTTGGTCTCAAGTTCCTCCGCCGTCAGCCACTGACAGTCCTCGGCCCGATGGCCGAGTGCCAGCATGTGCTCGCGGTAGTCCCGTTGCAGCGCCTCCTGAGCGGGGTAACGGGCAGCCACATAGAGCGCGCCGCCCTTGTGGAAGTCGGCATCTATCCCTTCCTGGGTGAGGGTCGCGCCGATGGCATCGACATTGTCGGCCAGCAGGTCGCACAGGGCCTGTCTCTGCTCGGTGGAGTGTCCCGTCAGATGGCGTCCCAGTCCGGCCAGGCTGCCGATGGCCCAGCCGCCATTGCGGCCCGAGGCTCCGTGCCCCACATGGCGCGCTTCCAGCACGCGAATATCCATGTCCGGGGACAGCGTCTTGAGGTAGTAGGCCGTCCATAGCCCGCTGAAGCCTCCCCCGATGATCACCACGTCGGCCTTGGCATGGGTCTCGAGCGGTGGGTGATGTGGCGCCCCCTCAAGAGCGCCGGACCAGAAACTGGTGGGAGATGGTGTCGTCACATGAACCCCAGTGCCAGATAGAGAAGGCCGGCCAGCATGCCCGCCAGTGCGGCGTAGGGCAACTGGGTGAAGGCATGCTGGAAGGGCGTGCAGCCACTCGCCTGAGCGGTCAGTACCGTGGCATCCGAGTAGAAGCAGGCGTGGCTGCCGAAGGTACTGGC
Organism: Halomonas sp. DP8Y7-3; assembly: GCF_019801675.1. Lineage (NCBI taxonomy): Bacteria > Pseudomonadati > Pseudomonadota > Gammaproteobacteria > Oceanospirillales > Halomonadaceae > Halomonas > Halomonas sp. DP8Y7-3. The sequence goes on from NZ_JAHVIO010000003.1 coordinate 450,165, forward strand.
TGACAGGGTGGCCCCAATCACCAGCGTCATGTCAGCGCCGAGGTTATGCCCGAGCGTCGTGACGATGGGCAGGATGATGACGAACACCCCCCAGTTGGAGCCCGTGGCAAATGACACGAAACCCATCAGCGCAAAGATGACAAAGGGCAGAATCTGGGCGTTGATCAGTGGCTCGATCGTGGTGATGATGTATTCATTCAAGCCAAGCGTGGTGTTGACGTCATTGAACATGAAGGCGGCAACCAGCACCGCCAGGGCATCCAGCATCGACTTGAAGCCCTCCAGGATATTGTCGAAGGTTTCTCCCGGTGACAGCTTCTTGAGGCCGATGAAGGCGACAATCATGCCGGCCAGGGTGACGAAGATGCCCATCAGGAAGTCGAGGTCGAAGTACCAGGTAAAGAACGCCAGGGAAGCCATCGGCAGCAGGAACATCCAGATGCTGCTGCGAGTCTGGTGCTTGGCCTCCAGGTGCCCGATCTCGTCATCGATATGCTCAGCCCCAGGCGGTACGCACAGGCCCTCATTCTGGGCGCGCAGCTCGGCTTTCTTCATCGGGCCAAACAGGGGGATCTTGCCATAGGCGACCAGCGGCACCATGGCCACGGCAATCCACGGATAGAACATGAAGGGAATCGCTTGGATGTACTCCCACACGCCCTGTCCGTCCGGGGCCAGGCCGTTCTTCTCGATCAACGCACCAAAGAACACTGCCCAGGTCGAGATGGGGATCAGCACGCTGACCGGGGCGGCGGTGGAGTCGATGACATAGGCCAGCATTTCGCGAGATGTCTTGAAGCGGTCCGTCACCTGACGCATTGAGGTACCGACGGCCAGGGAGTTGAGGTAGTCGTCAACGAACAGCACGATACCCATGAACCAGCAACCCAGCAGCGCCCTCGGCTTGTTGGTGATGAAACGCAGCAGGCTATGGGCGAAGGAGCGGGAGGCCCCGGACTTCAGCAGCAGCGCGATGATCGACCCCATCAGGCCGCACACCGCGATGACCCAGGCCACGTCCTCGTCGGTAAGTACCGTCAACAGGCTGTCTGCCAGGGTGGATAGTGCACCGGTCGGCTGAATCAGCAGAGCGCCGACGAAGGCGCCTGCCACCAGCGGTTCCAGGGCCCGCCGACTCCATAGCGCGAGCAGCAGAACAACGACGGTGGGCAGCAGGACTAGCCAGCCGTCAGCGGGAAACAGATCTTGCATGGGGAGCCTCCTGGGCATTCATTGTTGTTGGTTCAGGAGCGTGGCGTCATGGCATCGTTGTTATGTGGGGTAGGTCTTTGGTCTTGGGTCTTAGCTCTTAGCGAAGTCTCTCGCGCAGCTGGTAGTACCACATGCCGGCCGCCAGCAGGCCATTGCCGATACGCTCGCTGACCGGAATACGCCAGTGGCGCATATTGGCAAACAGATCGAATTCTTCGAGCTGGCCGCTGACCGCTGCTGCCATGATGTTGCCGACGATGTGCGAGGTGGCGATGCCGTGGCCAGAGTAGCCTTGGGCATAGAACACATTGGGAGACAGTCTTCCCAGCTGGGGAATGCGGTTGATGACGATGCCGGCCTGGCCTTGCCACTGGTAGTCGAGTGCTACCCCGGCGAGCTGCGGGAAGGTGTGTTCGAGGCGCGGCCGTAACTCTGCCCCGATGTCCTGGCTTGCCTTGCCGGAATAGTTGGCACCGCCGCCGAACAGTAGACGGCCGTCGGCGGTCAGGCGGTAATAGTCGAGCACAAAGCGGGTGTCATAGACGGCCAGGTCCTGAGGATTGATGGCCTGGCGCTGTTCGGCGCTAAGCGGCGCCGTTGTGACGATGCCCAGCGACGCGGGAAACAGCTTGCCCTTGAGCGCTTTGCGCTCGAGGCGGTGGTAGGCATTGCCGGCGAGCACCACGCTGGCGGCATGGACACGTCCGCGATCGGTGATCACGCAAGGGGTATCGCCGTGCACAATGTCGGTCACCTGGGAGCCCTCGAACAGCAGCCCACCCAGGGATTCGATGGCCCGCGCCTCGCCCAGGCACAGGTTGAGAGGATGCAGGTGCATGTTGTAGTCGTTGCGCACGGCGCCGTGATAGAGCGTCGTACCAACGAGCTGACGTGTCTGCTGTGCATCCAGCAGCGACAGGTGCTGGGCAATGTCGTGGCCCTGTGAAGCGTCCACGTCACGCTTCAGCTCGTCCAGATGGCTTGGCTGATAGGCCGCATGCAGGTGGCCGAATTTAAGGTCGCAATCAATGCCATAGCGTTCGACGCGTTGGCGCAGGATGCGATGACCGCGCCAGCGTAGATCCCACACGAAGGCTTCGGCCTGCTCACGCCCAAGGGGGCCGCTGAGTTGCTGGAGCATGGCGTCCTGGCCGGAGAGACTGCCGGTGACCTGGCCGCCGTTGCGACCGGTGGCGCCCCAGCCGATCTTGTTGGCTTCGATCACTGCGACCCGGTAGCCGCGCTCCGCCAGTTCCAATGCCGTGTTGATGCCGGTAAAACCGCCGCCGATGATCGCTACATCAACGCTATGCTCCCCCTCCACGACAGGGTAGTGGGTTTCCTGATGGAGGGTTGCCGAGTAGTAGGATGCGCAGCGCGGTTGTGCCATGGGGCCTCCGGGGACGTCACGGTGTCATTGTTAGTGTGATCACATGGTGTGATCACACTAGCAGCAAGCTCCACAGCGCACAAGCAAGAGGCGTGTGCATCACGCCTTCCTTCTCCTCTGTTGCTACTGGCTCATGACGCTTCGCCAGATCTCTGCGCGGCCTACCGTTGGTGGTGGGTCGTCCTCCTGGGCCAGGCGGTGGTAGGCGGGCGGGCTCGGTTAGGCTAGGCTGGACGACGATAGCTGTGCGGCCGCCACTTCGCCGCCATCACGACCGAGGAGCGCCATGAATCAGGCTCGGCCTGCAACACCGACAACGGCAGACATCGTTACCGGGCCCAGCCCTGTAGCCGCGGCGGCGCCTGCGTTTCAGCCGGACACGGCCTCGATGCGCATCCATCAGGATTTGCGTCGTCGACTGTGCGAGGGGGAGTTTGGTCCCGGCGATGTCCTGTCGATACGTGGGGTTGCGGCCTGCTATGACACCAGTGCCATGCCCGCCCGTGAGGCCGTGCGCTGGTTGGTCAGCGAAGGTGCGCTGCAATTCGTCGACAGTCGCAAGATCATCGTTCCCTACCTCAGTCGCGAGCGCTTTGTTGAAGTGCTGTTCGCTCGCCGCAGTCTCGAGAGCGAGCTTGCCCGCCAGGCGTTTCCGTCTATCGAGAGCTGCCACATGGAGGCGCTGGAAGCGCTGGATGACAGCATCAATCGCGCCATTGAGGCGGGTGATCTGCGGCGCTACATGCGGGGTAACCACGCCTTTCACTTCTTGATCTATCGGCTCAGTGGATCTGCGGTACTGCTGCCGTTGGTCGAGCAGCTATGGCAGCAGTACGGACCGAGCATGGGCTTCATCTGTACCCGCTGGGGCGGCTCGGGTATCGCCGATGACCACCATCGCGAGATGACTCAGGCCCTGCGCGAGGGCGATAGCGAGGCATTCTGCCAGGCGCTGACGGCGGATATCGAGCAAGGCATGCAGCTGCTGGATGATGATGCGTTCAGCCAGCCCCCACCGTCCGTGGGCTTGAGCGGATAGAACGACACGGGACGCTGGCGCCAGGCAGGACGCCATGTGCCCGTCCCGCGCCGGCGGCGCGGCAACTCCCAATGACCCGCAGCAGGGGAGCAAGATCATGTTCAGTGATGTTCAGGGGCCCTACGTCAGTGAGCCCCAGATGTTGCCAGGCTTTGGCGAGAAGAGCGGCATTTTCAAGGTATTGGCGGCCAGTCCCCAGTGGCTTGGACGGTCTGGTCTGACAGACGATAGCCAGGCCAACCAGGTGGATCATGGTGGAGAGGATCGCGCGCTTTGCCACTACGCCGCCGATCACCACCAGCACTGGTGCGAGCGATTTCCCGCGGCCCGTGAGATGTTCCGGCCAGGGGTGCTTGGTGAAAACATCTCAAGCCAAGGCGCCGACGAGAGACAGGTCAGAATTGGCGATGTCTATCGCATCGGGGAAGCCCTGGTTCAGGTGTCACAGCCGCGCCAACCATGTGCCAAGGTGGATGCTCGCACCGGTCAGCCTGGCTTGGCACGAGCGTTCATGCGGGATGCCCGTATGGGATGGCTGTATCGAGTGCTGGAAGAAGGCTGGGTGCCGGCCCAGCCACAGATCCATGTGGTCGAGCGGGGACCGCAGGCGTGGACAGTGGCGTCCTGCTGGCGCGTGCTGGAAGACCGTCGAGCGGCGCTGGAGGTGATGGCTGAACTACGTCAGGTAGAGGCGCTGGCACAGCACTGGAAAGATCAGCTGACGCGGCGAATGGATTACTGGCGCGGGCGTGGCTAGGGCCATTGCGGCTAGGGTCATTGCTGTCGTGACGAGCGATGCCTGTTGATGCATGACACGTCGCAAGGCTCGGTATGCGGTGATGTTCGATACACTCCAACGACAAGGCCCTGCCTAGGAGGCAGGGCCTTGTCGTATTCAGAGCATTTCCTTAGCTGTCGTTGTCGCCCAGCTCCTCCGCCAGGGCGACCTCCGAGCCTGGCTTGGCGGTCTCGAGCGCTGCCAGGGTGGGGCCGGTTTCCTGCTGGAAGGCGGCCAGGGCCTGCCCGGACAGGCTCTGGTTCTCCGGCAGCGCCACGCGCATGGCGTCGACCTGGTTGTTGCTGACCATGACTTCATAATGCAGGTGAGGGCCGGTGCTGCGTCCGGTGTTGCCCGACAGCGCAATGCGCTCGCCCATGGTGACGCGCTGGCCGGTGCTGACCAGCGGGCGCGACAGGTGCAGGTAGCGCGTCTTGTAGCCATTGTCGTGACGAATCACGATGTAGCGACCAGCGGCGGGGTGGTTACCGACCTTTTCGACGCGACCATTGGCGGGAGCTTCGACGCTGGTGCCGATCGGCATCGCGAAGTCGGTGCCCTTGTGCGGGCTGATGCGCCCTGTCACCGGATGGTGGCGACGCAGGTTGAAGTTGGAGCTGATGCGATAGCTGCCCGAGAAGGGGTAGCGATTGAAGGCCGGATCGAGGCTCTGGCCCTCAGGCGTATAGAAATTGTTGTCTTCGGGGTTGCGCACCAGGGTCAGATCCATGCGCTCGCCGGAGTAGGAAACCGCCAGGACGCGGGGGTCGAGGCGCTGCCCATCGATGATGTCGGATTCCACCAGCACCCTGAAGCCATCCCCACGACGCGTGTCGCGGCGAAAGTCGAGCTTCTTCTCGAGTACCCGTGCCATTTCGGCGACCTCGGCGCGGCTGAGGCCGGCGGCTTCGGCAGAGCGTGCAAAGCTGCCGCTGACGGTGCCCGCGTAGAGGCGCTGGGAGGACTCGCCCGCGCGCTCGATCGTGGCAACGTCAAACCCTTCAGCCTCGCGCTCAATCAGGTAGCCGTCGCGCACGTTCTTCATGATGCGCAGAGCCTGCAGGCGACCATCTTCATCGAGCTGGTATTCAAAGGTATTGCCAACCCGCCAGCGGGTCAGGACATTCTGGTCGGGCAGGTCTTCCAGCAGCGCCATGACCTCGCTGTAGCCCAGGCCCAGCGTCTTTTCAGCCATTTCTGCAAAGGTATCGCCCTGGCGCACGCGGTAGGTCTGCCAGGTCGGCACGAAGGGTTCGTTGGCCGCGATTTCCTCTTCCAGCACGATCGGGCCTTCATCGAACAGCTCCAGCTCGTCTTCGCTCACGTCTTCGTAAGAGGTGGCGTCGCTGGCGACATCGAGTGACTGCTGTTCCAGCATCCCGCTGGCGACGGTGCCCAGCACCACCGCGATATGCAGTGAGCCTTCGTCGAGCTTGAAGGCCGGTGCCTGCTCGGGGCCTTCCAAAGCAACTGGCGCCGCGGTTGATGAAGCTGCGGCGCCAGAGAGCGAGCGGGTGGACTGTAAGGACAGCGGCGGTAGCCCCGACGATGAACGCATGGCGTTTTCAAACTTGACGTCAGCGTGGGCAGTATCGACGAAGTCGATGTCGACGATTTCTGTCGCCTTGAGCTGTGAAATCGGGATGTGCTGGCTGGTGGCGTCGAGTGCGAGGTCGATGGCTTCGGCGACAGGTGTTCGCTCGAAGTCCAGTGACGGCAGCCCTGGGGTGGCGCTGCTGTCGAGGGGAACCAGGACAGACTCCAGCGACTGGTTGTCGCGCTGGACATCTTCGTAGGTGGTGACGATCTTGTGGGCGCCCAGCACTGTGACCATGGTGGCAACGGGTAAAAGCAGCAGCTTGTGCGTGCGGGGCAGCGAATGAAGGATTCGCATCATGGGTAAAAGGCCATAAAAAAAGTGATGAAGGTAAATATATATAGGCTATCGCACCATACCCCATGGAAGGCGGTATCGCTAGACTGTATGGCCATACAGGAAGGGCGCTTAGGCTGGGACTTACTGTGCCCAGAAGCGCTTATAGGAGGAGAAGCAGCGGCCGCATTTTTCTCGAACGCTGTTTATTAACTGCTGTCTATTGGACCCTTGCTACAGAAACTTTGCAACCCCCCGTAAAGTCGTAGTTCTTTATGCCGTGCCGGGCGTGATGGTCTTCTTCATACCTCAAACCATCAAAACGGTGGAGAAGAGCGCTTGATGGTACCAGCCGTTGCCATACTGGCGGCCAATGTCGGGTGTCCAAAGTTGACTGAGTTGCAGGAGGGTTTCGCTGGCGACCGAGAAAGCGAATGTTGGTGATCCATGTCAAAAAGTCATGGCGGCTGGCATGCTTTGTACCAACGACGAAACATAAGGTGCCAGGATGTCCCGTGTGACGCTTGCTCAATGGCAGATGCTCGCCGCCGTTGTTGACCACGGCGGTTTTGCGCGCGCAGCTGACGCCATTCACAAGAGCCCATCAACGCTGAACCACGCCGTACACAAACTGGAAGAACAGCTCGGTGTGAAGGTGCTCGAACCGGTGGGGAGGCAAGTCAGACTGACCGAGGAGGGCGCGCTGCTGCTACGCCGCGCCCGGCAGCTGCTGGAGGGATCGGATGCCTTGGCCGACATAGCAGCGCGACTGCGGGAGGGACTCGAAGCGGAAGTGGTCCTGAGCATCGATCAGATCTATCCCCCAGAGGCACTGGCGCGCGCCATGGAGGCGTTTTCCGACGCCTTTCCTCAGGTCAGGCTGCAGTTGCATGAGTCGGTGCTCAACGGCGGCGTCGAGATGTTGCAGGATGGACGTGCCGATCTGCTGGTCTCTGGCCTGCCTGCACCCGGCTACCTGGGGGAGCCGCTGGTCAGCGTGCCGTTCATCGCGGTGGCCCACCCCGACCATCCCTTGCATGGGCTGGACAGGTTGCTGGACCTGCGCGATCTGGAACATCACCGTCAGGTGGTCGTGCGGGACTCCTCCCAGCGTGCCGCGCGAGATTCGGGCTGGCTCAAGGCCGAGCAGCGGTGGACCGTGAGTCATATCGCCACGTCTCTGGAGATGCTCGAACACGGCCTGGGCTTCGCCTGGTTGCCCGAGACTCGTATTCGCCGGCAGCTGGATAGCGGCAGGCTAAAGGCCCTGCCGCTGCAGGCGGGGGGCGTGCGAGATGTTCCCATTCAGCTGTTCCATCGAGATGCGGATCGTGCAGGGCCTGCCACCAGAGCCATGGCAGAGCATCTACGGCAGGCGGTTCGCCGCTGTGATGGGACCTCCGATACGCACGGTCATTCGAAAAAATCGGACGATTCGCCGTAAAAGCTGCGCTTGTCGTCGACGCAGTGCGTCGTAAGCTGCTGCCATGTGACACCATATCGAGGAGAGATGGCGATGGGCTTGCTGGTCAATGGCGTGTGGCGGGATCAGTGGTATGACACCGACAGCACCGGGGGCGAGTTTGTGCGTGAGTCGGCCAAGTTGCGGGACTGGGTGACCGCCGATGGTAGCCAGGGTCCACAGGGCGTCCCGGGGGTACCGGCTGAGTCGGATCGATACCACCTGTACGTTTCGCTGGCCTGTCCCTGGGCGCATCGCACCTTGATCATGCGACAACTCAAGGGGTTGAGGTCACTCATTGGTGTGTCGTTCACCAGCCCGCTGATGCTCGAGAATGGCTGGAGCTACAACGAGGCGGAGGGATCCAGCGGTGACTCGGTCAATGGCGTGAGCTTTCACCATCAGCTTTACACCCTGACTGACCCGCACTACACCGGTCGAGTGACCGTGCCCGCACTGTGGGACAAGCAGCAGGGCAGAATCATCAACAATGAGTCGGCAGAGCTGGTGCGAATGTTCAACGGTGCCTTTGATGCGCTGACCGGCAACCGCAACGATCTCTATCCCGAGTTCTTGCGCGACACCATCGACGAGATCAACGCCGACGTCTATGAAAACGTCAACAATGGCGTCTACAAGGCGGGATTTGCCACCGATCAAGCGGTCTACGAACGCCAGGTCTCGGCGCTGTTTGCCTGCCTGGACCAGCTGGAATCACGCTTGGCCAATCATCGCTACCTGGCGGGAGCCTGGTTGACCGAGGCCGATATTCGCCTGTTTACCACCCTGGTTCGGTTTGACGCGGTCTACCATGGCCACTTCAAATGCAATCTCTATCGCATCGAGGACTATCCGAACCTGAGTCACTACCTGCGTGAGCTCTACCAGTGGCCGGGCATCGCCGACACGGTCAACATGGAGCACATTCAGCGCCACTACTATATGAGCCACGTCACCATCAATCCCAATCGCATCGTGCCGAAGGGACCGGCCCTGACGCTGGATCGCCAGCATGACAGGGCACGGCTAAAGGGCGAAGGCATCTACCAGCGCGGATAGTCCTGCTCAAGCGCCGCCTGCTAGGGCCTGGCGTGGCGTGCCAGCCAGCGGTCCAGCGCGTTTGCGAATTCGCGCCGGTCGGTGTCCGAGTAACCTTTGGGGCCTCCGGTGTGCTCGCCACTGGCGCGCAGGGTTTCCATGAAGTCCCGCATCTGGACCCTTGCCTTGATGTTATTGCGATCCAGCGTCTCACCACGGTTGGTCATGACCATGGCGCCCTTGTCGAGCGCCTCCAGGGCCAGGGGAAGATCAGCCGTGATCAACAGATCGCCTGGCGCAATGCGGCTGACAATTTCGTTGTCGGCCGCATCGAAGCCGTGGCTGACCGCCATGGCCTTGACCCACTTGGAGGGCGGTAGCGGGATCTGGTGGTTGGCCACGAACCAGGCCTGGGTAGCCGTGCGTTCGGCCGCGCGCACGATGATGTCGCGAGCGACTCTGGGGCAGGCGTCGGCGTCGACCCATAGGTGGGGCATCGATGTCTCCGAAACGGGAATTAGGTGAATGGCTCACAAAAGATGTGGCAAGAACCATTCGCCGATGGTAGCATGCGCGCTCCTCGCATGTGTTGACCCCACCATCATGACGCAGCGACCTCCGATATCCACGGATATCGCGAGCACACAGATGCTGCAACGCGCCAAGCGCGTTCGAATTGTGAAGATGGAGCACTCGACGTCGATTCCGACGGCCGCGGTGCAAACGGTCGCCACGATGGTTCTTGAACGGACGACGTGTCCGTTGCTTGAGCCGATGCCAGGTGCGACCGGCGTCCCAGACTCCGAATGCTGACAACTGACATGTTGACCTTGCTCTGCGTTGCGTAGAGCGACGTCGTTCTGTTCGCCCCGAAATCGGGCGTGTCAGGGACGCCAACCACGTTTTTTTGCCGGTTACCCCGGCCTACCAAGGTGTGATTCATGACCTCGACGACTGTCGCTTCACCGTCTTTCGGTGATCTGGCCCTGCTGCCTGCCGTTCTCTCCGCCATCGAGACCCTGGGCTACGAGACTCCCTCGCCCATTCAGGCGCAGACCATTCCAGCCCTGCTGGAAGGCCGCGACATGCTGGGCCAGGCCCAGACCGGCACCGGCAAGACCGCTGCCTTCGCTCTTCCCTTGCTCTCGCGCCTCGAGATGGATCGTCGTGAGCCTCAGGTACTGGTACTGGCGCCAACCCGCGAGCTGGCCCAGCAGGTAGCGGTGTCGTTCAGCAAGTACGGCCAGAACCTGAAGGGACTGGAAGTGGCAACGCTGTGTGGCGGTCAGGAATATCGCGAGCAGCTCAGCGCATTGCGCCGTGGTGCTCAGGTCGTCGTCGGCACGCCTGGCCGTGTGATTGACCACCTGGACCGTGGCAGCCTCAAGCTGTCTGGTCTCAGCGCCCTGGTGCTGGACGAAGCCGACGAAATGCTGCGCATGGGCTTCATCGACGACGTCAAGCGTGTCGTTGCCGACACCCCTGAAGATGCCCAGCGCGTGTTCTTCTCGGCGACCCTGCCCAACGAGATCGAGCGCATCGTCAACCGCTACCTGGTGGATCCGGTCAAGGTCACCATCGAAGCGCGTACCACCACCGCGGAAAGCATCGAGCAGCGCCTGGTGCGTGTCGATGGCGGCGCCAAGCTGGAAGCACTGTCGCGTATCCTCGAGGTCGAGCCGGTCGACGCCGCTATTGTGTTTGTGCGTACCCGTGCCGCCTGTACCACTCTGATGGAGCAGCTGTCTGCCCGTGGCGTCAACGTGGCCAGCCTGTCCGGCGACCTCGATCAGAGCCTGCGCGAGCGCACCATCACGCGCCTCAAGCGTGCCAAGGTCGACGTGCTGATCGCCACCGACGTGGCCGCGCGTGGTCTCGACGTGCCGCGTATCACCCACGTCATCAACTACGATCTGCCCCAGGATGCCGAAGCCTACACGCACCGTATCGGTCGTACTGGCCGTGCGGGTCGTGACGGTGTCGCCATCACCTTTGCCGGCTTCCGTGAAGGCCGCAAGGTGGGCTGGCTGGAGCAGGCCACCGGCCAGAAGATGCTGGCCATGGAGCTGCCCGACGAGGCCGCTATCCGCGCCCATCGTGACAACGTCTTCCACCAGCGCGTGATTGCCGCCGTCACCAAGGGTGCCGAAGAGCAGCGTGCGCTGGTCGAGCGTCTGGTCGAGGAAGGCTATGACCCGATCGATCTGGCTTGTGCCTTCTCGGCTCTGGCCCGTGCTGATGAGGCACCGATCGGTCGCCTGCAGGCTCCGCGCAAGGAGCGCAATGATCGCGCCCCACGCGATGGCAAGCCGCCGCGTCGCCGCGAGAGCCGCGGACCCAGCGAAGGCATGACCCGCTACCGCGTGTCCGTCGGTCACAAGGACGGCGTCAAGCCGGGTCAGCTGGTCGGAGCCCTGGCCAACGAAGGCGGTATCGAAGGTGCCCGCATCGGTCGCATCGATATTCGCAACGGCTTCTCCACGGTTGAGCTGCCCAACGGCCTGCCGGCCAGCATCCTGGCCAAGATGGCGCGTGCTCGCGTCGCCGGTCGCCCGCTGGAAATCAGTGAAGATCGCGGTGGTGATCGTGGTGGAGACCGTAATGGAGACCGTACTGGAGAGCGCAGCGGTGACCGCGCCCCGCGTCGTCGTCGCGATGACGATGCGCCGGTACGCCGTCAGTCCCGCGCCTGAGCACCTGCGGCCACCGCCAGGTGGCCGCAGGTAGCGGTCGCAACGTCAGTGCTCGGCTGATGCCGCAGCGACAGCCATCTGACGCGATCTAGACGGAAGTCATGTCGACAACGCAAGAAGGCCGGTGGATATCCACCGGCCTTCTTGCGTTCGCAGACGATGTTGTCGCAGTGCATTCGGCTCGCGACCCTGGCAGGGCCCACGGGGCGACGGCTGGGGGTCACATCGGCGGCTAGTCGCTGATCACCATCTTCAGCGCAAAGGCGTCCAGCAGGCTGCTGGCCTCTGGTGTATCGCGCAGCCCCTGGTGCAAGGCGTCAGGATCTTCCCCCTGGTCGGCGAGCACCTCTCGTTGGTGGGCCAGGTAAGCGGCGGTCACGGCGGGGGTGAACTCCGGGTGAAATTGCACGCTGTACTGGCGCGGACCATGGCGCAGGGCTTGATAGGGGTCGTGGTCGTTGGCGGCCAGTATCATGGACTGCGGCGGCCGCGTCAGGGCGCTCTGAGCATGGGTCAGCTGGGCGTTGAAACGCTCGGGCAGGCTGGCGAACAGCGGATCCTTGCGTCCCTCGTCGGTCAGCGTCAGCAGCCGGGTGCCGCATTCACGACCAGACGGGTGATAGCCGGCCACGCCGCCAAAGGCATCTGCCATCAGCTGATGGCCGTAGCAGACCCCGAACAGCGGCAGGTTCGCCTGCCAAGCACGACGTAGCCAGGGTTTGAGCGCCTCGCTCCAAGGTGCCTGGTCGGAGACCATGGCGTGGGACCCGGTCACGATGACGCCGTCCTGGTCAGAGACCTCCGGCAGCGAGGCGTGGCGCACGTCGATGACCTCGATGATGCCGCCCTGTTGGCGAAAGCCTTGCAGGCGAGCGATGAACAGATCCTCGAAATCACCGTGGTGGTGAACCACGTCACTAAAGCTGTCCCCGGTCTTGAAGATGGCAAGACGAGCCGGCCCTGAGCGCGATGTCTGGCTCATGGCTGGCGCTTCCTCAGGCGTTGGCCAAGAGCGCTCATGAAGTCGCTGCCAGCCTCCAGCTGGGGGCGTTCAATGTACTCGTCCGGCTGATGGGCCTGGCTGATGCTGCCGGGGCCGCAAATGACGGTGGGCAGTCCGGCCAGCTGAAATTGACCGGCCTCGGTGGCGTAGGCCACGGCGGCGCCGTCAGGGCTGTCGCCCAGCAGTTCGCGGCATAGGGTCAGGGCCTCGCGATTGTCGCGGTCGGCCAGGGCAGGCACGGTGGTATTGAGGCGCTCGGTGGTGATGGACGCCTCGGGAGCGCGTGCCTGCATGGCGCTCTCCAGGGTGCGGGCGGTGGCCTCGACACGGGCCAGCAGTTCCTCCGCGTCGTCGGTGGGCAGGTGGCGTATTTCCCACTCGAAGGTGCAGCGGCGGGCCATGATGTTGATGGCGGTACCACCCTCAATCTTGCCGACGTGCAGGCTGGAGTGGATCACGCTGAACGCTTCATCCACACGTCCTTCTTCCTTCAGCTCTGCCATCACGTCTTCGATGCGCGTGACCAGACGAGCGGCCACGTGAATGGCCGAAACGCCTTGATACACCTGGCTGGAGTGAGCCTCGCGTCCGATCACGGTCGTGCGGAAGTTGGTGGCTCCCTTGTGTGCCACCACCGGTGACATCAGCGTCGGCTCACCCACCACGACCGCAGCGGGGCGGGGGTGTTCGGCCATCAGTCTTTCGATCATGCGCGGGGCGCCAACGCAGCCGACTTCTTCGTCGTAGGACAGGGCCAGCCAGATCGGCACCTCAAGTTCGAGCTGGCTCCAGCGCGGTACTTCGGCCAATGCGCAGGCAATGAAGGCCTTCATGTCGCAGGTGCCGCGACCATACAGGCGCTCGCTGTTGGCGCCTTCACCCGCGGTCAGGGTGAAGGGGTCGGTGGACCAGGGCTGGCCGGTGACCGGCACCACGTCGGTATGGCCCGACAGCACGACCCCGCCAGGGACGGCTGGACCGATGCGTGCCAGCAGGTTGGCGCGGGAGCCGTCGTCGCTTGAGACCCGCCAGTGCTCCACCCCGTGCTGGTCGAGCCATTGCTCGACGAAGGTGATCAGTTCGAGGTTGGACTGTCGAGACACGGTGGCAAAGCCGACCAGGGTCCTGAGCAGGTCGTAAGCGGTCATGGGGGCTCCAGGGGCGGGTGTGGTGAAGGCGCCAATGTATCATGGGCGGTGTGCTGGCCCCAGCATGCGGACGCCTTCCTGTCGTGGTGGATGTCTCGGCTCCCGGCAGCATAGGGAGCTAGTCGGTGAGCACAACGCGACTTTCCCCATTGCCGCCAGGCATCACCTGGATCTGCACGGGAATGCGTTCATGCATCTCCTGGACGTGGGAGATGACACCCACTCGACGGCCCTGAGCCTGCAGCCCGTCGAGGGCGTCCATGGCCAGGGCCAGGGACTGCGGGTCGAGGCTGCCGAAGCCTTCATCGATGAACAGTGACTCGATGGCAAGCTCCCCCGAGGCCAGGGAAGCCAGCCCAAGAGCCATGGCCAGCGAGACCAGGAAGGTTTCCCCACCGGACAGCGAGTGCACCGAGCGTCGCTCGTCCGCCACGTCGCGATCGATGACCAGCAGCCCCAGCGGGCTGCCTCCTCGCACCAGTCGGTAGCGACGGCTGAGGCCGGCCAGGTGTGCGTTGGCCTCGTCGATCAGACGCTCCAGGTTCCAGGCCTGGGCGATGCGGCGAAAGGTCTTGCCGTCGGCGGCGCCGATCAGCTCGCTGATCCGGCCCCAGCGGTGGAGTTCGGTGCGGGCGGCCTCGAGCGCTTCCAGTCCATCGCGCTGACGCTGGCGGCGGCGATCATCGTCATGCAGGCGGTGCAGGGCGGCGTCCCGGGTCTGCTGGGCGTTGGCGACTCGCGGCTGGCATTCGTGTTGACGGGACGCCAGATCCTCGCGGCGTTGCGCCAGGCGGTGCTCGGTGTCGGTGTCGAGCAGGGTGTCCGGATCCTGGTCAGGCAGATGACGCTGGCGCCAGCCGCGCCAAGCTCGGCGTCGCTCCTCAAGGCTGGTGCGGGCGGTCTGCAGCGCATCGCGCGCGCTGTCGATCCGGCGGCGCAGCCCTTCGATGTCGGCGTCGCTGCGCTCGAGGAGTTGCGCCAGCCGCTCGTCGTTCAGCTCCGGCTGCTGGCTACGCCAGCTGGCGAGGTGCTGATCCAGTGCCGCCTTGTCATCCTCGAGCTGGCGAAGGGTGTGGCGCTGATGGGTGAGCTGCTGATTGAGGCTGATGACCTTGCGTTGCCGCTCCTCCACCGCCTGGCGAGCCTGCTCGTAGTGTTCGCGGCTTCGCTGGACGTGTGCCTCGAGGCGTTGCTGCCAGGCGTCGACGCTGGTGTCATCGCCCAATAGGGTCGACAGCTCCGCCTGATGGCGCTCAACCGCCTGACTCAGTGTTGGGCGACGTTCATCGAGTCGCTGGATCTCTTCGGCAACGTCGGCCATCCGCGCTGCCACTGTCCTGAGGTCGGTTTCTGTTCTGGCGATGGTCTCCGCCAGGGGGGCCAGCGTGCGCTCGGCCTGTTCAACAGCCGCAAGACGTGTCTTGGCTGCTTGATGACGCTGCTGCTGGCGCTGGGTTTGCTGCGTCAGCCAGTCCTCCACGTCCTTGGCGGAGTGCTGCAGTGCGTGCAGGCTCGCGTCGAACAGCGGGTGGGCCTCAAGCTGGGTCGATGCCTGGTCGCCATGCGGGGCCAGCTCCGCCAGTTGGGTCTCCAGTTGTGACACCCGCTCGTCGAGGGTCCGGTAGCTTCCGAGCAGCGTATCGCGTCGCTGGCGACAGTCGCTCAGCTGCACTTCCGATGCCGCCAGCTGGCGATTCTCCTCGGCGATGGTGGCTTCGAGCTGGGCGCCCTCGGCACTGGCCGGGGGGGAGTCACGCCATGGATGTTGAAGACTGCCACAGACCGGGCAGGGATGATCCGGCGCCAGGGTGGCGCGCAGTGCATCCACTCTGTCGCTGCGTACGGCACGCAGCCTTTCGATGCTGCGGCTGAGCGACTCGTGAGCCTGGGTGGCGGCATCCAGGTCTTGCCGTGCGGCCTTGCCCTCTTCCAGCAATTGGTCGCGCTGTCGTCTGGCCTGCTCATGTTCGGCAGTCACTTGGCGCTGCTGATCATCGAGTTGCTTGGCCCTTTGCCAGCGTTGGCGCAGCTCTCCGAGATCCAGCAGGCGTTGCCCCGCATCCTCAAGGCTCTGCTGGGCCTCGGTTCTGGCGTCGGCCACCCGTTGGTCGGGGCCCAGGTAGTGCGCCAGGGTTTCGGTGGCGCTGTCCCGTTGCTGGCGCTGCTGCTGCAGCGCGCTGTCGGCTGCCTCACGTTGCTGACGAAGCTCGGCGTGCTGTTGACGACGACGCCTCAGCTCCTGCTCGAGGGCCTCATGCTCTCGCTGGTGGCCGTGAAGTTCGCTGGCAATCTGGTGCGCCTGCTGGATGCGAGGACGCGCTGCGTCGCGCTCCCGTTCGGCAGTGGACAGCGAAGTCTGGGCGGCCGTCTGCTGTTGTTCGTGCTGCTGCTGATCGTCGAGGGTGGTCGCCAGGCTGTGCTCGAGCTGTTCGAGGGTGTGGCGGGCATCGGGCAGCTGCCGAGCCAGCTGGTGTTGACGCTGGAACTGGCTGCGCTGCGGGGCCAGACGCTCGAGCCACTCAAGCTCGCGGCGCTGTGCATCCAGCTCAGCCCAGGACTGCTCTGCCTGGTCCAGGGCCTGGCGGGCTTCAGCGTGGCGTTCTCGATACTGGACGTCTTCGGTCAACCAGCTGGCTTCCTGCTCGAGCTGGCGCAGTGCCTGCAGCTGCTCGGCGAGCGCGGCTTCGGCCGAGCTCAACTCGGCCTCCATGGCCTGGCGCTGATCGCTGTCGCTGGGAGTGTCCTCATCCAGCAGCGCTTGCTGCCGCGCCACGGCGTCCCGCGCTTCCTTGGCACGCTGGTAGGCCGCCATCGAGATCAGCGAGTATTCAGCGGTGTCGGTCAGCTTTTCCAGCAGGTCCGAGCGGGCGTTGTCATCGGCCTTGAGGAAGGCCGCAAACTCGCTCTGGGCCAGCAGCACCGCACGAGTGAACTGATCAAAGTTCAGCCCGAGCCGGTCTGGCAGCAACTCTGCAAACTCGCGCTTCTGGGCGGTCAAAAGACGCTCGTCCTCCAGGTCCTGCAGCGACTGCTCGACGGCCTGGAGCTTGCCGGTGGCCTTGTCCCGGGCGCGGCGGACGGCCCAGCGAGCCCGGTAGCGGCGACCGTCGCGGCCAATGAAATCGACTTCGGCGTAGCCGCTGGCGGCACCGCGGCGCAGCAGGCTGCGAGGGTCCGAGGTCAGAATGCGTGAGCCGTCCTGGTCATCCAGGTGGGAGTCTCGGCTCGGCGCACCGCGCAGGCGTGGCGTATTGCCGAACAAGGCCAGGCACAGTGCATCCAGCAGGGTGCTCTTGCCGGAGCCGGTCGGGCCGGTGATGGCGAACAGGCCGGCCTCGGCCAGCGGGGGCTGGCTGAAATCCAGCTCTAGCGGGCCCGGCAGTGAGGCCAGCTGGGCGAGTCGCAGGGCAAGAATCTTCACGTTGATGCTCCTTGGCGGCTGGCGCTTTCGGACGCATCGTCATCCTGAACCTGCTGACATAGTCCGTCGAAGTCCGCCAGGACGTCCTGCTCCGGCTCTTCTCCCCAGGCCTCGCGCCAGGTGCGCGTGAACAGCTCCCGCGGCCCGATGTCCTCCAGTCGCTCGCCGCGTTGGGGGGCTTGCTCGGCGCTGCTGGGCAGCTCGCGCTTGAGACGCAGCAGGCGCACGGCCTTGGTCGCCAGTGCCTGCTCGACGCGCGAGCGTAGCTCCGGCATTGGCGCCTCGAGACGCACATTGATCTCCAGCCAGTCCCAGCGCTCGGTGGGACCGGACCCTTGGCGCTCGGGCAGATCGTCGATGGCCTGCAACAGCTCATCCAGGGACGCCGGTCCAAGGCGTCGCATGGTCACGGCGCGTGGCACGGCCAGGGGCTCGACCTTGGCAAGCGTGCCGTTGTCCAGGCTCAGCAAGAGCACCTGATGGGGGTAGTCGACCTCACTGAAGTCCAGTGGCAGCGGGCTGCCGCTGTAGCGTATGCGCTCCTCGCCCACACGCTGGGCGCGGTGAAGATGGCCCAGGGCAACGTAGTCGATATCATCGGGAAACAGCGATGCAGACAAGGACTCCTCTCCGCCGATCACGATAGGCCTCTCGCTGGCCTCCGAGACGGCGGCGCCGCGCAGGTGGGCGTGACTCATGGCGATCAGCGCCTGACCGTCGGTGCGCTTGTGGCGGGCCGCCTCGATCAGCTCTCGGTGAACCCGCTCGACGCTGCTGACGTAGTCATCGTGGCGATCGCTGTGGTGGTCGCTGGTGCGTCGGCGACCGGTGATTTCCGCCGGCCTGAGGAAGGGCAGGGCGAGGCACCAGGCGCCCACCTCACCACGGGCATCGGTCAACGGCACCAGCAAGCGCTCGCTATCAATGTGGCCGTCGTCGATGAACTCGACCCGTCCCAGCGCGTAGGTCCGCAGGTGGCGCATCAACGGCGCTGGCAGCTCGATACGGCTACCGCTGTCATGATTGCCGGCGATCAGCACCAGGGTGAGCGCTGGGCAACGCTGATGAAGTTCGACGATGAAGTCGTACAGCATCTCCTGGGCACGCAATGAGGGGTTGACGACATCGAAGACATCGCCGGCCACCAGCAGGGCATCGGCAGCGTGATCCTCGGCGACCTGAATCAGCCAGTCGAGGAACGCCTTGTGTTCTTCATGGCGCTCCTGGCCGTGGAAGCTCTGGCCTAGATGCCAGTCCGCAGTGTGGATGATGCGCATCCGTCCTCCCTGATGGATCGTTGGGCCGACCAGTCCCGCGGCTTGTCGTTGCCCGTGGCGGAGGCATAGTCTACCGCGAGCAGATGGCGACATCAGCCACCCATGGTCATCGACAAGGAGGCGCTATGACCAAGCTGCATTGCGCGCCCCGCCCGGCGCTGCACGACTGGGCACTGGCACCGAGGGAAGCCATCGCGCTGCAACGTTCGTTGGCCCAGCGGCTCGAGCGTGAGGACCGGATCGCTGACGTCGAGCATATTGCCGGCGTCGACATTGGCTTCGAGGAGGGGCAAACGACGACCCGCGCCGCGGTGGTCGTGCTGGCCTGGCCATCGCTTGAGGTGGTCGAGCAGGTCGTCGCCAGGGAGCCGACGCGCATGCCTTACATTCCGGGGCTGTTGTCCTTCCGCGAGATTCCGGCAGCGCTGGCGGCCTTCGACAAGGTACAGCATCGTGTCGACCTGGTGATGGTGGATGGACACGGTATCGCCCATCCGAGGCGCTTGGGCGTTGCCGCTCACCTCGGTCTGTGGCTGGACCTGCCGACACTGGGGGTGGCGAAGAAGCGCCTGACAGGACGTCATGGTGATGTGCCCGAGGCTCGAGGTGGGTCCTGTGACCTGCTTGACGGGGACGAGCGCATCGGTGTCGTGCTACGCTCTCGCGCCGGCGTCAAGCCGGTGTTCGTATCCCCTGGGCATCGGCTGACGGTAGATACCGCCGCTGCCTGGGCGGTGGCCTGCCTTGGCCGCTACAAGCTTCCTGAGCCGACCCGGCTAGCCGACAGGCTAGCGTCAAGGCGCTGAACCGGCCTTGCTACTGAACCTGCGAGAACCGCCCATGTCCGACACTGCTCTGTCACCAAGCCTTGCCGCTACCGCGACCTGGGTCGAGGAATTCGTGGTCCGACTGAACGTCTGCCCGTTCGCCGGTCGCGAGCTCGCGCGGGACACCATTCGCTATGTCGAGGTGGACGGGCGCGCCCTCGAGCCGGCGCTGATGGCCCTGATGGACGCCTGCCACCAGCTGGAGGTGGCGCCTGAGGTGGAGACCAGCCTGCTGGTGTTCAGCCACGGGCTTGCCGACTTCGATGACTACCTGGACGCCCTGGCGATGGCCGAGGCGCTGCTGGTCGATCAGGGCTACGAAGGGGTCTTCCAGCTGGCGAGCTTTCACCCGGACTACGTGTTCGACGGGGTCGAGGACGATGACCCGGCCAACTTCACCAATCGCTCGCCGTGGCCGGTGTGGCACCTGCTGCGAGAAGAGGGGCTGGAGCGGGCGCTGGCCCACTATCCCGACCCCGAGGCGATTCCTGAGCGCAATATCGAAAAGCTCAGGGAGATCGGCAGCGCGGCGCTGGCGCGTCAGCTTGAGGAGCTGCGCCAGCGCTTCTGCTGAGCCATATACATTAGGAAAGTGCTGAGTAAATGTAGCGAGCGATGGCAGGTCGGCTACTGCCGGAACGGAGAGACCGGAGTTTACGTGTGGGTAAATGAGGATCTTGAGTACCGCCAGCAAGCCGAAATGTCGAGCGCAGCCATTTATGAAGTGCTTTCCTAGACGATATCCAGGGGTACGCGTGTGCTCGGCGCCGGATACAGCTCGTCCAGGCGCGCAAGCGTCGCCTCATCCAGCGTTACCTCCAGTGCCTTCGCATTGTCATCGACGTGGTCAGGAGTGGCGGCCTTGGGAATGGCGATGACGTCGCGACTGCCGTCGATGGGGCGAATGGCCCAGGCCAGCAGCAACTGAGCGGGACTCAGTTGATGCTCTGCCGCCAGGGCCTGGAGCTCGGGGTCCCGCAGTGGATCTGGCCCGACGCCACCGGCCTGCGCCAGAGGACAGTAGGCCATCAGCGGGATGCGATGCTGTCGCTGCCATGGCCGCAAGGCCACCTCGATGCCGCGGGAAGCCAGGTGGTAGAGCACCTGATTGACCGCGCAATGGCTGCTGCCGGGGACGCTCGACAGCGCCTGCATGTCCTCCACATCAAAGTTCGAGACGCCAAAGTGGCGGATCTTGCCGGCGTTTGTCAGGCGCTCGAAGGCCTCCAGGGTCTCTTCCAGTGGAACGTTGCCGGGCCAGTGCAGCAGGTACAGGTCCAGGTAGTCCGTGTTCAAGCGCTTGAGGCTTGCTTCGCAGGCAGCGATGGCGCCGCTGCTGCTGGCATTCCATGGATACACCTTGGACACCACATAGGCCTGGTCGCGCCGCCCTGCCAGGGCCTCGCCCACGACGCTTTCGGCCTCACCGTCGGCATACATCTCGGCGGTGTCAATCAGTCTCAGACCGCGTTCGAGCCCTCGCTGCAGGGCGGCGATTTCACGTGATCGCGGTGCGCGCCCTTCACCCATGAACCAGGTTCCTTGGCCAATGGCTGGGAGGGTGTCGGGAGTGCTGATGCCGAGGGAAACCGTTGCGAGACTCATGTGAATGCTGACTCCTGATGGTCGGTGTGGAAGCTCAATATGAATATGGTAGCGGGATCTGCAACAGGCAACGCAAGAGGGGGGCACAAGGCTGGACACTGCTTGATGGAAGATGCACTGTGGTGACATCAGTCTTGGTGGCGTGCCACGAAGACTGCCCGCTGACGCCGCCGCTGGTTCACATTGTTGCCAAGGGGTGTTCAGCGTGCGCCAAAGGGAAAGGCGCAGAGGTGATCGTCGAACTCGATCGAAGTCTCAGTCTGTCAATGGAAAGGAGTCGATATGAGCATTACCAATACCGCATCAGCGCAGTGGAAAGGCAATCTCAAGCAAGGCAAGGGCGTAGTATCGACCAACAGCGATGCGCTCAACGACGTGCCTTATGACTTCAAGCAGCGTTTTGAAGGTCAGGCCGGTACCAATCCAGAGGAATTGATCGGTGCCGCCCATGCCAGCTGCTACTCCATGGCCCTGTCGATGATTCTGGAGGGGTCCAGCCTGGAAGCTGACAGCATTGACACCAACGCTGATGTCACCCTGGAAGAAGTGGACGGCGGTTTTGCAGTGACCAAGGTGCATCTGACCGTGCGTGCCAGCATTCCTGGTGCCGAGGAAAGCGTGTTCAATGAGGCCGCCGAGAAAGCCAAGGCGGGCTGCCCGATCTCGAAGCTGCTGAACGCCGAGATCAGCCTCGATGCCAAACTGGTGTGATCGTCAGGGAGCGTCATCGCCTGGGCGATGACGCTCCCTTCCGGCTAGCTGGATAGAGCTTGCCGCATCAGTAAAAGCCTGCCGCTGGCAGGCTTTTTTGTGCACTGGTGTTGCCTCTAGTGTGACGTTCATGACGCAGGCCATGGCCAGACGCCATGAGTGACTACAGCGGATGTTCGGCCGCTGCCGCGCGTTGACCGGCATTCCGACTGGCCTTGGCGGGCGGGCGACGTTCGCAATGAGGCTTGCATGAGGCTTTCACCAAGGCCTTGATCAGCCGCTGCTGGGGGCGGTTGAACACCAGAAACTCTGGGTGCCATTGCACCCCGAGCAGGAAGTCATGGTCCCGCGATTCGATTCCCTGGACCAGGCCATCCCGGTCCCTGGCGACGATGTCGATGCCGCGCCCTGCCTGCTCGACGGCCTGGTGATGAAGGCTGTTGATGCGGCACCAGCTGACCCTCAGCAATTGGTGCAGGCGACTGCCCTCGACGATGTCCACGGTCTTGCGCGGCAGCACGGTGCGACGGCGCTTCAACCCTTCGTGGGTGGTGTAGATATCGCTGTCCAGGGTCCCGCCGAGGTGAACGTTGATCAACTGGGAGCCACGACAGATGCCCAGTACTGGCGTGTTCCGCGGAATTTCCCGGGCCAGCAGTTCCAGTTCGAGCTCGTCTCGCTGGGGATCGACGCGCACGTCGAGCTGCATCTCTCCTCCGTAGAGGTGTGCCTGGATGTCATCACCACCGCCCACGATCAGTCCATCCAGATGCTCTGGCCTGGGCCGTGACGGAGACAGTCGCAGTGGCCGGCCGCCATGCCGCCAGACCGCGAACCAGTCAAACCACCAGGCCAGCAGGCTCTTGTGGTCGGAGGTGGATATGCCGATCAGTGGACGTTCAGCCATCCTTGGCATCTCCTGTCAGCGTGTTCTTTACCTTTTGCCATAACGAGCGGTCGAGGTGACGGGCCCGGTACTCCGCCATACGCTCACTCAAGGTATCTGGTGCGCAGGCGAGACGTTCGACTTCCAGCCATCGATTCCACTCGGTGACGGCTCCCCAGTCTGGCTCGGAGAGTTGTGCGTTGGGCAGGCGGTAGTGAAAGGTCGGGCGCGGCTGGACGAGCTCCTTGCGAAACAGCTCGTGGGGGTGTTCTGGCCGCAGGTGCGCAAACAGCGGCAGCATGTCCAGATCACGATTGCGGGTCGGGTTGTCGGCCAGGTAGTCATCGATCAAGGTGTCGATGTCGGGAGCGTAGTCCGGGTCGAACAGTTTGAGGCAGTAGCGCTTGTGAAAGGGATTGGCGTGGGGCAACACCTCGCGGGTGATGTCGACCCGAATCTGTTCCCTGAGCCAGTTGGCCGAGAGCAGATAGGCACGCAGATAGCGCAGGATATCTGCCGCCTCGAGACTCGGCAGTTCAGGGTTGAGGTGCAGTCCGAAGCCGTAGAGCAAGCTGGCCTCGGTGCCCTTTGCGCCATGTTGACGCAGGGCGTCGAACAGGGCGTCGAGGGTGTCCAGCTCGTCCCATGGCACCGGGGGGCAGACGATTTCCGTCGGCACCACACCGGTCACCATATCGCCCAGCAGCTCCCGCGACCGGCGATCGATATCACGGCGCATGCGCTCCCAGTCATCCTGCTGGGCGGACTCCTGGGCGGCGTCAGGATGCACGTAGTGTGAATCAAGCTCGATCTTGAAGTCGCCCCAGCGGGTGTCGCAGACCTTCATGCGATGTGCACTCTGGACGTCGATGCGTCCTTCGAACAGCGACTGGACCAGCTTTGTCGTGGCCATGGCGTCCAGGCCAGCGAATTCGATTTCGACCCCCACCTTGCGGGTTGCTCCGTCCGAGGTGGTGGGCTCGGGTGGCGCTTGGGCTTTCATGTCGGCATCCTATTGAGGCATCAACGGTGCATTTCTTCGCAGACTACCACAGGCGGTCAAGGTTCATCCGCGAAGGCATCGATTCGTACGTGGCGAGGAGCACGAATGGTTCGGTTCAGGCAAAAGAGGTGGTACGTGTTTCAAGGGGTTAGCTTCCTCGCGCTTCTATTACTCTGTTTTGTGCCTATTCAGGCGTCGGCGCAAGGTGTCGGACTGACGGCCTTGGCCGGCAATAGCGGTAATGGTGGTGCCGCCCAGGAAGCCTCTCCCGAGGAGCTGCAGCGCTCTCTCGATACCTTGATCCAGACGCTGGAGAGCGATCAGAGCCGCCAGCAGCTGGTCGACAGCCTGCGCTCCTTGCGGCAGGCAGGTCAGGCAGAGGTAGAGGCGCAGGGCAACTCGCAGGGGCTGTTGGGAGCGCTGGCCGATACCTTCAATGAGCTGGGGGAAGAGGCCGAAAGCGCCAGGTCGCCCATGGTCCAGTGGCGCGCCAAGTTCTTCGAGGGCTGGCAGGATATCGACGGCCTGGTCAGTGGCACCGAGCACAGTGACCTGGCGCGCTTTGCGGTCGAGTTCAGTGTGTTGATGGCCACCTGGGGGGGCATCGTCATCATCCTGGTGGCGTTGGGTCGGTTGGTCGGTCGTCGTCGCGGGTGGCCCATGGACCTCCCACGAGACCCCAAGGCGTGGCTGCTGGCAGCGCACTTTCTGCGACGCATGTTGCCCTGGGCGCTGGGGTTCCTGTCGATTCTGGGGGTGCTGCAGCTCGTCCCGGAAAGTGCGGCAGCCACGGGCGTATCGGTGGTGGCCTATGCGGCCCTGTGTGGGCGCATTCTATCGGTGGTGGTAGAAATTGTGGTGTCGGTGTTTACCAGCGGCCATCGCTATCCTGCGGTGCGCCTGCTGCAGCAGCACGCGCTGCGTCCGCTGTTTGTGATTGGCGCCCTGATCGCCCTGGGTGATGCCTTCAAGTCTGAACGCCTGGTGGAGTTGCTGGGCTTCGATCTGGCATCGTTGGCCTCGGTGCTGGCCAACATTCTGGCCACCGCATTGACCTTCCGCTTCATCGTGCGTTTCAAGCGCCCGATCAAGCACCTTATTCGCAACCGCAGTTACAGCATTCGCAAGGACTGCAACAGCCACACCGAGGTGACGCGGGTCATCGGTCGACTGTGGCATATCCCGGCCTTGCTGCTTGTCGGCGCGTCGCTGGTAGCGATTTTCGTGACCGTGGGAGACGTGGGAACGGCGCTGGCGCGATCGATCATCAACGCCGCCTTGCTGGTACTGACGCTGGTGGTGACGGCGCTGCTGCGACGGCAGAACGAACGACACGACCACTCCCGCGGACGCCACCGCCACCACAGTGAGTACCGGCGCCGGCTGGAACGTTTTGCCTATACCCTGGGACACGTGTTGGCCTGGCTGGTGTTTGCCGAGCTGTCGCTGCAGGTCTGGGGCGGCTCCCTGGTGGGCATCGGTCGCGAGGGGGTGGCCAGCGTGCGCATCGGTCAGGCCATCCTGGCGATTGCCTTCACCGTATTGCTGGCCTGGCTGGCGTGGATATTCGCCGATACTGCGATTCAGCGGTCGCTGATGTCATCGGCACGGTCGCGAGGACGTCGGGTCAACCAGGCGAGGGCTCAGACCATTACGCCGATGATTCGCAATGTCGTCTTCGCGACGATCGTGGTAATTGCCTCCATCGTTGGACTGGCCAACCTGGGGGTCAACGTCACACCGCTGCTGGCGGGTGCCGGGGTCATCGGCCTGGCGCTGGGTTTTGGTGCCCAGACCCTGGTCCAGGATCTGATTACCGGCATCTTCATTCTGGTGGAGGACTCCCTGGCGGTAGACGACTTTGTTCGCATCAATGGTCATATGGGCACGGTGGAGGGGCTGACCCTGCGCACCGTTCGTCTGCGCGATCTAGACGGTATTGTTCATATCCTCACCTTCTCGAAGATCGAGTCGATCCATAACATGTCACGCCAGTTTGGCGTGGCGTTGATGAAGATCCGCATTCCCTTCGACATGAAGATCGACGATGCCACTACCATGATGCAGGAAACGGCGCGGGACCTGCGTCAGGATCCGATCATGCGTCACCACATCTGGTCACCTCTGGAAATGCAGGGTATCGACCGCTTTGAGGATGGCTGTGCGATCCTGCGGATGCGTTTTCGGACCTCCCCGGAGATGCAGTGGGATGTGGCGCGTGCTTTCAACATGCTGCTGAAGCGTCGCATGGAGCAGGTAGGCATCGAGCTTGGTGCGCCACGCATCAGCGTCAGCATGGAAGGTCGCGGGGGCGGTCGTCTGGATGGTTCTACCCGAGAGGGCGAGGCGGACTATCAAGGCGCTACCTCAGGCACCCAGAGTGATGCCAGCGGTCGACGTCCGGGCCAAGCCGGAGTGGCCGATCCGCAGCATCAGACCAGTGCCACGGGAGCGTCGCCGGACCCCGCGTAAGACCTGGGCTAGACGACAAGGGGGGCGAAGGGCAATAGCCCTCGCCCCTTTTTGGTGTGTTGCACTCGACATGGCTGTGTTCACTTCTTGGGAAGCACTGCATGAATGCCTGCGCCGACGACTCGCTGGGTTTCCCAGTGTGCCGGGGCGTGCATCCCCATCCAGGGGCGTAAAGTGGCTGTCAGGATGCGTCAGTCGGTGACACTAAGGTAACAAGTCGGGCGGCGGCAAGGTCCAGCAACAGGGACGCGGCGTCGCCTGCACCACTTGATACTGATGGCTTCCTGACCGGTTGACGAGACGTCGCCACACGGGGAGGTCGTCCGGTGATAACAGTGTGCCTAGCGCACCACCAGAGGGATAAGACATGACGATTGCCAAGGATCTCGCGCTCTACCACTTTGCCCATTGCCCGTTTTGCGCCTTTGTACGGCGTGAACTCGACAAGCTTGGCGTCCAGGTTGATATCCGAGATGCGGGGGCGGATCCCGCTCATCGCAAGGCGCTGAAGGAAGGCGGCGGCAAGGTTCAGGTGCCGTGCCTGCTGATCACCGGTGATGATGGCAGCGAAACCTGGCTTTACGAGTCCATGGACATCGTGGCGTATCTGAAAAAGCGCTTCGGCAAGGAGAAGGTGGCGTAATTTAGGTGTGGTTTAGGTGTGGTTTAGGTGTGGTGTAGGTGTGGCTCAGGCGTAGCGTGGGTGGCGTGCAGGTCGACCGCCCAGTGCGCCCCTGGAAACTACGATGGTGTTACCGGATTGGGCAGAAAACTGCATTGCAGGAGAGATGAAGCTCAAGACAGGTGAAGTTCAAGAGACGTGAAGTGCAAGAGAGGTGAAGCTACTGCATCAAGCCTGACGTGACTTTCAGCAAGCTAGTGATTGGGGCCACCTGGAGTGGCCCTTTTTTTGGTCTGGATATCCGTTCGAGTGGCTGATGCAGAGCCCAATGGCGGCGGTTGTCAGCTCCCGTAAGCGGAGCCCTTGCCGAGATTTTCCGGGCCGAAGGAGTCGGGCAGCAGCTCATCCATGGTATAGCGCTTGAGCAGCTGACCATCGGCATCCACCACGCGAATGACAGTCTGGGGAGAAGCAAATTCCCGCAGCCGCTGGCGGCAGTCGCCGCAGGGCGTACACAGGTGTGACCCAGGTCCAATGACATAGACCTCTTGCAGCCGGGTTTCGCCTGCGGAAATCATGGCGGCAATAGCGGATGCTTCGGCGCAGAGTCCCTTGTAGTGGGCCACTTCGACGTTGGCGCCGACATAGCGGTTGCCGGCTTGAGTGATCAGCAGGGCACCCACCGGATGGTCGGAATACGGGACGTAGGCGCGTCCCCGCACTTCGATAAGTGCCGCGACAATGTCGGTGGGGACGGCGGCTTCTGGGGCGTGATCCGTCATGAGTGTGTCTCCTGAGGGGCGTGGCGGCGATCGTCCTCGAGCACGGCGTCCAGGGCAATGCGCATCATGTCATCGAAGCTGGTGGCCCGCTCGTCGCTGGACAGGCTGTCACCATTGACGATGTGATCGGAAACGGTGCAGATCGTCATGGCTCGGGCGCCGAATTCGGCGGCGACGCCGTAAAGACCGGCGGCTTCCATCTCGACACCGACGATGCCGAAGTTACGCAGGCAGTCGATCAGCGCCGGATCGGGGTGGTAGAACAGATCCGCTGAAAAGATGTTACCGACCTTCACTGGTACCCCGTGACGTGCGGCCGTGTCGACCGCAGCACGAGTCAGCTCGAAGTCCGCAATGGCGGCAAAGTCCAGCCCGCGAAAGCGCGAGCGGTTGACGCCGGAGTCGGTACTGCCGCCCAGGCCAATGATCAGGTCCCTGACCTTGACGTCATCGCGAACGGCTCCGCAGGAGCCGACCCTGATCAGGCGTTTGGCACCGAACTCGGTGATCAGCTCCTTGGCATAGATCGATACCGACGGGATGCCCATGCCGTGGCCCATGACAGAGATGTCGCGGCCCTGGTAGCGTCCGGTGTAGCCGTACATGTTGCGCACATCGTTGACCAGGCGGATGTCTTCCAGATAGGTCTCGGCGATGTAGCGTGCGCGCAGCGGGTCGCCAGGCATCAATACGGTGTCGGCGAAATCACCGGGTTCGGCCTTGATATGGGGAGTAGCCATCAGGATTCCTTGTACTGTCGAAGCGGCGTCGCCAGCGGGATGACGCCCGCTGGTGCGGAGTCGAGCTGGCGGCGCGGATCAGCTGGACCGCGGCGCTAGCGGTTTGGCAAAAAGCTGTCACCGTCGTCCATGGGAGCCAGACCAAAATGGTCGGCCAGGCTTTGACCAATGTCGGCAAAGCTGTGACGACGACCCAGCGAACCCGACCTCAGGCCCGCGCCGCGGCTCAGCACCGGGATGTACTCGCGAGTGTGATCCGTGCCATGCCAGCTCGGGTCGCAGCCATGGTCGGCAGTGATCACCAGCAGGTCATCCTCCGTCAGTCGGGAGAGCAGCTCCGGCAACTGACGGTCGAAGGCTTCCAGGGCAGCAGCATAGCCGGATACGTCGCGGCGGTGGCCATAGACCATGTCGAAGTCGACGAAGTTGGTCATGATCAGCCGTCGATCGTCGGCGCTGGTGGGCTCATCCATGGCCGCCAGGGTGGCGGCCATCAAGGCGTCATGTCCCGAGGCCTTGACCAGACGGCTGATGCCACAGTGGGCGTAGATGTCGGCGATCTTGCCGATGGCGACGACCTCCCCGCCGCTGTCGTGCAGCTTTGACAACACGGTGGGAGAGGGGGGCTCGACGCTGTAGTCGCGGCGATTGCCGGTGCGCTGGAAACTGGCTGCATCCTGGCCGACGAAAGGCCGCGCGATCACCCGGCCGATGTTGTACGGCTCGAGGAGACGCCTCGCCGTTTCACACAGCTCAAGCAAGCGCTCCAGGCCAAAGTGATGCTCGTGGGCGGCAATCTGAAACACGCTGTCGGCGGAGGTGTAGACGATGGGTTTGCCGCTCTCGCAGTGTTGCTCCCCCAGCCGGGCAATGATCTCGGTGCCTGACGCGTGACAGTTGCCGAGTATACCGGGAAGGCCGGCCTCGCTGATCAAGGCGTCAAGCAAGTCCTCGGGGAAGCTGTTGCTGTGGTCGGGAAAGTAACCCCAGTCGAAGCGCACCGGTACTCCCGCAATTTCCCAGTGGCCGGAGGGAGTGTCCTTGCCGGAGGAGACCTCTGCGGCGTGGGCGTAGGCACCATCGACGTCTCCCAACGTGATCCCCTCGGCAACCTCGCCGGTGGCTTCCTGATGCGCATGGAACAGCCCCAGACGAGCCAGGTGGGGAAGCATGAGCGGGCCAGTGCGCCCCCTGTCGTCGGCCTCGCCTCTGGCGCAAGCCCTGGCGATGTGGCCCAGGGTGTCGGCGCCTGCGTCGCCAAAACGATCGGCGTCGGGCGCCGCACCGATACCGAAGGAATCCATTACCAGCACGATAGCGCGTGTCATCGGATGTCTCCTGCCAGGGAAGGGTCGGGCAAGGTGTCATGGACCAGTGGCAACGCGGGGGCCTGGTCGGCGACGGTGAAGGCGTCACGCAGCTGCGCGGCCACCCGCTGTGCATCATCATCACTGGCGGCGTGGATTCTGGCCACCGGGCGATGATGATCGACGGCCTGGCCGATGCCGGCGATCTGGTCAATACCGACGCGATGGTCGATGGCATCGCCTGCTCGGCGACGGCCACCCCCCAGCGCAACGACGGCCATGCCAATCGCCTTGACGTCCTGGGCGCTGACCACGCCCGGTTGCTGGGCAAAGACGTCACGCACCACGGGGGCACCAACAAGATGCGCTGGCGCCTGCGAGAGCAGGTCTGATGGGCCGCCGAGGCCCGCCACCATGCGCTCGAAGCGCTCAGCCACCTGACCGTTGGCCAGACAGGCATCCAAGCGTGCCGCGGCGGTTTCCCGGTCCTTGGCGATGCCGCCCACCAACAGGGTTTCTACCGCCAGCCTGCGCGTCAGCTGAAGCAGGCGCGAGTCGCGACGTTCGCCACGCAGGATCGCCAGGCATTCGTGCACTTCGATGGCGTTGCCTGCGCTCTCGGCGAGGGTCTGATTCATGTCGGTCAGCAGCGCGGTGGTCGGCGTCCCTGCCTGGCGAGCGACGTCCGCGATGGTACTGGCGAGTTGCCGGGTGTGTGCATCGCTCTCCAGAAAGGCCCCGTTGCCGATCTTGACGTCCATGACCAGGCCGTCAAGGTTCTCGGCGAGCTTCTTGCCGAGGATCGAGGCGACGATCAGCGGCAGCGAAGAGACGGTGGCGGTCACGTCGCGCACGGCATACAGGCGCTTGTCGGCCGGCGCCAGGTCTCCGCTCTGGCCGACGATGACGACCCCAACGTCCTTCAGCAGGCGCTCGAAGGTCGCTCGCTCAGGCGTGACGTTATAGCCGCCAATGGCCTCCAGCTTGTCCAGGGTGCCGCCGGTGTGGCCCAGACCTCGGCCGGAGATCATCGGCACGTGGGCGCCACAGGCGGCCAGCCAGGGCCCGAGAATCAGCGACACGGGATCCCCGACGCCGCCAGTGGAGTGCTTGTCGAGTACCGGGCCCGGAAGGTCCAGGCTGCGGTAATCGAGACGACTCCCCGAGTCACGGGTCGCTTCGGTGAGGGCAACGGTTTCGTCCAGTGACATGCCGTTGAGGTAGGTCGCCATGGCGAAGGCGCCAATCTGCTCGTTGCCGGCGCTGTCGTCAGCGATCGCCATCACGAAGTGCCGGATCGCCTCCCGCGACAGAGTCTGTCCATCTCGCTTGGCCGCGATGATGTCTTGTAGCAGCATCAGTAGCCCCCAGCCTGGCCTCCGTCATCGACGCCAACCCCGGCGGTCATCATCAGGTTGTCGAGCAGGCCTGATGCGCCGAAGCGGAAGGTCTGCGGGGTCGCCCAACCCGGGCCCATGATGTCCGCGGCGAGGTCCAGGTAGACGGCGGCGTCTTCTACGGTGCGTACACCGCCAGCGGCCTTGAAGCCTACCGGGCGGTCGGCGCTACGGATCGCTTCAAGCATGACCTTGGCAGCTTCAGGCGTAGCGTTCACGGTGACCTTGCCCGTCGATGTCTTGAGGAAGTC
Source organism: Halomonas sp. DP8Y7-3 (assembly GCF_019801675.1). Classification (NCBI taxonomy): domain Bacteria; kingdom Pseudomonadati; phylum Pseudomonadota; class Gammaproteobacteria; order Oceanospirillales; family Halomonadaceae; genus Halomonas; species Halomonas sp. DP8Y7-3. The sequence goes on from NZ_JAHVIO010000003.1 coordinate 481,102, forward strand.
GGCTCCGCCGGCGATGGCCTGCTCGCTGGCTCGGCGAATCAGGGCCGGGTCCTTCAGTTCACCGGTCTCGAGGATGACCTTGAGGGTGCGGTCACTGGCGGCCGCCTTGCACATTTCCACCAGTTCCTGGCCGATCGCGTCGTCGCCGGCCAACAGCGCGCGGTAGGGAAAGACCACGTCCACTTCGTCAGCGCCTGAGGCGACGGCTTCGCGTGTGGCGCGTGCAGCCGCCATGATGTCGTCACCGCCATGAGGAAAGTTGGTCACGGTAGCAATCTTGACCTGCCCGCTGAGGTTGTGGGCAGTCAGGGCGCGGCGTGCCGGCACCACGAACTGGGGGTAGACGCAGACCGCTGCCACATTGCCCAGTGGCGTCTTGGCACGCTGGCACAGGGCTTCGACGACGGCATCGGTATCGTCATCATTCAGGCTGGTCAGGTCCATCAGGGAAAGGGCTTGACGGGCAACAAGATGGGGATTGAAGGTCGGGGTGGACATGAAAACGTGCTCCTGAAGCCACCAGGACCGCCATCGCGGCGGTCGGGGCATGAATGAAGGGAGAGGATCCGTCAGGCGTCAGGCGCCCAACGTCATGAAGAAGCCGGCGATGCAGGCCGACATCAGGTTGGAGAGGGTGCCGGCGAGGACGGCCTTCAGGCCCAGGCGGGCGATATCGTGCCGCCGACTGGGCGCGATGCTGCCCAGGCCCCCTAGCAGAATGGCGATGGAGGACAGGTTGGCGAAACCGCACAACGCGAAGGACAGTACCGCCGCCGTGTGGGCACTCATGGCCTCGCCGGTGGCAGCGACCATTTGCTCGCCGTCGATGTATGGCGCGAGGTTGATGAAGGCAACGAACTCGTTGACCACCAGCTTCTGGCCGATGAAGGAGCCTGCCAGCGTCGCTTCCTCCCAGGGAATTCCCAGCAGGAAGGCCAGCGGAGAGAACAGCCAGCCAAGGATCATCTCGAGGCTCAGACTGCTCATCCCGAACCAGCCACCGACACCACCCAGGATGCCGTTGAGCAGGGCAATCAAGCCGATGAAGGCCAGCAGCATGGCCCCCACGTTGGCGGCCAGCTGCAAGCCGGACGAGGCACCACCGGCAGCAGCGTCAAGCACGTTGGCGGGCTTGTCGTCTTCTTCGATGACGTCGGACACGCTGTCCGCCTTGTCCGCATTGGGATCTGTCTCGGGCATGATCAGCTTGGCAAACAGCAGGCCGCCTGGGGCGGCCATGAAGGAGGCGGCCACCAGGTATTCCATTGGAATGCCAAGCGCGGCATAGCCGGCGAGCACGGAGCCCGCGACCGAGGCCAGTCCACCGCACATGACGGCAAACAGCTGAGACGTTGTCATGTGGGCAATGAAGGGGCGGACCACCAGCGGCGCTTCCGTCTGGCCGACAAAGATATTGGCGGTAGCGGACAGCGACTCAGTGCGTGAGGTGCCCAAGAGCTTCTGCAGCGCACCGCCCAGTAGCCGGACGACCCACTGCATGATGCCGAGATAGTAGAGAACCGCGGTCAATGACGAGAAGAAGATGATGACCGGCAGCACCTTGACCGCGAACACGAAGCCCACGCTGTCCACGTTGGCGAGCCCGCCGAACAGGAAGGCGATGCCGTCATTGGCGTACAACACCACCTGGCTAACGGCGTCGGATACCGTCTTCAGCACCTTCTGACCCACAGGGACATACAGCACGAAGGCACCGAGGCCTGCCTGGATAAGGAAAGCGCCACCGACGGTTCTCAGCCGGATGGCACGACGGTTGTGGGAGAACGCAATGGCGATGGCAATCAGCGTGACCATGCCGACCAGGCTCATGAGCAATGTCATAGGTGTTTACGCCTTGGAAAATGTGACTTGGACAGCGCGATGGAAAGGAGCGGTCGTTGTCCTAACTCTCGAGCCTTCCATAGAGAGTAGATCATCGCACCGGCCGTCACGGGCGTGGGTTTGCCGCTGAGACAGATGCAGGTCATGAGTACCCTGAAGGGCCCTGGCATGCCATTGCCATGGCGGCGAAGAAATGACCTGGGTCACCGCTTGCCGCACCTGAGTCCAGAAGTTCGCGATGCATGATGATGGATTGGCCAGGCGCCGCTGCAGCGATCTGGCTGTCAATGGGATCATGTTAACATTTAATGTGAGAAAATTAACATTTGTGCAGTGGCGTTTTCTTCAACGCCGATCGCTGGCTGAACCCTGTAGTTCAGTGCATGCTTATTGAAAAACCATAACAGAAGGGCACGATGACGGTCCGCGCGGGGGCAAACGTAATGAATCAACGAAGTGTGCAACGGCAGGAGCGCTTGCTGCAGGCGCTGGCTGGCGGTGGAAGCCTTCGCTTGGCCGATGCGGCCATGCTGTGTGGCGTTTCGGAAATGACGTTGCGTCGAGACGTCTCCTCCAAGGGCAGCCCCTTGATGTTGATGGGCGGGCATCTGGTGCGTCGTGACGATCCGCACTTCTCTCCCGTATACGACCTGGAGACCCAGCGGGATCGCGGTGTCGATATCAAGACCCGGCTGTGCCAGCGTGCCAGCAGCTACGTCCAGGATGGCGATACCCTGTTTATTGACTGTGGCACCACCTTGGTACCTATGGTGGCCGAGCTGGGGCAACGCCGCCATCTGACCGTGGTCACCTATGCCTTGAACGTGGCCAACGCGGTCAGCCACCTCGACAGCGTCAGGCTGATTCTGCTGGGAGGGCTCTATCAGGGCGTCTCGCAATCCTTCGATGGTGAGGATGTGGCCCGCCAGATACGCAGCCTAGGCATCAATCGCGCCTTTCTGTCGGCCGCCGGCGTGCACCTCGAGCGGGGGCTCAGCTGCTTTCACTTTCATGAAATCATTCCCAAGCAGGCGGCCATCGAGACGGCGGCCCAGCGCATTCTAGTGTTCGATGACAGCAAGTGGGGCGTTCTGCGCCCGGCTTTCTTCGGGACGTTGTCCGATGCCGATATCATCGTCACCCACGGGGAAGCTGCTGCCGCAGCGTCGGCATCCCCGGAGATCGCGGCGCGAGTCGACAGCCCGCGCTGATCCTCCATGCTCCACCACGCAGCGTCGACGGCTTTGTCAGCCAACGGCACCCGCTGCCGCCAGTCTTGGGACTGGTAGTTGCCGGCTTAGTGTGCCGCAGGTGGCACTCGGCAAGTACCCAGTACCCAGTACCCAGTACCCAGTACCCAGTACCCAGTACCCAGTACCCAGTACCCAGTACCCAGTACCCAGTACCCAGTACCCAGTACCCAGTACCCAGTACGAGTGCGACTACGAGTGCGAGTGCGAGTGCGAGTGCGAGTGCAAGAGTGAGGGTAAGGGTAGGGGGAAAGGTAGGGTTAAAGGCAGAGGTAAGAGTCAGGGCCAAAGGGCATCGGACAGCGGGTCCCGTCAGATGGCCTCCCTGATGACAGCTGTCCGCCGTGGTGGAACCATTAACGCCTTTCCGCTGTCACTTGCACGGCACCTTGCGGTCACGCGCGTTGGTCTTCGTGGCAGCCTTTCTCTCTCGCCCTCGCTGGCCTTGGCTCTCGGCTTCTCACTCGCCTTCTCTCTCGCCTGCTTGCGCGCGTTTTCCCTCGCCTTCCTACGCGGGCACCTTGAGGCCTGTGACGTGAGGTCGCATCCTCTGTGATCTTCGTCAAAGCTATGGCCCGAAGGCCGTGGCCTCGAGACATGACCCTGAACTGCATCAAGGAAAGGTGCGACACCCTGCGGCAAATCGTCGCTTCTCAAGTCGGGCTCTGCTGTCGACAATACGCACCGGTCGCGTTCCATCTCCTTTTTTGTCCTCGTAACGATCTCGTGTCGTGGTACTCGGATGAGTGGGGAGCGCGAGTTTCTGCGGGTTTCGATTGCGGATCGGCACATTTCATGCAGCTTTTGTGAAAGATGCATGCAATGTCTCTCCTCGTCGGGCCTGCATGTCCTGCGAGCCTGGGCTCGCTACCTATGGTCTTCCGCCGCCCTGACGAGGTTGCTACATGAGAAGAAAGTCGTACCTGCGCGTGCTCGGCCTAGTGCTGTTGCTGGCGCTGCCCCTGCTGTTGGCGGGCTGTGAGTCGGCGCTGCTCGACCCGAAAGGGGAGATCGGCCGTGAACAGCGTACCTTGATCCTCACCGCCTTCGGTCTGATGCAGATCGTGGTGATTCCGGTCATCGTACTCACTCTTTGGTTTGCCTGGCGTTACCGCCGTGGCAACACCGATGCCACCTATTCACCGGACTGGGCTCATTCCACCAAGATTGAGGCCATCGTCTGGTTTATTCCCTGCGTCATCATCGTCTTCCTGGCGCTGCTGACCTGGTACACCTCCCATAGCCTCGACCCGCACAAGACCCTTGAGGCCAAGGAAGGTCAGAATGAACCCATGGAAATCCAGGCAGTATCGCTGGACTGGAAATGGCTGTTCATCTATCCGGAGCAGGGCATTGCCACGGTCAATGAGCTGGCCTTCCCCGAAGATACCCCCGTGCGCTTCCGGGTGACGTCGGGTTCGGTGATGAATGCCTTCTTCATTCCGCGCCTGGGCAGTCAGATCTATGCCATGGCGGGTATGGATAACGATGTCCACCTGATCGCCGAAGAGCAGGGCGTCTACCCCGGCCGCTCCACCAACTACAGTGGTGCAGGTTTCTCCGGGATGACCTTCGATGCCCACGTGGGCTCTGAAGCAGACTTCGAGGAGTGGGTCGAGAAGGTACGTTCATCCTCTCAGACGCTGACCTTCCCAGAGGAATACTACGACCTGGCCACGCCCAGCGAGGACAACGAGGTCGAGTACTTCTCCGAGATCACCCCGGCGCTCTACGAGCGCATCATCAAGAGCTTCCTGGCGGGCGGCAAGCACGCCGAGTTCGTCGAGACCTACGGCGGCGTTGTTCATGGTCATGGCGCAGGTGGTCACGGCGATGAGGACGAGTCCCATGGCGAGTCGCATGGTGAGTCCAGCAGCGCGGAGGCAGCGGAGTAAATCATGTTTGGAAAACTGACGTTAGATTCGATTCCGATCCAGGAACCCATCATCATGGTGGTGGCGATCGGTATTGCTCTGGGCGGCATTGCCGTCGTGGGCGGTCTGACCTACTTCAAGAAGTGGGGCTATCTGTGGCGCGAATGGATCACCTCCGTCGACCACAAGAAACTGGGCATCATGTATTTCCTGGTGGCCCTGGTGATGCTGATTCGCGGCTTCGCCGACGCCATCATGATGCGGACCCAGCTGGCCATGGCATCTGCCGGGGCCGAGGGGTATCTACCGCCTGACCACTATGATCAGATCTTCACCGCGCATGGTGTGATCATGATCTTCTTCGTCGCCATGCCCATGGTCATCGGCCTGATGAACCTGGTGGTGCCGCTGCAGATCGGTGCTCGCGACGTGGCCTTCCCGTTCCTGAACAACCTCAGCTTCTGGCTGTTCGTTGCCGGCGTCATTCTGGTCAACGTATCGCTGGTGGTGGGTGAGTTTGCCGCGACCGGGTGGTTGGCCTACGCGCCATTATCGGGGATAGAGTACAGTCCAAGCGTCGGCGTGGATTACTGGATATGGGCATTGCAGATATCCGGGATCGGCACGACCCTGACGGGCATCAACTTCTTCGTCACCATCCTGAAGATGCGTACCAAGGGCATGACCCTGTTCCGTATGCCCATCTTCACCTGGACGTCGCTGTGCGCCAACGTGCTGATCATCGCGTCTTTCCCGATTCTGACCGCCACCATCGCGATGCTGACGCTGGATCGTTACCTGGGGACGCACTTCTTCACGAACGACTTTGGCGGCAACATGATGATGTACGTCAACCTCATCTGGGCCTGGGGCCATCCTGAGGTGTACATCCTTATCCTGCCGGCCTTCGGTGTGTTCTCCGAGGTGATCGCGACCTTTGCGCGCAAGCGTCTGTTTGGATACGGCACCATGGTGTGGGCAACCATCGCCATCACCTTCCTGTCGTTCATCGTTTGGCTGCACCACTTCTTCACCATGGGAGCAGGGGCCAACGTCAACGCCTTCTTTGGCATCATGACGATGATCATCGCCATCCCCACAGGGGTGAAGGTGTTCAACTGGCTGTTCACCATGTACCGCGGTCGCCTGGAGTTCACCTCCCCGGTGCTGTGGACCATCGGCTTCATCATCACCTTTACCCTGGGTGGCATGACCGGTGTGATGCTGTCGGTGCCTGCGGCCAACTTTGTGCTGCACAACAGCCTTTTCGTTATCGCGCACTTCCACAACGTCATCATCGGTGGCGTGGTGTTCGGTATGCTGGCGGGTCTGACCTACTGGTTCCCGAAGGCCTTCGGCTTCATGCTCGACGAGAAGTGGGGCAAGCGCTCCTTCTGGTTCTGGATTACCGGCTTCTATGTCGCCTTCATGCCGCTGTACGTGCTGAGCTTCTTCGGCGCCGTGCGTCGCATGCAGTCCTATGACAATGGTGCCTGGCAGCCCTGGATGATCATCGCCTGGGTCGGCGCCGTGCTGATCCTGTGTGGCATTGCCTGCACCGTGATCCAGTTCTACGTCAGCATCCGTGATCGCAAGAAGAACCAGGACGTCACCGGGGATCCTTGGGACGCGCGTACCCTGGAGTGGGCAACTTCCTCTCCGGCGCCGTTCTACAACTTCGCGCATCTGCCGGAGATCAAGGACATCGATGACTTCTGGAACCAGAAGCAGGCCAACGGTGGCAAGGCTGGCGTGTCCAAAGGGCCGTACAAGGACATTCACATGCCCAAGTACACCTGGGAAGGTCCGGTGATCGGTCTGATTTCCGCGGTCTTCGGCTTCGCTCTGGTGTGGCATATCTGGTGGCTGGCCATCGTGGCCGCACTGGGCATGTTCGCTACCTTCATCGCGCGTGTCTTCAACACTGACGTCGACTATTACGTGCCCGCTGCGGAAGTCGAGCGTATTGAGCGCGAACACCAGAACCGTGTGGAGATGCAGGCATAACCATGGCTACCGATACACTCAATCAGCAAGGTCATGCCTCCGGGCATGACCATGATCACGACCACGATCATCACGATGCCGCGGGCACCAAGGTCTTCGGTTTCTGGGTCTACCTGATGAGCGACCTGGTGATCTTCGGATCACTGTTCGCCACTTATGCCGTGCTCCTTCGGGGCACGGCGGATGGTCCGACGCCGGGCGAGATCTTCGAACTCCCGTTCATTCTGGTCGAAACCTTCCTGCTGCTGTTCTCGAGCTTCACGTACGGCATGGCCGTACTGGCCATGAACGCCAACCAGACCCAGAAAGTGCTGAAGTGGCTGGGGATCACCTTCCTGCTGGGCGCGGCCTTCGTAGGCATGGAGATCTACGAGTTCGCTCACCTGATCCATATCGGCTACGGTCCTGATCGGTCGGGCTTCCTGTCCGCCTTCTTCACCCTGGTCGGTACCCACGGTCTGCACGTGACCTTTGGTCTGATCTGGATTCTGGTGATGCTGATTCAGGTGAAGCAGCGCGGTCTCGACGATATGGTGCGCCCGCGCATCATGTGCTTGAGCCTGTTCTGGCACTTCCTGGATATCGTCTGGATCTGCGTCTTCTCCTTCGTCTACCTGATGGGAGTCCTGTGATATGAGCGGACACGCCAACGACCATCACAGCCATGGCAGCGTCAAGTCCTATGTGATTGGCCTGATCCTGTCCATCGTGCTGACTATCATCCCCTTCGGGGCGGTGATGACCGGTGCTTTCGACACCGGGGCGACCCTGATCCTGATCGTCGGTACCGCGGTGGCTCAGGTGCTGGTGCAGCTCGTGCTGTTCATGCACATGAACACCAAGGCCGATGAAGGCTGGAACTTCATGTCCTTCGTCTTCACCGTGGCGATCCTGGTTCTGGTCATCGGAGGTTCCCTATGGATCATGTACCACCTGCATCACAACATGATGATCGGCTGACGCCGACACCCATGATGTTCAGGGACACTCTTAAGGACTACCTCACGATCACCAAGCCGGGCATTATCGGCGGCAACGTGATCTCGGTACTGGGCGGCTACTTCCTGGCCGCCCAGGGCCAGTTCGATGTGGTGGTGTTTCTGTCAGCGTTGCTGGGCCTGGCCCTGGTCATTGCCTCGGGCTGTGCCTACAACAACGTTATCGACAAGGACATCGACGCCTTGATGGAGCGCACCCGCACCCGACCCCTGGTTCAGGGGCGGGTGAGCGAGGCGGCCACGCTGCGTTTTGCCACCTTGCTGGGTCTGGCCGGGTTCGGCCTGCTGGCGTTGGGGACCAATGCGCTGACGGTCGGTCTTGCCGCTTTCGGCTTCGTTATCTATGTAGGAGCGTACAGCCTCTACATGAAGCGTAATTCGGAATTCGGCACCCTGGTCGGCAGCCTGTCCGGGGCCGTACCACCGGTCGTGGGCTACTGCGCGGTGACCGGTAGCTTCGATACCGGCGCCCTGACGCTGCTGGTGATCTTCAGCCTGTGGCAGATGCCGCATTCCTATGCGATTGCGATCTTCCGCATGGAAGACTACAAGGCGGCCAATATTCCGGTACTGCCGGTAGTTCGCGGTATCGGCACAGCCAAGCACCACATTCTTGGCTATATCCTGGCGTTCATCGGCGCGGCGCTGTCGTTGAGTCTTGCCGGCTATGCCGGGCCTGGCTACTTCATCGTGGCACTGGTGCTGGGGGTCTATTGGCTGTATATCGCGGCCAAGGGCTACCGCACGGACGACAACGTGCGCTGGGCCAGGCAGGTGTTCGGCATCTCGATCCTGACCATCACGGCGCTGAGTCTGATGATGTCACTGGACGCCACGCTGATGCCCAGCACGCCCATGTGGACCTCGCTGGCTGGCTAGAGCGATCCTCTGAGCCAAGGGCTGACACCGGTCCTTATGTACGTCTCAATGCCCCGCATCACATCAGTGATGCGGGGCATTGTCGTTGATGGAAGAAGAAAAATATTAGCCACAACTTGTACAGTATGTGTACAGGATGTACCGTTGATCGGGTAGCGAACCGAAAATTCGGTTCTATACTGCAAGTTATGGACAACGGAGACCCGTGGATCGAGCACCGATGCCGGGGCTCATTTCAGCGGTAGCAGGGGGGAGTCAGTATGCTGACACATGTCTGGGGATTGATGGCCCATCCGAATCGCGAATGGAGACAGATCAAAGAAGAGAGGGAGACGATAACGCATCTGTATGCGCATCACGTCCTGTTGCTGGCCGCCATACCGGTGATCTGTTCGTACATTGGTACGACGCAGGTGGGTTGGAGTCTTGGAGGTGGGACCACCATCAAGCTCAGTTACCTGGATGCGTTGGGGGCGGGTATCGCGTTCTACATCGTGATACTGGCGGCGGTGTACATCGTCGGCAAGACGATACGCTACTCGGCCAAGCGCTTTCCCAAGACCCCAAGCCAAAGCCAGTGCATCATCTTTGCCGGCTATGTGGCGACACCGATGTTCCTGAGCGGTATCGTCGCGGTCTATCCGATCATCTGGCTGTGTCTGTTGGCCGGGGTGATTGGCCTGTGTTACACCGCCTATCTGCTGTATCTGGGGATTCCCTCCTTTCTCGACATCAGCCGGAAGGAAGGCTTCGTGGTCTCGAGCACCACCCTCGCCGTCGGTGTGCTGGTGCTGGAAGCGCTGCTTGGCATGACAGTACTGCTGTGGGGCTACGGCGAGCGCATCATCCTGTCGTTGATCGGCTGAGAGTCGACCCGTGCAAGACCGCAGTGAGCACAATAGAGAGCAGCATCAAGAGGGCGACGCGGCGGCGTCGCCCTCTTGCGTTGCCCTATTACGTTGCCCTCTTGCGTTGCCCTATTACGTTGCCCTCTTGCGTTGCCCTATTACGTTGCCCTCTTGCGTTGTCCTGTCGGGAAAGCCAAAAGATGAGCGATGGCTGACCCGTGGGCCAAGCCCTATCCCTTGATGCTGTCGAGGGCCTGCCGCAGGCTGGCGATGCTGCGCTCGGGCCGGTGCAGCTTGTCGAGGCCAAACAGGCCGATACGGAAGGTCTGGAAGTCGTCGCCTTCATCGCACATCAGAGGCACGCCAGCCGCTACCTGAAGGCCAGCGCCGGCAAATTTACTGACCAGGGCCGGGTCATCGTGATAGCAGACGACGACGCCGGGAGCCTCGAAGCCGTTGGCAGCAACACTCTTGAAACCATACTCGGCCAGCAGCGCGCGAACGCTCTTGCCCAGGGCCCACTGTTCTTGCTTGACCTTGTCGTAGCCATAGGCGTCGGTCTCGCGCATGATCTCGCGCAGGCCTCGCAGGCTGTCCGTCGGCATGGTGGCGTGGTAGGCATGGCCGCCTTTTTCGTAGGCCTCCATGATGGTCAGCCATTTCTTCAGGTCTGCCGCAAAGCTGGTGCTCTGGGTCTCCTCGATGATTTCCCGCGCCTGGGCAGAGAGCATGACCATGGCGCAGCAGGGGGAGCCACTCCAGCCCTTTTGAGGCGCGCTGATGAGCAGGTCGACCCCGGTGGCTTCCATATCCACCCACACCGTTCCAGAGGCGATGCAGTCCAGCACCATCAGGCCGCCGTAGGCGTGCACCGCGTCGGCGACGCGTCGAATGTAGTCATCCGGCAGGATCATGCCTGATGATGTTTCCACGTGTGGTGCGAAGACGATATCGGGCTGCATCCGCTCGATGGCTTGCTCGACATCTTCGATCGGGGCCGGTGCAAACGGTGAGGTAGGGTCGTTGTCGTCGAGGCGGCGGGCCTTTTGCACGTTGAGCTCTGCCGGGATGTTGCCCATCTCCAGGATCTGATGCCAGCGATAGCTGAACCAGCCATTGCGGAGCACCAGAGCGCTGCGGTTCTGGGCAAACTGGCGTGCCACCGCTTCCATGCCGAAGGTCCCGCTACCGGGCACAATCACGGCGCTATGCGCGTTGTATACCTGTTTCAAGGTGGTCGAGATGTCGCGCATCACGCCTTGAAAACTCTGCGACATATGGTTCAGGGCGCGGTCGGTGTAGACCACGGAAAATTCCAGCAGGCCATCGGGATCGACGTCTGGGAGCAGGCCAGGCATGAGGCACATCCTTTGAGTGGGCGTTGAACAAGCCGGGGCGCAGGGAGCCCGCGGTAGCGGCACCGGTCGACGATGCTCCGGTGCTCATTATTCTTCACAGCATACGGTCAAAGCGGGTCGACGACCAGTGGCCACAGGCACCACAGAGGCCCATGGCGACCGACCGTGCGCAGTGATTCAGGCACGGTTATTCCATCCCGTGCTTTTTATTCTGCCTATCGGTCTAGCAGGGATTTCCGTCCAGTTATCAGCTGCTTCGCCGTTCGGGGCCGGGCACTGGGCAGGGTGCGGCTGGCGACCAAAGCAAACTTTGATCATGCTCAATGAGGCCGTGGAGGGGGATGAGCGGGGTTGAGCGGGAATGAGCGTGAGTCCAGCGGCGGCCCCACAAGCGTCACCCACATTGCGATGGCGATGGCCCGAAGAGCTCGTCCTTTTCGCTTGGTGCGTATTCCTCCTTTGGCCTGCGCAAGACCAGGATCGTCGGCACCGCTGAAAAGCATGACGATGCCGATGAAGTGGACGCATCAGATCGAGGATGTCGATCATGAACGAGACACTGACATGCGCCTGTGACCATGGCGATCCGTCGTGGGAGGCGCTGGAACGACAATGGGTGGAGTGGGGACGGCGAAACCCTGAGCAGGCGACAAGGCTGCTGGCCAAGATGGGCGAGCAGACATCGTCGGGCGAACAGGGCCTGCAGGGAGCAACGCCGCCTGAAGATCTGGCGGCCGCAGGGCTGGGACCTGACGGAGCGCCGCTGGTCGGCGCATCACCCGACGTCATGCCGCTGGCTCGTGTCGAGCTGAGTAACGGCAACACCATCGAGTTTGTCGGGGTGCGCGGTGACAGCAAGGAACCTGAAGTAGGCATGCGCGAGCTGGGACAGCTCGACCGTGCCACCGGCGCGACCTTCGCTGCCGAGAGGGACGTGACGGCCCTGGAACTTTATCTGCGACTTGCCCCCAAGGATGCCCCGGTACCCGACATGCTGCTGGAGCTGAATCCTGCGGTAGAGCGCAAGGCGTTCAAGCATCGCACGGTGGAGAGGGTCGAGGACGCCATCGAGGTGGACCTGGATGAACTGGGGATTGCGCCGGACATCGCCCGGGCCGGCCCCTCCTCGGGGGGCGGCCCCGGGCAGGCCTACTGCGTGCCCGGGGATGGCTATGACCTGTTTCGCAACCACAACTGCGAAACGGTGTCGTTTCCCAGTAATACCTGGTGGTGGTGCGATCCCGCTGCCCATTACTATCACCGGGATCGCTGGACTTCCAATCACAAGCGCCGCAACTCTGTCGGCGTCACCAGCGCATGCCACGGACCGGCAGCCACCCTGCACTATTACAAGAATGCCTTCGGCAACTGGAGGCACTTGCATACCTGGCATCTTGCTTCAGGGTACTGGCAGTGGACCCGTTACGAAGGCTTGTCCAAGCGCGATCGCTGGATTCGCCATCGCTGCGTGACCGGCGGCGGCAGCAGCTTTGTTCGCTGTGTCAGTTTCTTCTTCAACTGACGCCTTAGCCCCACAACGCTGGGCACCATCTAGGGTGTCCAGCGTCTTGCTGGCGGGCTTGTCCAAAGCCGACTTCGCTCACCATCAGGCTATCGGTTGTCGGTGCTCTGTGGTGTCCTCGCCGGTGGCGTCCGACTCCGGCAAGGCGCCCTGATTGATGCGGGCAATGGCGGCGGCGGCGCGCTCCAGGGCGGGAAGGCAGTCCAGAGCACGCTGGCGGTCCATACGCATGACCGGGGCCTGAATGGCCAATCCCACATTGGAGACCCCGGCCGGGTTCGGGGCAAGCACCGCGATGCACAGCAGACCTGGAAGAAACTCCTCATCATCGAAGGCGTAGCCGTCACGCTTGACCTGTTCGATTTCGGCTTCGATGGCATCGATGTCCGTCAGGGTGTTACGGGTGAAGGCCTCCAGGGTGGCATCGGCCAGCAGACGCCGTCGCTGGGATGCGCCCATCTGGGCCAGAAACAGCTTGCCGCTGGCAGAGCAGTGGGCCGGCACTCGTGAACCTGGATGCAGGTAGAAACGCAGCGGTGCAGAGGTCTCGACGCGATCCAGGTAGAGCACCTCGCTGCCGGACAAGGCGGTGATGTTACAGCTTTCTCCCACCTCCCTTACCAGCTCGGCCAGCACCCCGTGGCGAGCCCCCTGGACCGTGTCGTTCAGCAGCAGCGTTTCGGCCAGACGGCGTAGGCGAGAGCCCTTGCTGTAGTGACGGTTGTCTGCCTCCCGCTGCAACATGCCGGAGTTCTCCAGCTGCTGAAGCATGCGATGCAGCGTCGGCTTGGGCAGACCTGTTTCATCTACCAGGCTTTGCAGAGTGAAGTACTGGTCTTTTTCCGCGATGACCTCGAGCAGTGCCAGCAGGCGCTGAGCCGGGGTATCGCCTTCAATGATGCGCGTGTCGACGCCGAGTGTGGTCATGGCTGGCCTCCCTATGCCGTGAAGTTTATCTGTTTCTGAAAAGAACGCAATTCGTACCGTTTTTTGAAATTCGTGTTGACTCCTCACCACTCGGCGGCTACCTTTGCCTCAAGTTCTAGAAAACGGAACTTATCGTATCGAAAAGCTTGATTTGGCTATCCAGAGCCTCGAGCCAAGACACAGGCCGCCAAGGCCGCCAGCACCCATTCTGTTCCCTGGAGGAGCTCCATGAGTCACAACGACAACACCCAAAACCGCCAGGTTGTGAAGGGCAAGCAGAAGATGACGCCCTCGGAAGCCTTCGTCGAAACCCTCGTTGCCAACGACGTGACCGACATGTTCGGCATCATGGGCTCGGCCTTCATGGACGCCATGGATATCTTTGCCCCGGCCGGGATCCGTCTGGTTCCGGTGGTGCACGAGCAGGGTGCCGCCCATATGGCTGACGGCTATGCTCGCGTTTCTGGACGCCACGGCGTGGTCATCGGCCAGAACGGTCCCGGTATTTCCAACTGCGTGACGGGCATCGCGGCGGCTTACTGGGCACATAGCCCGGTGGTCATGATCACCCCGGAAACCGGCACCACCGGTATCGGCCTGGGCGGATTCCAGGAGTGCAACCAGCTGCCGATGTTCCAGGAGTTCACCAAGTACCAGGGCCATGTGACCCATCCTGCGCGCATGGCCGAGTACACCGGTCGCTGCTTCGATCGCGCCATGGCCGAAATTGGCCCGACCCAGCTGAATATTCCGCGGGACTATTTCTATGGCGAGATCGAGGCCGAGATTCCCGAGCCCCGGCGTATCGACCGCGGTCCCGGTGGCGCCCAGTCGCTGGACGAGGCGGCTGCACTGCTGGCCGAGGCCAAGTTCCCGGTAATCGTCTCCGGTGGCGGTGTGGTCATGGCCGACGCGGTGGAACAGTGCAAGGCCCTGGCCGAGCGTCTTGGCGCACCGGTGGTCAACAGCTACCAGCACAACGACTCCTTCCCGGCCAGTCATCCGCAGTGGTGTGGTCCGCTCGGGTATCAGGGCTCCAAGGCAGGCATGAAGCTGATCTCCCAGGCTGACGTGGTGCTGGCCCTCGGCACTCGCCTTGGCCCGTTCGGCACCTTGCCGCAGCATGGCATGGACTACTGGCCCAAGGACGCCAAGATCATTCAGGTCGATGCCGATCACAAGATGCTGGGGCTGGTGAAGAAGATCTCCGTGGGCATTTGCGGCGATGCCAAGGCTGCTGCCATCGAGCTGAGCCAGCGCCTTGAAGGCCGCAACCTGGCCTGCGATGCGTCCAAGGACGAGCGCCTGGCCAAGATCAAGGCCGAGAAGGAAGCCTGGGAGAAAGAGCTCGACGAGTGGACCCACGAGCGTGATCCGTTCAGCCTGGATGCCATCGAAGAAGCCAAGGACGAGAAGCCTTTCTCCGGCGGCGAGTATCTGCATCCGCGTCAGGTCCTGCGTGAGCTGGAAAAGGCCATGCCGGAAGATGTCATGGTTTCCACCGACATCGGCAACATCAACTCGGTGGCCCACAGCTACCTGCGCTTCGAGAAGCCACGCAGCTTCTTTGCCCCCATGAGTTTTGGTAACTGCGGCTATGCGCTGCCCACTATCATCGGAGCCAAGACCGCTGCGCCTCATCGTCCGGCCATTGCCTACGCCGGTGACGGCGCCTGGGGCATGAGTCTGATGGAAACCATGACCGCCGTGCGTCACGGTATTCCGGTGACCGCCGTGGTGTTCCACAACCGCCAGTGGGGTGCCGAGAAGAAGAACCAGGTCGACTTCTATAACCGTCGCTTTGTCGCCGGTGAGCTCGACAACGAGAGCTTTGCCGAGATCGGCCGCGCCATGGGCGCCGAGGGTATCACCGTGGATCGCCTGGAAGATGTAGGCCCGGCCCTGAAGAAAGCGGTCGACATGCAGATGAATGAAGGCAAGACCTGCATCATCGAGATCATGTGTACCCGCGAGCTGGGCGACCCCTTCCGCCGCGACGCCTTGAAGAAGCCGGTCCGTCTGCTCGAGAAGTACCAGGACTACGTCTGATACCGGAGGCGGCGGACCCTGGAGTCTGATCGCCAAGCAAGACTCTCTCGTCCGGTATGACGACATTGCCCTGGCCTGGTGCCAGGGCTTTTTTTCATGTTCGTGATGCGCCACGACCGAGTCTGTCGACCCCTTTACCCCTGGGAGAGCGGTTGCGATGAAAGCGCTGAACCATATTCGTGAGATGGCCCGGCAGGACCCGAAACGCATCGTCTTGTGCGAAGGCGATGACCCCCGAGTGCTGAGGGCCGCCCTGACAGCGAGCGCAGCAGGCTACGCGCGCATTCAGCTGGTGGGCGAGCATAAGGTCATCCAGTCCCGGGCCGAAGCCGAAGGGCTTGAGCTGGATGCGATAGAGCTGATTGACCCCGCGGATTCCGAGCACACCGAGCGCCTGGTGGCGCTACTGCTGGAGCTGCGAGGGGCGAAGGGCATGACCCCTGAGGATGCCGCCACACGGGCGCGGGATCCGTTGATCTTTGCCAACCTGATGGTGCGCGCCGGGCTTGCCGACGGCAGCGTGGCTGGTGCCGTCCACACCACCGCCGATGTGGTTCGCGCCGCGATCCAGTTGATCGGCATGGCCCCTGGCGCCACCCTGGTATCCAGCTTCTTCTTGATGATGCTGTGCAAGGAGTTCCACAGCCTCAAGGGCGGCATGATCTTCTCTGACTGCGGCTTGGTGGTGGACCCGGATGCCGGGGCGCTGTCCGAGATCGCCATGGCGGCTGCCGATAGCGCCGAAGCCCTGCTGGATGAGCCGGCCAGGGTAGCGATGCTGTCCTTTTCTACCAGTGGCAGTGCCCATCATGCGGCGGTGGACAAGGTTGTCGAGGCGGCGCGTCGGGTCAAGCAGGCGCGCCCGAGCCTGGCCATCGATGAAGACGTGCAGCTCGATGCTGCCATCGTGGCGGAGATCGCCGAGCGCAAGTTGCCGGAGTCCAAGGTCAAGGGCAATGCCAATGTGCTGATCTTTCCAGACCTTGAGGCAGGCAACATCGGCTACAAGCTGGCGGAACGCATCGGCGGGGCCGAGGCCATCGGGCCGCTGCTGCAGGGACTGTCGCGGCCTGCCAACGACCTGTCGCGAGGCTGCAGTGAGCAAGATATCGTCAACGTCATTGCGGTGACCACCGTCCAGGCCCAGCGCCTGTCGGTAGCGTAAACGGTATGGGGACGGCCAAGGAGGGTAGATGACACTGGTACCTGAGGGAATGGCGCTGTCCAGTCTTGCGGCGGTGGTATCGATCACCTTGCTGGCCGGCTACCTGCATACCGTGGCTGGCTTTGGTATCGGCATGATCATCATCGGAGTGGCCAGCGGTCTGGAACTTGTCAGCGTTGCCACCCTGGTGGCCGTTGTCAGCCTGATTACCCTGGTCAACAGTGCCGTGGCGCTACCTGGCAAACTGCATCACCTGGATGGGCGCCACGTGCTGGCGCTGGGTCTTGGCATCGTACCGTCCATCGGACTTGGCGTGTGGGCGCTGAACTGGCTGAGCGTCAGCGCTGAAGCTCTACTGATGCTGATGCTGGGGGCACTGGTGTTTTACGGAGGTCTCAGCGTTGGCCTCAGGCCCCGTCCGCGCGCACAGGTCTCGGCTCCTGCCGGCTTCGCGGTCAGCGGTGCGATGACGGGTCTGCTGGGGGGCATGTTCGGCATGCCGGGGCCGCCGGTCATCTACCACTGCTACCGCCAGCCGTTGCCCCGCGAGACGATTCGTCTGCTGTTGATCGCGTGTTTCGCCATGACCTCCGGGGTGCGCACCCTGTATGTCGGTGCCGGCGGCGGGCTCGACGCTCAGGTGTGGCTGCTGGCGCTGTGGACCCTGCCAGCGGCGGCACTGGCCACCTGGGCAGGGCGCCGCTATCCACCACCCTGCAGTGCTGAACTGCTGCGGCGGGTGGCGATGCTGACCTTGATGATCATCGGCACTGGGCTGGTGATCGATGGCGCCATGGCGCTATGGCAGTACTGAATCGATGCCAGAGCTTTGCCCTGAGCCGACGGCATCCATACATCTATCGAATGCATCTGGAGCTGGCCTGTGAGAGCCAATATAGAAGAGGCGCCGCTGGGGGTGCTGTGCCTGGATTCGTCCTTTACCAAGCCCCTGGGACACCTGCGCCACCCCGATAGCTTCCGCCATCCGGTGCGCTACCGCGTGCTCGAGGGCGTTGATATTCCCAGGCTGCTGCACGCGCCCGGTGACGCCTTGCGCGACCTGTTGCTTGAGCAGGCACGCCAGCTGGAAGCGGAGGGGGTATGCGCCATTGCGGGCAGCTGCGGCTTCATGGCGCGGTATCAGGCTCAGGTCGCCGAGGTAGTGTCGGTGCCGGTGGTGCTCTCCAGTCTGACCTTGTTGCCCTGGCTTGCCGTCGTGCACGGGGGCCTTGGGCGGGTGGGGGTGCTGACGGCCGACGCAGGGGCATTGAAGGCGCAACATTTCCTGGGAGCGGGCTGGCAAGGGTCTCTTCCCGCGCTTGAAGGTCTCCAGGACGGGAGCGAGTTTCGGCAGGTGATCCTTGAGGGACAGCGTGATGATCTCGACATGGCGGCGATGGCGGAAGAGGTCGCGACTGCCACGCGACGGCTGATGCGCAAGGTCACGCTGGATGCCATCGTGCTTGAGTGCACGGACCTGAGCGCCTTTGTGGACGTGGTGCGCCGGGAGGCGCGCTGCCCGGTCTACGATATTGTCCCGGCGCTCGATCTGGTCATTCGGGCCTGTGGCGGCAGCAGGTGAATATGCTTAGCCCGGTGTGCACCGTTCCGGCACGCCACGGTGCCCCTGCTCAGGCGTGAAGGGGCGCCAGGGCGCGCTTATGCCAGTGGGCCAGCCCCTTCTCGAGATAGGGCAGGAAGCGCTGGCATTGACGGGAGCTTGGATGAAAGCGCGGGGTGATGATGGCGATCTCCAGGTCGATGGCCGGCTCGAAGGGCACGATGGCCACGTCACAGTCCCGGCGCAGCAGGAAGCCCGCGGCAGAAACCGGGTCCACCAGCGCATGACCGATGCCAGCGCGCACCAGGCTGATGGCAGACGGAAACAGGTGTGTCTCGGCGGCGACATGCCAGCGGGCATCGGCCTGGCGTAGTGCCTGCTTCAGCTTGAGCGTGCTCTGGTGGTGCTCGTCCAGGGTGATCAGCGGCATCCCGTCAAGGTCCTTGGCCCCGACCACGGTGGCGGTGGCCAATGGGCTGTTCGCCGGTACCGCCAGATGCATGCGCAGGGTCAGATGCTTGACCTCCAGGTCACTGAGATCATCCTGACGTTCAATGACGCCCACATCGAATTGGCCTTCGGCCACCCAGTCGCGAATCTTGCCTGAGCTGAAGGTCTGCAGGGACAGCCGCGTATCGGGAAAGTCACTGAGATAGTCCGCCATGATCTGGGGCAAGGCGCTCGGTGAGAGCCCCGGCATGCAGCCGACAATCAGCTTGCCGGCGCGGCCCTGACGCAGACCTTCGGCCAGTTCGTCCAGATGTGACACCGACGCCAGCACCCTGTCGACGCCCTCCATCAGGTAGCGAGCCTCCGGCGTCAGCTCGGTGCCGTAGTTATTGCGACGGAACAGCAGAAAGCCGGCCTCCTGCTCCAGGTTGGCGATGGCGGAGCTCACCGCCGGCTGGCTGAGATCGAGTCGTCGTGCGGCCTTGCTGAGACTGCCGGTGTGCACGACCTCGCGAAATATCTGCAGCTGACGAAGAGGGTAGCGCAGCTTCATTCAGGGACTCCTGGGTAGGGTGGTGGAGGACAGGCTTCGCCGCGATGCGGCATGGGCCGACGTAGCTTCGCTTGTACTGCTGTCTGCGGTGCTGTCTGGGGCGTCGTTCGCGGCGACATGGTTTGGGCTCTTCCGCGGGAGGCGAGGGCCGCTAAAGTGCACGCGATATGGTCTAAGTTTTATCTATAGGTTCATAGGTAGATCAAAGTTGTTTTTATGACAAGGGTCGTCGAAGCTGACACCACCCCCCTACAACCATAACGAGGGTAGTTGCATGAATCCGATCGACCTCTGCGGACTGCTGCTGTACTTCGCGATACTGATCTACATCGGCTATCGCAGTGCCAAGAAAGTCTCTGACAGCGCTGACTTTGCGGTTGCCGGCAACAAGATCATCTGGCCGGTATTGTTCGCCACCTTGGCGGCGTCCTTTCTTGGTGGCGGTGCCTCAATGGGCCGTGCCGGCAAGTCCTTTGATGAAGGCTATGCCTTCATGTTCGCCGCTTCTGCGTTTCCCATTGCCACGGTGCTTGCCGGACTGTTTATCGCGCCCAGGCTCAAGCGCTACGTCAATGCCCATACGGTTGGCGACATCATGGCCCAGCACTTTGGCGCCAGTGCTCGCCTGTTTACCGGGATCTTCTCGCTGGTGTTCTGCGTCGGCATTCTAGGGGCTCAGGCCCTGGCCGTGGGCACCGTGTTCAACGCCATACTCGGCATCGACGTTGCCACTGGTATCTTGATCGGCATGGCCGTGGTGCTGGTGTATTCCACCATCGGTGGAATGTGGGCGGTCATCCAGACCGATGTAGTGCAATTTCTGATGTTGGCGATCTTCCTGCCGGTCACCATGCTGATTGGGCTGCATGACCTGGGGGGACCTCAGGCATTGATCGAGCGCCTGCCGGAGGGCCACTTCAGCCTGATGGGTGACTATTCGCTGGGCATGTTCCTGTCGATCTTCATTGCCTTCCTGCTGGGCGAAACGCTGGTTCCCCCCTACACCCAGCGAGCCCTGTCGGCGCCGGACTCCCGCCATGCACGTATCGGCTATTCGGTGGCCGGTGGCTTCGGTTTCCTGTTTTATCTGGTCAGTGCCACCATCGGGCTGGTGGCGTTGGTGCTCTATCCAACGATCTCACCTGATCAGGCCATGCCGACGCTGATTCGTGATGCCCTGCCGGTGGGCATTACAGGGCTGGTACTGGCATCGCTATTGGCGGTGGTGATGTCGACCGCCGACTCCTACCTGAACTCCGCCGCAGTGATCTTCGTCAGTGATATCTACAAGCCCTTCATCGAGCCCACGGTCAGTGAGCAGAAGCGGCTGTGGATCGAGCGTCTGGTCAACCTGTTGATCGGCCTGGGTGCGGTAGTGTTCGCCCTGTACGCGACCTCGATCATCGATGCGCTGCTGCTCAGCTATGCGCTGTGGGCGCCGACCATTCTGCTGCCGTTCGTGTTCGCCGTGCTGTTCAACTTGCGCTGCACCCGCTCAGCTGTGGCGGCGATGCTAGCGGGCGCGTCGGTCACGATCCTGTGGAAGTGGGGGCCCTTTGACCTGCAGGCGGCTACTGGCTTGACCGCTCTGATCGCCGGTGTCATCGCCAATGTCTCGGTGTTTGTACTGGTCTACCAGCTGTTCCGGTCGGCTCCCGATGCTCCCGTCGTCGCCAAGACTCAATAAAGGAGACTCCCATGACCCTGTACGCTCTTGCCCTGTATGCCGTCAGTGCCGTCAGCATCCTTACCGCGGTAGGGGTGGGGATCGCCTCCTGGCGCTTCTACCGCGATAACTGAATCCCCGCTATCCACGCTACGCGCGTCCGGCCTGAACCACGGGCCGGACGTCAGTGTCCCCAAGGAGACATTGCATGAACACCATCGCCGTTGTGGGGGCAGGCATTGTCGGTCTGGCCGTGACGAGATCGCTCGTTGACGCCGGCTACCAGGTGCAGCTCTTCGATCCGGGAGCACCGGGGGAGGGCACCTCCCTTGGCAATGCAGGACTGATTGCCAACTACGCGACCTCGCCCATGGCCAGTATCGAGACCTTGAAGGCCCTGCCCAGGGAACTGGTCCGGCGTGACGCATCGTTATCGATTGATCCCCGCTATCTGTCGCGGTTGGCCAGTTTTGGGCCGCGTTTTATCCAGGCCGCCACACCCTCCCGCTTTGCCCGCCACAAGGCGGATCTGGTGGCGCTGATACAGGACGCCGTCAAGGCGCAACACCGCTTGCTCGAATCGCTTGACGCACCGGGCCTGTACGCGGATACCGGCTGCCTGCAGCTGGCGTATCGTGGGGATGCGCTGTCTCGGTCGCTCGAGGCCTCAGCTGAGGCCAAGCGGGCCGATGGCGTCGACTGTCGCGCGCTGACGGCCGCTGACGTTCGCGACCTGGAGCCTGAGCTCAGCCCTGAGCGCCTGGAAGGTGCCTTGTTCTTTCCCTCCACACGTCACCTGAAGGACCCCTTGACCGTCAGTCGCACCCTGTGGCGCCGACTGGAGCGCGCCGGTGCGGTATTGCACCGTGCGCGCATCGAGGGACTGGCGCCTTGTGTCGATGGCGGGTGGCGTCTGGTCAGTACGCTGGGGGAGCACCATGCCGATCAGGTGGTCATGTGCGCGGGCATGGCTAACCAGGCGTTGATGAAGTGGCTGGGGATGTCGCTGCCGGTGGTCAGCGAGCGTGGTTACCACGTGCGGCTCGACACGTCGGTCTCGCTGACACGACCTACGGGCTGGCTGGCCCACCATTTTTACGCCACACCGATGGAGGGCGGTGTGCGCCTGGCGGGCACCACCGAGTTTACCGCGCCGGAACGGCGTGCCGACCAGCGCCGCTGGGACCGCCTGAAGGGGTGGGGAGACGCCATGTTCGGTCGCTCTCTGACGCTGAGCGAGCGCTGGATGGGCGTTCGTCATTCCACCCCGGATGGTTTGCCGGTGGTCGGTCCCGTGGCCGGCAGGGAAGGGCTGTATCTGGCCTACGGGCACGCTCACCTGGGGTTGACCCTGTCCGCCCAGACCGGTGAGTTGATCCGCGCCATGATCGATGGCAGCCCGCTGCCTGACTACGCACAACGGCTGTCACCGGCGAGGTTCTAGAGAGGGCGCTCGTTTCCGTGAGCAGTGTCGATGGACACAGAGATTTTTTCTGGGAAATTTCGCGGTAGCCGGGGTTCGATACTCTTGGGCGAAGTTCTGAGGAGGTTAGTGTAGACCGTAGCCTTCGAACGTGATTCGCCTGTTGTTCCGCTGCGCTTCGATTTCAAGGCTAGTCAGGCGTCTGGGCAGGCTTATGGATGAGAATTCACTCCATAAGCTCCTGTGGACAGAGTGCTGCCCGCTTGACGTCCGCATCAGCATGGTTGGTGTAGATCAATCCATGAACCTGATCTCAAGGCTTGTACCGGCTGGATAAAGCGGATCTGCGGGGAGCTACTCGCACGAACATTGCAAAATGTGTCTAGTACGAGGGCTTTGGTGCCGAATGGCGGGGGGAAGAGCCAAGCGGTCATCTCTCGCTATCACCAAGTAAGTTAATCCCGAGACGTCTATGAATGACTCGAGGGTGAAATCGCGAGGAAGATACTAAAGTATTAGGAGATAATTTATATGACGGTTTTACGTGACTGTTGGTAGCAAGGTCGTGAGAGGATCAATTTGTCATGATGAGGCAGGTTACGACGTTGAAACTATGACGCGTGAGACATCGCCTGTATATGGCTGGTGCGTCTTGCATAGACGAAAAGACGTTAAAAGCTGAACTCATGTCGAGTAATGCTAAGCATTTTAATTCTGTGTAGTGGTGAGGAGCCACTAGACGGGTTCACCCCCCCCTCCGCTTACTTGATTTGATTTCTGGGATAGAGGAGGGGTGCGATCTTTTACATGGTGTTAGAAGTGTCGATTTACATTTTAACTTCAGAGGTCGCTTCTCGTGAGGCAGACAGCGTTACATAGGTTGGCGGTGCGTCTAGTAGGTTAATGAGAGTCCCACTATAGTGATTTTCGTACGCGAACAATAGGTAGTTTATCTGCGGTTTTCGGCTTTGAAATAGTGATTTTTACATCTTGTTGTTAAGGCAATGAGCGCAGTGATAGTGTTGCTCGAAGGCCGCGCCGCTCTGATCTCCGCCGCCGTCACCGGAAAAATCGATGGACGTTGCTGGCGAGCCGGTCAGTATGTGTACCACCTCAAGATTGCCATGGCGGCCATAGCGCGAGCCACTGACTGTTAAGACAAGGAGTCGGCTAATGAAGTTTGAAACCTTTCAGGCAGGGCAGTGGCTGCCCCAGTATCAGTACAAAAGCTTCAGCCCGGTGACGGTGAACAGAGAGTGGAGCTGGGAGGCCCCCTAGATCAACACCTTGCTGGAACGCGCTTCCCGCGCTTTGGCGGAGCTGGATGCCTTTACCTTGATCGTTCCGGATGTGGATTTATTCATCCAGATGCACATCACCAAGGAGGCCAACAACTCTTCTCGTATCGAAGGCACGCAAACCGAGATGGATGAGGCGGTACTGGATAGCAGCCAGTTGGCACCCGAAAAGCGCGATGATTGGCACGAAGTACAGAACTACATTCAGGCGATCAACGAAGCGGTCGAGGAGCTGGAGCGTCTTCCGTTATCCAACCGGCTACTCAAGCATACTCACGCCATCCTGATGCAGGGGGTACGTGGTGAGCACAAGTCTCCCGGGGATTTTCGTATCAGTCAGAACTGGATAGGTGGTAGTAGCTTGGTGGATGCAGCCTTTATCCCGCCTCATCCCAGTGAGGTGCCTGAGCTGATGGGGGATCTGGAACTCTTTTGGCACAACGATAGTGTCAACGTGCCGGAGCTGATCCGGATCGCTATAAGTCACTACCAATTTGAGACCGTCCACCCCTTCCTGGATGGGAATGGCCGTATCGGGCGGCTGCTGATCACCCTCTATCTAGTTAGCAAGGGCCTGTTACGCAAGCCCTCGCTGTACCTGTCAGACTTCTTCGAGCGCAACCGAGCCAGCTACTACGATGCGTTGACTCGTGTGCGGATGTCTAATGACATGGTCCATTGGGTCAAGTTCTTCCTATCGGCCATCATCGAGACCGCTGGTAAGGGCAAGGCCACCTTTACCGGGATCCTCGAGCTGCGCCAGGAAATGGATCGCATGGCCTTTGGCTACGGCAAGCGGGCCGAGAATGTACAGACTTTGCTCAGACACCTCTACAGGCGTCCTGCGGTAACGGCAGGACAGGTCAGCGAACTGCTGGAGGTGACGCATCAGACCGCCTCTGCGCTGCTCAACAGGATGGTCGAGGATAAGATGTTGAACGAGATAACTGGCTACCAGCGTAACCGGATATTTGTCTTTGAGCGTTACCTGCGGCTATTCCGGTCATGACTCTTCGAGAAAGTGTTTGTGTAACGCAGCGCCGACAAAACTGATAGACGTGACTCCATGTGTAAAGGTGCCAGCTTTTTCTTTACATATAACTGGCATGTGTAAGGCGAGGTGAAGTTGCTTCGCAGAGGGATGCCTACTCTGGGCATATCAAGGCCGCACACCCTGATAGCGGAGACGGGGTGGCCCGGGGACGTAGCAGTTGGCTCTGCCAGTTGGATGACACGCCCATTAGCCTGATCTTGTCCATCAACAGCGTGCACTTCTTGATTGGCGTTGAGCTATTAAGGACGACGCTTCAGGCTTGAAACTCGGTGACCACTTCACGCTGACCTCATCGCTTAAGACGGACGGGGATGGTTTCGCAAGGCCTTACCTGGCGCTTGTCCCCCAAGACTAATACCGCCGCTTCGACAGCATCAGCTCCACCACGTCATCCAGCAGGGTATTGTCCAGGGTCTGACCGATGTCGATGACTCGGTGTCTCGGATAGTAGGGGCTCAGGTCGAGACCGACGCCGAGGCCAACGATATCGATGGGGCCGGAACGACGACCGTTGCCGCCGCTGTACGTCGCCACCACCGAGCGCAGGTGGTGGTCGAGGTAGTGACGATCGTTGGCCAGGTTGGTGGCGCTATCCGAGGGGCTGCCGTCGGAGATCACGACCAGCAGGCGGCGGTTGACGTCGGCGCTCATCAGCCGCTGACAGGCCCATTGCACGGCTTCGCCGTCGATCCCTTCCTTGTAGATATCGGCCTTGAGCAGGGCCGCCAGTCCCAGCCGGGCGCGGCGCCAGGGCTGGCTGGCGTCCTTGATGATCAGATGGCGTGCCTCGTTGAGGCGTCCCGGGGCCGCGGGTCTGCCTGACCTGAGCCAGTCCCGTTGGGCACGGCCCCCATTCCAGGCGCCGGTGGTGAAGCCCAGCACCTCGCTGCTTACCCCCGCCATGTCCAGCGCCCGGGCCAATAGCTCCACCAGGGTAGCGATGGCTTCACCGTGGACCTTCATGGAACCGGAGCAGTCGATCAGCAGGCTGACTTGAGCATCGCTGACGGGTCGATGGCGTTCGCGGAGAAAGACGCGGCGCTCCTGGGGCGATGTCACGATCTGCGACAGTCGGCGCCCGTCGATCACGCCGCTTTCTTCGCCGTCGTTCCAGCCATCTCTCTCCACCACCGACAGATGACGCCGAAAGGCCCGGGCCAGCCGGCGCACGTTGACCTTCTGGGCGGCGAGCCGCTGATCCAGACGGTCGCGGTACTCCACCAGCAGCGCGTGCCGGACCAGGCTGTCGGCACGCCTTTCGCTGTCATAAGCCGTGGTGAAGGCGCGGTAGCGGTTGGCGTCATCTTCCAGTAGACGGCTTTGCCCGCTGAGCGCGACCGGGATCTCTTCCTCCAGGTCATCTTCACTGTCCAGCAGCAGGGCCAGGGCACGGCGAGGATCCTTGTCCTCCTGCTCGCGATCCTGCTGAGGCTCAAAGCCTTCCAGCTGGGCAGCTATCCAATCGGCGATGGCGTGGGCGTGACGCTGGAAGGCCGCTTGATCGTGACGCTCGCGTCGCAGTCCCGCCAGGGCGTGGCCGAGGGCCGGTACGATATTGGCCCGGGTGGCCTCCAGCATGTCCTCGAACGCTTCCAGCATCGGTGCCGCCATCAGCCGCGAGCGACTGATCTGAATCACGCAGAACAGCAACAGTCCGAGGGCAGTTTCGGTGAATTGCGCGTGATGGTAGTCCAGCGACCACTGTCGGAAGCGCTGTTCGAGGTTGCTCGCCATGCCCGGTGCCCCGGGGCCCAGCAAGGCTTCCACGCGGCACTGCTCCAGCCAGTCGTAGATCAGCCGTGGTTCGGGCTCTGCTGGCCGTAGGTGCTGGTGAAGCGCGTCGTCGCTGAAGCGCTCGCGCAGGGCCAGGGCATCGCTGACCGCGCGATAGCCCGTAATCGACAGGCAGTCATCGGCAAGCTTGAGGTGAGGGGCCCGCAGGGGGACTCGTCGTTGCCCGTGGTAGAGACGACGGCTGGCGTAGAACCAGCGGCTGTCGCCGGTGTGGGCTCGCAGTACCGCCGCCTCGATGTCTTCGAGATATTGCTGGCGCCGTGTTCTGGCCAAGGCGCTGGCGTGGGTCGCATCGCCTGGGGTCGTCATGATGCTTCACTGCCACCGTCGCCGCTGGCGATGGACTCGCTCAGTTCCTCATCGAAGCAGCGTTGGTAGAACTCCGCGACCAGAGCGCGTTCATGCTCGTCGCACTTGTTAAGAAACGACAGACGAAATGCCAGCGCAGGATCGCGGAATATCTCGCAGTTCTCGGCCCAGGTAATCACCGTGCGTGGCGACATCAACGTCGACAGGTCGCCGTTGGCGAAGCCCTTTCGGGTAAGTTCGGCCACCGCCACCATGGCGTCGACATGGCGCCGGCCACGCTCGTTGTCCTTGCTCGGCACCCTGGCGAGCACGATGTTCACTTCTTCGTCCCGCGGCAGATAGTCGAGCTTGGCGACAATGTTCCAGCGATCTACCTGGGCGTGGTTGAGCAGCTGGGTACCTTGATAGAGGCCGTCCTGGTTGCCCAGGCCCACGGTATTGGCGGTGGCGAACAGGCGAAACATCGGGTGTGGACGGATGACCCGGTTCTGATCGACCAGGGTGAACTGGCCATCGCGCTCGAGGATGCGCTGGATGACGAACATGACGTCGGGTCTGCCCGCGTCGTACTCATCGAAGATCAGGGCGACCGGCCGCTGAAGTGACCAGGGCACGATGCCCTCCTGGAATTCTGTGACCTGCACACCGTCTCGGATCACGATGGCGTCCTTGCCCACCAGGTCGAGGCGACTGATGTGACCGTCCAGGTTGACACGTACGCAGGGCCAATTGAGGCGCGCCGCGACCTGCTCGATATGGGTCGACTTGCCGGTGCCATGAAGCCCTTGAACCATCACCCGACGGTTGCGGGTAAAGCCCGCCAGGATCGCCAGGGTGACGTCCGGGTTGAAGCGGTAGGCCTCATCCATGGCGGGCACATGATCGTCTCGCTGCGTGAACACCGGCACCTTGAGGTCCGAATCGATACCGAAGATCTCCCGGGCGCTGTGCCAGTGCTGGGCGGGGAGGCTGTCATCGAGCAGGGAATGGGCATCGGCCATGGTCGTGTGTCCTGGTGCGCTGCTGTGAAAGTGATGACACTATAGACGTGTTTTAAAAAATAACGCAAATTGTATCGAAAAATGAGATTTCAATGGGTTCTGGCCACCCTGGGATGAGTGGGGCGCCGTGAACGAGGGGGAGAAGCATATGCGGGATGTGATCGTGGTGGGTGGAGGCGTCATCGGCATGATGAGTGCCTGGCGTCTGGCACAAGCCGGCCTGACCGTGACGCTGGTAGAGCGGGGTCGTTGCGCCGGAGAGGCTTCCTGGGCCGGTGGTGGCATCGTTTCGCCGCTGTATCCATGGCGCTACAGCGCGCCTGTCTCTGCGCTGTCAGCGTTGTCTGAAGGCGTCTATCCGGCGCTGTGCCGCCAGCTATATGACGAGACCGGGGTCGACCCGCAGTTCACCCGGCATGGCCTGTTGTATCTCGCGGTGGACGATGCCGAGGACGCGCGACAGTGGGCGCAGCGCTTCGGCAAGCCATTGGAGGACATCGACGCCGATGCCATTTGCTGCCTTGAGCCAGGGCTCGCCGAGACCGATTGGCTGCGTCGGCAGCAGGGCGGGTTGTGGATGCCCACACTCGGCAGCTTGCGTAACCCGCGCCTGGGGCGTGCCCTGCGTGCGCGGCTGGAACGGGATCGCCGGGTCGAAGTCCGGGAGGACTGTGAGGTCATTGGATTCAGGCGTCGAGGCGATGACGTGGTCGGGGTAGAGACCGTGCAGGGTCGCATCGATGGGGGGCGCATACTGGTCTGTGGCGGGGCATGGAGCGGCGAACTGCTGCGGCGAGCCGGGGTTGGCCTGGCAGTCAACCCGGTCAAGGGACAGATGATGGTGCTCAAGCCCCCCTATGGTACTCGACCGCTCTCACGGGTGGTGCTGGCGGATGGGCGTTACCTGATCCCGCGTCAGGATGGACGCATTCTGGTGGGGTCCACCCTGGAGCACCAAGACTTCGACAAGACCACCACCAGCGCGGCACGGGTGTCGCTGTATCGCAGTGCGGTGCGGCTGTTGCCAGCGCTTTCCAGGGCCAGTATCGAGCATCACTGGGCCGGCCTGCGACCTGGCTCTCCTGGCGGCATTCCTTTTATCGGGGAGGTGCCTGGCTGGGCTGGACTCCACGTCAATGCCGGCCATTTCCGCAATGGTCTGGTGCTGGCGCCCGCGGCGGCTCGACTCGGCGTGGAGTTGCTGTTGGGTGAGCGACCCTGCGTGGACCCGGCACCCTATCGGCTTGGGCACGACGCACACCATGTGCAGGATTCGGCGTCACCCGCAGGGCTGGCCCAATCGACAGCGAGCAACTGGTGCTAAGGGACGAGCGCTCGGGGCCTTTAGGCTCGGGGGTAGACGAGGCCAAGAGGGCCTCGCCAACACAATAACGATACTGCTCTAGGCGCTCAGTCGCGCTGTGAACAACAAGGAGAACCTCCATGAGCCAACCCGACGCCCAGTTTCTCGCCGATTTCGCCGATGCGCTCAACCGTCACGATATCGACGCGGTGATGTCGATGATGACCGACGATTGCGAATTCCATTCCGTGGCTGGCCCAGAACTGCTGGGCAAGACCTTTCATGGTCAGGAGCAGGTTCGCGCTGGACTCAGGGCGGCCTGGGAAAATGCCCCGGATGCCCAGTGGCTTGACGGGGTGCATCAGGTGATTGGAGATCGCGGCTACAGCGAGAGCACCTACTGTGGGACCACGGCCGATGGTATGCGCTCCGAGGCTCGCATGATCGATGCCTTTACCTTCCGCGACGGCAAGATTGCGGTGAAGAATGCCTTCCGCAAGCAGCGGCCGGCCACGCCGACTCGTCAGGGCTGAGGGTACCCCATTCGCGATCCGGGAGGAGCGACATGCTGGAGCTAAAGACCGCGGAGCAGCGAGCGTTGGAGGCCACCGGCCAGGGGCCGCTGCAAGGCAAAGGTGCGGCGACGTCTGCGCGCGCCCCTTATGATCCTGCCTATGACCCGCTGACGGCGAAGCAGGTGGGTACCGGCTGTGACTATGCGCCCACTTACTGGGTCGCCACCGCCGGCGAGCCACCTGCCGACGACGGCCCCATTGAGTGCGATACCGATGCCGACGTGGTCATCGTTGGCTCGGGTTTCACCGGGCTGACCGCGGCGATCTTCCTGGCGGAGCGCTATGGCATCAAGGCCACGGTACTGGAAGCCAATCGGGTGAGCTGGGGCTGCAGCACGCGCAACGGTGGCCAGGCTCAGTGCGCCTCAGGGCGCCTCAAGCGCTCCCAGTGGATTGCACGTTACGGTCTCGATACGGCGCTCAAGCTGCATCGGGAATGCGTCGAGGGCATGCAGACGTTCAAGTCCCTGATCGCCGACATTGACTGCGATCCACAGCCCGGCGGGCATCTGTATATCGCCCACAAGGATCGGATGATGCCGGGCCTGGAGAAAGAGGCGCGACTGCTGCGAGACACCTTCGACTACGATGCGCGGATCATCGATGGCGACACCGTCAAGCGTGAGTGGGTGGGGGACAGTGAGGCGGCAGGCGCCATGCATGAGCCTGAGGGCATCGGTATTCATGCGGCAAAGCTGGCCTTTGGTTACCACCGCAAGGCACGTGCTCTGGGCGTCAAGGTACACCCGGCAAGTCCGGTTCTGGGCTGGGAGACCCGCGGCGACACGCACTACCTGCGCACACCGGGCGGTCTGGTCAAGGCGCGGGCGGTCGGGATTGCCACCGGGGGCTATATCACCGGTCAGCTCCACCGTTCGCTGCATAATCGGCTGCTGCCGATCCTGTCGAATTCCATGGTCACTCGCCCATTGACGTCCGACGAGATCGAGGCGACCGGGTTTCGCACGCGCCAGGTGCTCACCGACACGCGCATCCTGCGCCATTACTACCGACTGTTGCCCGACAATAGGGTGCAGATTGGCAGTCGCAGTGCGATTTCAGGTCGTGATGCGCCGAAAGAACGCTACGCCGCCATGCTCAAGGCCGATCTTGAGCGCAAGTTTCCGGCGCTGGCCGGTATCGAGATCGACTACTCCTGGTGGGGCTGGGTCGATGTCAGCCACGACATGATGCCGCGGATTCACCAGCCTGATCCCCGGGAAAGCGTGTACTACGCTCTCGGTTACGGTGGAAATGGGGTGATGTACTCGGCCCAGGCCGGCAAGCGGCTGGCACAGTGGATCGCAGGTGAGGGCGCTACCCTGGAGTTGCCGATCTTTACGTCCAAGCTTCCGTTTCCCAATCTGAGAGAGCGCATCGAGTCGCAGGCGTTTGCCCCTTTCCGCCGCGCTGGCCAGCGTTTTCTCTACCGCTACTACTACGTCAAGGATGAATTGCTATGACGACATTCGGCGACGCCGGTACCACGCTCTTGTAACGTGCGCTGTTGCCTCGCTGGGTCAAGGGAGCCAGGCCGTGCCCATCGGGACGGCCTGGACGTCGTTGTGATGTGGGGCGGCGGACTCGCCATCCCGTTCGCTCTAGAGTGGTCGGACGCGTAAGGCGTCGAACCCTCAATGCTCTGGCGGCAGCTGCTTGTCGAGCCGCTGCAGAAAGGCCGTTTGTACCGGCGTCAGCTCCCCTTCGCGCCAGGCCACTTCCGTGACCAGGCTGTGTTGCACGCCTTCCAGGGGCACCATGGTTACCCCCTTGCGCAGGTAGTTGCTGGCGCACTCCAGATGCACGGTGACGCCAAAGTCGCAGGCCACAAAGGCGAAGATCGTCTCACTGTTGAAGGTTTCCTGCGCCACCTTGGGCTCAAATCCCGCCTCGCGGCAGATCAACTCGAGCTTTTGACGGAAGTGGTGCCACATGCTGTGTGCGCCGAGAATGAACGGCTCGTGGGCGAGCTCCTCCAGGCGGATACTCCGGCGCTGTGCCAGGGGATGATGCTCGCTGACCGCAGCAATGAAACGGTCGCGCTGGATAGGACGTGAGCACAGGCCTGGGGTCAGCACAGGCCCGGTGACGAAGCCGAAATCCAGATGGCAATCCGTCAGATCCTGTAGCTGTGATGCCGTTGAACCGAAGTGCAGGTCAAAGTGGATATCCGGGTGCAGCCGGCGAAAGTCATCCAGCAATGCCGGCAGTTCCCCGGTGATGGCAAAGTCGGTGTAGCCAATGGCAAGGCGTCCCAGCTCCCCCCGTCCCGCTCGCTGTGTCTTGAGCACCGCCTCGTCCAGATGGCGCAGGATCTGGCGACTCTCCTCCAGCATGACGCGTCCGGGCTCGGTCAACCTGACCTGGCGGTTGTTGCGTAGCAGCAGGGTCTCGCCGATGGCCTCTTCCAGCTGAGCAATGGTGCGGCTGAGAGCAGGCTGTGCAACGTTGAGCCGCTCAGCGGCATGACGAAAGTGCAGGCAGTCAGCCACGGCGACAAAAGCGGAGAGATGGCGAAGTTCTATGCGCATTGATGCCTCATCGGTATCGCATGAAACCTAATTGATATTATACGAGCAACGACGGTGGTCCTAGGCTGAGAACATCCGCTTCACTTCCAATAACAACCGTCGGGTGACTCCATCATGCAAGATTCCTTTCACGGGGTAATTGCCTTTGCGCTGCTGGCCTTGATGCTATGGCTTGGCAGTCAGCTGCGCAGCCGCCTTGGCTGGCTGCGAGCCTCGCTGGTTCCCGCCAGCATTGTCGGTGGTCTGCTGGGTTTCTTGGCGCTGTCGCTGGGCCTGCTGCCTGGCTATGAGCCAGGCGATTTCACCGCGCTGACCTTTCACTTTTTTACCCTGAGCTTCATGTCCTTGTGCCTGACCGGAAGCGGGCGCCAGAGCGAGGCCGGCGGTGGCAGCATCTTTCGCGGCGGCATGTGGATGACCCTTGCCTGGAGCATCAGCCTGGGCCTTCAGGGCGTGATCGGTTTCCTCGTGGTCAGCGGCTACGACGCGGTGACCGGCAGTGAGATCAGCGCCTTTCTCGGTGCCATCGTCACCCATGGCTTCACTCAGGGGCCCGGACAGGCGCTGACCTACGGCACTATCTGGGAGAGCGAGTACGGCATCGCCAATGCCGCCCAAGTGGGACTTATCTATGCCTCGCTTGGATTCCTGATGGCCTTCGCACTGGGCGTGCCGTTGGCGCGACGCTATCTGTCCAAGGGACTGAACGCCAACCGCGCCTCACGCCTGGACGACAACTTCCGTCGCGGCTTCTTCACCCGTGCCGGCGAGGCGGCCGACGCGACCTCCTTGCCATCGATGGGGCGCATGATCTCCCACCCTGGCAATCTGGACTCCCTGGCCTATCACCTTGGTCTGCTGGCGATTGCCTATGTCGTCACGCACCTCTGGCTGACCTTTATCCAGGGGGTGATCGGTGACGCCACACCCTTCGGCATCAACGTGGGGGTGCTGTTCAGTCACAACCTGTTCTTCCTGCACGGCCTGGGCGTCTGCGTGCTGATGCGTATGCTCATTGACCGTCTTGGCCTCGCTCATCGGGTCGATGATGAGACGCTTAAAAGAATTACTGGCAGCTCGGTGGATTTCATGGTCGTGGGCACCCTGATGAGCATCCAGTTTGCGGTGCTTTACGCGCTGCTGGTGCCCATCCTGCTGGTCACGGTGGCCGTCACCTTGTCGACGCTGCTGGGGTGTCTGGTCATGGGGCGGCTGAGCGGCGAGCTAGGGCCGGAGCGAACCGTGACGTCCTTTGGCTGCTGCTGCGGTTCCACCGGTACCGGCCTGCTTCTGCTGCGAATGATGGACGCCGACTTTTCCACCTCCGTGCCCAAGGAGCTGGCCTTCTTCAACCTGGCCATCGTGCTGGCGACGCTGCACCTGCTGATGATCTTCGCGCCGATCGCGCCGTCTCTGGGGGCAGGCACTTATCTGCTGGCCTTTGGTGGCACGGCGCTGGCCCTGGTCGCCTGTATCCCGCTGATGCTGATGTGGGGCCGCCACGGGCGAGATAGTTCGCCATCGTCAGGTTGGGCCGCCAGCGTCGACCAACCTTCATACACCAGCTCACCCGCCAGCCTTTCATCGACCGTGACCAAGGGAGCGTCTCGCTCATGAGTATCGTTGTCTATCCTGCTCGCCGCGTGCTGACCATGAATCCATCCCAGCCTCGGGCCACCCACGTCGCCGTGCACGATGACCGAATCCTGGCGGTGGGCGGCGCCGAGGATATGCCGAGCCATGCCCGCACCGATGATCAGTTTGCCGACAAGGTGATCCTGCCGGGCTTCGTGGAAGGCCACAGCCATGCCCTGGAAGGCGCGATGTGGGACTACCTGTATCTTGGATTCTTCCCGCGCCAGGATCATCTTGGGCAGCTATGGAGCGGCCTTGAGACCATCGCCCAGGTGCAGCAGCGCCTGCGCCAGCATGCGGCCACGTTGGACGAGGGGGAGCCGCTGATCGCATGGGGGTTCGATCCGGTCTACTTTCCAGGGCAGCGTCTGAGTCGTCGAGAGCTGGATGAGGCCGTCGCAGACCGGCCGCTGGTGATCCTCCACGCCAGCTTTCACAGCATGACGGTCAATAGTGTGATGCTGGAGCTGAGCGGGATCGAGCAAGGCCCGAGGGTGGAAGGGGTACGACTGGATGACCAGGGACGGCCAAACGGTGAGCTGCAGGAAATGGCGGCCATGTTCGTGGTGTTCGATGCCATCGGCAATAACCTGTTCAATGCGGTGGCCTCGCCCCAGGCGCTCAAGCGATACGGGACGATCGCCAGTGCCTGTGGCGTGACCACCATCACCGATCTTTACAACCCGATGACCGACGAGGCCATCGAGGCCATGCGGGAGGCGACCCAGGCCGCCGATTTTCCGGTGCGGCTGGTGCCTGCCATGGGGGTATTGGGTTGGTCGGCGGAGGAGGGGATCGCGCGTCTACAGCGTGCCAAGACCTACAGTCATGACCGACTGGTGTTCGGCCCGGCCAAGCTGATGACAGACGGCTCGATTCAGGGCTACACCGCCCGCCTGAAATGGCCCCACTACCATGACGGCCACGCCAATGGCATGTGGAATGCCGACCCCGCCGCCTTGACGGAGCTGGTACAGGCGTACCATCAGGCGGGATTGCAGCTGCATATCCATACCAATGGAGATGAGGCCGTCGAACTGATGCTGGAGGCTTTGACCCAGGCGTTGACGTTGTGGCCGCGCCCCGATCATCGCCATACCCTGCAGCACTGCCAGGTCATCGACCATGCTCAGCTGCGACGTGCTGCCCGGCTTGAGCTGTGTCTCAACATGTTTGCCAACCACATTTACTACTGGGGCGACATCCATCTGCAGCGCACCCTGGGTCCGTCTCGCTGCCAGCGACTGGAGCCACTGGCGTCTGCGCGACGCCTGGGCATCATGACCGCGATCCATAGCGATGCGCCGGTGACCCCTTTGGGGCCACTGTTTACTGCCTGGTGCGCGGTGAACCGCACCACCGCCAGCGGCCGTCAGCTTGGTGAGCAGGAGGCCGTCAGCGTTGAGGCCGCCCTTGAGATGATCACCCTGGGTGCCGCCTTCACCCTGGGGATGGATGATCGCGTGGGCAGCCTGGAAGTGGGCAAGTTTGCCGACATGGCCGTGCTGGATCAGGATCCGCTTGAACAACCGGCCGAAGCCCTGCGAGACATCAGGGTACATGCCACCTTGCTGGGCGGGCGTATCCACCAACGCAAGGCAAGCCACACAGGATGAAGGTTGCTGACTCCGTCGCTGGCGACAGGGTGCCCGGCAAGGGCAATAGAGCGCAATGGATACGGCCGCCTGCAATGGGCATCAACAAAGGTAGATGAGATGGTCCATGACGATCTGGCAAGTGGTCCCATGGGGGCTGAGAGGATAGAACGGACTGAGGGAATAGTGCGGGCTGAGAGGACAGAGGAGACCGAGAGGACAGAGGGAGGCGAAAGGATGGCGGGGACTGAGGCAATGGACGTTGCCAGGGACAGTCTTGAGCCCGCAAGCATCCGTCCGCAGGGCTCAGCGCAGCGCAGTGCGCTCGAGGCGGTGCCGGTCACGGTCATCGCCGGTTTCCTGGGGGCAGGCAAGACCACCTACATCAATCGACGTCTGGCGGCGGGGGACGTGGTGGATGCGCTGATCCTGGTCAACGACGTCGGCAAGGTCAATGTGGATGTGGCATCGATCGACTACCGGGACGATCGCGTGCTGTCGCTGGCCAATGGCTGCGTCTGCTGCACCCTGGGCGGGACCCTGGCAGAGCAGCTGTCCCAGGCGCTGCGGCTGAAGGCCAGGCCCAGTGAGATACTGATCGAGGCCAGCGGGGTCGCCAACCCCTGGCGCATCGGCGACATCGCTCGACTGGCGCCGGGCTTGAGCCTTTCCGATACCGTGGTGCTGGTCGATGCCAGCCAGGCCCGGCGCCTGGCTCAAGACGTTCAGGTCAGCGATCTCTGGCACGCTCAGTTGTCGTCGGCGCGGCGCTTGTTGGTGAATCGTCTACCTCGGGACGAAGAGGATAGAGAACGCCTGCTGGCCTGGTTGGGAAAGCTGGCGCCAGGAGCCACCCTGGTATCGGAAACCGGGGCCTGGGACGATGGTGATGTCGCCGCTCAGTCATGTGGCGGCGCTGACAGCCAGCTTGACCGCACGGTGGCGGGGTCTTCTGAGCATCCGGCGGGCGCCGACGCGTCAGGGGGCCAGACAGATCACTCCGGGCTGAGGCAGCGTACCCTGCACTTTACCGGAGCGGTGGCGGCCGATCGCCTGGTGACGGTGCTGGAGCGCTACCGCGACTGCCTGTATCGGGCCAAGGGCTTTCTCAGGCAGGCCGGGGACGAAGGGGGCTGGTACAGCCTCCAATACAGCGGATCGCGAGGTCGTTGGCGCCCCCATGGCCGTCCGGTGACTGGAGCGGTGTTGGTCTGTATCGGTCGCCAGAGCGAGCCATTTGACGGTCTGATCAAGGAGATTGAACAGCTCGAAGAGCCGCTTGAACATCTGTTCGACCATCCATAGATCGCCCCGCGGCCAGCTCGCCAGGGGACACCTGAATCAATGGCTGCGCCGCCGATTCGCTGCGTTGCGGGCGCCTAGCGCCTCATACTGCTCGGCTGGTGTAATCAGCGCTGCCCTAAGGGGCGATGGCGTGGGGCCGACGCTGAAGCGGATGTGCGTTCAGCCGCGATGCACCGGTGTGCTTGCCTATTGCCGCAGTGAGGGCAGCAGTGAGGCCAGACGCTCGATGCCGGCTTCGATGCGCGACTCGTCGATGGCAGAAAACCCCAGGCGCAGCGTGGGACGCGTCGGCTGGGTAAGGAAATGCACGTCTCCCGCTTCAAACAGCACGCCTTGCTCCTGGGCCAGACGCTTGAGCAGCCCGACGTCGGTGTTCTCGGGCGCTTCCAGCCAGAAACACGAGCCGCCAAAGGTGGAGCGGATCTGGAACTGAGGAAGGTGCGCTTCCAGGGCATCCCGCATCAAGTGCCAGCGACGTTGATAGGTCTGGCGTATCTGGCGCAGCAGAGCGTCGTGATAGCCCCGGTCGAGAAACAGCGCCACACTGCGCTGATTGTTGGTCGCTGGATGGCGAAGCATGAGGCGACGCAGGGCGCGCGCTTCAGCGATGAAGGCAGGGGGCGCCACCATGTAGCCAAGCCTCAAGCCTGGCGCCAGCGTCTTGGACAGACTCCCCACATAGATGACCCGACCGCTGGTATCCAGACTCTTGAGGGCGGGGGTCGGGTTGTCGATGAAATTGGTCTCGCTCTCGTAGTCGTCTTCTATCACCAGGAAATTGTCGCGGTCGGCGCGTTCCAACAGCTGTCGGCGACGCTCCAGCGGCAGGGTGACGCCGGTAGGGGATTGGTGGCTAGGCGTCACATAGGCCAGATGGCAGCCGGCAAGTCGGTCATCGATCACCAGCCCCTGGTCGTCCACGTCCACCGCCAGAATATCGTCGGTAAAGGTGCGCGCAATGTTGACCATGTCGACGTAACCGGGGTTTTCCATGGCAAAGCGTCGCTGAGGCCCCAGGGTCAGCATCGCGCTGATCCACAGCGCCTGCTGCGCGCCCACCGTCACCAGGATTTCCTCGGGTCGTGCCCAGACGCCGCGGCGTGGCAGCAGGCGTTGATGAATCTGTTCGACCAGCAAGGGGTCGTCTTCACTCAGGTGGTCGGCAGACCAGCGGCGAATCGCCGGCACGCTCACCGAGTCACGACTGCACTCGCGCCAATGCTGGGTAGGGAAGAGGTTGGGATCGATCTGACCGTAGAGGAATGGGTAGTCGTAGTCGAGCCAGTCGGTCGGCTTGGTGATGCAGGGCTGCTGGGCGAGCCGGCGCGTCAGCAGTGATTCCCAGGGCAGCTCGGGTGCGGCCGCAGTGCGTGCGGCAGCGTGATTGTCGGCCCCGGTGGCGGCAACGCGCCCGGCCAGAATGTCAGGATTGACGAAGTAGCCGCTGCGTTCTCGGGCCACCAGATAGCCATCATCCAGCAGCTGGTCATAGGCCAGCATGACAGTATTGCGCGCGACGCCCAGCTCCTTGGCCAGGCGCCGGCTAGAGGGAAGCGCTTCTCCAGTAGGCAGATGGCCTTCGATGATCGCGCGGGCGATCTGCTCGCGCAGCTGGCACTGCAGGCTTTCCTTACGGTCGGCGTTGAGTCGAAACAGGGGGGCGCTCATTCCGCTGGTGCATTCCTGATAGTCATTATTGGCATTGTGGGGCGACGAAGAGATTCGCTACCGCTGCTTACGATCCTACAGACAACGCACGCTGTCGAGAGGAGCCGGGGGGCTGGCCCAAACGATGGCGGCGCGTTGGTCCTATGGGGTGCGCGTTTGTCGATAGAGAGTAAGCATCATGGTGAGGCGGCGAAGCCAACATGCCGCCGACCGCCCCTGAAATGAAACACCCGACACAATATTCCGCTCGATGCGGTACAACAATGATGGGAGTTCCTCATGCATAACCAGGCACCCTATACGCACCCCAAGTCCTCACGCGTTCTGCCGCGCGGGCTGGTTACCGGCTTGTCACTGGCGCTGCTGAGCGCTGGGACCACTGTCCATGCGGCGACCTGGAAGATGGCGCTGGGTGATGCCGCCGGTGGCACCCAATATGAGCTTGGATCGACCTTTGCCACCCTGATCGAGGAAAAGTCAGGGGGTGAGATCAACGTCGACCTGTTCCCCAACGGTCAGCTTGGCAGCGAGCAAGATACGGTCAACAACGCCAGCATGGGGCTGCTCGACCTGTCGGTGCTGGCGATCAACAATATCACCCCCTTTTCGCCAACGGTGGGGGTAATGACACTCCCCTATGTCATTCAGAGCCCCGAAGATGCCCGCACCCTGACCCAAGGCGCGATCGGCCAGGAAATGGTGGAGAACACCATTCGCGATGCTGGCGTGCGCATCCTCGGTTGGGCCTATTCGGGATGCCGACGGCTGACCAATTCGTCCCATCCGGTAGCAACCCCGGACGATCTGGATGGGCTGGTCATTCGCGTGCCCAAGAACGAGATCATGATCGCGGCCTATCAGGCCTGGGGCATCAACCCCAATCCTCTGGCCTGGTCGGAGACCTTCACGGCGCTGCAGCAGGGCGTGGTCGACGGTCAGGACAATCCCTACATCACCATTGATGCGATGAAGTTCTACGAGGTCCAGGATCATGTGACCGACAGCTGCTATGTGTTCTCCATGGAGCCGCTGATCATCAGCGAAGGCAAGTTCCAGAGCCTGTCCGAGGAACAGCAGCAGTGGGTGTTGGCAGCGGCTCAGGAGGCCACCGACCACAGCTATGACTACCTGCTTGCCCAGGAAGACGCCATCAAGACGCGCCTGGTAGAAGAGCACGGCATGGAAATCACCGAGCCTGCCGATGGCGAACAGGCCTGGATCGAACAGGCCACTGCCATCTGGCCCGACTTCTACGACAGCATTGGCGGCAAGCAAAAACTGGATGCCGCCCTGGCCGCTCTAGGACGTGAACCCGCTCCCTGAATAGCGTCCCTCGCCTGAATGTCCTTGAACCCTCCTGGTGCCCGGTGTCGGGCACCATGGCCGCCGACTCCACTGGCAGGGTCGGCGGCGACTGCTCGGAGGTCGTCGTGATGAAATGTGTCTGGAAGGTGGTGGACAATCTCGAGAACTGGCTGTGTCAGTTGCTGCTGGTGACCTTTGTTGTTCTCCTTTTCGCGCAGATTCTGCTGCGCAATCTGTTCAGCTACTCGCTGCCCTGGGCCGATGAGCTGGCGACCTACGCCTTTGTCTGGTTTGCCTATCTGGGCGCGGTGTACGCCGCCAAGAAGTCTGCCCATAACCGGGTGACGTTTCAGTTTCGCTTCCTGCCCAGGTGGGTGGGGCTTGCCTG
The DNA here is from genome assembly GCF_019801675.1 of Halomonas sp. DP8Y7-3. Classification (NCBI taxonomy): domain Bacteria; kingdom Pseudomonadati; phylum Pseudomonadota; class Gammaproteobacteria; order Oceanospirillales; family Halomonadaceae; genus Halomonas; species Halomonas sp. DP8Y7-3. The sequence continues at coordinate 521,235 of NZ_JAHVIO010000003.1, forward strand.
TGGTGTGCTGACCGATCTGATCTGGGTCGGCTTCAATCTGGTGTTCATCTGGCTGAGTTACGACTTCGTGTTCCATCGGATGAACGACTTCTGGAAATCCCAGACCCTTGGGGTGCCGATGAAGGTGTTCTACCTGATCCTGCCGCTGGCATTCGTGCTCATGACGCTACGTATCGTGCAGAACAACTATGTGCGCTTTGTTCAGCATCGGGAGCCGGAAGACCCGGAGGCCGAAGCCATCGAGGAAGCACGAATGGCCGCACTGTCACCCTCGGCCGAGGAGAAGTAGCGATGGAAACCAGCCTGATCTACGTGCTGTTTGGCGTATTCTTTCTGCTGCTTCTGCTGGGGGCTCCGATTACGGTGTCGCTGGGCGTCGCCGCCCTGGCGACGTACCTGTGGCTGGGGGAAAACCCCATGGCCTTCGTCCAGATCGCCTTTACCTCGGTAGGCTCATTTCCGTTGATGGCATTGCCAGCCTTCATACTGGCGGGGGCATTGATGGAGGCCGCCGGCATATCCCGACGCCTGGTCGATATCGCGGAAGCCTTCGCGGGTCCGGTGACGGGGGGGCTTGCCGCCGCCACGGTATTTGCCTGCATGTTTTTCGGTGCCATCTCCGGATCGGGGCCTGCCACCACCGCTGCGGTGGGCATGCTGATGATCCCTGCCATGGCCAATCGTGGCTACGACCGCGGCTATGGTTCCGCCATCACCGCCTCGTCCGGTGGCTTGGGAGTGGTCATTCCGCCGTCGATTCCGATGGTGATCTTCGGGATTTCGGGCATGGGGCTGCAGCCCCCCGCCGAGGCCGTGGCGCAGCATGGCGCCTTCCAGAGTCTGTCGATTCCGAAGCTGTTCATCGCCGGTATCGTGCCCGGCATGGTCATTGCCGGTTGCCTGTTGACCATCAACTATGTGATCTCAAGACGCCGTGGCTATTCGGGGCTCAGTGATACCTGGTCCTGGGAGACCATTGGCCGCAGTCTGAAGCGCGGTGTGTGGTCGATTCTGGCACCGCTGATCATTCTGGGAGGTATCTACAGTGGACTCTTTACCCCCACGGAATCCGCCGTGGTGGCCATTGCCTACACCCTGATCGTCGGCATCTTCCTGCACCGCGAGCTGAAATGGAAACCCACGCTGAAGACCCTGGAGACGACTACCTGGATCACTGGCCGGGTGCTGCTGATCCTGTTCACCGCGACCGTCTTTGGACGACTGCTGGTCGAGCAGCGGGTTCCTGCCGTCATTGCCGAGGGCATGCTGGGATTGACCGACAATCTGTATCTCATCTGGGCCATGGTGATCGCCTTCCTGCTGTTTGTCGGCATGTTCATGGAAACCCTGGCGGCCATCATGATCCTGACGCCCGTTCTGCTGCCCATCATGTACATGCTGGGCATGGATCCGGTGCATGTGGGCATCGTAGTGGTGTGCGCACTGGCCATCGGCTTCCAGACGCCGCCTCTGGGGGAGAACCTGTTCGTAGCGTCAGGTATCGGAGGATCGTCGATCGAGGAAATTTCGCTGAAGGCGCTGCCATTTGCCGCCGCATCGGTATTCGCGCTGTTCCTGATTGCCTACTTCCCGGCACTGTCGCTGTGGCTACCCGGGCTTCTTGGCTATTGACGTCGTGCAGGTGCCGCCGGGTCATGGCGGCGTCGCGGGCGCCAGTGTGAGTGTCGCCCTCTGAACTAGCCCTCTGAACTAGCCCTCTGAACTCGCCCTCTGAACTCGCCCTCTGAACCTCGCCGGGAACCGCCACGCCAGCGTCCCGGCCTGACACCCCATAGAGAGGTTGCCATGCCTACCACCATCTCACGTGTGCTGTGTTGCCTTGGGCTCAAGGATGACTGCCGTCAGGTTCTGGCCCATAGCCTCAGCCTCGCCAGCACCTGCCAGGCAGAGGTTCACGTGTTGCACGCCGTCAAGTCACTCTCTGACGATGTGATGCAGACCCTCAAGGCCAACATTCGCGAGCGACGCACTCTGGATGCGTTGATGGAACAGCGACGCGCCCAGGCGGCACAGCGACTCGATGAGTTTATCGAGGCGCTGCAGCAGGATTGGCTGGGGAGTCACCCAGCAGACAGCGAACAAAGCGGCCGACAGCGCGGTGACAAGGTATCCGCCGACGCGCCGAGCCAGATGAGCCTGATCACCGCTCGTGCCGTGGTGGAGGGATATCCGGCGTCGGAAATCATCCGTTATGCCACCCGACATGATTGCGACATGATCGTCATGGCCACCAATAAACGGGGGTTCAGCGCGTCCTACGCCGGCAAGGTCACCAAGGGCGTGATCAAGCGTGCCAGCGTTCCAGTGGTGGTGGTGCCACCGGTGTGATCCTGTGGAAACAACCTGTTTAAAGAGCTCGTTAAAAAAGCCCTTTAAAAGAGCCCGGTGCAGCGTCACGTCACGTCGAGCAGCGTCGGGCTCTTCATGTCGTCGAGCCCAGGGCGTCTCAAGATGAGACGCTTGATGGGGCGCTGCTGGACCGCTTCTCAGCGCTGAAACGTTTCTTGCAGCTGGCCGGCGATACGGCGCATCAGCGGGGCCCACTCCATCAGCGAATCAATGGTATGGCGCAGTCGCGGGGCGTGGATGGCGAGCGTCGCCTGGATACGGCCCGCTGTGTCGTAGATGGGCACCGCGATAGCCACCATGCCCTGAATGAACTCTTCGTTGTCGGTGCTCAGCTCGTTGGCGGCGATATTCTCAAGGCGGCGTTCGAGTTCGTCGGCGTCGGTGGCGGTGTAGGGCGTGTAGGCCTCCAGCGGCAAGTGCTTGAGCAGCTGGCGGCGTTGGTTGGCGCCCATCAGGGCAAGAAACAGCTTGCCGCTGGCGGTGCAATGCAGCGGGATGCGAGAGCCAGGGGGCAGCTGGATGCGTACCGGCCAGTTGGTCTCCACCCGTTCGTAGTAGAGCACCTCGTGACCCTCCAGCAGGGTCAGGTTGCAGGTCTCGTTGACGTCTTCGGCGAGACGCTTGAGCAGCATCCGGCGCGGAGCCTTCAGGCTCTCGTTGGCGAGGACCCCCATGGCCATCTGATGCAGGCGATCTCCCGGCAGCAAGTGACGGCCCTCTGGGTCCCGCACGATCAGATCCTGTTCCTCGAGCTGCTTGAGCAGTCGGTGGAGCGTCGGCTTGGGGATGTCCAGCTGGCGTTCCAGGTCGGCGGCACTGACGCCATGCACGGCGGTGGCGATGCTCTCGAGCAGCATCAGACCGCGTTGCAGCGTGGAATTGGTCGTGTTGCGGGAGCTGTCGTTGGTCGGCATAGGCGATCCTTGGCGACGTCGAAATGAAAAACCTGACGTTCATGATAACGCGGCAAGCCCGGAGAGGCTTGCCGCGTCAGCGTGCACCGGTTCAAGCGATGTCATCCCACCAGCATCAGCGACAGGGCAGGCCATAGCGAGATAGCAATCCAGCAGCTGATCAACGCGATAAAGTAGGGAATAACGAACTTCACCAGTCTGAGGTAGGGAATGCCGGTGATACTGCTGGCGACGTACAGGTTGAGACCGAAGGGCGGCGTGACGAAACCGATGGCGGCACCGACCAGGAAGATCACCGCGAAGTGTATCGGATCGACCCCCGCATTCTGGGCGATTGGCGCAAGAATCGGGGCCAGGATGATGGTCACCGGCAGACTCTCGAGAATCATGCCCGCCAACAGGATCATCAGCATGCATGCGCCGAGGATGACGTAGTAGTTGCCCAGCCCGCTGAGCAGGGTCTCCAGCGCCTGCCCCGCACCCAACACCGACAGAAGCTGCTGCATGACCACCGAAATAGCGATCAGCGGTGCCAGCATGCCGGCGATCTGGCCGGAGCGCAGCATGATCGACGGCAGTGCCGTAAAGCGGATCTCGCGGGTGATCAGCAGCCCGGCAATCAAGGTGAAACCGACCGTGATCGCTGCCGCCTCGGTGGGCGAGAACTTGCCCGAATAGATGCCGTACAGCACCACCCCGATAGTCGCGAAGCCCAGGTAGGCGCGGCGTGCGAAGCGAGCGCTTTCTCCGCCCTTGAAGGGAATCAGCGTGCCCCAGCCGTGGCGCCGTGCGACCAGGTGGCAGGCCACCATCATGCCCAGCACCATCATCGCTCCGGGAATCATCCCGGCGATGAACAGATCGCTGATCGACAGGTTCATCATGAAGCCGTAGACGATAAAGATGATCGAGGGGGGGATGATGATACCTACGGTGCCGCCAGAGGCCGCGGTGGCCGCCGAAAAGCGCTCGTCATAGCCGTTCTTGACCATCTCAGGCTGCATGATGGAGCCAATCGTGGCCGTTGTACCGGCGTTGGATCCCGAGATCGCCGCAAACAGGCCGCAGGCGCCCAGGGTCGCCATGCCCATGCCGCCGCGCAGCCAACCCAGTACCGAGTAGGCAAAGTCGGACAGCCGCTTGGCAATGCCCGCGGCATTGATCAGGTCGCCGGTAAGGATAAACAAGGGAAGCGCCAACAGCCCGAAGAAGCTGAGCCCCTGGAACAGGGTGACGCCGATGTTGGCGAGGGTGAAGTCGATGATCAGGCTGGTGCCGACCACCCACAGTCCGATCACCAGGAAGATCGGGACCCCCAGCAGAAAGATCGTGGTACAGCCCGCCGTGACCAGGCCAATAAGCATGCCGTCAGTCATCACGCTTCTCCTAGTCCATGATGGACGGTTGCAGGTTGAAAGGTTCGCCTCGGCGGAAACGTGCGACGTCGGTCGCCAGATTCTGGAGGACGCGGTAGATGATCAGCACCCAGGCCAGCGGCGTGGCCAGGTAGAACCACCACTGCATGACATTGTCGGTGCCGGGCACGATGGCGAAGTTCATGTGCGCCAATTGCACCTGGATGACGGTGAAATGGATGACCAGGGCGCCGAAGGCGATCCACAGCACCGCATCGAGGACCTGACAGGCGAACTGGCCTGAGTAGGGCAGGCGCATGCGAATCTCGTTGAGCGAGAGGTGGGTACGCTGCTTGACGTTGAGCGACGCGCCGAACCAGGTCAGCCACAGGAACAGCAGCACCGGAATACTGGTACTCCAGGGGGCTTGCAGGCTGAAGAAGAAGCGGCGGATGACCTCGACGAAGATGATGCCTGCCATTCCGCTGTAGGACACCAGAATGATGACCTTCTCCAGGTTGGCATCGATCCACTTCAGAGGCAGCAGCCAGGCGGGAGTCGAGCTGTTGGCGACGTCAGACGACGTCGCCTCAGCCGCGGTGGCCTTGTGATCGGTCATTACGCCCTCCACCAGCGCTTCGGCGCTACATTGACAGCCGCCATATCGCGGGGGATTTCGCGAGCAATGGTGTGAATCTCCTGGTAGATATCGATGTCGCCCGCCCAGCCATTCAAGCGCTCACGCCATTGCTCCCAGGGGCCCGGGTTGAACTCCGGCGCACATAGCTGCTCGGCCTGGGCGCGAATCTCATCGGATAGCGGCGCGACTCTCACATTGTTTTCTGCAAAGACGGTGCCCGCGGCAGGGTGTTCACTGGCGCCGACAATCTGGTAGCGACCGGCCTCGTTCATGCCCTGGGTAAAGATCTGCGCGGTATAGGCAGATTCCATCACTTGCTGCTGAAGTTCTGCGCCGAGGCTTTCGAACTTGGACAGATTCATGGCGGTATGCTCGGTGCCCGCAAAGAAGCGCAGGTCGACCGCTTGGGAGACCACTGGCGCCATGCCCGCGTAGGCCACCGCACTCATCCAGGTTTCCGCCCCATCCAGCAGTCCCTGCCGCAGTCCGTCCAGGGTCTCTTCCCAGGCCACTGGAACCGGATTGAGACCAAGCTGTTCCATGGCGATACGCCCGAGCTGAGTGCCTGTCACCCGGTTCTTGGTGCCTTGCAGCACTTCCAGGCTGTCGACCAGCGGACGGTCCGCCCAGCTCTGGCCCATCATCAGTCCGCGCAGGTCGCAGTGTGTGAACAGGAACTGCAGGTTGTGGCGCTGGCGCATCGGTTCGCGCAGCAGGGCCTCGCTGCGGTGGTCGTAGAAGAAATGGAACATCGAGGCGACGCTCGGGAACATGTAGGCGAAGTCCAGCACGTTCAGGTAGGGCGCGCCGCCGGCGGAATTCTGGGTCGATGCCGAGAAGATGTCGACGATGCCCTGCTGTGCCTTGCTGACACAGTCGAGCTGGTTGCAGACCTCGTTGGACCCCATGAATTCGACGCGAATAGCGCCGTCGGTACGCTCCTCGAGGTCCCGGGCAAAGAACAGCTGACCGGATTTCTGAATATCCAGGTTGCGCTCATTGAAGCCGGAGGCGCCGAAGCGTAGCTGGAACTTTGGCTCGCTGGCGTAGCGGCGCTGCTGCTCGGACTCCGCGGCGCGGGCAAGACTCGATGCGGTCAGGCCCGCGCCGAGGCCGCTGGCGGCCAATAGGGTAGACGTCATGCCGAAGCGACCGGAGATGTTGAGGAAGTCACGGCGAGACAGACGTGAGGGGAGAAGGCGTGAACTCATGTGTTGCTCCCAATGTTGTGGTTGGTGTCGGGATGCAGAAGGAGGCAGGCCATGGCGGGGCAATGCCTCCGGGCCGTTTTTCGGCCTTGACCACACCATAGATCGCCTTTTGGGTGTTGGCAATAAAATTGATTCTATTTGTCTCGATGTTGATATTTTTAGAAATGGGTCTACGATGTTTTGAGACAAAACGTCTCGTTTGAGTGAGAGCCATGACAACGACAACACCATCGTCAGACGTCTTCGACTACATCGTCGTGGGAGCTGGTTCCGCCGGCTGCGTACTGGCGAACCGTCTCAGCGAAGACCCGGAGGTTTCCGTACTGCTGCTGGAGGCAGGGGGATCGGACTGGAACCCTTGGATTCACGTGCCGGTAGGCTACTTCAAGACCATGCACAACCCGGCGACCGACTGGTGCTACCTGACGGACCCGGATGACGGCATCGATGGTCGGCGGCTGCAGTGGCCCAGGGGCAAGGTCCTGGGGGGATCGAGCTCGTTGAACGGTCTTCTCTATATAAGAGGGCAGCGTCAGGACTATGACGACTGGGCGGCCATGGGCAACCAGGGGTGGGATTACGCCTCGGTGCTGCCCTATTTCAAGAAGTCCGAGTGCCAGGAGCGCGGGGCCAATGCCTTTCATGGCACCGATGGGCCGCTCAAGGTGTCAGACCTGCGACTGCGTCGCGAGATCGCCGAGCGCTTTATCGAGGCCGCCAAGGCGGCGGGTATCCCCGAGAATCAAGACGTCAATGGCGAGACCCAGGAAGGAGTCGGCTACTTCCAGCAGACATCGTACAAGGGCTTTCGCTGCTCCACGGCCAAGGCATTCCTGCGCCCCGCGTTGAAGCGCCCCAACCTGACCCTGGTCAAACGGGCCCATTGCCAGCGCCTGCTGCTGGAAGGAAAGCGGGTGGTCGGCGTCGAGTACCGCCAGGGTAATGTGCTTCGTCGGGCCAGCGCCACTCTTGAGGTGCTGCTGTCGTCGGGTGCCATAGGCTCGCCGCAGATCCTGCAGTGCTCGGGTATCGGTGACCCACAGCACTTGGCCGATGTCGGCGTCGACTGCCTTCACCAGTTGCCTGGTGTGGGGGAGAATCTGCAGGACCATCTGCAGATTCGCCTGGTGTTCAAGACGCGTTGCCGAACCCTCAATGATGAGGTGCGCCATCCACTCAAGAAGCTGGCGGTGGGCACCCAGTATGCGCTGACCCGCACCGGGCCGCTGACCCTGGCCGCCAGTCAGGTGTGCATTTTCACCCAGTCGCGGGAAGGGCTGGACCGCCCTGACATCCAGTTTCATATGCAGCCGCTGTCCGCCGACAAGCCGGCGGAAGGGGTGCATCCGTTCTCGGCCTTCACCTCATCGGTGTGTCAGCTCAGGCCGACGAGTCGCGGACGCATCCGTATCACCAGTCCGGACCCGGCGGTCTATCCCTCCATTCAGCCCAACTACCTCAGCACCGATGAGGACTGCCGAGTGGCAGTAGACGCCATCAAGGTCGCCCGGCGTATCGCCGAGCAGGCTCCCCTCGCCGATGTGATTACTGACGAGTACGTGCCCGGACGTGCCTATCAAAGCGATGAGCAGTTGCTGGACGCCGCTCGCCGCTATAGCCAGACCATCTACCACCCGGCGGGCACCTGCAAGATGGGCAACGACCCACTGGCGGTGGTGGATGATCGCTTGAAGGTGCATGGGCTCCAGGGGATCAGGGTCGTCGACGCTTCGATCATGCCCATCATCGTGTCGGGGAACACCAATGCACCGACCATCATGATCGCCGAACGCGCGGCGGACATGATCAAGGCCGACCGCCAGGCAAGGACGCAGGTCGCCTGAGTACGGCGCGCCGCCAGGGCGCCTAGCTGGACTCATGCAAGGCCCGGCGCTGGTCCTAACTCCACCGCAGCGCCTGGGACAGCATGTGCTGCATGCAGTGCCGGCCGCAGCGGTCCCCGTATTGCTCACACCATGAAGACGCTGCCACGACGTGGCGATATCAACGACAACAGAGGACACGTCATGTCCCAGCCAACGACCCACGCCCCGAGCGACGCCCCAGACAGTGGGTGGAGGCGGCATCTGGAGCCCGCCAGGGCGCGTATGCCCGGCGTACTGATCTGTATCACCATCGCCCTCGCGACGACCTTCATCGCTGATCACTATGGTGGTCCAACCCTGCTGTACGCGCTGCTGTTCGGCATGACGCTGCACTTTCTCAGCGAGCAGGGCCCCTGTCTGCTGGGCGTCGAGTTCGCGGCTCGCACCATCCTGCGCCTGGGCGTGGCCTTGCTGGGCGTGCGGATCACGCTGGAACAGGTGGCCGAGCTTGGCATCGGTCCGGTGGTAACGGTAGTGGCCGGGGTCATCCTGACCATCGTCGCGGGTGGGGTGCTGGCGCGGCTGCTTGGCCTGCGCAATGACCTGGGCCTGCTGACCGGGGGATCGGTCGCCATCTGCGGTGCATCGGCAGCGCTGGCGCTGTCGGCGGCGATGCCTCGTAACGAGGTGGCCGAGCGCAATACCATCCTGACGGTGGTTGGCGTGACCACGCTATCCACGGCGGCCATGGTGCTGTATCCGCTGCTGGTGGGAGCGCTGGAGCTGAGCGACACCCAGGCGGGTATTTTTCTGGGCGGCACGATACATGATGTGGCCCAGGTCGTCGGTGCCGGCTATATGATCTCGGACGAAACGGGCGATATCTCGACCTTCGTCAAGCTGCTGCGGGTCGCCATGCTGGTGCCGGCGGTGATGGTCTTCATGCTGCTGTTTCGGCGAGCCAGGATGGCGGAAGGCGGTGCGGATGGCGCCAAGGTCCCCATGTTCCCCAGCTTTCTGATTGCGTTTGTGGTGCTGGTACTGATCAATAGTCTCGGCGTGATACCCCCGGTGATGGTGGAGGGTATGACGGACCTGTCGCGCTGGTGCCTGGTGACGGCGATTGCCGCGCTGGGGATCAAGACGTCGTTTCAGAAGCTGGCCGTGGTGGGGTGGAAACCGGTCATTCTGATGATTGCCGAGACGCTGTTCCTGCTTGGCCTGGTGCTGGTGTGCCTGTATACCGGTATCGCCGAGTGGTGACCGTGGAGGCAGGCGTGGCAGACCACCTAGCCCCGGCAACTCCGGGGCTAGGTGGTATCAGCGCCGAGATGCGGCGATCAGGACGCCAGTGGCGGCATTGACGTGACGGGAAACGTCGGCGGGCCGCTATTGCCCAGCCTGTATCGCCGTCAGCGCAATCGTGTAGACGATGTCTTCGACCAGGGCGCCCCGTGACAGATCGTTTACCGGCTTGTTGAGGCCCTGCAGCATGGGGCCGATGCTGACCACCCGGGCACTGCGCTGGACCGCCTTGTAGGTGGTGTTGCCGGTATTGAGGTCAGGGAAGACAAACACCGTAGCGCGCCCTGCCACCGGCGAGTCCGGTGCCTTTTGCCGGGCCACGCTGGCGATCGCCGCAGCGTCATATTGCAGAGGACCATCGATGGGCAGGTGTGGGGCTTTCTGGCGGGCGATGCGGGTGGCTTCTCGGACTTTGTCAACGTCAGCACCGGTGCCTGACTCGCCGGTGGAATAGCTGATCATGGCGACCCTGGGCTCGATGCCGAAGGCCTCGGCGCTGGCCGCACTCTGCAAGGCAATCTCGGCCAGCGCGTCGGCGTCCGGGTCAGGATTGACCGCGCAGTCGCCGTAGACCACCACCTGATCGGGCAGCAGCATAAAGAAAACCGACGACACTTGAGCATATCCGGGGGCGGTCTTGATCAGCTGAAAGGCCGGTCGAACGGTGTTGGCGGTGGTGTGTATCGCCCCTGATACCAACCCATCGACCTCGCCTTCCGCCAACATCATGGTGCCCAGAACCACACTATCGTGAAGCTGGGCCTCGGCGGTCAAGGGGGTCAGCTTGCCCTTGCGCCGTTCCACCATGGGGGCGATGAAGCGGCAACGTTCGCTGTCGGGGTCGAGAATCTGCAGATCATCGGGCAATTCCAGGCCGCGGGCCTTGGCCACTTCCACAATGGCCTGGCGCTTACCCAGCAAGACGCAGTTGGCGATGCCGCGGCGTTGGCACAGGATGGCTGCTTCCAGGGTGCGTGGCTCATCCCCTTCGGGCAGCACGATGCGCTGGCGCTTTTGCTGGGCCATGCTGACCAATTGATGGCGAAAGGCCGCTGGAGACAGTCGGCGCTGGGTCTCGTCGTCCATCAATGCCAGCAGCCATTCTCGATCGAGGTGATCCGCCACAAAGGCGCTGATGGCCTCCGCCCGTTCCTGGTCATCCACCGGAATCCCACCGGGGATGTCGGTCAGTTTGGCTACCGTGGTGAAGCTGTCGGTATCGACGGACAGGACAGGCAGGCCGGAGGATAGTGCTGGCTGGCAGACGTCGATCAGCTGCTTGCTGGGGGTTTCGCCGTGGGTTAGCAGGAGGCCCGCCAGGGGCACCCCGTTCATGGTGGCGAGGGCAGCAGCCAGCAGGGTGTCGTCGCGATCACCAGGGGACACGATGAGCTCGCCCGGGCGCAATGCATACAGCAGATGCTCGGCGCTGCGGGCACCCAGGGTGGTATGGGCGACGCGACGTCTATCAGCATCACCGTGATGCAGGATCCTGGCGCCGAGGGCGCGGGCCACATCCAGGGTCCGCGGCGCGGTCAGCGCGGCGCGATAGGGTACCGCGGCCACTACCGGCAGGCTCTGCTCGGATGCCGTGGCCAGTTGGTCCTGCCAGTGCTGGCGGTGGGCGCTGGCTTCACGATCACTGACGGAGGCCAGGGTCTGATCGCTGGCCGAGTCATCGCCGTCACTGGGCAGGCGCATCAGAATGGTGCCGAGGGTACGCCTGGAACCCACCGCGTCGATGCTCTGGCGATGGAAGGCCAGGCTCTTGGCCAGCTCCTTCAGGTCGCTCGTCTGGCCATCGGCGACCAGAATCACCTGGGCGTCCAGGGCGCTGGCAAGACGTACATTGAGATCCAGGGCGTAGGCGTTCTTGCGCAGGGGGCGAATGCCTTCCACGACGATGAAGGCCGGCCGCTTGCCGGTCGCCGGTTTGGCGACCCGTGAATGGCGTTCGACGGCAAGCTCAAGCAGACCGTCGCTGTCATTTCTGCCCAGGTAGTGCTCCACGTCTTCCCGGGGCACTGGACGAGGCGAGCCGATGCCCAGGGTGCTGGCGACCAGCGAGCGAGCCCTTTCGGCGCTGTTGCTATCGTCATCGATGCCCTCTGCCTGGCTGAATGGCTGCAGGAAGCCTGCCTCCAGGCCCAGGGTATCCAGTGCGCGCAGCATTCCCAGCGCCGCAGAGGTCAGGGCGACCCCCTCATCCACCGGGATCAACAGCAGGGTACGGGGTTGCAGGCTCATACGGCTTCCTCGGACCTGTCGGCCAGTGCCAGACGGGTGATCAGTGCTCGGGTCTGGCTGGCGATATAGCCTTCTTCATCGGTGGGAATGACGCGGATTTCCGGCGAACCGGACTCGCTGGCGTCATGGATGGCACCTTCGCTGCCGCGCGCAAGAGCGCTGTTGGCAGCGCTATCGAGATGCACGCCCAGCGCCTTGAGGTGGCCCAGCGTGCGGGCCCGAATCAGCGACGAGTTTTCTCCTATGCCGCCAGTGAAGGCGATGCCATCGACCCGAGGAAGCGCGCAGGCGAGACCGGCCAGGGTCTTGGCCAGGCGATAGCAGAACACCTCGATGGCCAGGGTCGCGCCGGGGTGTCCTGCGCCTGCGGCCTGCTCCAGCTCGCGCATGTCATTGGTCAGGCCAGATACGCCGAGAAGGCCGCTCTTCTGGTTGAGCAGCAGGTCAATCGATTCCAGCGACATCCCTAGCTGGCGGGCCAGATGGAGGTGCAGGCCCGGGTCGACGTCGCCACTGCGTGTGCCCATCACCAGCCCCTCCAGGGGCGTCATGCCCATGCTGGTATCCTGGCTTTCGCCTTCCCAGACTGCGGTTGCGGAGCAGCCATTGCCGAGATGGGCGATCAGCCAACCTCCGTGTCCCCGCTCGCTGACCTCGGCCAGGCGCTCGCTGACGTAGGCGTGACTGGAGCCGTGGAAGCCGTAGCGCCGGATGCCGTGGCGCTGATACAGGTCTTCGGGAATCGCATAGCGGTAGGCGTGGGCCGGCAGGGTCTGGTGGAAGGCGGTATCGAATACCGCCACCTGGGGCAGGTGCTCGAACAGACGTCGGGTGGCGGTGATGCCATCCAGGTTGGCCGGGTTATGCAAGGGTGCCAGGCTGACGGTCTGGCGAATGGTGCGGACTACCGTGTCGTCCAGCAGCGTGGCGCAGGTGAAGCGCTCGCCGCCGTGGACCACCCGGTGCCCGATGCCGACGGGACGTTGATCACCCAGGTGGTCGAGGATGGTCTTGAGCGCCAGGGCGTGGGTGGCTCGAGGTAGCGAAATGTCACGCCGGTTGCCGTGCTCTTCTTCCAGCTTCAGGCAGGCATCGTGGCTGCCCAGGCGCTCAGCAATGCCTGATATCCGAGGTGCGCCAGGGGTCTGATCGACTAGCGCAAACTTGATCGAGGAGGAGCCGCAGTTGATCACCAGTATCGGGGCTTTCATGCCATCTCCAGAGAAAGACGCCTTGTTAAGGCGTGTAAACGGGGGGGGATGGCGGCGAATCTAGCACCGCGGCCGGTGCCTCATAATTGTCCTGGGGAGGTAGGGAGGGCCAGTTGCTGGTGGAACAGCACAGCTTGTGACGACCATCAAGTGACAGGGCAAAGAGGTTAGACTTTGGTAGCAATTTGTGCGGTGCAGCGTGAAGGCTGCCGGCGGCCCTGAATCTCCGCCGCAGCATTCGCTTTGCGGCAGCCACCTCCCCGCCCCCGGGGCCGCGGGCGGGAAGGAGGCCGTGATCGGCTTGCGTCAGACTTCCTTGTACAGGGCACCGCCTTGCTGGCGGAAGGCTTGTGCCTGCGCCTCCATGCCCGCCATGACCGCCTCGCTGTCGCCGTCCAGGCCGTTGTCGCGGGCATAGTCTCGGACTTCCTGGCTAATCTTCATGGAGCAGAACTTGGGTCCGCACATGGAGCAGAAGTGGGCCACCTTGGCCGCGTCCTTGGGCAGCGTCTCGTCGTGGTAGGCGCGGGCCGTGTCCGGGTCCAGGCCCAGGTTGAACTGGTCCTCCCAGCGGAACTCGAAGCGTGCCTTGGACAGCGCATTGTCCCGGCGCTGAGCGCCGGGGTGCCCCTTGGCCAGATCCGCCGCATGGGCGGCGATCTTGTACGTGATGATCCCGGTCTTGACGTCGTCCTTGTCGGGCAGGCCCAGGTGCTCCTTGGGGGTGACGTAGCAGAGCATGGCGCAGCCGTACCAGCCGATCATCGCCGCGCCGATGCCTGAGGTGATGTGGTCATAGCCGGGAGCGATGTCGGTGACCAGCGGGCCCAGGGTGTAGAAGGGCGCCTCGTCGCAGTACTCGAGCTGCTTGTCCATGTTCTCCTTGATCAGGTGCATGGGCACGTGGCCGGGCCCTTCTATCATCACCTGCACGTCGTGCTTCCAGGCAATGTGGGTCAGCTCGCCCAGGGTCTTGAGTTCGGCCATCTGAGCTTCGTCATTGGCATCTGCCACGGATCCCGGGCGCAGCCCATCGCCCAGCGAGAAGGCCACGTCATACTGCTTGCAGATCTCGCAGATCTCCTCGAAGTGGGTGTAGAGGAAGCTTTCCTGGTGGTGATAGAGGCACCACTTGGCCATGATCGAGCCCCCCCGCGAGACGATGCCGGTGACTCGGCCTGCGGTCAGCGGCACATAGCGAAGAAGCACACCGGCGTGGATGGTGAAATAGTCCACCCCCTGTTCCGCCTGCTCGATCAAGGTGTCGCGAAAGACCTCCCAGGTCAGGTCCTCGGCCACGCCCTTGACCTTTTCCAGCGCCTGATAGAGTGGCACGGTACCGATCGGCACCGGTGAGTTGCGGATGATCCACTCACGGGTTTCATGGATGTTCTGTCCAGTGGACAGGTCCATGATCGTATCCGCCCCCCAGCGAATCCCCCAGGTCATCTTGTCCACTTCCTCTTCGATGGAGGACGTCACCGCAGAGTTGCCTAGATTGCCGTTGATCTTCACCAGAAAGTTACGCCCGATGATCATCGGCTCGGCTTCGGGATGATTGATGTTGGCCGGGATGATGGCGCGTCCGGCGGCCACTTCCTGGCGCACGAACTCGGGGGTGATCTCATCCGGCAAACGGGCTCCGAACGACTGACCGGGGTGCTGGTGGCCAAGTATCGCTTCGACCTCGTCACTGCCACGATAAGGGTCCTGAAGGGCCTGTCGACGTTGATTCTCGCGAAGTGCAATGAACTCCATTTCCGGTGTGATGATGCCGCGCCGCGCGTAATGCAGTTGGGTGACGTTGCCCGGGCGGCCATCGGCGGTCCTGGTGGCGCGGCGTGGTGTGCGCGTCAGCTCGAAGCGCAGCGGTGCCAGCAGTGGGTCATTGGCACGCCGGCGGCCGTACTCGGAGGTGGGACCGTCGAGCCATTCGGTGTCGTTGCGCTCCTCAATCCAGGGCCTGCGCAACTCGGCCAGTCCCTTGCGCAGATCGACCTGTACCGCCGGGTCGGTATAGGGGCCTGAGGTGTCGTACACCAGTAGCGGTGGATTGGCTTCGTCGGCGCCTGAAGTGCGCGTCGGCGACAGGGTGATTTCGCGAAATGGCACCCGCAGGTCGGGGCGGGAGCCCTCTACATAGACCTTGCGAGAGCCTGGCAGGGGAGTGACGGCGGCCTGGTCGACCCTGGCCGTCTCGGCCAGGAAGTGGGCGTCATGGCGGGATGTTGGATGAGACGAGGGATGGTCGAGTGACATAGGTGGTTTCCTCTCACGGCGGTGCAGGGCAAGTGGCGTCGCCCTGATGGTGGTAATGGCACGTCGCGAGGGAGAAGGGGGCGTCGAGGCCGTGGCCGTGAGCGCTTGATCCCTACGCTGGTCCTCGCCTCGATGCCGTAACATCGGGGGTATCCCCAGATCAGGTTCAACGGGTCTCATGCGCTGCATGATCTCAGCCGCTGGCTGCGGCACCCCGTCAAGCGTTGCTGTTGTCAGCTTGTCTGTGTTGTCGAGCGCGATCACCCAGGTCGATCGCCCAGTTCGATCGCCTAAAGGCGTCGTCAAGGTCAGTCGCTCAGGTCCAGTCCCATCTGCCAGAAGTCGGTCTCGAGACGGGTCGCGTCGCTAAAGATGCGCGCCAGCCGGTCGAAACGAGCGCTCGATACCTGGCTGAGCTGGTCGTCGAGCCAGTGCCTTTCGCGCACGGCCGAGGCCTGAAAGTCAGGGCTTGAGTACATGGTGATCCAGGCATCGTAGGGATTGTCGCCACCACGCAGCGTCTCGGGATGATCCGCCAGCCAGCGGCCGATGTCGGCGTAGCCGACCATGCAGGGCGCCAGGGCAACGTGCAGGTCCAGCAGATCACCACGACTGCCGGTGTCGAGGACGTAGCGGGTATAGGCCAGGGTGGCACGTGCCTCCGGTAGACGGCTGAGCTCGCTGTCGTCAATGCCCCATTCTCGGCAGTAGGCAAGATGCAGGCCCAGTTCGACCTCGAGGATCGTCTGCATCCCCTTGAAGGCCCCCTGCAAGCTCTCCAGGTCCTGGCTCTTGTAGGCAGCAAGGGCGTAGGCGCGTGAAAACTGCAGGAGAAACAGGTAGTCCTGCTTCAGATAGTGGCGAAAGCTGGCGTCATTCAGGTCGCCGCGCCCAAGTGCACGAACGAAGTCGTGCTCGGTATAGCGCCGCCAGTCGTCGCGGCAGGCAGCGATCAGATCGTTGAAGCAATAGCCCATGATAGCTCCGGCATGGTGGATCCGGTGGGCGGGGCAGAGAAGGACGGAGGGTAGGAAGGGCAGGCCCCCACAGGGAAGGCGTGCCACCGCCTGATTCCCTACGCCGGTTCAAGGTGTGAGTCCACACCGCACCCGGATCAGGTTCCACGGGATCGGTGCTGTCGGGCCGCTTCACCACGCTGGCCCTGCACCATCTCAGCCGGATTGACCGGCACCCCGTCAAGCGAGTCGACCGCAGTCTAGCACGCCCCTGCGGCTTTGCCAGACACCACTTTCGGATAGCATCGGAAGGGGGCGTCAAGGGAGGTTGTCGAGAGAGACTACCTAATGATGACGCCGCGGCCATGAGGGTCACGGCCGCGGCGTCCTGCACCGACGCTGATGATGGCTTATGATGGATCAGCGACGATCTGGCGTGGGGGTGTCGATCGGGTGGCCAGGGTCGCTGTGCACCTCAGCCGATTGATGGGGGCGTCGGAAGGACTGCACAGGCATGTCTCGGGGACGCTCGCTGGGGGGAGCGGCCGGCGCGCCCGATGAGGGTAGCTGACTCTCGATGTGTAGATCGGCGACGACCCTGGGGGGGCGTGTCTCACTGGGTACCAGCAGAAGCCCGGCGCGGGCCAGGCGGCGGCCGATGGTCAGGCTGGAGCTCCAGCGCACCAGCGGAGCCGCCAGCACCAGGCCGAGCCAGACGGGCGTCAGCCAGAGAAAGAAGCTCGGAGTGTAGGCCCAGGTGACAAGAGCCCACACCGCACCAATCAGCGACCACAGCCAGGTATGGCGGAAGGCTTCCCGCCAGGGCAGTGCCCGCCCCTCTCGGGATTGCGGGTCCCAGGCAACGGTACGACCGGTCAGCACCTGGATCACGAAACGGCTGTGGAAGACCATCATCAGCGGTGCGATCAGCATGGCGAACAGGGTCTCCACCAGCATGCTCAAGACCAGTTTTGGGCGTCCCCCGTAGCCCTCTGGATCCCGCATGAGACCAAGTATCAGTCCCAGCACCTTGGGCATCAGCAGCATGCCCAAGGTGCCGATCAACAAGGGAATGATCAGGTTGGGCGGAGCGATGGGCCAGTCAGGGAACAACTGCGAGCTGGCGGTGAAGAAGTTGGTGGGAACGAGCGCCCTGATCAGCGCATCGATGGTACTGATGACCAGGATCGCCAGCCACACCAGCGACGAAAGGTAGGCCAGCGCGCCGAAGAAGAAGTGCAGACGGCTCAGCACATGCAGGCCATGGCCATTCAGCAGGCGCAGATGCTGCAGGTTGCCCTGTACCCAGCGGCGATCGCGCTTGGCATAGTCGAGAATGTGGCTGGGCATTTCCTCATAGCTGCCGCCCAGGTCGGTGCGCATACGCACCTGCCAGCCGGCCCGGCGCAACAGCGCTGCCTCGACAAAGTCATGACTGAGGATATCGCCACCCAGAGGCGGCTTGCCGGGGAGCTCGGGAAGGCCGCAGGCGTCGGTGAACGCCTCCACCCGAATGATGGCATTGTGGCCAAAATAGTTGGCTGCGGTGGCGTGCCAGAAGCTCAGCCCTGCCGCCAGCATGGGCGAGTAGAGCGCGGCAGCGAATTGATTGCAGCGCCCGAACAGACTTTGCTGGCGCACGGGAATGGGCACCGTCTGAAGGAGCCCCAGTCGAGGATTGGCCATCATCTCGTCGATGAGCTCGACCACCGTGGTACCGCTCATCAGACTGTCGGCGTCGACCACCAGCATATAGTCGTAGTGGCTGCCCCAGCGGGTGCAGAAGTCGCCCAAGTTGCCTGCCTTGCGTCCTGCGTTGCTGTCCCGGTGGCGATAGTGCAGCCGGCAGTGGCCCTCGAGTCGCTGCTGCAGCGCTGCCATGGCGGCCTTTTCTTCCGCCACGACGGCGTCGTCGGTGCTATCGCTGAGCACGAAGGCCTCGACGTCGATGCCCTCCGGCAGCTCGCCAAGGTCCATGCAGGTCGTCTCGAGCCCAGCCGCGACCCGGGCCACGTCCTCGTTGTGGATCGGCATGACCAGGGCGGTGCGAGAGCGAGAGCCGGCGGGCCTCATCGGTCCGGGGCCACGCCGCTTGAGGCTCAAGGGGTCACGCCCAGTGAGGTGAAGCACAAACCCGATTACGGCGCTCCAGAAGGCCATGGTGATCCAACCGAAGGTAATCGCAAACAGCCCCAGGATGGCCATTTCCAGGGGAGTGATGCCCTCGACGTACAGGATCTTGAACATGGTCCAGACACCCAGCGCGGTGGTGGCGGCAATGGCCATGCCTACCAGCGTTCTGCGCCACCGGGGCCAGGGGACTTCCGGGGTATGCTCGTTCATCGGGGACTCCAGATGCTGTTCCAGGTTTCGCTCAGGCGCTGGTCGCGCAGCATCAAGGTCAGGCGCAGGTCTGCCGGCGTTTCGCCGTCAGGCAGCAGCTTGAAGCTGGCCCGCCAGGTGTCTCCATCGGGCAGCGCTGTCACCTTGGTTTCCGTCGTCTCGCCACTGGACGTGGTCAGGTGCACGCTGACCGGCTGGCTCGCATCGAGACCCTCGAGCTCGCCGCCGCGGAAGTCGATGATGAACTGCCTGAGCTGTTCGTCGGGGGGATTGCTCTGACCGGGAATGCCACCCCAGCCCTGGCGTGACCTGACGACCCGCGCCAGGGGTTCCTCCATGGGGGTGTCAGCGAAGGTCCAGGTCTGATACCGATAGGTGCGTGACTCTCCCGCCTTGAGGGGCGAGGAGGGGACCCAGTAGGCCGTGATATTGTCGTGGGCCTCGCTGTCGGTCGGAATTTCGATCAATTCCACGTGGCCTTCTCCCCAGTCGCCAGCGGGCTGTACCCACTGACTTGGGCGGCGCTCGTAGCGGGCTTCCATGTCCAGATAGGCATCGAAGTGGCGCGGACGCTGGACCAGGCCGAAGCCCCTGGGAGAGGTATCCTGCAAGCCAGAGATCTGCAGGTCTGCGGGATTATCGAGCACGCGCCAGGTCCACTCGCCAGAACTGGTGGCCATCAGTAGCCCGCTGGAGTCATGCACGCGGATGCGATAGTCATCTTCTTCCTGCCGATCCATTTCGCCATGCAGGAACATGCTGGTCAGCGGCGCGACTCCGAGCTTTTCGACATCGCTGCGGGCGAACAGTCGCGCTTCGGTGTCGACGACAGTGTTCTTGCCAGGCGCAATCTCGAAGCGGTAGGCCCCGGCCAGCGACGGGCTGTCCAGCAGCGCCAGAACCGTCATACGGTTGGCGTCAGCCTCAGGCTGGACCAGCCAGAACTCGCGGAAGGAGGGGAACTCTTCGCCCTGGGGCATGGCCGTATCGATCGCCAAGCCTCTTGCGGAGAGCCCGTAGCCCTGGTTTCTGCCCACCAGGCGGAAGTAGGAAGCGCCGAGGAAGACGGCAAACTCGTCGTCGACATTCGCTCGGTTGAGGGGGTAATGCAGACGGAATCCGGCATAGCCCTGGTCGCTGAGATCCAGTTCGGCCAGCTCAGCGGCATCGTCGTCGTAGCGAAAGCGCTGCTGCTCGAAGGGCAGGGTGCGCACCTCACCATCTTCGAGGAGATGGATATCGACCGGCTGGTCGTAGAGAAAGCCGGGATGGAACAGCTCCACCTGAAAGTTGCCGTGATCGCGCCAAAGCGCCTGTTCATCGCGGTAGCGAATCTGCCGGTAGCGGTCGTAGCCCATCTCGGCCACGGCGTCAGGCAGTGTACTCTCTGGCGCTTCGTAGGGCGCTTCGGCCAGGGTTCTCGCCTGATCGGTCACCTGTTCGAAAAGGCTGTCGGCATCCACCGCCAGCGCGGGTGCGCTGACCAACATGCCGGCCAGTGCCCATGATGCAGCGGCCTTCCAGTGGGGGCGGCCGCGTCCACTGACGCGGGCTGACTCGGCTGGGTAGGCAGTGGGCGGTGTCGACCGTCCGCAGATGACTCGGGTGTTCACGTTCGCTCTCCTTGCGGCCTGATGGCACCGAACTGCCAGTGCTCTGTCAGGCGGAACCAGTGGGACGTTGGGCAGTGGGCGTCGGGACCTGTCACGGCTATCGCGGAGCCATCACGGTCTGCCGCGGATCGCCGTGATACGTGACCATCGCCGCGACTGCCGTTGCGGCGATGGTCGAGAGGCGGTCAGCCAGCAGGTCGCGTGTCTCACTTTGCCCATATTTGTGCTGAAACGGCTATCCATGCTCTTCACACTCTAGCCTATTGTCTGATGGTAAAGATGCAATAGATGGGTTCTACCTGCCTTTGAGAGGAGGTGAAAAGTGAGGTTCCGTGTCGTCTTCTGGCGACAAAATTGCGAAGAAATGTATCCCTGCGGATACATGTCGCAGGGGCAAGGGCAGGAGAGAAGGGGAAGGGGAAGAGACAGGGACAAGAGAATAGGCAGGAGAAGGGGCTGATCTGGCGGGTAAGGCGCGAGGCAGCAGGGGCGCCCGCGTTGGCGGGTGTCGGCTCGGCTGCGTCAGATGGCTACCACAGCCAGCTGTCCACCCGAGGCGGCGGCAGCCGCCGGTGTAGCGCGCGCCAGCCGATGATGCAGCGAATCACGAACCAGGCACTGACCAGCAGTGGTGGCAAGGCCAGGCCGATGACCAGAACCGTCAGCACCGCCGCGGCGGCCCCATACACTAGGCCGATCCAGAAGGTTCGAATCAGGTAGTGATAGTGGGCCCGAAGCCACGGCGGGGCATCCTTGCGATACACGTAGGCCACGATCAGCGCGATCAGCAGGGTTAGTAACCCGGTGACCAGGCCCGCCAGGTACATCACGTACAAGGCGTGCCCTACATGGGTGTCGCGGGAGATCGAGTCCTGAGGACGGGTCACTTCATATTCCTCGAACTGTACAGCCGGTGGCGGCGGAAGTCGGGATCGCCGCGCTGCTCTTCCAGGGTCTTGGTGAAGCGCTTGTACTCCCATTGGTACTGGGCGGGTTCGAGCGCGATGACCTCTTCGATGCTGGCATTGACACCGGTACAGGAGGTTGTCTCGTCGGCATCGTAAACTCGCTCGTCGGCGGCCAGGAAGTGCAGGGCAAATCCTCGCCCGGGTAGGCGCAGGGCGACGCCTGTCACCACCCGTGCTTCGGTGCGTCCCACCAGCTTGGGCAGCAGGGTGGCGGTATAGGCCGGGCGTCCGAAGAAGGGAGCAAAGACACCGCTGCCCCAGCTGGGCTCCTGGTCCGGCAGGATACCGACGGCCTCGCAGCGCTTCAGCGCCTTGAGCAGGGCGGCGACCCCTCTTGGATTGGTCGGCACAAGGCTGGCGCCGCAGCGCTCACGTCCCGCACGGATGATGGGATCCAAGGGTGCCAGCTTGGGCGGCTCGTACATGGCAGTGAAGGGAAAGTGGCTGGACAGCCAGAAGTTGAGCACTTCCCAGTTGCCAAAGTGAGGCGCCAGGATGATGACCCCCTTGCCTTCGGCGCGGGCGTCATCCAGCAAGGCCCGGCCATGCACCTCGACGATGCTGTCAGCCACGCGCTGCGGGTCGCCTTGCCAGGAGAAACCGAGCTCGAGCATGGTGGCGGTCGAGTGCGTGAGGCTGTCGCGAGCCAGCGATTCCCGCTGCTGCGGGCTGGCGTCGGGGTAGACGACCTCCAGATTCAGCCGAGTGACCGCGCGTTCGCGCTTGAGCAAGGGGTACGCCAGGCTGACGAGAACGCGGCTCAGCCGCCACAGTGAGGCGGGCGAGCAGTGCGACAGGAGGGTCCACAGGCGAGCGACGGCAAAGGCCTGCAGACGTTGTTGCCAGGGGAGTTGCATGATCAGATCAGCCAGCTTTCCAGGTTGTCCGGGGCACGCTTTTCCTGCAGGGCCTTGAAACCCTTCACACAGCGGACGATCAACCATACGGCCAGCGCCAGCAGCAGCGGTAGCCCGATCAGGACGAAGGTCAGCAGGGAGGCGACGACCGCATAGACCAGTCCGATCCAGAAGGTGCGGATCTGGTAGCGATAATGCTGGTCCAGCCAGGCGGGACCCTTGCCCTTGTAGACATAGGCGATGACCACGCCGATCACGGCGGTAAAGCCGGTGACCAGATTGGCCAGCAGCAAGGCGTAGCCGACCATGGCGATGGTGGTGTCGGCTCCGGAGCCCTCCGGCTCGGGGGGCGTGACGTGGGGAGGCTGGGGCTCGAGGTCGCGCTGGCTCATCCGTGTTCCTTTCTGTGCATGTAAAACGGCTTCGCTATGATACCCAGCCTGTGCCGCAATGCCATGATGAACGGGGGAGATTCGTCGCTGGATCTCACTCGTTCCTCGGCCTCATCCCGCTCTAGACCTCACCTTGCTCCTGGGGTTCTCGCAGTGGGCGGCAGATCTCCAGCAGGTTGCCGTCGGGGTCTCTCAGGTAGAGCGACTCGATCTTGCCGGTGGCGCCCTGACGAGTCACCGGACCGAGCTCGATGTCGACCGACAGTGCCTCCAGGTGTTGCTGGACGTCAGCAAGGGGTAGCTGGCTCTTGAAACAGATATCGAGGCTGCCGGGCGTCGGTGTGGCGGCGCGCGGATGGACGTCGGTCGCGGTCCAGTGCAGACGCAAGGCCAGCTCGCCCAGCATCAGGTCGACACGTTCACGGTCTCGGTAGCGGACATCGAGTCCAAGCACGCGCGTGTAGAAGTCAACGGCGCGGGAAATATCGGTCACGGTGATGACCAGGTGATCAAGACCTGACAGCATGCCTTTCTCCACAAGTGAATCAAGCCTCAGAGAATACGACGATGCCGAGCTGTCCGCTATGCACAAACCCGACGACCCAGCATTTTCATTGGGACGGACAGCGCGACTACTTCCGCTGTCCGCGCTGTGACCTGATTGCCGTGCCGCCGGCTCAGCGTCTGGCGCCAGCCGCGGAGAAAGCGATCTACGACCAGCACGACAACCGCCCCGACGATCCCGGCTATCGGCGTTTCCTGGGACGGCTGTTCGAGCCCTTGAACGAACGATTGCCTGACGGGGCAAGTGGGCTGGATTTTGGCGCTGGCCCTGGCCCCACGCTGTCACTAATGTTCGAAGAGGCCGGCTTTTCGATGCGGATTCACGATCCCTACTACCACCCCTTCCCGCAGTGGGCAGAGGCGGAGTACGACTTCATCACGGCCACCGAGGTGGCTGAACATCTGTACGCCCCCGGTGAGGTACTGGCCAGTCTGGTGCAACGCCTGCGTCCCGGTGGCTGGCTGGGGTTGATGACCAAGCGCACACCGGATGACTTTGCCGGCTGGCACTATATCCGCGACCCTACCCATGTGGTGTTCTTCAGTGACGCGAGCTTTCACTGGTTGGCCAAGCGACTGGGCGTCACGCTGGAACTGGTTGGCTCGGATGTCGCGTTGCTGCAGCGGCCAGCGCGCTGACATGGCTGTAATTTGTGCTTTGTCAACAAGGCGTTGCAGGAGCTCTGCAAAAGCGGCTCGAAAGCCGTTGACAGACGGACAAACGGGGGTATATTCGCCGCCCAAGAGTCGTCAATAACGCACCGCGACGGACGGACTCGATATGCCAACACTCACCCGCCGTCGTCGTCCGCGTCGTCCGCATCGCTGGAGCCCAGACCTGTCATGTCTCCTCAGCTTCTGGCCATGGCTCTGCCCCCTGTTCTGGGGCTGTTCATCCTTGGTATCGGCAATGGTTTTCTGTCGTCGCTGATTACCCTGCGGCTCGATGCTGCCGGGGAATCCCCGGTCGTGGTCGGCTGGGTGTCTGCCGCCTATTACATTGGCCTTGGGCTGGGGGCGCTGTTCAACGATCGCCTGCTGCTGGCCATTGGCCATATCCGCGCCTACGGCAGCTTTGCCTCGTTGGTCGCCGTGACCGTGCTGCTGCAAGGCTTGATGCTGGACCCGGTGGCCTGGTTCGGCTTACGTCTGATCGGTGGCTGGGCCACGGTGGGTGTCTTCCTGGTCATTGAAAGCTGGCTGCTGGCGTCCGGTGACTCCCAGGTTCGCGGTCGCCTGCTGGCGCTCTACATGATCGCGCTTTACGGCTCTGGCGTGCTCGGGCAGCTATTGCTTGGCGTGACCCAGAACCTGGGGGACACCGCACCGTTCATGGTGGTGGGGGCGCTGGCCTCGCTGTCGGTGCTGCCGATGGCGATGATTCCCCGCGTGACCCCGCTTTTGGACAAGATCGAACCCCTATCGCCGTTCCGGCTGATGGTGTTGACGCCGACAGGGGTCGTGGGGGCGTTTGGCTCTGGCATGCTGGCCGCTGCCGTCTATTCGCTGCTGCCGCTATACCTTCAGCGCAACGGTTTTGGCGTGGCGGATGTTGGCCAGCTGATGGCGGCCACGGTGCTGGGCGCCATGTTGCTGCAGTACCCGGTCGGACGCTGGTCTGATCGTCATGACCGGCAGACTGTGCTGATTCTTATCGGGATCTTCTGTCTGGCGATCTCGCTGACGGTGCTGTTGGTGCCGTTGCCTTCCTGGGGGCTCGCGGCGCTGCTGTTCCTGCTCGGGGGTGGGGTATTCTCGCTGTATCCGGTGTCCGTTGGTCACTCCGCTGACCGCGCCCCGGCCGGTGCTCTGGTGCCGATGAGCCAGGGACTGCTGCTGATCAGCGCGCTGGGCTCGTCGGTGAGTCCGCCTCTGATCAGTCCGGTCATGGCTGCGCTTGGCGACACGGCGCTGTTCATGTCCTTTGGTGCCTTGGGAGCTGCCCTGGTGCTGTTCTTCGCCTGGCGTCGTCTGGTGCGTCCTGCTCCGGTGCCTGTGGTGCCGTTCTCTGCGGCCACCCCGCTGTCCTCGGTGGGCGCGGAGCTGGTGGTCACCGACGAGTGGGTGCAAGGCGCCAAGGAGCACGAGCACATGGAAGACTTGTCAGACGTGGTGCCTGACGTGGATGTGGCCGAGCCTATCGTCGGGCCCCCGGTCGAAGAGGGACAGTACGTGGCCTACTTTGACGACGCCGGCTTCCACGACGGGGTGCTGCATCATCACGAGGCCACCGAGGCTGTCGATGAGCACGAGTCCGAAGCAGTCAAGGACACGGCGGGGCCGGAAGCAACGTCCAGCGATCCGTCCACCGGCCATCCAACGGCGTCAGGTTCTGCCTGCGGCAAGGCCAGCGGCACCTGACGCTCGGCGCTTGCGCTTGCTTTGGTGTCATCCGCCCCCTTCGTTTCCCACTCAGCTATGTGAAAGACCGCGGGGGTGAAAGACCGCGGGGGTGAAACGCGCCGGGGGGAGAGACGGCGCGGGGGTGGTCATTGTTCGAACAGCAGCTTGAACAGGGCGCGCCGCACTGCCGGCGTGGCCTGCTGGCGCGCATAGGCGAGCAGCAGGTCGTGGTGGTTGGGGTGGCGGGCGTTGCGGACCAGAATCTTGCGAGCTTGCTGAACAGGGGTGGTAGTCATGGGCGTTCCTCCGGGGACAAGGCCCACTGTGGGCCCTGGCATGGGAGGTAGTCGTCGCGAGGGACCTATCCTTGACGTTGCGCCCTGTGCCGCAACGCTAACAAGGCGGACAGGGCCCGCCACAGCGCCCCTGCGGCGGGTGAAGGGTGATCAGTCGCTGTTCCCGTCGGCTGTCCTGTCCAGCTGTGCACGCCAATCCATGATGCGCTTGAAGCGCTCTTCCTGGCCGTAGTCAGACGGCTGATAGAACGCCTGAACGGGTAGCTCCTCCGGCCAGCAGTCGTGCTGGCTACCCGCTGGGTATCCGTTGGGTTCATTGTGGGCATAGCGGTAGCCGTCGCCATGACCGAGGGATGCCATCAGTTTGGTCGGTGCGTTACGCAGGTAGGTGGGCACCTCCAGGCGTGGTTGTGACGCAACGAATGCCTGCGCCTTTTTCCAGGCCTGGTCGATGGCATTGCTCTTGGGCGCCACCGCCAGGTGGATCGCGGCATGGGCGATAGCGCGCTGTCCCTCGTAGTCCCCCAGGCGCAGATAGGCGTCCCACGCCGACATCACCAGGGGCAGGCAGCGCGGATCTGCATTGCCGACGTCCTCCGAGGCAATCGCGGCCAGTCTGCGCACCACATCAAGAGGGTCACCACCGCCCTGAATGAACCTCGCCATGTACAGCAGGGCAGCATCTGGACGGGAAGATCGCACGGACTTGTGGATGGCCGACAACAGGTCATAGTAGGCATCTCCCTGCTTGTCGAAGGCGCTCGCCGTGTGGCCGATAACGTCGTCGAGCACCCCGGCCTCAAGCCGTTCTCCCTGGCCCTGGGGCGCGCTGAAGGGAACGGTGAAATCGCAGGCGGTCTCGAGCAGGCCCAGGGCGCGGCGTGCGTCGCCCGCGGCGGCCCTGGCCAGGGTGGCCAGTACCTCATCGTCGACCTGGATGTTGCGCTGGCCAAGGCCTCGCTGTGTATCGCTCAGCGCTCGGCGCATCACCTGGATCAGGGCGTCGTCATCCAGGGCCTTGAGCACATGG
This sequence comes from Halomonas sp. DP8Y7-3, assembly GCF_019801675.1. Taxonomy (NCBI): domain Bacteria; kingdom Pseudomonadati; phylum Pseudomonadota; class Gammaproteobacteria; order Oceanospirillales; family Halomonadaceae; genus Halomonas; species Halomonas sp. DP8Y7-3. Next base: position 547,935 of record NZ_JAHVIO010000003.1, read on the forward strand.
ACTCGCGCTCTGGACAGCAGCGCCGAATTGACCTCGAAGGACGGATTCTCCGTGGTGGCGCCAATCAGCGTCAGCAGGCCTGACTCCACGTGGGGCAGCAAGGCATCCTGCTGGCTCTTGTTGAGGCGGTGAATCTCATCCAGAAACAGCACCGTGGTCTGGCCTTGTCCCTGGGCCGCCCGGGCCCGCTCGACGACCTCGCGAATGTCCTTGACCCCAGCCATCACCGCAGACAGGTGTTCCAGGCGTGACTGGGATGCGTGGGCCAGGATGTCTGCCAGGGTGGTCTTGCCGACCCCCGGGGGGCCCCACAGGATCATCGAGCGAATTTGTCCGGCTTCCACCATGCGTCGCAGAGGCTTGCCCGGGCCCACCAGCGATGGCTGTCCCAGGTAGTCGTCGAGGGTTCTCGGGCGCATGCGCCAGGCCAGCGGCGCTGCGTCTTCCTGGTGGGCCTGTTGAAACATGTCCATCGCCGACTCCTGCTCAAATGGAAAAATGCGCCAGAGGTTAATGCTTAGGCGGATTGTAAGAAATCGTTCATTACTTATGTGGTGGAATTCGTCGGGCAGAAACGTGATTATGCGTCTAGGGTGATACATTCCGGTGTGTGATCGATCCGGAACCTGATCCGAGAAGGCCAGTCTAAGCTAGGGTGCCTTCAGCTCACGCTGACCACAGGAGGTTTCCGTCATGCCCATGCTAAAGCAACTGCGACGGGATCACGCCAACATGGCGCGCATACTGCACGTCCTGCAACTCAAGCAAAAGACCCTCGCTCAGGGAGAGCGGCCCAATTTCCAGCTTGTCAGGGAGGTGGTCGATTACATTCTCGACTACATGGCAGGCTTCACGCTGCCGCTGGAACAGATCTGTACCGATCGCCTCAGGGAGGTGGCGCCAGCCAGCGAAGACATCGCCGAGCGCCTCTCCGGAGACTACCGCAAGCTCAAGGCAAGGCTCTCCCGCCTGTCTCGCGACATCGACATGATTCTGATGGACGTCGCTGTTCCCATGGACCAGTTCTCCAGCGACCTGCGCGACTACCTCGACAGCCACCGGACCTACCTGCGCCAGGAACGGGAAGAGCTGTTTCCGCTGATCAGCGAGCACTTCTCTGACGAGGACCTCGAACGGCTGGCGCATGCCTTGCCGGAACACGCCACCTCTGAGCTCGAGAGGCTGCAGGGGGCCTACCCGGAACTCTACGCAGAGCTCAGGGAAGAACCCATGCCGGCCTGACAGTCGGTGCGCCCGCAACCTTCCATCTGACACGTCACTCCAGGGTAAATGGCGGTAACGGCGGTGGCGCTTGACTCGCGCTGCTGCTGACTCCGCTGCATCCTCTCGGGTAGAATGGCGCCATGATGATCATGGCGCCATATCCTGTGTCTGCTCCCGTTCAATATCTTCTTCGTCGCCGTACCAAGGGCCCATCGTCGCCGAGGATGGGCCTTCGTGTGATCGTTGATGGCGTGGGGGACTGATGGCGGGTCCTGTACTGGTTTTCGACTCAGGGGTTGGCGGGCTGTCGGTGGTTCGGTCGCTGCGCCAGCACCTGCCCGAGACAGCAATGGCGTATTGCTGTGACAACGCCATGATGCCCTATGGCATCCGCCCTGATGACTGGCTGGTCCAGCGTATCGTTGCGGTGTGTGCTGCCGCCGTCGACGCGACCTCTGCAGATACCCTGGTGGTGGCCTGCAATACCGCCAGCACGCTGGCGCTCAACGAGCTTCGTGAACGTCTTGCGCTGCCCGTGGTGGGTACCGTACCCGCCATCAAGCCTGCTGCGTTGGCATCACGCAGCGGCTGTCTGGCGTTGTTGGCCACCAGTGCGACGGTATCAAGGCCGTACACGCAGCGACTGATCGATAGCTACGCCCCTCATTGTCGGGTAAAGAAGGTCGCCGCAGATGCGCTGGTGACCCAGGCTGAGCACCAGCTGGCAGGGCGAGCGGTGGATCTTGAGGTGGTGCGTCACGCCCTGGCGCCGCTGATCGACGATCCGCTGGTGGATACGGTCGTGCTCGGCTGTACCCATTTTCCCCTGCTGTTGCCTTGGCTGGACGAGGTCATGCCGCGAGCCATCACCTGGATCGACTCGGGGGACGCCATTGCCCGGCGCACGGTTCAAGTGATGCAGCAACCCGATGCGCGCCAGGGAGCGCAGTGCGCCTGGCTGACGGCATCGTCGCCGGCGCTGGAGCCTGGGCTGTCGCGCTTTGGTTTCGACGCGGTTCGCCAGCTGCCGAAGGTGTAAAGCGTCTGCCTGACGTGGAGCCTGTGCGTGCCAGCCTTGAGGCTGTCCGGCGGGGTCGGGCAGCGCTGGGCCGGGTTGCGCTGGGCCGGGTTGCGCTGGGCCGGGTTGCGCTGGGTCGGATAAAGCAGAGCCGGACATCCAATGTCGTCTTGATGTCGCCCTGATGCCGTCTTGATGTCGCCTTGGTCGCTGCTCGTTCTGGCAGTTCTTGATGAGAGCGCTTTATGACAGCGCTTTATGACAGCTCGTTATGACGGTTCTTGCTGACAGCGCTTGCTGCCGACGCTGTCTGTCTACCCTGTTTTTCTCTGGTTTCTCTACTATCCAATGTTTGTTGCGGAGTCATTGTGGCCATACCTGTTGTTGACCCTGAACGCTATACCGAACAGCTAGACGCCAAGCGCGAGCGCCTGGAAGCTCAGTTTGCCCGCTTCTCGCCGCCGGCCCTCGAGGTCTATCCGTCACCGCCGAGCCACTATCGCCAACGCTGCGAGTTCAGGGTGTGGCACGAAGGGGATGATCTCTACTATGTGATGTTCGAGGTCAATCCCGACGATCCTTCTGACAAGGCGCTGGTGCGTATGGATCAGTTCGCCGTGGCCAGCGAGCGGATCAACGCCCTGATGCCAGCCCTGCTGGATGCCATACGCGACAACCCGGTGATGCGGCGCAAGCTGTTTCAGGTTGAGTTTCTCTCGACGCTGGCGGGGGAAACCTTGGTCAGCCTGATCTACCACCGCCCGCTGGAGGACGACTGGGAGGCGGATGCGCGCGCGCTGGAGCAGGCGCTTGGAGTGATGATCATCGGCCGATCGCGCAAGCAGCGTATTGTGCTGACGCGCGATCACGTGTGGGAGCGTCTGGAGGTGGATGGCCGTACCCTGCACTACCAGCAGGTCGAAAACAGCTTCACCCAGCCCAATGCACAGATCTGCTCCGCCATGCTGAGCTGGGCCCGCGATGTCACCGCCGGGAGCCAGCACAGTGACCTGGTAGAGCTCTATTGCGGCAATGGCAACTTCACCATCGCGCTGGCCGAGAACTTCCGTCGGGTCCTCGCCACCGAGATTTCGCGCACATCAGTGGCCAGTGCCAAGGTCAATCTGGAGGCCAACCAGGTGACCAACGCCGTCGTCGCCCGGATGTCCGCCGAGGATTTCTCGGCTGCGCTGAAAGGGGACAAGGGCGGACGACGTGTCGACGAAATGGCCCTGGACGGCTATGACTTCTCGACAGTGCTGGTCGATCCCCCGCGGGCCGGCCTGGACGCCGACAGCTGCGCACAGCTGAGCGAGTATCAGCGTATCGTCTATATTTCCTGCAACCCTGACACCCTGGCCGACAATCTTGAACAGCTGACCCAGACCCATGATGTGGTGAGGTTTGCTCTGTTTGACCAGTTTCCTTTCACCCATCATTGTGAATGTGGCGTACTGCTGGAGCGCCGCTAGCACCAAGGCGCAAGCTGAGGCCGCTGTCAAGACCGATGCGCAACCGTCATGCTCCATGAGAAGGCGGGCATCTGGATGGGGGAGAGGAAGGGATTGCCGTAAGCTTGGCGACCATGCACTACGCTCGTCATAACCATTCAACTGGCCACAGTGAAGTGGCCGCCGCCAACCGAGGTGAGGATGTTACACGTCGCACAGGATGACAGTCGCGAAGATCTGCTGAAGCAGCTCGAGGAAAGGCTCGAGGGGCGACTCGATCAGGACAAGGCCGGCCAGGTGAGTAACTTCGCTCGTCACTTCTACTCCACGATTCCGCTGGAAGATCTGACCGAGCGTCGCCTGGACGATCTCTACGGCGCCACTCTCTCGGTATGGCACTTCCTGCAGCAGTTTGATCCTGCCTCGCCCAAGGTCAAGGTGATGAACCCTGACTTCGAGGAGCACGGCTGGCAATCGACCCACACCTTCGTGGCCGTGTTGCATAAGGACATGCCGTTTCTGGTGGATTCCGTGCGTATCGAGCTGAATCGCCGTGGCATGACGGTGCATGCGATCCACAACTCGGTGCTGTCGGTGGCCCGGGACGAGCAGCACCGGGTGGTGCGCCTGGCGTCTCCGCGTGACAAGGACGCACCGGAGCAGCGCGAGTCGCTGATCGCCATCGAGGTCGACCGCCACTCCGATCCCGCCGAGCTGGCCGCCATCGAGCAGAGCCTGCAGGAAGTCTTGCAGGAAGTCCGCACTGCCGTGGCGGATTTCGAGCCGATGCGTGCGCGCATCCGCGAAGCCATCGATGAGCTGAACACCTGCTGCCCCGGACCGGTGAACAAGGACGACCACGCCGAGGCGGTGGCCTTCCTGGAGTGGATGCTGGAAGACAACTTTACCTTCCTGGGCTATGACGAATTCAGCGTCGATGGGTCCAATGGGGGGCAGAGTCTCAATCAAGTGGACGGCAGCGAACTAGGACTGTTCCGCCTGTCCGAGGCGCAGTATCGCCAGCGTATCCGCACCGACCAGGGGGTCGAGGGGGATCGTTACGTCCTGGTTCCGCAGCTGCTGTCCTTTGCCAAGAGCGCATTTCATGCGCGGGTGCACCGTCCGACCTACCCGGACTACGTCACCATCGATCGCTACGACGACCAGGGTAACGTGATCGGCGAGCGCCGCTTCCTTGGCCTGTTCACGTCCGGGGTGTACAACGACTCTCCGCGCCACATTCCGATCCTTCGGCGTAAGCTCAAGGCGGTCATGGACATTGCCGGCTTCAACCCCAAGGGCCATAACGGCAAGCAGCTGACGCAGATTCTGGAGGTCTATCCGCGCGATGACCTATTCCAGATCGACACCGACGAGCTGGCGCAGACGGCACTGGGCATTCTCGACATCCGCGAGCGTCGCCGCGTGCGTCTGTTCATTCGCGAGGATCGCTTCGGCCAGTTCTACTCCTGCCTGGTGTTTGTGCCTCGTGATGTGTTCTCCACCGAGCTGCGACTGCGGCTGCAGCGGGTGCTGTGCGAAGAACTCGACGCTACCTTCGGTGACTTCAATACGTACCTGTCCGAGTCGGTGCTGGCACGTATCCAGTTCATCCTGCGTTTTAACGGAGAGGCGCCAAGCGACTACGACATCAAGGCGCTCGAAGAGAAGCTGGCTCGACTGGCTCGCAACTGGCGTGATGATCTGCTCAATGCGGCCATCGATGGATACGGCGAGGAACAGGCCAATCATCTGCTGGCCCGCTTCCGTGACGCTTTCCAGGCGGGTTACCAGGACGATTTCAGCGCCCGCACCGCGGTCTATGACCTGCAGCACATCGGCGAGCTCGACAACGGCAAGCCGCTGGCACTGTCGCTGTATCGGCTGATCGAAGAAGAGGGCAGCGGCGTCAATCTCAAGCTGTTCCACAAGGGCAGCCAGATTCCGCTGTCTGACGTTCTGCCGATGATGGAAAACCTTGGCCTGCGAGTGATCGGTGAGCGACCCTACGAGGTCGAAGCCGTGGATGCGAGCTACTGGATCCATGACTTCGATCTGGAGCATCACACGGCCACCGAGGTCAATCTGCAGGAGATGCGCAAGCCGTTTGTCGAGGCTTTCCAGCGTATCTGGGCCGGTGAGGCGGACAATGATCGCTTCAACCGCTTGATCATTGGTGCCAATCTGGATTGGCGTGAGGTCGCGATGCTGCGCTCCTATGCGCGCTACCTCAAGCAGATTCGCTTCGGCATCTCTCAGAATTTCATCGCCAATACGCTGGTCGCGCATCCGCACATCACCCGCGAGCTGGTGACCCTGTTCGAACTGCGCTTTGACCCAGAGGATCGTCCTGACGAAGGCGAGGTCGAGGCATGCGTCGAGCGCATCAACACCCTGCTCGACGATGTGGCCAGCCTCAACGACGATCGTCTGCTGCGCCGCTATGTAGAGCTGATCATGGCGACGCTACGGACCAACTATTACCAGAAGACCGACGAGGGCGGCTTCAAGGATTACCTGGCCTTCAAGCTGGAGCCGTCCAAGGTGACGGGCATGCCCAAGCCGCGCCCGATGTTCGAGATCTTCGTGTGTTCTCCCAGGGTCGAAGGGGTCCACCTGCGCGGTGGCAAGGTGGCCCGCGGCGGCCTGCGCTGGTCCGATCGCCACGAGGACTTCCGCACCGAAGTGCTGGGGCTGGTCAAGGCGCAGCAGGTCAAGAACTCGGTGATCGTGCCGGTCGGTGCCAAGGGCGGCTTTGTCTGCAAGCGCATGCCCGAGGGGGCCGATCGTGAAACGGTGCAGAAGGAAGGCATTGCCTGCTATCAGACCTTCATTCGCGCCTTGCTGGACGTGACCGACAATCTGGTCGGCGGCGAGGTAGTTCCGCCCCAGAACGTGGTGCGCCATGATGACGCCGACCCCTACCTGGTCGTGGCGGCGGACAAGGGCACGGCAACCTTCTCTGATATCGCCAACGAGATTTCCCTGGAGTACGGCCACTGGCTGGGCGATGCCTTCGCCTCCGGCGGTGCCAACGGCTATGACCACAAGAAGATGGGGATCACCGCCAAGGGGGCCTGGGAGTCGGTCAAGCGTCACTTCCGCGGTCTTGGGATCGACACCCAGTCCGACGAATTCAGTGTCGTCGGTATCGGCGACATGGCGGGCGACGTGTTCGGCAATGGCATGCTGTTGTCCGAGACCATTCGCCTGGTCGGGGCCTTCAACCACCTGCATATCTTCGTCGATCCGACGCCGGACGCCGCGTCCAGCTTCAAGGAGCGCAAGCGTCTGTTCGAGCTGCCTCGCTCCAGCTGGCAGGACTACGACGAGAGCCTGATCTCCGAGGGCGGTGGCATCTTCTCCCGTGCGGCCAAGTCCATCAGCATCACGCCGCAGATGAAAGACGCCTTCGGTATTACCGAGGACAAGCTGGCACCCAATGACTTGATTCAGGCCATGCTGCGCTCCCGCGTCGACCTGATCTGGAACGGCGGCATTGGTACCTACGTCAAGGCCAGTACCGAAACCGATGCCGAGGTCGGTGACAAGGCCAACGACGTGCTGCGCATCAATGGCAATGAGCTCAACTGCAAGGTAGTGGGCGAGGGCGGTAACCTTGGCCTGACCCAGCGTGGGCGCATGGAAGCTGCCACTCGGGGTGTGCGGGTCAACACCGACTTCATCGACAACGCGGGCGGGGTCAACTGTTCCGATCACGAGGTCAACATCAAGATCCTGATCGATGAAGTGGTGGCCAACGGCGACATGACCGAGAAGCAGCGTAATCAGCTGCTGGCGGACATGACCGAGGAAGTCAGTGAGCTGGTGCTGACCGACAACTATCGTCAGACCCAGGCGCTGGATCTCTCCGAGCGTTTGTCGCTGCAGGGCATCGGTCCCTATCGTCGCTTCATCAGCGAGCTCGAAGCCGCAGGTCAGATCGACCGTGAGCTGGAGTTCCTGCCGTCCGACGAAGAACTTCAGGAGCGGGCCGCCAACGATCAAGGCATGGTGTTGCCGGAGCTGTCGGTGCTGATCTCTTACGCCAAGAGCACCCTCAAGGGCGATTTGATCGCCTCGGACGTGCCTGACGACGAAGTGATTGCGCAGCATGCCGCGCGGGCCTTCCCCCAGAGTCTGGTGGAGCGCTACCGTGACCAGGTGTTCAGCCACCGCCTCAAGCGTGAAATTGTCGCGACCCAGCTGGCCAACGATCTGGTCGACCATATGGGCATCGTGTTCACGCGCCGGTTGATCGACTCCACCGGGATGGGACGTGCCGATATTGCCCGTGCCTACGTGATTGCCCGAGACAGCTTCCAGTTGCCGAAGCTGTGGGAACAGATCGAGGCGCTGGACAACAAGGTGTCCACGGACATCCAGTACAGCATGATGCTGGACCTGATGCGGATGATCCGCCGGGCGTCACGCTGGTTCCTGCGTAACCGTTCTGGCCAGTCTGCCGCGGATTGCATCGAGTACTTTGCACCGCGCATCGCTCAGCTGCAGGAGAATATCGGCAAGCGCCTGCGCGGTGAAGACCTTGAGGCCTGGCAGGCCCGCCGTGATGAACTGGTCGCAGCAGGAGTGCCTGAGGCCCTGGCATCGACCGTCGCCGCCACCGATAGCCTGTACACGGCGCTGGGTATTATCCAGACCGCGCGCCAGGTCAACGAGAAGCCGCAGAAAGTGGCCGAGGTCTGCTACGAGATCGGGGCTCGCCTGGAACTTCCCTGGATGATCCAGCAGGTGACCGCTCTGCCGGTGAAGGATGGCTGGCAGTCCAAGGCCCGCGAGACCTTCCGCGACGATATCGAGCGTCAGCAGATGGCCTTGACCGCCAGCGTGTTGACCATGGAAAGCGGTGCGCGTGATACCGCCGGGCGTGTCGAGCAGTGGCTCAAGCATCATGAGTCGATGCACAAGCGCTGGTGTCGTCTGATCAACGAGGTCGAGAGTGGCGCCCAGGGTGGCTTCCCGCTGTTCGCCGTGGCTGTGCGCGAACTGGTCGACCTGGCAGAGAGCAACAGCGAGGTGTAACCGCCATCACCCGTGCGCCGTCGAGGGCATCACACTGATGCCCTCACTGCTGCTGCCTGTTGGCAGTCGTTATGGTAGACAGCTGATGGTAGACAACAAGAAGGGCGCCCCTCGGGGCGCCCTTCTTTAGTCATGGCCGTTGCTGGAATGCTGATATCAGCGGCAGCTGATGCTCCAGATCGCCTTGAACTCGGCACTGTCGTCGTTCAGCGCGGCCAGGTTGGTGTCCTCGCTGACGGTGCCGCCTTCGACCATGGCCTCAGCGCGTTCACGCTTCTCGGCGCTGGTGTTGGGACCCAGCACTTGCTGCTCTTCAATGATGAACTCATCACGATCCTGGGCCTCGCACTGCTCCAGTGCGCGTTCCTTGGCCTCTTCCAGCGCCTCCTGACGATCGTCGCCGAGTCCGGTGACGATGTAGTCGGTGCTCTGTTTTTCCATTGACGCGCTATCGCTGGCACAGCCAGCCAGGCCTACCAGAGAAGCGGCGCCCAGCACGAGCATCATGGAGCGGGTCTTGGTCATCATGCGGTCTCTCCTTTTTCCGTTCGGGACAGTGCAGACCGGCGCAATATCCGTGCGCCTTGGTGACCATGCTAACGAATACAGCAATCAGCACAAGAGTAGAGAGATTGCGACGCCATATGTCGCTTAAAGGAGACAGATGCCTGCCGCGGGTAACGAGGCGGTGCCAGGCATGAATTCGCGGTGGGCGATACAGAGCTGAGGCCATCACCGGCCATCACCGGCAGAGAGGGGGCCGCGTGCCCCACCAAGCCAGCCATGGCTTGGTGGGGCGATGGGGGTTAGAGCAGGAAGATGGTCGCCAGGCCCAGGAATGACATGAAGCCGATGACATCCGTGACCGTGGTCAGGATGACCGAGCCCGACAGGGCCGGGTCGATGTTCATGCGCTTGAGAATCAGCGGAATCACGATGCCGCAGACGCCGGCAGCCAGCATGTTGATCACCAGGGCGGCGGCGATGATGGCGCCAATGGCCATGCTCTTGAACCAGAGGACCGCCAGTACGGCGACCACCAGCGCCCACACCACGCCGTTGAGCAAGGCGATGCCGACTTCCTTTCTGAGCAGCCAGTTGCTGTTGGTCTTGCTGATCTGTCCCAGAGCCAGACCACGGATGGCCAGTGTCAGAGTCTGACTGCCGGCGATACCGCCCATGCTGGCGACGATGGGCATCAGCACCGCCAGCGCCACCACCTTCTCCAGCGCATCTTCGAACTGCCCGATGACCCACGCCGCCAGGAAAGCCGTCAGCAGGTTGATGCCCAGCCACACGGCACGGCGTTTGGCGCTGGGCAACACCGGGGCGAAGAGGTCTTCCTCTTCATCCAGGCCGGCCATGTTCATCAGCGCCTGTTCGGAGTTTTCCTGGATGACGTCGACGATGTCGTCGATGACGATACGGCCGAGCAACATCCCATCGTTGTCCACCACGGGTGCCGACGTCAGGTCGTGGGTCTGGAACAGGGTGGCGACGTCGCGGGCTTTCATATCCCCCTGGATGACGTCGACGTCGGCGTCCATCAGCTCGACCACCGACGTTTCCTGGTCGTGGGAGACCAGTCGGGCCAATGGCAAGACCCCAACGAAGTGGCCGATCCTATCCACCACCATCAGGTTGTCGGTGTTGTCCGGAATCGACTCCTTCCAGCGCAGGAAGCGCTGTACGGTTTCCAGCGTCACGTCCGAGCGTACCCCAATGGCGTCGGTGCGCATCAGGCGACCGGCGCTGTCTTCCTCGAACGACAGCGTCTCCTGCAGGCGTGTGCGCTGCATTTCGTCCATGGTACGCAGCATGTCCTCGGCCACCTGCTTGGGCAGGTCCTCGAACAGCTCGGCCAGGTCAGCGGTGTCCAGTGAGGCGGTGGCCGCCACGATTTCCTCTGGATCCATGTCCTCGATGAGGGTGCTGCGGACCTCATCGTGAACGTGCAGCAGTACTTCGCCATCGTCCTCTGATGGCACCTGTTCCCACAGCTTTATGCGCTCGCTCAGCGGCAGCGACTCAAGCAGCAGAGCTACCTCGGCAGGTTCGAGATCCTCGAGGACATCGGAGACTTCCTGCGAGTTTTCATCTTCCAGGGCCAGGTGGATGCGCGACAGCTGGCTTTCAAAGGTCTCGGTCACTTCTGTCATGGTCCCTCCCGGCATATGTTGCTGACTGACAAGGCAACGTTCGTGTCCTACGTTGATTGGGCAGAAGTCCTTTGCCACCAACGTGTGAATCAGGACACCAGTAGACCACAACTGTTTGCAAAGAAAAGGAGTTGCACATGGCCGGATCGAGCGAGGGCTATCATGAGCCGGTGGAAGAGCTGACGGCTCAGACCCGTGATTACCATCGCGCCATCGTGTCGCTGATGGAGGAACTGGAGGCGGTAGACTGGTACAACCAGCGTGTAGATGCCTGCAAGGACGACGATCTACGCAAGATCCTCGAACATAACCGCGATGAGGAGAAGGAACACGCTGCCATGACCCTGGAGTGGCTGCGTCGCAAGGATCCCGTCATGGACAAGTATCTGCGCGAGTTTCTGTTTACTGACGGCGATATCGGCCATTGAACGAGCGTTGATTGCCCCGGGGAGGAAAGCTCGCTGGGGCAAAATTCATGACCCTTGATGCAGGGCGTCGTCGTGAAGGCGTGGCTGCGCTATACTCGCGCCCGGCCGCACGCCCTCGTCTTTTTCTCGTTCCGGAGATGTCATGTACGATCTCGCCCGCTCTCTGCTGTTTCGCCTCGACCCTGAACGGGCTCATGACCTCTCGCTTACGTCACTGGACTGGGCGGCGCGGGTCAAGGCCACGCGATGGATGGCGGGAGCGCCGGTAGATGACCCGACCACCGTGATGGGGCTGACCTTTCCCAACCGTATTGGTCTGGCGGCCGGGTTGGACAAGAATGCTGACCACCTCGATGCGCTTGGGGCGCTGGGCTTTGGTTTCGTGGAAGTAGGCACCGTGACGCCGCGAGCGCAGTCCGGTAACCCCAAACCGAGGCTGTTCCGGCTGCCGGAGCGCGGCGCGATCATCAATCGCATGGGCTTCAATAACCACGGTGTCGACCATCTGGTGGAGCGGGTCAAGGCCAGCCGCTATCGCGGCGTCATCGGCATCAATATCGGCAAGAACCTGACCACGGCGGTGGAAGACGCTGAGGCCGACTATCTTTACTGCCTCGAGCGAGTCCACGATCACGCCGACTATGTGGCAGTGAACATTTCGTCCCCGAATACGCCGGGATTGCGCAACCTGCAGTTCGGTGACCACCTGGACCGCCTGCTGGCCAGTCTGCGAGAAGCGGGAACACGCCTGGACGAGCGTAGCGGGCGCCGGGTGCCGCTGGCCGTCAAGATTGCGCCGGACATGGATGAGGATGAGGTGCGTCTGGTGGCTGGCGCGCTGGCCAGCAACGGTATCGATGCGGTCATTGCGACCAACACCACGGTATCGCGTGAGGCGGTGGCGGGGCTTGAACATGCCGACGAGCAAGGTGGCCTGTCAGGATGTCCGGTGCTGGATGCGTCCAACCGCGTCATCGCTCAGCTACGCGAGGCGTTGCCGCAGCTGCCCATCATCGGTGTCGGTGGTGTGGACAGCGGCCAGGCGGCGGTGTCCAAGCGGCAGGCTGGCGCGGATCTGGTGCAGCTCTATTCCGGCTTTATCTATCGTGGCCCGGCGCTGGTCCGTGAAACGGCGAGGGCGTTGGCGTCCAGCCGCTAGCGGAGCATCGCCAGGCAGGTTGTCTGGCGGGGCCGCGGGCAAGAGCGTGGCGATGTTGCTGAAACAAGTGCTGCAGAATGTGGCAGCAAAAAGCCCATGGCACTGACGGCCATGGGCTTACGGGGTCTTTCCCTTACCTCAACAGTACAGCGTTATCAGAGCACCATGGGGTTCTTGTGAATGCCGGACACTCCTGTCATGCCCGACCACTGGTCCCCACGACCTTCACGCCAACCGCTCATCCAGTACTCCCGTAGATTGATGTCCTGGCTGGGGCAATCGTCTCGGGATCTACCCGAGAGGCCTGCCTTATAGCCGTGTACATAGGCGCGCTGGAAGCGATCACGTTTCTGTCGTTTCATGGGTCTACCTCGTGACAAAGGTACCAATCCGACCCGCTCCCGCCGTACATTGGGGAAGAGCGTGGAACGGGCCCGTGATGCCCAAGCCTTGCGATGTGCGTTCTAGCGTGAGAAGCACGAAATGAAGGCTTGTTGACAGGATCACATGTGTCGTATCTCGTAGCTACCATTTCATTGATAGCGTAAGCCACGAGCCGTTGTCGACGTTTGTTTTGTAACAACCTGTTCATCCAGCGGTCATCGAACGATTAGCCAAAAAATGACTCGCAGGATCATCATCACAGTAGGAGAAGCAAGTGCCTGAGAAGTTAGACCTTCTGGCGACCTGTCCACGCGGCATCGAGCAGTTGCTGGCCACTGAGCTTGCGACATTCGGTCTCGCCCCTGGTAAGTCCACCGTGGCGGGAGTCAACGCCGAGGGTGACCTCGAGGGTGCCTATCGAGCGTGTCTGTGGTCGCGTCTGGCCAATCGGGTCATCCTCTGCGTGGCTCGCGTCGAGGGGGTGGAAACTCCCGATTCCCTGCGCGACGCGGCAGCGGCCATTGACTGGCAGCGCCATGTCCGTCCCGGGGCGACCATCGCGGTGGACTTCCACGGTCGCAGCGAGGAGATCCGCCATACCCGTTTCGGTGCGCAGACGGTCAAGGATGGGGTGGTGGATCGCTTGACCGCCTCGGGCCAGGCGCGCCCCGATGTGGATACTCGCCAACCCGACGTGCGTCTATACGCGCACCTTCACCGGGGGCGCCTGGTGCTGGGGATCGACCTGTCCGGCGATAGTCTGCATCGTCGCGGCTATCGTCGTGACACGGGCCATGCTCCGCTCAAGGAGAACCTGGCGGCGGCCCTGCTGGTACGTGCCGGCTGGCCTGAGTTGGCCAAGCAGGGCGCGCCCCTGATCGACCCCATGTGCGGTTCGGGGACGCTGCTGATCGAAGCGGCGCTGATGGCGGCGGACATGGCTCCCAACCTGTCTCGTGAGCGTTTCGGTTTCCATCGCTGGGCCGGGCACGACCGAGCTCTGTGGCAGGAGGTGCTGCGAGAGGCCCAGGCGAGAGCAAGCTTTGGGCGCAAGCGCGCGCAGTCGTCGATCTTCGGCTTTGACCAGAGCCCGCCCGCTCTGACGGCCGCCAAGACCAACGCCATGCGAGCCGGCATTCCGGCACTGATTCACCTGGATGGTGCCAGCGTGCAGCGCCTGTCACGTCCACGGGTACTCGACCCTGAGCTGCCTGGACTGGTGATCAGCAACCCCCCTTATGGTGAGCGAATCGGCGAGCTGCCGGAGCTGGTCAGGCTGTACTCGGATCTTGGTGTGCGCCTCAAGGCGGACTTTTCCGGCTGGCGGCTGGCGCTGTTCACCGGCAACCCTGATCTGGGACACCGCTTGGGAATGCGTGCCCACAAGCAGTATGCGCTGCGCAATGGGCCGTTGGACGCCAAGCTGCTGCTGATCGACATTGGCCAGCGTCGTGAGGGCGATGTATCTGCATCAGCGGAAGGGCTGACAGACAAGGCGACGGAGGCGAGGCCTGCGTCATCCTTCGACGATGCTGCGCACAACCCCCAGGGCAGTGCCAGCGCCGAGCCTAAAGGCTCGCAGCCGCAGCCAGGGCAGGGGTCAGAACACCCCAGTGCAGAGCGTGACTCCCGTCGAGAGACAGGCGAGGCCGACAGCCCGACACAGCCGGCTCGTAGTTCAGGCGCGCAGATGTTCGCCAACCGTCTGGAGAAGAACCAGAAGAAACTGCGCAAGTGGCTCAAGCGAAGCGGTGAGCGTTGCTATCGCTTGTACGATGCCGACATGCCCGAGTACGCCCTGGCCATCGATGTCTACGGTGACCATGTGCATGTACAGGAGTATGCGCCGCCCAAGTCGATCGATGCCTCCCAGGCTCAGCGTCGGCTCTATGATGCCCTTGGCGTGATACCCGATGTGCTTGGCGTGGAGCCCGGCAAGGTCGTGGTCAAGCAGCGCCAGCGCCAGCAGGGCAAGTCACAGTACGAGAAGCAAGGTCGCAGCGGGCAGCGTTTTCAGGTGAGCGAGGGGCAGGCGAGTTTCTGGGTCAACCTGCGTGACTACCTGGATACCGGTCTGTTCCTGGATCATCGTCCGGTACGTCGGATGCTCGGGGAAATGGCCGCGGGCAAGCGCTTCCTCAACCTGTTTTGCTATACCGCGACGGCGACGGTGCAGGCGGCACTCGGCAGTGGCAAGGAGGGTCAAGCCGGTGCCAGCGACAGTGTCAGTGTCGACATGTCCAACACCTACCTGGAGTGGGCCCGGGACAACTTCGCGCTCAACCGTCTCGACCCGTCACGCCACCGGGTCGTGCGTGACGACTGCCTGCGCTGGCTGGAGACGGCCAAGGGCGAATTTGATCTGATCTTCATGGATCCGCCGACCTTCTCGAACTCCAAGAAGATGGACGACACGCTGGATATCCAGCGTGACCATCCCCGCTTGGTCGAGCTGGCGATGGCGCGACTGGCCCCAGAGGGCACTCTGGTGTTCTCCAACAACCAGCGCCGGTTCAAGATGGATGAGGCGTTGGAGCAGCATTTCGAGATCAAGGACATCTCACGCCAGACGTTTGATCCGGACTTCAGCCGGCGCCCCGACCTTCACCACTGCTTCTTGATTCGCCATCGGGCATCGTGATGGGGCGCTGGGTGATGATCACCACGCTGGGTTGCCACCTGTGCGAGCAGATGGCGGCGCTGGTCAAGACGCTGTCGGTGGAGGACATTGCCATCGACAGCGTCGAGATCAGCGACGATGAGGCGCTGCTGGAGCGCTTTGCCGAGCGCATCCCTGTATTGATCGACGAGACGCGCCCCGATGATGTGCTGGAGGGGCGTGTCGACGCCGACAGCGTGGCTCGTTGGCTGGATGCTCGCGGTCTGCTTGATCACAGCGCGTGGCGGGCGCTGGTCCAGCAGACTGAAGCGGGTGAGGCAGACCATGTCGTCGGCGCAAGGCTGGTACGGGGTAGGCGGGTATTCGGCGGTCGCTGACCAAGGTCAGCGCCGACTGGCCAGGACGGCGGCTAGCTCCTGGCGGTAGGCCTGCGGGTGATCGTCCTGATGCTCGGGAAAGCGCCCCAGGGCAACGGCCAGGCTGAAGAAGCCGGGTCCAGGCAGGTGAGGGGGCTGGCGGCTGACCACCAGAGTGGCCAGCAAGGGGCGGCCCGCTGCCACGTCTTCGTGGATGGTGACTTCCAGCGCCTCGGCAACCCGGCGAATGGTCCGTGGTGGCATCAGCCCCAGTGCCTCGGCAGCCTGCTGGTAGGTCAGCGGTAGCTGGTGGGTCTCAGTGGCCTCCAGCAGGGCTCGCAAACGTGCTGCCAGTGCGTTGCTGGTGGTGGAGGCGTCAGCTGGCGGCATGTCAGTTGGCGTCCAGCAGCGACAGTTGACCGACGGCCTCACGCCCTTCAGGGCTGTGGTCATCGGCTTCCAGGACCTTGCTGAAACCGCGCGAGGTCAGGATGGTCTTTTCGTCTTCCAGCCACATCATGGCCTGGGCATAGTCATCGGCCAACTGATGCTTGAGCCCGCCGAACTGGGTGCCGATCTGCCCCCAGGCACGGCTGAAGATCCAGTCGCCGAACATGTCCTGATGCACATGCACAAGGACATAGTCATGGTCGGTTTCCCAGCGGACGATCACGGCGACTCCCGTCTATCAGCAGTGGTCGGCACCTGAGGGCCTCAAGCACCGTCTTTTTTCGGTTAAGATGGCCATTGTAAGCCCTTGAGGCTCATCCACAAATAGCCCGATCTTGGGTCGGGCTGTCGATTGCCCTGCCGCCAGGAACCGTTCATGAAGATTGTCGTCGACGCCAACGTGCCCGCTGCCGATGCTTGTTTTGGCCTGCTGGGAGAGGTGGTGCGCGTACCGGGACGCGAGATCAATGCCCATCACCTGGCTGATGCCAGCGCGCTGGTGATTCGTTCCATTACCCAAGTGGATGAGGCGCTGATCAACCAGGCGCGGTCGCTGGGATCGCCCTTGTCCTTCGTTGGCAGCTGCACCATCGGCACCGATCACGTCAGTCTCGAGGCGCTGGCGTCGAGTGGAATAGCCTTTGCCAGCGCGCCTGGCTGCAATGCCGAGCCAGTGGTGGATTATGTGCTGTCCGCTCTGGCCCTGGCCTGCGAGCGGCGGGGCGAGTCGCTGCTCGATAAACGGGTGGGCATCCTGGGTGTCGGTAATGTGGGGGGGCGTCTGGCGGCGCGTCTGGCCGCCATGGGAGTGGCCCACGAGCTGTGCGATCCTCCCCGGGCAGACCGAGAAGGTCAGCAAGGGTTTGTCGACCTGGATACGCTGATCGAGCGCTGTGATGTGCTTTGCCTGCATACCCCGCTGGTCAAGGAGGGGCCCCACGCCACCCGACACCTGCTGGACGCAGGGCGCATCGAGGCCTTGAAACCAGGCAGCCTGCTGCTCAACGCCGGGCGCGGTGACTGCGTCGATGGGCAGGCGCTGAGCGCGAGGCTCGAGCGCGACAACGATATGACGGCCCTGCTGGATGTATGGGAGCGGGAGCCGGCCATCGATCTGACGCTGGCCCGCCAGGTAATGCTGGGCACTCCTCATATTGCAGGGCACAGCCTGGAGGGCAAGCTGCGTGGCACTCACCAGATCTATCAGGCCTTGGTCAAACACCTTGGTGTGGATGAGGCCGTCACGCTCCAGGAGCTGTTGCCTCCTCCCGCGTTGGCGCGCATGAGCTGGCAGCGAGCGCTGCCGGTCGAGGAGGTGCTGCGCGCCTGCATGCGCGCGGTATATGAGCCCAGACGCGATCATGACCGGCTGGCCCAGGCCCTCGCCACCAGCTCGCCGGCTCAGGGGTTCGACCAGTGCCGCGCCAGCTATCCGCTGCGCCGCGAGTTCTCGACCCTGAGCGTCGAGTTGACGGGCGAAGCACAGAGATTGGCCAAGGTGCTGGCAGGCGCGGGCTTTCGCATAGTGTGAGGCTGAGGCTGAGGCTGAGGAGGCAAGGCAAGCCGGGAGGCCATGGCCTTTGAGCACCCGTGGCCGGGAGCCTTGGGCACGCCTTTTTGGGCACGTCCCGCCTTGAAGGGCGGCGGGACGCATCCGGTGCGTGGTGGAAGTGTCATCGGGGGCTGTCTTGGCATGTTTCGGCCTGTCTTCGTCCTTTATAGCCCCATGGCAGAGGAGGTGGAGCGTCGTGGGTCGGCGCCGCCGTAGAAGGTGCCGTCCTCGATCATGATGGACTGAGCGGCGCCCATGGCTTCCTGCAGGCTGACGCTGTGGCCCATGTTCTCGAGCAGCCGGATGGTGTCCGGGCTGATTCCCTGCTCGATGCGGATCTCGTCAGGCAGCCACTGATGGTGGATGCGCGGCATGCTCACCGCAGCCTGGATGTTCATGCCATGATCGATGACATTCATCAGCACCTGCAGCGTGGTGGTGATGATCCGCGATCCGCCTGGACTGCCGGTGATCAGGAAGTTCTCGCCATCCTTCTTGACGATGGTGGGCGTCATCGATGACAGCATGCGCTTTTCAGGCTCGATCTTGTTCGCTTCGCCGCCGATCAACCCGTAGGCATTGGGTACCCCCGGTTTGGCGGAGAAATCGTCCATCTCGTTGTTGAGCAGGAAGCCTGCGCCATCCACCACGATACCCGAGCCATAGCTGAAGTTGATGGTGTAGGTATTGGAGACCGCGAGGCCGTTGCCGTCGGCGATCGAGAAGTGAGTGGTCTCGTTGGACTCGTAGGGCAGCGGGTTGCCGGGGGCGATATCGGCACTCGGCGTAGCCTGGTCGTCGGCGATCTCGCTGCGCAGTTCAGCGGCATAGTCTTCTGACGTCAGGCCGGCCAGGGGGACGTCGACGAAGTCGGTATCTCCCAGGTACTGCGAGCGATCGGCATAGGCGCGCTTCATGGCTTCGGACATCAGGTGGATGGTGCTCGCGGAGTTGAAACCCAGCGCTCCGATGTCGTCGCCCTCGAGCATGTTGAGTATCTGCACGATATGGGCGCCGCCGGAGGAGGGTGGGCTCATGGCGTAGACATCATAGCCCCGGTAATTGCCGTGCACCGGCTCTCGCACCGTGGCCTGGTAACCGGCCAGGTCTTCCAGGGTCATCATGCCATCGTGGCGTTCCATTTCGGCCGCAATCAACTGGGCGGTCTCGCCCTCGTAGAATTCCCTGGGTCCCTGTTCGGCAATTCGCTTCAGGGTGGCTGCCAGGTCTGGCTGGCGGTAGATGTCGCCTACCTCGTAACGGGAACCATCTTCCTTGAAGAACTTGGCGCGACTGGCTTCCCAGGGCTCGAAACGTTCACTGGCGCTCTCGATGCCATCGACGAACCGTTGTGGCACAGCGAAACCGTCCTCGGCGAGCTTGATGGCGGGCGCCAGCGTCTCGGCCAGCGTCATGGTGCCGTATTGCTCCAGCGCCAGGGCGAGTCCGGCAACCGTTCCGGGCACGCCGGCGGCGTTGTGGGTATAGCGGGACAGCTCGGCTACGGCGTCGCCGCTGTCATCCTGAAACATCGTCTCGTAGGCCGCCTTGGGGGCCTTCTCGCGATAGTCGATGGCAATCACATCGCCGCTTGTCTCATCGGAGATCAGCATGAAGCCGCCGCCGCCGATATTGCCTGAACGTGGCTGGGTGACAGCCAGGGCAAAGCCTGCCGTGACGGCGGCATCCACCGCGTTGCCACCGTTGGCCAGCACGTCGCGGGCCACCTCCGAAGCCAGGAAATGGCTGGTCGCAACCATTCCCCTGGTGCTCACTTCCGGATGGAACCGTTCGCCTTCGAGAATGGCCTGGCTGTCACTGAGCGCTGGGCTCGCGCTCAGGCTCAGTGATAGGCCGATGGCTGAACCAGTGATGGTGGTGCGTAAACGGCGGGAGATCGACATGGCGTACCCCTCAGGTTGTCGGATCGTTGTGTGATGGAATGGTGGCACTGTCGAATAGTGCTGCGGCCATCAGGCATGACACGCAGTTTTACTATTGACGCCCATGGACCACAGCGCAAATAGGGTTGGGCGCCAACAAGAGAGGTGTGCGGGTGTCGAAGGGAGCTGAGGGCGACCGGTACAAGCGCAGTGGCGAGGAGCCGGGGCGTGGCAAGCACGACAAGAGGCGCGGTAGACCACAGCAAAAAATGATGCTGAAAAAGAAACACCCCCGCCGGCGGGACCGGCGGGGGTGTTGGCAGGACGGCGCTTTCGTCACTGACGGTAAGCGGCTTCCTTGAGGGCGCGAATACGATCGTCCAGCGGCGGGTGGCTGGCGAACAGTTTCTCCATCAGCTTGCGAGTCTGGCCGGTGGTAATGGCGAAGGCGGTCAGGGTATCCGGCATCTGATCGGGCATCTGGGTCTCGGCCTTGAGGCGTGCCAGGGCATTGATCATGGCGCCGGAGCCCGCGAGCTTGGCTCCTGCAGCGTCGGCACGGTACTCACGGAAGCGGGAGAACCAGGCGGCAATCATCGAGGCGAGAATGCCGAACACGATCTCGGCGACCATGACCACGGCGAAGTAGCCGAAGAAGCCGAGGCCTTCGTTGTCATCGCGGCGCAGGAAGCTGTCGACCAGCTGTGCCACCACCCGAGCGAAGAACATCACGAAGGTGTTCAGCACGCCCTGAATCAGCGCCAGGGTGACCATGTCACCGTTGGCCACGTGACCGATCTCGTGGGCCAGCACGGCCTTCACTTCTTCCGGCTGCATGCGGTTCAGAAGTCCCGCAGACACGGCGACCAGAGCGTCGTTCTTGTTCCAGCCGGTGGCAAAGGCGTTGGACTGCTGGGCCGGGAAGATACCGACCTCAGGCGTCTTGATGTTGGCCTCGCGGGCGAGTTCGGCCACGGTGTCGAGCAGCCACTTTTCGGTGGCGTTGGACGGGTTCTCGATGATCACGGTGCCGGTGGAACGCTTGGCCATCCACTTGGAGATGAACAGCGATACCATGGACCCTGCCATGCCGAACACAAAGCAGAAGATGAGCAGGCTGTTGAAATTGATGCCCTGGGCGTTGAGGTACGGCTCCACGCCCAGCAATCGCAGGGTGATACTGGCGACCAGGATGACCGCCAGGTTGGTGCCCAGAAAGAGCAGGATTCTCATCATTGCCGACATTCTCCGTAAGGAAGGAAACCTGAAGAGCCCAGTGGCTCGACGGGGGAATCAGATGCTTAGATAAGCCCTGGGGCGCCAAGTTTCAAGCGCCCGGGCGTTGATCGCTCCATCGCTTGTCGAGCGAAGCGCAAGTGCCTGTCGGTTTGCGCCTGCCGGTGCGTGCCTGTGTCTGCCGATTTACTGGCGATAGCGCGACAGAAAACGGGCAAAGCGATCCAGCGCATCACCCAACTGGTCCGCCCAGGGCAGGGTAACGATGCGGACATGGTCCGGATCCGGCCAATTGAAGGCGGTGCCCTGTACCAGCAGGATCTTTTCCTGCAGCAGCAGGTCGAGTACCAGCTGCTGGTCATCCTGAATGTTGTAGACCTTGGGGTCCAGGCGCGGGAAGGCATACAAGGCGCCCTTCGGCGTGGTGCAGCTGACCCCCGGGATGGCATTCAGCTTTTCTACGGTAATGTCCCGCTGTGCCAGCAGTCGCCCACCGGGCAGGACCAGATCATTGATCGACTGATAGCCGCCAAGTGCTGTCTGAATGGCATGTTGCGCAGGCACATTCGCGCACAGGCGCATCGATGCCAGCATGGTCAGCCCCTGAATGAAGTCATTGGCTCGCTGCCGGGCGAGCGTGCCGGATAGCGTCATCCAGCCGCTGCGAAAGCCGGCGCAGCGATAGCTCTTGGACAGTCCATTCATGGTCACGACCAGCTGATCTTCACTGGCCAGCGCCCCGGTGGCCACGTGCACGGTGTCATCGTAGAGAATCTTGTCGTAGATCTCGTCGGAGAACACCACCAGGTTGTGTTCGCGGGCGATGTCGAGCAGCTCGCGCAGTACCTCGGGGGGATAGACGGCGCCGGTCGGGTTGTTGGGATTGATGATGACAATGGCACGGGTGTGGCTGGTGACCTTGGCCCGGATATCATCCATGGCGGGCGCCCAGTCCGCCTGCTCGTCACACAGGTAGTGGACGCCACGGCCACCGGACAGATTGACGGCGGCGGTCCACAAGGGGTAATCCGGCGCCGGAATCAGCACTTCGTCACCGTCGTTCAGCAAGGCCTGCATGGCCATGACGATCAGCTCTGACACGCCGTTGCCGATGTAGATATCCTCGATGCCAACGCCGGGGATCTCCTTGCGCTGGCATTCCTGCATGATGGCCTTGCGTGCCGAGTACAGTCCCTTGGAGTCGCAATAGCCCTGGGCCGTGGGCAGGTTGCGCATCACGTCCTGAAGAATCTCTTCCGGCGCTTCAAAGCCGAACGGGGCTGGATTGCCGATATTCAGCTTCAGAATGCGCTGGCCTTCGTCCTCGAGGCGCCTGGCGTGCTCCAGCACCGGGCCGCGAATGTCGTAGCAGACGTTATCCAGCTTGTGTGACTTTGAAAGGGTAGGCGTGTCCATGGCGCGGGTCTCGCAGAATCCGTTGTAACGTGCCCGCTGAGGGCGGGCCGGTCGTGTAGCCGTGTGTGGCAGGTCGTGATGGTTGTCTGCCGGGTAGTCAGTCTTCCGAGGTCGCACCACCCGATGCCGAGCTGTCGTCTGCTGCAGCCGGGGAGGCCTCGGCGCTGATGTCGTCGTCGGCAGGGGCATCCACCGGGATGTCATCCGGGGTTTCCAGCGTCAGTCGGCCGAGCTTGCCATCACGCAGCTCATGCAGCAGCACTTCGGCGCCACGATGCAGGTCAATTTCCCCGCCGGCACGCAGCCCCCCACGCTTGGCGGCGATATCCGCCAGGATGGCGTGGCCGTCGAAGCCAGCCTGGGCCATGAGGTCAGGACGCTCGTCACCATCTGCGTCGACCTTGTCCGCGTCAGGATGCGCGTCGTAGGCAGGCAGTGACGTCAATTTATAGCGTGACCTGAGGGCTTCTGGATAGCGCTTCGCCAGTTCGGCAGCGGTAATCAAGGCCACATCGACATAGTCGATAGCGGTGTCTCGGATGGCGCCGCTGGCGGCCAGGCGGTAGGCACTGGCCTGGTCCTCGATCTTGGGCCACAGCACGCCGGGAGTGTCGGTCAGGGCAACGCGACCCTGAATGCGCACCTTTTGCTGACGCTTGGTGACGGCGGGCTCGTTACCGGTCTTGGCAATGGTGCGGCCAGCCAGTCCGTTGATCAGCGTCGACTTGCCGACGTTGGGGATGCCCATGACCATGACCCGCACATCCCGGTCTGCGCGAACCTGACCGGCCAGTTCGTGACATAGCTTGGGGATGCGCTTCAGCTCGCGGGTGTTGGTCGTGGTCACCGCCAGCGCGCGGGTGTCTGGCTGTGCGTCGAAGAAGGCGGTCCAGGCGCGGGTGCCCTCCGGGTCAGCGAGATCGGCGCGAGACAGAATCTTCAGCACCGGCTTGTGGCGGGTCAGACTGGCCAGCATCGGGTTCGCGCTGGAGTAGGGCAGGCGGGCGTCGAGCACCTCGATCACCACGTCGATTTCCGGCAGCGCCTCCAGTATCTGACGGCGCGCCTTGTTCATGTGTCCCGGAAACCAGCCCAGCATCTCTTTCTCCTGCCTACTCTATAAGCGCAAATGACGCTCCATCTTAGGGAAACCCGAGTCAAATGTCGTCAGCAGAGATGCGGGCAGGCTGCTGAAGCGCGAGTCGATGCAGTGAGTGGGCGACCACGAGCCGCCGGGGTGGCCGTGGTCGCCAAGGGGCGTAAAGGGCGTGCTAGGTGCGCCAGGCGCTATTCACCTTCGTGAAAGCTCAGTGCCAGTGAGTTGATGCAGTAGCGCTGGCCGGTGTGTGTAGGGCCGTCGGCAAAGACGTGGCCGAGGTGGGCGTCGCAGCGCTGGCAGCTGACTTCGGTACGGTGCATGCCGTGTCGATGGTCGTCATCGAGCTGGATGCAGCTCTCGGACAGCGGCCGGTCGAAGCTTGGCCAGCCACAGCCGGCATCAAACTTGTGCTCATTCTCGAACAGGGGCGCGTTGCAGCAGGCGCAGTGATAGATGCCGTGGGTATCGGTGACGTGGTAGTCGCCGCTGAAGGGGCGCTCCGTGCCTTTTTCGCGAGTGACGTGATATTGCTCCGGGGAAAGCTGTGTCCGCCATTCGGCATCGGTTTTCTCGATCTTCTTGCGCATGGATGTTCTCCCGTGAGGTTCGACGCAGGCGCTCACTTCAAGCTAAGACGTTTATGGCCGTTTGACCAACCCGACGGTTTCACGCTGACCGTTCCATGGTGTACGTGGGGCTTACCTGTGAATACTGCGCTGGGTGTCGGCCTCATACGAGGCCCGTGTGTCTATGTACGTGTGCCTGTGTATGGGGCAAGCAGGACGGGTAATAGGGTGGATATATAGAGAAGGGCGTTGAATCGAACAGGAAAATCGTGACTCGGGGTTGACACTTTTCAGGGTGCTCAGTAACATACGCGCCACCTCGAGAGAGACGAGGCCGATGCGTCCCATTCGTCTAGTGGTCCAGGACACCGCCCTTTCACGGCGGGAACAGGGGTTCGAACCCCCTATGGGACGCCACTTCGACTCTTGAAAGGCCGGAATGCGGGAATAGCTCAGTGGTAGAGCACAACCTTGCCAAGGTTGGGGTCGCGAGTTCGAATCTCGTTTCCCGCTCCATGCGTCCCATTCGTCTAGTGGTCTAGGACACCGCCCTTTCACGGCGGGAACAGGGGTTCGAACCCCCTATGGGACGCCACTTTCCGGTACAATTTGCGATGCGTTTGCGGGAATAGCTCAGTGGTAGAGCACAACCTTGCCAAGGTTGGGGTCGCGAGTTCGAATCTCGTTTCCCGCTCCATGCGTCCCATTCGTCTAGTGGTCTAGGACACCGCCCTTTCACGGCGGGAACAGGGGTTCGAACCCCCTATGGGACGCCACTTTCCGGTACAATTTGCGATGCGTTTGCGGGAATAGCTCAGTGGTAGAGCACAACCTTGCCAAGGTTGGGGTCGCGAGTTCGAATCTCGTTTCCCGCTCCATGCGTCCCATTCGTCTAGTGGTCTAGGACACCGCCCTTTCACGGCGGGAACAGGGGTTCGAACCCCCTATGGGACGCCACTTCGCAACGCAGCAGAGGGACGTCGACAGCTGTCGCGGTCTCTGCATCGATAGAGCGGGAATAGCTCAGTGGTAGAGCACAACCTTGCCAAGGTTGGGGTCGCGAGTTCGAATCTCGTTTCCCGCTCCAAAAATTATTGGCCTGTTGCTTCGGCGGCAGTGCCTGACGCAAAAGGGGCCCCCGGGCCCTTTTTTTGTGCTTTCTGGATGGTCTGACTCGCTGTGCGTATCTCTTGTCGTGGGCCGTCAGCCGCTAGCGGGCCGACGCTTGTCTGATGGTGCGCGCCAGCCCCCTTTGACCTCACGTCACCTATGTCACGACAGTGATGGGGCCATGATCGTCACAGTGATCCCCATGAGGGTGGTGCAGGTGGCCATCGACGAGGTAGTCGATATGATCCCCATGAGGCACCGGTTCATGACCGCATCCGGGGCCATGCACATGATCTGCGGCATGGCCTGAACACTGGTGGTGCGGCGTGCAGTCTGCCGGGTTTTGATCAGTTACCTCGATAGTGTGCTCATCCACGTGGTCGCCGTGCATGTGGTGCAGGTGCCCGTCGTGCAGGTAGTCGATGTGCCCGTTATGTTCTATCGCCGTGTGACCACACCCAGGCCCGTGCTGATGCTCATGATGTGGGTGCTTGTTGCAGGTCGTCATGGCGTTGTCCTCGTAGTGGTTGAGACTGTTTAGCTTAGGCTGCGTTCAAGGGGGCGGCCACTGACCTCCGTCATGCTTTGATGGACGTCGGCTCTCGCCTTTCGTCCCTCGTCTCTCACCAAAGAGGCGTCAGTGGTAGGTTGGGCGGCGTTCGACACGTATGTCCAGGCGCTCTCGGGGCATCGTGTCGCCCTCTAGGTGACACGCTGCTGGCAGCGGCAAGGCGGGTGGCTCGGTTGAAGATGTGGCTGAGTGACCCCATATGGTGAGCCTTCTATCTATTTCCCCTGACACCCACACCAAGGATCCCTCATGGCCGAACCGGCTCTGTCCATTCGAGGCCTGACCAAGGTCTACGGCAATGGTTTCAAGGCTCTCAAGGGCATCGACCTCGATGTTCAGGAGGGCGATTTCTACGCGCTGCTGGGACCCAACGGCGCCGGCAAGTCCACCACACTGGGCGTGGTCTGTTCGCTGGTGCAAAAGACCGCGGGCCAGGTATCGATCTTCGGCATCGATATCGACAAGGACTTTGCCCGTGCCAAGTACCACCTCGGGGTGGTGCCCCAGGAATTCAACTTCAACCAGTTTGAGCGAGTCATCGATATCGTGCTGGCGCAGGCGGGCTACTACGGGATGTCCCGGCGCGAAGCGCTGCCGCGGGCAGAGAGCCTGCTCAAGGACTTGAGCCTGTGGGACAAGCGCAACGGTAGTGCGCGCATGCTGTCTGGCGGGATGAAGCGGCGGCTGATGATTGCGCGGGCGCTGATGCATCGACCCAAGCTGTTGATTCTCGATGAGCCGACCGCCGGCGTGGATATCGAGCTGCGCCGCAGCATGTGGGAGTACATGCGTCGCATCAACCGGGAGGAGGGCACCACCATCATCCTCACCACCCACTACCTGGAAGAGGCCGAGAGCCTCTGTCGCAACGTGGGCATCATCAACCACGGGGAAATCGTGCGTAACACCAGCGTGAGAGAGCTGCTGGCGGAGCTGGACACCGAAACCTTCCTGCTCGACCTGGCAGAGCCGGTGTCCGAGGCACCGGCCATCGAGGGCTTCGAGGTGGGCAAGGTCGACGATGCCCAGCTGTCGGTCGTGGTCCATCGTGGGCAGTGCCTCAATGACGTGTTCGACGCGCTGAAACGGGATGGCATCAAGGTGCTGTCGATGCGCAATCGTGCCAACCGGCTGGAGGAGATGTTCGTCTCCATGGTGGAAAGCGGCAATGCAGACAAGGAGATGCGTGGATGAATCCGAGCCAGATAGCGATCGCCCTATGGACCCTGGTGATCAAGGAAATTCGTCGCTTTACCCGCATTTGGCCTCAGACGCTGTTGCCGCCGTCGATCACGATGACGATGTACTTCATCATCTTCGGCAACCTGATTGGCTCGCGTATTGGCGAGATGGACGGCTACAGCTACATGGACTTCATCGTGCCAGGGCTGATCATGATGTCCGTGATCACCAACAGCTATTCTAACGTGGCGTCGTCGTTTTTCTCCAACAAGTTTCAGCGTAGTGTCGAGGAAATGATGGTGTCGCCGATGCCCAACTGGGTGATGCTGGCGGGCTTCATTCTGGGCGGCATGGCTCGTGGGCTCGGGGTTGGCATCATCGTCACCGGGGTGTCGCTGTTCTTTACCCGGATCGAGGTCGCGCATCCTCTATTGACCATCGGCGTGGTCATTCTGACCGCGGCACTGTTCGCCACGGGCGGTTTTATCAATGCGCTGCTGGGCAAGAAGTTCGATGACATCTCCATCGTGCCGACCTTTGTGCTGACGCCGCTGACCTACCTCGGCGGGGTGTTCTACTCGATTTCCCTGCTGCCGGACTTTTGGCAGGGGGCGTCGATGCTCAACCCGATCCTGTATATGGTCAACGTCTTCCGCTACGGCTTTCTTGGGGTGTCGGATATCCCGGTGGGCTGGGCCCTGACCGCGATCTTTGGCTTTATCATTGGTCTATTCGCCATTGCCTTGTGGATGCTGGAAAATGGCAAGGGCATTCGTAGCTAGCGCCGCGTCATCGCGGCGTTTGCCGTGATCCTTTTCTTGGTTCTTTTGTGTTCAGGTAGCGTGCATGAGTCACTCGTCCGATCATCCTCACCATCGCCCCGCGACCTTGGCCGACGCCCCGCTGGGACGAGAGTCGGCCTACCCCGACCAGTACGATCCGGGGCTTCTCTTCCCCATCGAGCGGGCGGCCAACCGTGCGCCCCTGGGCATCGCGGAGGATGCACTGCCATTCGTGGGAGAAGACGAATGGCACGCCTTCGAGTTGTCCTGGCTGACGCCCAAGGGCAAGCCATGCGTTGCCGTGGCGCGCTTTCGACTGCCAGCGAGCTCACCACGTCTGATCGAGTCCAAGTCGTGGAAGCTGTACCTCAACAGCCTGAACCAGACGCGCTTGAGTTCGCGCAGTGAACTCATCGCGACCCTGGAGCGGGACCTTGGCGAGGCGGCAGGAGCGGCGGTGAGCGTTGAGATTCTCGACGTCGAGGATGAGCAGCTGTCACCGCGCCGCCTGCCGGGTGAGTGTATCGACGACCGGGATATCGAAATTGCTCGTTATACCCCCAGCCCCGATCACCTGACGGTGAGCGATGAGATTGTCGAGGAGACGCTGACCTCGCACCTGCTCAAGTCCAACTGCCCGGTCACCGGACAGCCCGATTGGGGCAGCGTCATGATTCGCTACCGTGGGCCCAGGCTCGATAGAGATGGTCTGCTGCGCTACATCGTCGGTTACCGCCAGCATCAGGACTTTCACGAACACTGTGTCGAGCACATGTTCGTGGACCTGATGGAGAGGGCCCGCCCAGAACGCCTGCTGGTGTTGGCGCGCTACGTGCGACGCGGTGGTCTGGATATCAGCCCCTGGCGCGGCACCCCCGGCGAGACGCCTCCCACGCCGCTGCGCCTGGCGCGGCAGTGACCGGCCGCACGCAGTGGATGCGGCGCCCTAGATCGCGGGGATAGATCGCGGCGATAGATGGTGCCGCAGGGACAATACCTGAGTGGTCTGGTAGGGTAATGCGAAAGCGTCTCAACCATTGAATTGTGACAGGGCATTCGCCCTCTGGAGTGACACGATGGATGCCATGACCTTGCTGCATGAACGCAGCTCCATGGGCAAGCTGGCGGGGCCTGCTCCGTCCCGTGAGCAGCTCGATGCCATGTACCGAGCCGCGCTGCGCGCGCCGGATCACAAGGAACTCAGGCCTTGGCGCTTTATCGAGTTCTCCGGTGAAGGCCTCGACCGACTAGGCGAGCTGTTCGCCGAGGCCGAGTTTCGCGAAGACCCCAAGGCGACCGACGAGTGCCTCAACAGCGCACGGATGAAACCCAAGCGCGCACCGATGATCATCGGCGTCGTCGCCAAGGTGGACCCGGACGTGCCCAAGGTACCGAAGATCGAGCAGGTGATTTCCGCAGGGTGCGCCGCCCACGGTATCTTGCTGGCCGCTCATGCCCAGGGGCTTGGCGCCATGTGGCGCAGTGGCAAGTACGCCTTCGACGACACTGTGCGCAAGGGGCTCAGGCTGGGAGAGCACGATGAGCTGGTCGCCTTCATCTACCTGGGCCAGCTGGGTGGTCGTCACAAGCCCATTGCCGAGCACCGGGTAGAGGATTACGTCGAGGTATGGGACTAAGCGCCGTTGCGCTTGGGTCAGCTGACACGGGACGCACGTTCATGGATGACATGACAAGACAGGTTGGCCACGCGCATCCCCGTCCAGCGCTGCCGCCGACAGGTGTGCCGGAAGACCTGAACGGTTTTCTTGACTGGCTGGGGGAGGCCATCCCCCTGATGGGATCGCTTGGCATCCAGCGCATGCGGAAAGAGGGTAACGCTCTCGTGTGGGAGCTGGATCTGCGTCCCAACCTCAATGACAAGGGCACCGGTTTTGGCGGTTCGTTGACCGCTCAGACCACCCTGCTGGGCTGGTGCTGGACGACGCTGTGGCTTAGGCGTCGCGGGATCAACCAGGATGTGGTGGTAGCGCAGGCTAGCCAGCGCTTTGTGGCGCCGGTGACCGGGGACTATCACTTGATCTGCCGGCCGGAAGAGCCGGGCGACGACCGAGCAATGCTCGACAGTGCTATCGCCGGGGAGACATCGCCCGAAGATGCGCTGGAGCGTCGCCTGGCCGAGCGAGGGAAGGGGCGAATCGCCCTGGTCCAGGAGCTGTGGTGTGGTGAAACGCTGTGCCTTGAGGCGCGTGGTGACTACGCGGTGCTGCCCAGCGAGCCGCCAATCGCCGTCTAGGCACCGAACCGATCTCCCATACGGGCAAAGTAGCAAAAAACGGCTTGCAATCGAGAACTTAAGGCGATAAAGTATGCGCCGTCTTGAGGGATAAGCACCGCGCAACGCGGGCAACGTGTTCTTCAAGATGACAATGCGGAGGGGTGTCCGAGTGGTCGAAGGAGCACGCCTGGAAAGTGTGTAAGTCGAAAGGCTTCGAGGGTTCGAATCCCTCCCCCTCCGCCACGAATTGATGAAAAGCCCGCTGAGAGATCAGCGGGCTTTTTCTATATGGGTGGTGTTTACCCTGATCTTGTTTACCTGCTCTTGGAAACTGTCATCTGTTGACCTGGCACGCGAGGTGGACCCGGGGACTTGAGCCAAGGGCTAAGCCTGCATCGTCCCGCCCCAGAGATCCTGAACACGAGCAGTGAACGGCGGCTATTTAGCTGATGCTGCCTGGAGCGTATCGTCAGCGCCCCACGAGAGCGAAGGGATTCCCCGTTTCGCACCAAGCACCAAGCACCAAGCTCTGATCAGATCGAACATGTGTTCCTGTTCGACCGCGCGTTAGGAATTTTTCTCAAGCATGGCTCCTGCAGCGCTATAGTGTTTGGTGTGAAACCTGCTCATCAGTGCCGGGATAGAGACATGCATGTCAAAAGGCTTGGGCGACTGAGATGCGTTCTAATGGGCGGCCTGTGGCTCGTGATGGGGCTGCTGGCGAGGGGAGCGGAGGCAGGCTGCCCACAAGGGCAGGAAGCCTTCACCTCCTGCCAGATGGAAGGCCTCGGTACCGAAGTCTTCGTGTGTTTTGATAACCAGACTGCCACCTACAGCTACGGCCCGATTGGCGGGCCAGCGGATCTCACTCTGTCAGAATCCATTGAACGCGTTGATTTTGAGCCATGGTCGGGGCTTGGCAAGGCGATCAGCGAGTCAGTCACCTTCTTCAATCAAGATTACGGTTACAACGTTGTGGGCGGCTTTGACCGTCCGTTTTCTGAGGAGGAGATGCAGCGTCCGATAAGGCGCTTTGGGTGGGTTGAAGTGACCGAGGGGGGCGAGCGGATCGCCCGCCTTGAGTGCATCCCTGAGACAGTAAGCTATGGCTTTGGCGGCGGGCTCCATGATGTCAAAGTGGCCGCCGGCCAGACGTGGGATTGGGACTCCCAGACCTGGATATCGGATGCTGTTTCATCGGCCTCCATACCGCTTCTGCTAAAAAACCATCAATATAGCGACGAATTTGATTGCCTTCCCCCATCGGAGCTTCGCCTCAATGGGATAAAGATGGGCGCGCCAGTGGGCGCACTCAGCAAGTTCGGAACACCGAAAGCCACCGACGCAACCTCGTTCAGTGATGAGCCAATTGACCGGATAGCCCTGATTGGCGCGAATATCGATTTTTTCCAAGATGTCGTTGTCAATATGTCCACCATCTCGCCGAATTGGCAGACGCCCTCAGGGATCAGGGTTGGTCTGACCCGTGGGGAAGTGATCCGCATTCTTGGACGCGTGCCCTCAGGATATACCGCCAGATCGCAAAATTTCGTTATCCCGGCCTGCCCCGACATTCCCGATACCCATTCTGAGGATGCTTACCGGGAATGGTTTGCTCTGATCGAATTCGGACAGGACAAGCGCGTGAACCGAGTCGTCTTATTGACGTCAACAGAATAGATGACCGCGCAGCGTCAGATACGCGCTTCGGCGGTCTCAATGACACAGTGCGGCACGTGACCCATCAAGGTCTACGATGCCGGCCTACCGGCCTCGTCGGACGCGACATTGGCCTCGCCAGCGTCCCTAGCTGCCCCCGGACGGGGCTCTTCGAGGTGTTGATCTACTTACTGCGCAGGTACTGGTCTCCGCGACGGATAGCCAGCACACATGAAGCGTACGTCTCTAGCGACTCACGCCGGCAGATTTCACATGAGGCCATCTACACCGCGCTGAAGTGCCCCCCCTCCCAAGCTGCACAGGCAATAGCGCAGCTATCGGGAGGGTGAAATCAGCAACGAACCTCCCGTCGACCCCTGAACTGTGAACGACGAACAGGGATACTCAAAAAGCTGTGGTTACTGACATCTTGAAAGGCAAGGTCACTGTCGCTAAATGGCGCGCCAATACGATTTTACCGCCTCCTAGCTCTGAGATGGATCGATAAGCTCTAGTGCAGTGTGAAGACCGGGTGAGAAGTCGTTGAAGGATGTCCGCAAGCAGCACGACGCTGCACCGCGGTAGACCAACGCCGAGCAGGCCTGAGGCCATCGGCGCCCGGCCGGCCGAAGGGTTGGATGCTTCCAGGTGATAGACGGGCGGGAGCCGACATCAACGATCAGGCGGGAAGAATATAAGCGCCCTGTGCGATGGCGCAGGGCTCGCTTTCGCTGTCATCCATCCACACTGATACGCTGCCGATCATGGTTCTGCCTCCGCTCTTGTTGAGGTCGGCCCGGGCGATGATCCGCTGGCCGACAGCCGGCGACAGATAGCGAATCGCCAGGTCAGAGGTCAACGCCATGGCCTGTGGCGTTTCACGGCCAGCAGAAGCCAGAAACCACAGTGCCGCGTCTGCAGCGGCAAACAGGGCTGGGCCACACACATAGCCACCGGGCCGCAGGTCCTCTTCTCGCACCTCGACCGTGGCAATCGCGTGGCGCTCGGCAAGCTCGAGACAGGTAAACGGACAGCTTGGCCAGTGTGTTGCCAGCATGCGGTTGATATCGTCAGCGGTGGTCATGGCGATGGTCTCGTTGTGAAGATGATCCTGAACAGCGCCTACGATACACACTGGCCAAGGGCTGTCACTATGGCGTCGCTAAACACCTGCAGCGATGAGCCACGTCGGGTCGAGTTCAAGTGCGCACATCGGAGGAAAAGCGTGCCGCATTTTCTTTGAGAAACTCGCTTTCGTCGGCGTCACCCCAGAAGGCGGGCTGTGCCTTCGGGATGGTCAAGGCCTTCTGAATCTTGGGGCGCGCATCGAGCCGCTCGAACCAGGCCTTCAGGTGGTCGAGACCCTCGACCGACACCTTGGCCCAGACGTAGGCGCGTGCCCAGGGATAGGTCGCCATGTCGGCGATGGTGTATTGATCCCCCGCCAGCCACTCTCGGCCTTCCAGGCGGGTGTTCAGGACCTCCAGCAGGCGACGGGACTCATCCACGTAACGCTTGATGGAGAAGGGTTCCTGCTGGCCGTTGGGGGCGGCGATGCGCTGGAAGTACATGGCCTGGCCCATCATCGGACCGATGCCCCCCATCTGGAACATCAGCCACTGCAGCGTTTCGCTGCGGGCCTTGGCCTCTCTGGGCAGGAACTGGTCGTACTTCTCGGCCAGGTACCACAGGATGGCGCCACTCTCGAACACGGCGAAGTCGTCATTGCCTCGGTCGACAATGGTGGGAATGCGCCCGTTGGGGTTGAGCTTGAGATAGTCGGGCGCCTTTTGCTCCTTCTTGCCGAAGTCGATGAAGGTCAATTCGTAGGGCACCTCCGCCTCTTCGAGAAAGATGACCGGCTTGTAACCGTTCATGGTGGCGGCGGTGTACAGGTGAATATCCGGCTGTGACATAGGGAACGTCCTCATGGGGTAACGCGATGTAGGGCGTTGCTCGCCGGGCCCGCTACCCTCGTGCATCGGGCCCGACGCGCATTTCCTGTTGCCTGTGGACGGTCACATCTGACGGTCCCAAAGGCTCTCCTGGTAGCGCTTTACGTCTTCCTCGAATCGTGCGGGATGCACATTACGGAAGGCATGCTCGTCCAGCGGGATGAGGCGCACCATCTCATCGATCATGGATGAGGGGTCAAGCTGAAGGTCGTCCCCGGCGAACAGTTGCTGGGTCTCTCGGATCGGCGCCTCAGGGGTGAAGTTTGTCTCTGGGTCGTACCACTGGTCGAGGGTGTCGTACATGCGGTCGTTGAAACCGGTGCGGAAGGGGCCCGGGTTGATGGTGGCGACCTTCACGCCCAGCGGTGCCAGTTCTTCGTGGAGCAGCTGGGAAATACCTTCCAGGGCATGCTTGGACGCGACATAGGGCGCGAGGTACGGGAAGGTAGTGAAGCCGGCAATGGAAGATACCAGCACGATCTTGCCCTGGCCGCGGCTGGCAAAGGTCTTGGCGTAAGGCTGGACGAACTCGAGGGTCGAGAAGACGTTCGTTTCGAAGACCTTGCGCACGCGCGACACGGGGATTTCGGCGATGGGGCCGGTCTCGCCGATTGCCGCATTAGCCACCACAACATCCACCGCGGCGCCGTAGCGCGCAAAGATGCTGTCGCGATCCTGAGCATCGGTGATGTCGAGCTTTTCGACCTCCAGGCGAACCCCCAACTGCTGCGCCCTCTCTTTCAGGGCCGATACCTGTGGCCAGATCTCCACCGTGGCAATGACCCGGTGTCCTTGCTGCGCCAGTCCCAGTGCGGCACCTTCCGCCAGACCGCTGCCGGCCCCTGTCATCAGAATGGTTTTCATCGTCTCTCTCCTCGAGATAAGTGGGGTTACGCCAGGTCGTCGCGATCCAGGCGTTCGAAAATGATGGCCTCGACGGAAGTCGCGCCAACGTTGGTCACCTGGTGGGCCCAGGCCTCGTTATGCATGACGTCCCCTGCTACCACGTCACGCTCTACGACATCGCCGCTTTCCAGCGCGATGCGCAGGCGGCCGGCAGAAAGGAAGTAGACGATCTCTTCGGGATGGCGGTGAGGCGCATCGGCGGCGCCGGGGGCCATGGTCATGTGTACCAGGCGTGTCTCACCGGTGTTGATGAGCTCGCGGTAGAACTCCGGAGAGGCCTGGTCGGCCAGCGGAACCGGGTGCCCAGCGTCAGGCCATTGAGGTGTTGTCATGGGGGAGTCTCCTGAAGGTGACGGAGGCATCAGCCGAAGACGCGCTCGAGGTGAGCATCGAAGCGCGCGAGGTCGCTGTCGATGTCGGGGTTCTTCATCACGTCGAAGGCGCCGAAGGTCGGCAGTGGGCTCATGTCGAAGAAGCGTGCGTTCAGATGCACGGGGGCGACCAGGTCATCCAGCGACTTGCCGGCGAAGAAGGGTTCCTCGGGGTCATCAAAGGCTTCGGATGGCGCATTGAGGGTGACGCTGAGCATGTAGTCGGTGTCGGTCAGGGTACCGCCCAGCCCATAGTTCTCCTTCGGCTTCTCGGCGGTGCGGCCGTCGCCGTTGCACAAGCGGCCATCCATGCCGGCGGTGTAGACCTCATCCATGTATTTCTTGAAGGACCAGGGCACCATCATCCAGTTGATCGGGAACTGCATGATCACCACGTCGGCCCACTGGTGGTCGGCAATGGCCTCCTCGACGTCATACCCTTCGGCGATGCGACTGACGCGGACCTCGTGGCCCTTGCTGGAAAGCCAATGACGAGCGCGCTCAGCCAGGCTGTCGTTGAGTGTGCCCTTGGCAAATGGATAGGGCTGGTGACCGTTTATGATCAGTACGTTACGCATAAAAATCTCCGTCTTGAGTGGCAATGAGTCATGGATCTGCAGGCTCTTCAGGAGTTAAGATGAAGCGGGCGGTATATAAAAACAACTAGTATACTTTTGGTAACCTGGTAGCTGGACAGCAGCGTGACATCCCGGCGGACGTGTTGACGCCTTGTAAGAGACGTCTTGGAGGCGACGCGCTGGTGGAAGGCGCCCTGGTAGAGGAGAGCGGCCAAGGCGCCGTCAACGCCACGATTCGAGCGGGGGCTGGGTAGGTACACAGGAGATAGGAAAGTGGAAGCGTCTGTGACGGAAGATTCGAAAGGCCGGCGTCGTGTCGCGGCGCCCTGTCTGGAGCCGTGTGCCATCGAGAAGGGCATGCGTGTGCTTGGCGGCAAGTGGACAGGATCCTTGCTGTGGCACATCAACGAAGGGCCGGTGAGGTTCAATGACCTTGCTCGCATGGTGGGGGGCGCCAGCAAGAAGATGATCACCGAGCGCCTGCGTTTTCTCGAGACAAAGGGACTGATCTCCCGGCACGTGCGCGAGACGTCGCCGGTCGTGGTCGAATACGCGATCACGCCACTTGGCGAGACGGCCATCAAGGTGCTCGATGAACTGCGTGAATGGAGCGAGTCATTGCCGGAAGGGGTCGTGGACCAATGATGAGGGTGTCTCCGGGCCGCTCTCGCGGGGTGTCGGGCGTTCCCACCGCACGCTCCGGGACCCAAGGCGGGACACGTCAGTGACCAGAATGATCCAGTCAGTGTCGCGCAGCTTTCTGCTGCTCGAGGCGTTGCGACGCGCCGACAAGCCGCAGACATTGGCCCATCTCAGCGCTGAGGTGGGCTTGGGCAAGACCACCGTTCACGGGTTGCTGAATACCCTGGTGGCATTGGGCTACGTCCGGCGCCTGGCCGAGGGCTACTGGCTTGGGTTGCGTCTTGACGAGCTGGCTGAGCCATTGGCACAGGAGCGTGAGCAACTGCGTCATCATTACCGCGGACTACTGGAAGAAGCCGCGGCGCTGAGTGATGAGACGGTCTATCTGGCCGCGCCCTGCGGCAGCCAGCAGTACCTGTATCTCGAGGCCGTGGAGGGACGGCAGCCGCGGCGTGTCCAGAGTCCGCGAGGACGCCGGGAGTCGCTGCGGCATTCGGCGATCGGCCATGTCTTCCTGGCCAACGATGACGACCTGCTGCGCCAGGTCAGGCGCGATGGCCCCCTGACCGATGCGCAGGAGGCCCGGCTTCGGGAGGTCAGCCTCCAGGGCTTTGCACTGGACCTTGAAGCCGTGGAGGCAGGTCTTTGTTGCCTGGCGATTCCGCTGCGCCAGCGCGGAGAGTGCGTGGCCGCTTTGGGCATGGCGGGTCCCTCATCGCGCTGGACGCAGGCGCAGCTGAGCCGGTTGGCGAAGCAACTTCTAGCGCGCTGACCCTCCTGTACTCCTCGCCGTTCGACATTGTCGAATCTTGATCGGCATCCGCCGCTCTCCCCTGTGCCTGCCTGCGCGGCATCGGCATGCTCCTCATCGCGTCGACGACGACGCTGCTCTTGTCTGTATTCATGAGGAGAATGACATGCAACTTGACGATGCCCAACACGTGATTGCAGGGATTCGCGAGGCTGCTGCCGCTGAAGGGTTTGCCGTCTCGCTGGCCATCGTGGACGCCAGCGGGCTCCAGGTCGCCTTCGAACGCATGGATGGCGCGGTTCCCGGCAGTATCGATGTCGCGATCAAGAAGGCGCGCACGGCCTCGCTGTTTCAAACCGACAGTGCACAACTCGGTCAGATCGCCGCTCCCGGCGAGGCCGTCTATACCCTGGAAAACACCAACGGTGGCCTGATCAGCTTTGGCGGCGGCGTGGTACTGCGCGATGCACAACAGCGCGTGGTCGGGGCCGTCGGTGTAGCCGGCGCAACCGTCGAACTGGACGAGACCCTTGCCCAGCTGGGGCCGCGCCTGATGGCACGGGAGGCGGCATGATGCGCGGCCAGCATCCTGCCGTGCTGGCACTGGCGGTGGCTGCCTTTGCCATCGGCATGGCGGAGTTCATCGTGGTCGGGGTGCTGCCCACCATCGCCAGTGATCTGGGCGTCACCCAGGATCGCGCCGGTGCTCTGGTGAGTGGCTATGCGCTGGCCTTGGCGGTCGGTACGCCGATGCTCATGCTGACCTTGTCCCGCTTCCCGCCGCGTCGGGTGCTGACGGGGCTGATGGCGCTCTTCCTGGTCGGCAATCTGTTGGCGGTCATCGCCCAGGACTTTACCAGCCTGATGTTCGGCCGAGTGATCACGGCCGTGGCGCATGGTGCCCTGTTTGCGCTAGGGGCGACGGTGGCCAGTCGGCTGGCGCCACAAGGGCAGGCAGGTAGTGCCATTGCGCTGATGTTCTCGGGGCTGACGCTGGCCATGGTGATTGGTGTACCTGTCGGAAGCCTGCTGGGTAACGGCGTGGGGTGGCGGGTTCCCTTTGTGGTGATTGTGGTACTGGCGAGCATGGCGCTAGTCGCGCTGTGGCGTTGGGTGCCGGCGCATCTTGACGCTCAGCCGACAGGCAGTTGGCGAGAGCAGCTGTCAGCGCTCGGCCATCCGGTCATCGTGGTGACCATGGCGCTGACGGCGGTGGGCTTCGGGGCGACCTTTCCGCTGTTCACCTACATCAGTCTCTGGCTGACCGAGCAGTCGGGTTTCTCCACGCATATCGCCAGTGGACTGCTGATCGTCTTCGGTGGCGCGACCCTGGTTGGCAACCTGATGGGCGGTCGAATGGTCGGCGCCATGGGATGGCGGCGCACCGCCGCCTGGCTATTGCTGGGGCTGGCGGCGATCCTGGCAACCATCCATGCCTGGGGACAGATAAGCGCGTTGATGCCGATATGGCTGGCGGTGTGGGGTGCCTTGGCTTTTGGTCTGTCGCCCGCGTTTCAGTCAGGCATGCTGGCGTCTGCCGAACAGCATCGGCCGCGGGCGGTGGCGTTTGCCTCGGCGCTCAATATCTCGTCGTTCAATATCGGTATCTCGGCCGGTTCCGCCGCGGGCAGTGCGCTGGTCGCAAGGGAGGCGCTGGCACTCACGCCATTGGCCGGAAGCGGTCTGGCGGTGCTGGCGCTGGGCATCCTGTGGCTTCAGGGCAAGGTGAACCGCTCTCGTGTTGTCGAGGCGGCGGCGTGATGGAGTCGCCATTTCACCCGCCCCCGCCCCCTTGGTGAAGGGGCGGGGGCGGGTATGCTCTTGCTCGTTGCGCCTCTATCAGGCGTCGACTGGGTCGATCAAGCGAATGTCGGCATGGGTGACCCAGTCTACCGTGGCGTCGCGAAAGCGTGCCATGTGTGGAGTCTCCATGTGGGCTTCCAGTGCCGCACGGGAGGACCAGGTTTCGATGACGGTGACCGTATCGCTGCGCGCGGTGTCGTCATGGGTCAGGCCTCTTGGGGCGTCGATGGCCGGCTGATAGCGCAGGCAGCCCTCTTCCTGTTGAACCGTTGGGGCTACCTCAAGCAATGCATCCAGCACGTTCTGGGCGTTGCCCGGGGTTGTGGTGATCGTCGCAATGACCCACAGCATGGTGACACTCCTCTGGTCTTGATCTGGTGGACGGGCCCCGGCCGGATTGTCGGGGCCGTAAAGCGCTCAAGGAAATACGGCATCAATGCCTGCACGGATGAGTCGCTGCGTCGCCCACTGCGCGAAGGCTCTACCTGACAGCATCGAGGCCTTGGATGCTGGGCTTCGGGCGCTGACGCGTCGTTCCGCACGGCTAATGACGGCAGCGTTTGCTCAGGCCTCGGTGGTCGAGAACAGCGCGAGCAAATGTTCGCGATATTCGGCGACATGGGTATCGATCGCGGGCGCCTTGATCACGTCGTTGGCGAGGTAGGTGGGCAAGCCTTGCATGCCGAGGAACTCCATCGCCTTGTGGACCGGGAAGTAGACGCCGTCGACGCCCTTGCCCTCGAAGAAGTTGCCTTCCTCATCGAAGGCTTCTCTGGGCGCATTCCAGGTCAATGACAGCATATAGCGGCGCCCCTGCAGCAGACCGCCACTGCCGTACTGGAGAGACGGATCCTTGCGCGAGCGGCCATCGCTGGCGTAGAGGCTGCCATGGCCTTCGGTTAGTACTTCGTCCAGGTAGCGTTTCACGATCCACGGCGGCCCCATCCACCAACCAGGCATCTGCACGATGATGGTGTCTGCCCACAGCCACTTGTCGATTTCGGCCTGAAGGTCGTAACCCTCGTCGATGCGGGTCTCCTGAATCTGGTGACCCAGCTCAGCGAGGACGCCTCGGCCCGCGTCATGCAGAGTGTCGTTGTAGCGGCCGCCGGAGTGAGCGAACGCCTTGCCGCCGTTAAGCATCAGAATGTTCATGGACTGTCCGATTCGTCTAAAAATGGTCACGCGGTACAGTGGGGGCTCGTGCACGCTCGGACAATCGGTATGAGTGCAAAACACTTTCTCGCTAATGATGTTGCACGTTGGCGCCAAGGAGCAGCCAAGAACTGACGGCAGGAGACCCGTGAGCGCTGCGACATGATCGGCTGACCGTAAAGCGAAAGGAGGAAGCCGATAAAAAGAGACAGCAGATCAGCAGGATCGGGGAGAGAGTGGAGAGCGAGATAGTGCGAGAGAGAGGGGGGAGCGAGATAGTGCGAGAAAGGGAGAGCGAGATAGTGCGAGAGAGGGAGAGCGAGATAGTGCGAGAGAGAGGGAGAGCGAGACAGTGCGAGAGAGAGGGAGAAAGAAAGAGGGAAGAAGGGCGAGATGACTGGGGAGAGCCGCTAAGCGAGCGAGGCCACCGAGCAGCCACGGGCAGCTAGCGCTGCCCGTGGATATGCCGTGCGCTATCAGCCGAGGATACCTTGGCTGCGCAGATAGTCGTCGTAGCTACCGCTGAAGTCGACGATGCCATCGTCCTTCATTTCGATGACGCGAGTGGCCAGCGAGCCGACGAATTCTCTGTCATGGCTGACAAAGATCAGGGTGCCAGCGTAGTGCTCCAGGGCCAGGTTCAAGGCCTCAATGGACTCCATGTCCAGGTGGTTGGTGGGCTCGTCCATGACCAGCACGTTGGGATTTTGCAGTGACAGCTTGCCGAA
Organism: Halomonas sp. DP8Y7-3; assembly: GCF_019801675.1. Lineage (NCBI taxonomy): Bacteria > Pseudomonadati > Pseudomonadota > Gammaproteobacteria > Oceanospirillales > Halomonadaceae > Halomonas > Halomonas sp. DP8Y7-3. Next base: position 588,408 of record NZ_JAHVIO010000003.1, read on the forward strand.
CAGCATGCGGCCCTGTTCTCCACCGGAGATCACCTTGACCGACTTGCCGATATCGTCGTTGGAGAACAGCATTCTGCCCAGCGCCCCTCGTACGATCTGCTCGCCAGACGTGGTCCATTGTTGCATCCACTCAAACAGCGTCTCGCCACCCTCGAAGTCGGCTGCGTGGTCCTGGGCGAAGTAGCCCACCTCGGCAGCGTCGGTCCATTTGACCTCGCCCGCATCGGGCTCCATCGAGCCGACCAGGCAGTTCAGCAGCGTGGTCTTGCCGATCCCGTTGGGGCCGATGATGGCAACGCGTTCACCGGCTTCGATGCGCAGACCAAAGCGCTCGAACAGCACGTTGTCATCCCAAGCCTTGGTCAGCTCCTCGACCGCCAGGGCATGGCGATGGATCTTCTTGTTCTGCTCGAAGCGAATGAACGGGCTCACCCGAGATGAGGGCTTGATCTCATCCAGCTTGATCTTGTCGATCTTGCGCTGGCGTGAGGTGGCCTGCTTGGCCTTGGAGGCATTGGCCGAGAAGCGGCTGACAAACTGCTTGAGCTCGGCGATCTCCGCCTTCTTCTTGGCATTCTCTGCCTGCAGACGCTCTCGGGCCTGGGTGGCGGCCGTCATGTACTCGTCATAATTGCCGGGAAACAGCTGCAGTTCGCCGTAGTCCAGATCCGCCATATGGGTGCAGACGCTGTTCAGGAAATGGCGGTCGTGGGAAATGATGATCATCGTCGAGGAGCGCGCCCTGAGCACATCTTCCAGCCAGCGAATTGTATTGATGTCCAGGTGGTTGGTCGGCTCATCCAACAGCAGCACGTCGGGGTCGCTGAACAGCGCCTGAGCCAGCAGCACGCGAAGCTTCCAGCCTGGTGCTACCACGCTCATCGGTTGATCATGCTGTTCGAGCGGAATGCCAAGGCCCAGCAGCAGCTCACCGGCACGCGCCTCGGCGGTGTAGCCATCAAGCTCGGCATAGCGGACCTCCAGGTCGGCCACCGCCATGCCATCTTCTTCGCTCATCTCCGCCTGGGCATAGATGCGCTCGCGCTCCGCGGCCACCTTCCACAGCTCTTCATTGCCCATGATCACGGTATCGATGACGCGTTCGTCCTCGAAGGCAAACTGATCCTGGCGCAGCTTGCCCAGCCGGGTGGTGTCGTCCTTCATGACCTGACCGCTGGTCGGCTCCAGGTCACCGCCAAGGATCTTCATCAGGGTGGACTTGCCACAGCCATTGGCCCCGATCAGGCCGTAGCGGTGCCCCTGTCCAAACTTGACAGAGACGTTTTCAAACAGCGGCTTGGGGCCAAACTGCATGGTGATGTTGGCGGTAGAGAGCACGGCAGGGAATCTCGCGGAAGCAGCATGAATGTGAGACTTGGGCCGGCACGACAGGAGGCTTCGACCAAAGTGGATCGCGCATTGTACGCGTCCGACCCGGGGGGTATCCACTCGGTGAGCGCCCAGCGCTGCCTGTCCGCAGCGTCAGGGCTTGCATAGCCGTATGTCAGGCAGCCAGAACTGAAAAGCCCGAATCCGCAGGGATTCGGGCTTGTCGCATCAGCGACGGGGCAGACGAGAACGTGGTCGATAGGGATCGCCCGGCTCGCGGAACAGCGATAGCAGCACCGCAAGGGTCATCACCAGAATGACGACGCTGACCGGCAGCGCCGCTGCGATCAGTGCTGTCTGCAGCGCAGAGAGCCCGCCGACAACCAGCAGCACCGCCGCCACCAGGCCGATGATGACGCCCCAGAAGACGCGGAACAGCTTGGGCGGATCGTCATCGCCCAGGGACAGAATGGTGGTCAGCACCAGGGTGCCCGAGTCTGATGAGGTGATGAACCAGCTCATCAGCAGGAACACCATCATCGCCGACAGCACCCAGCCGAATACGCCGGAGCCGACGATACCGTCTGCGGTGGCAAACAGCGCCGAAGGCAGGTCCCAGGCACGCACCATGTCCATGATGCCGGCGGAGCCGGCGCCACCGGCCGCGTTCAACTCCTGATGGATCGCATTGCCGCCGAAGATGACCAGCCAGATAAACGCCAGCAGGGTCGGCACCAGCAGCACACCGAGCACGAACTCCCGCAGGGTGCGGCCTTTCGAGATGCGGGCAATGAACAGACCGACAAACGGAGCCCAGGCGAGCCACCAGCCCCAGTAGAAAATGGTCCAGGCCTGTTGCCATTCGCTGGTGCCTGCCTTGTCGGCATACCAGAGCCCCATCGGAATTACTTCGGTGGCGTAGTCGGCCAGCGTTTCACCGAAGGTCTTGAACAGCCATAGGGTGGGCCCGCCGAACAGGAAGATGCCGATCACCACCGCCGACACCCAGATGTTGAGCACCGAAATGATACGGATACCGCGCTGGACACCGCTGACGACCGAGATGATCGACAGGGTCGAGATGACCGCAATCAGGGCCAGCTGAGTGGGCAGGCCATCACTGATGCCAAACAGCTTTTCCAGTCCGACGCCCATCTGGCTGACCCCGAGCCCGAGGGACGTGGCGACGCCAAACACGCAGCCCAGTACCCCGAAGATGTCGAACAAATGGCCAAGGGGACCAAAGATGCGATCGCCGATGAACGGATAGAGGGCAGACCGCAGCGCCAGGGGCAGTCCCTTGCGGTAGGCAAAGTAGGCCAGCGACATGCCGACGATGACGTAGATGGCCCAGCCGTGCAGGCCCCAGTGAAAGACGGTGACCCGTAGCGCATCGATGGCGCGCTCGTGGCCGATCTCGGTGGCCCCGGCCATGTCGGCATGGGGGTTGTTGGGATAGCCGAAGGCACCGGAGTTGTCGAGATAGAAGATCGGTTCGGCAACGCCAAAAAACAGAATGCCGATGCCGATACCCGCCGAGAACAGCATCGAGAACCAGGCAAAGTTGCTGAATTCCGGGCGGCTGTCATCGGTACCCAGGCGGATATTGCCGTAGCGACTGCAGACAATAAAGGCACAGACGACGAGCAGCGCGACCACGGAAATCAGGTAATAGCCGCTGAAGGTGCTTTCGATCCAGGTGCGGGCGGTGCCGAACACCACGCTTGCCGTGTCCGAACTAAGGCCGGTGAACAGCACAAAGAGCAGAATCAGCGCACCAGAGGTGATGGTCATGCCGCGGTGCATGCCCTGGAAAGGACCGCCCTGGTCGAGCTCTGTGACCATGTAGTCGGTGCCCATCACCGCATGGGGATTGTCGTCGGGGGGAGAGTCGGAAGACGCCGTGCTGGCGGCTGCGGTGGAGGGTGAATCTGAAGTAGCGATAGTCTCGTATCCTCTTGAGTCGGGCCACGGGCCGGCGATCCCGCTGTCACTCCAGCTACGAGCGACCTCGTGGCGCGAAGACTGAGAGCAAGTCATCGTGCCTGGACGTTGGCGAATGGGACGCACCAAACCTGCTCTCGCCTGCATGGGAAGCGAGGGCCGGTGCGCTGTCGCAAACGCCAGCAATGCTGGAAAGAAGGTGGCGTCGGGCCACCAATGCGTTGCATATCATACACTTTTTAGTGGCGGCCGTGGCGCAGGACATAGCTTGACGAGACGTCTCTGGGTGCGTCGACGCTACGTTTAGCCTCAAGCGCTCCACCATCGCTGCGCGTCATGGGGCCCGGGAGAACTGCCCCGGCGCTTCGGGTGCGGGCGCAGTTCATCCCTCTAGGAGTGGGTTGACAGTTACATTGCCCCCTACGAGTAGGCTATCGCTGGCTGAGTAGCTTCAAGTTATTGCGAAGCTCCTGTGGCACATCTTCGATCAATACGAGAGTGACCTCTTGCTCCCCACCTTGTGTACTCGTGAGACTGTCGCCCAGATAAGTGTTTATCTCATCCGGGGTCAACGAGTACATGGCCCCTGTTAATGGGTCGACGATTAACCAGCCAATCAATCCCCCAAAAATTAAGTTGCCTCCTACATACCAGCCGTTGGCATGGCTGGTAATCTCTATAGAGCGACTCTGAAAACCATCTTTACTGATGGTGACGACATAATCCTTTCCGCCAAAGTAGGAGCCGTCAGCCTTTTTGAGCGTTACACTGGTTGGCGTGCTTCCCTCGAAGACTTGCTGCCCCTTTTCGTCGACGATTGTAATGTCTGCATGGGTTGGAGCACTGTTGATGGTGATTGCCTGATCGCGATCACCAACGATACTGGCACAACCACTGAGCATCATGGCACTTGCTACAGCAACAGATAGTAGGGTACTCGTTCGTTTCACTTGGCGTTACTCCCGTGCGTAAATATTCATATCATTCAACAGAACGTTTTTATTTATTATTGAAGTCTGATGGTATGAAGCCCAACTGATGCCATCAAGCGGTCACTGTAATCTTGCTGTTCATTAGCGCGCGGGAAATAGAAAACCTTGCTGTATATCAGAGGTTGAGAAGGAACTTCTTAGTCAGAGGAGAGGAGTCGCTCACCGCAGGCGCAGGGCTCTCGACTCATCGGTGCGCCGCTTGACCCGGCCCGGAAGGTCATTTACGTTGCTAGTACCAACTAAACTACCAAAGACCCAATGTCTCTCCATAGCGATAGCACCCAAAAAAGCGACAGCGACAACTCCCGAGACCTCCCTAGCGGCGAGAACCTCGACCGGGATGCCCGAGCGCTCTATGACGCGCTCAATCAGTTGATTCGGGTCCACCAGTTTCGAGATCGAGATCGCATTTGCGGCTATGACCTTTCTGTGGCCCAGTGTTATGCCCTGGAGACTCTGGTCCATCAAGGGCCATTGCGCCTGCAGGGGTTGGCTAGCGAAATGTACCTGGACAAGAGCACGGCGAGTCGCGTGGTGGACGCCCTGGTCCGCAAGGGACATGTCGACCGGATCGCCGATCCGGCGGATCGACGTGCCGCGCTGATCCGGCCTACAGTGCAGGGAGAAGCGTTGTACCAGACGATTCGCGCCGACCTGATCGCCGAAGAGCGGGCAATGCTCGAAGGGCTCACTCCGGATATGCGTCGGGCGGCGCTGACCCTGATACGGCAGTTGACCCAGGCAGCGCATCGGCGCTGTGGTCCAGGGCCTCGGCCCTGAGTTGTAATGAGGACGAGACCTGAGTTTTTTTGTACGCATTGTTGGTACTGACAACTAATGTCGGATGTGAGGGCGCGTCCGCCAAGGTACCACTCTCTCAAGGAGCGATAGATGAATCAGACAAGTGGCAGGATCGCGATCATCGGAGGCGGTCCTGTAGGGCTTGCCGCCTGCGCCCACGCGCTAGCGCATGGACTCGATCCGCTGGTTATCGAAGCGGGCAAGGGCGTCGGTGAGCATCTGCGGCAGTGGGGGCATGTGCGAATGTTCACGCCCTGGGAATGCAACCTTGATGATCACGCTACCTCACTATTGAAGGCCAATGGATGGCTGCCGCCGGATGGCAATGCTTGCCCGACCGGGCAGGAGCTTGTGGATCACTATCTGGAACCTCTGGCGAATCTGCCCGAGTTCCGAGACCGCGTGTACCTGCAAAACCGCGTGCTGGGAGTGAGTCGGTCCGGTATCGATGTGCTGAAAGACAAGGGGCGCTTCGAGGCGCCGTTCGTGCTGAGGATCGAAGACCCCGATGGCGAGCGGGACCTGTTCGCCGATGCGGTCATCGATGCCTCAGGTACCTTTGGCCAGCCCAATTGGATGGGAGCGCACGGTATGCCAGCGCTGGGGGAGGCGCGACTGGCACAGAGGGTGACCTACGGACTGCCATCGGTGCTGAAGGAGGGGCGTGATCGCTACGCCAACCGGCGTGTACTGGTCGTCGGAGCCGGGCATTCGGCCTTCAATCTGCTACGTGATCTGGCTGAGCTCGCCAAGGCGGCTCCGGACACCAGGGTGCTGTGGGCAATTCGTGGAGATTCACCGGCCAGAATGTTCTGCGGTTGCGCCGACGATCCTCTCGAGGAACGCGGTCGGCTGGGGCTTGAGGTCCAGCGTCTGGTGAGCGATGGCAGGATCGAGGTCTATCCCGGGGTCAGGATCGAGCGACTTGAGGAACGGGCCGATGGTCTGGTCATCCAGGGGCAAGGGCATGGCTTGCCGCCGGTGGACGAGGTAGTCGTCGCTACCGGCTTCCGGCCAGATCTGTCGCTGTTGTCTGAGCTTCGCCTCGAGCTGGATCCCGCCACCCAGAGCCCGGTTCGTCTGGCGCCATTGATCGACCCCAACGTACATAGCTGTGGCTCGGTGCCCTCCCACGGCGCCGAGGAACTCCGTCATCCGGAGCAGGGGCTGTTTATCCTGGGCATCAAGAGCTACGGCCGTGCTCCCACCTTTCTGTTGAGGACCGGTTACGAACAGGTGCGCTCGGTGGTCGCAATGCTGGCGGAAGGAGCGGCACGAGGTAGCTTCGGCCATCGATAGAGCGACGATGCTTGCGAGGATAGCGAGGCTAGGGTACGTGCCCGACCGCATCGATCTGCCTGACACAGCCAGCCCCCGGTAGTTGAAGAATTACTTACCAGGGGCTGGTAGGTCCGGCGACGGTGTTTCAGGCGGTGGTCACTGGCGCCGAGCGTTGCAGCGTCAGCAAGGTGTCCTCGTCGCGCAGCCGGTACAGGGTGTAGCAGGCCGCCAGCATCGGCAGGGCGGCGAAGAACAGCATATGGCCAAAGGGATCTGTCACCATGGCGGGAATCGTCACCAGCGTCGAGATGCCGTGAATGGCGAGCACGCCTGCGTACGTCATGCGCTTGTAAAGGCCCGCCACGAACGCCAGGATCAGGGCTAACTCCAATGCGCCGAGCACCATCACCACGGCGGTGTCCACGCCCGCGACGCCGAAGTACTTATCGATAATGCCGCTGCCCTGGGCGGGGTTGATGAATTTGCTTAGCGTCCACACCAGTAACACCAGGAAGATGCCGACACGCATCGCCAGCAGCCCGCCTTTTAGTCCTGACATATCTGTTTCCTCTCCTTTCCTGAGATCATTCCGCACGGCGGCGGTCACGAGATGGTGGTCTTGGCAGCCCGTTGGCAACCTGTCGCGAATGCGCAGCTGCACTGTCGAGGCCGCGCCGGTTTGCGTCGGCCGGTGTCGCAGATCCTTACAGACCTTGTCGGCGAGCATGATGCTGGGTCGGATAAGAGGCGGGGGAAACGCTGTGATCAGGGCTATATGCATGTCTGTAAGTAGGGCAGGGCTGAAGCTGGGGAGTATCGACGGGGGCTGCGCGATAGGCCGGGGAAGCCTGGCGATGGCCTTTTCTGCTCACCGCTTCTGCTTCCCCGGTCGTGCTGCGTCAGTCCAGACAGGCGATGGCGCCGCTGACCAACGCTTCGATACCGGTACGCAGGGTCACGGGGTTGCCCGGGAAATAGTGGGGAGAATGCGGCATCTCCAGGTGCCGCATCTTTTCTGCCACCGTGCGGCCCGGTGTCGCTGCCCAGCGCTCTGCCGGGGTGGCGCCGAAGAACCAGTAGGCGCAAGGGATATCGTCGCCGCCGAAGTCGCCTGCCTTGGCATCACCGAAAAGCGGAAAGTCCTCGCTGCCGTTGAGTCGGTGCATGTCGTAGAGCGCGTCCTGGCCGAAATGCTCGCCATGGGCGCGGCGAAGGCGTTCGACCAGGTCCGTGTCGTTGTATAGCGCGATGGTGTCATTGATCACGCGAATATCCGGCGGGCGTGGACAGCGCCCAGCGTCGCATTCCGCGCGCACGATGCGCTCGATCGCTTCGATCAGCTGGCGGTGCAGGCTGTTGTCGAAGCTGCGGATATTGATGTCCAGCTCGGCATGGTGAGGAATGATATTGGCCTGGGTGCCGGCGTGCAGCCGGCCCACCGTGACCACGGCGGTCTCTTCCGGCGGGACTTCTCGCGACACGATGGTCTGCAGCCGGGTTACCACATGGGCGGCAATGACGACCGGGTCGATGGTGTGAGCTGGCATCGAGCCATGGCCGCCAGCGCCATGAATAGTGATCGCCAGATTCGAGGCGGCCGCCATGGCACGTCCGGCAATGTGCCCGACGTTGCCGGCCAGTGCTGGCATATTGTGCTGGCCGAGAACGATATCCGGGCGCGCGAAGCGGCGATAAAGCCCATCCTCCAGCATCGCCTTGGCCCCACCGAAGATTTCCTCGGCGGGCTGGCAGATCAGCATCAGGGTCCCTTGCCACTGGTCGCGCATGGCGGCCATCACCGTGGCGGCGCCGACGATGCAACTGCTGTGCAGGTCATGTCCGCAGGCGTGCATCAGCGGCACGCTGCCGCCGTCAGTGTCGGCGGTATCCGTGCTGGCAAACTCGACACCGGTGTCTTCCTTGATCGGCAGTGCGTCCATGTCCCCGCGCAGCATCACGGTGGGGCCTTCCCCGTTGCGTATCAGGGCGACGACGCCCGTGCCGCCGACGCCACGGGTGACCTCCATGCCTGGGGTGTCCCGCGCTACTGCCTCCAGGGCGTCGGCCAGATGAGCGCTGGTCTGATGTTCCTGAAAAGGCAGCTCCGGGTGCTGATGCAGCTGACGGTAGAGCGAGCCGATAGTCTCAAGCGTCTGCTCTGCGTGGGCGCGGATAGCCTGACTGAGGTCAGCGCTGATGTGAGTGGTCATGGGTACGTCTCCTTGTGTGTGTCACATCAGTTGGCGAGGGATGTGGTGTCGGCGGCCGGCTGGATGAAGCGCTGACAGGCGGTGACTACCAGCACGTTGAGCAGCATGGCCCACAGGCCGGAATGCCAGCCCAGTGGCGAGGACCACACGAACTCCATCAACAGGTAGGCAACGCTTCCCGCCATGGCGCCTGCCAGGACGCTCAGGCGTCGTAGTGTCGGCAGGAAGACCGCGCCCATGACCATGGGCAGCAGCTGGACGATCAGCCCATAGGCGACAAGCAGCATCATGACCAGTGATGACGGGTTGGCCAGCGCACAGGCGTAGGCGACCAGGGACAGCCCCACCACACTCCAGCGGGTGGCGCTGACCACGGTCTTTTCACTGGCGCCGCGCATGACCGTCGGGCCCAGCACGTCTCTGACCAGTACGATGCCCGCGGTGTGGGCCAGGTTGGCCCCGGTAGACATGGCGGCGGCCAGGGCGCCAGACAGCATCACACCGATGACCCAGGGCGAGTAGTCGGCCACGTCAAGCACGAGCTTCAGCAGCACCGTATCCGGGCGCGCCAGCGGTTCCTCGGCAAACACGATAATGCCCGCAAAGCCGATGAATAGCAGAGGTACCAGTAAGTAGGCGTAGAGAGGATAGAAGACGCTGACCTTGCGTAACGTGCGACCGCTGTCAGCGGAATAGAACTTCATGAACAGATGCGGCCACATGGCGCCGCCAAAGGCACTGACGAGGATCGCGGTGCTGAAGTAGCCCCAGCCCATGTTGGTGGCGCCGGGCAGGGTCAGGTATTCGGGAGCGCTCTCCTGGATCTGGCTGAACATCTCGCCGACCCCGCCATAGAGGCGCTCGGAGAGGCTGATACCCAGGTACCAGGCAATCACGATCATCATGATGCCCTGCAGCAGGTTGGTCCAACCGATGCCCTTGAGGCCGCTGGTGAAGACGTAGGCAGCGACCACGATAAAGGCGAGCAGCGCACCAAGCCACAGCGGCACCAGGCCATCGGTGGCGGCCTGGAACAGCATGCCAGCCCCGGCGATCTGGATGGTGAGGTAGGGCACCATGGCGGCGACGCCGATGATGCCGGCGATCATGCCGAGAGGTTTGCTGCGGTAGTGATGGGCGATCATGTCGCCCTGGGTCAGGTAGCCCCGCTCTCGTCCCAGTTTGGCGACCCTTGGGCCAAGCACCCAGATCGAGATCGGCACCAGCGCCAGATAGGCCAGGATATAGAGGGCTGGTGCGCCCCTCTCATACGCCCAGCCGGGGGTGCCAAGAAAGGCGAACGCCGAGAAGATCTCGGCGCCAAGGATAAAGAACAGAATGATCACCCCGACGTGGCGACCACCGGCCACGTAGCCTTCGAGGCTGGAGCTGTGCTGACCGCGGGCGCGGATGCCCACCCACAGCACTACGCCCAGGTAGGCGAGGGTAATACCGACGACGATGAAGGCATCATTCATGGCGATCCCCTCCGTGTCGCACCACAAAGGCGATCCACATGCCGGCGAACAGAATCAGCATCCACAGGATGTACCAGAAGAACAGGAACGGCAGGCCCAGTACCATCGGTTCAATGCGGTTGGCGATCAGCGCGCCGGGCCAGATCATGGCGAGCGAACATACGGCGAAGTGCAGCCCGGTCAACAGGTGAAAGGTCTTGGTCATGGAAGGTTCCTTGGCCTTGGGGGACGCTGGGAGGTTGTTGCGGACGAGCGTTTCCCGGTGCCGCCGGCGGGCGGTTATTGAAATTGTGCCTTTACTATGGGATAGCTCTTTCGATACCAAAAATATGGCTTTTTGATAGCAGCGATATCGATATGGCATGGGAACGGGGTGATTGCCGTCGCCGTCGTCAGCGCCGTCTAACGTCGAGGGAGGCATTCACGTCATGGAGTTCCGACAGCTGAGCTATTTCGTGGCGGTGGTGGAGGCCGGGACCATCACCGAGGCCAGCCGCCGGGTACATGTGGCGCAACCGGCGCTGACTCGCCAGATTCGTTTACTCGAGGAAGATCTGGGCACCCGCCTGCTGGACCGTCACGCCAGGGGCGTCCGCCTGACCATGGCGGGGCGTGCGTTGTATGAGGAAGCCTTGCTGTTGCTGGATCAGCGTTCGCAGATCAAGGCCCGTCTCACGGCCCTGGGCAGCGGTCGCACGGGAACATTGCGCCTGGGCATCACGGTGGCCCACCTATGGGTGCCCGAAGTGGCGCGGATGATGGGGCAGTATCGGGCGCAGTATCCGGGCGTGGCCTTTGAGGTCTTTCCCTTGCTCTCTGGCCCGCAGCTAGAACGGTTGTGCGAAGGCACGCTGGACGCTGGCGTGGTGTATCTGGATGGGCCGGACTATCCCGGGCTCGACACCTTGCCGCTGAAACACGACAGCCTGGTGCTGGCGCTGCCGGAGACCTCTCCGTGGGCCAAGTGCCCGCCCCAGTGTCTGGCGGACCTGCAGGAAGAGGACTTTGTGTGGGGCTTTCGCAGCGCGTCGCCGATGTACTACGACCGCATGCTGTCGCACTTCAAGCGCCTGGGCTTTGCGCCACGAGTCGTCCAGTACGGCGCCGACAACATCACCATTCTCAGCATGGTGGCGGCAGGTCTGGGCTTTGCCATCGTCACCTCAGCGAGTCGGCATCACCCCTTGCCCGGCGTGCGCTTTGTCAGGTTGCCCGAGCTCGATCGCTGCGATATGCCGCTGTGGCTGGCATGGCGCCATGGTAATGACTCACCGACCCTGTGCAACTTGATTCAGCAGGTACAAGCCGAGCTATCGTCCGGGGCCTGATGGTTCACGTCCCTGTTCTGGCGCCCTGGTTCTGGCGCCAGAGCGGTGGGGGGCTGTCCGAACAGTTGCCGAGTCAAGGCACGAGCAGGCCTGCGGTATGTCTACTGGGGGTGGCGCAATGCCTCGACCAGCAAGGAAAACGCGGGGGATGCCTGGCGACGGTTGGGATAGTACAGATGAAAGCCAGGGAAGGGAGGACTCCAGTCATCCAGCACCTGAATCAGGCGTCCATCGTCAATGGCACCCACCACCATGTCTTCGGGCAGAAAGGCGAGGCCGAGTCCAGCGAGTGCGGCTGACAGCACCTGTTGACTGTTGTTGACGACAAGCTGCCCGTGAGTCTGGACATTGAGTGCGATACCGTCTTTTTCGAACTCCCAGGCGTAAAGCCCTCCTGACGTCGGCATGCGGATACTGATGCAGTTGTGTTGGGTGAGCTCGTGGGGTGTCAGCGGGACTGGGTAGCGCTGAAAGTAGCTCGGTGCCGCCACCGCCAACATGCGCATGTCTGGCCCGATGCGGGTAGCGATCATGTCCTTGGCAACGCGCTCGCCGAGACGGACACCCGCGTCCAGCCGCTCGGAGACAATGTCGGTCAGACCGTTGTCGATGCGCAGCTCTACCTGGATATCGGGATATTGCGTCAGCAGTGGGGATAGCTTGGGCATCAGTATGCTGTCCGCGGCGTGGCTGCTGGTGGAGATGCGAAGCGTGCCTGCGGGCTTGTCGCGCAGCTCGCTCAAGGCCTCAAGGCCGTGGTGAATGTCCTCGAAGCAAGGCGCTATCGTGCGTAACAGTCGATCTCCCGCTTCGGTAGGGGAGACGTTGCGTGTCGTACGTGTCAGCAGACGGATTCCCAGCCTCGCCTCCAGCCCGCGAATGGTATGACTAAGCGCTGACTGGGATACGCCGAGTTCTGCTGCCGCCCGCGTGAAGCTGCCTTTTTCTGCCACCCGAAGGAAGGCATGTAGGTCGTTGAAGTTCTCGCGGGGCATTGATGAGCCTCTTTCATGGGTTCATGCGGTGTATGGCATCTAATCATATCTGTGGCCATTGTCTAACGTGGAGTCGGGTGGGGAGTCATTGCTTCCCTTTGGACCATTCTGTCGTTTTGACAAGGAGAAACACATGTTTGCGACCGTCATGCATGGACCCGGTGATGTCCGCTACGAAAAAGTCGCGGACCCCAGTATCGTTCAGCCTACCGACGCCATTGTCGAGCTTGCTGCCAGCTGTATCTGTGGCTCGGACCTGTGGCCGTATCGTGGGCTACAGCCCCAGGATGGCCCTGCAAACATGGGACATGAGTACTGCGGCGTGGTGGTTGAGGTGGGCTCCGAGGTGCGCAACATCAAGCCCGGACAGTTTGTCGTCGGCAGCTTTTGTCTGTCTGACAATAGCTGTCCGCACTGTCAGTTCGGGTTCCAGTCGTCCTGTGCCCAGGTTGAGTTCATGACCGGCGCCCAGGCCCCCTATGCCCGCGTGCCGCTGGCCGACGGCACCTTGGTAGCAACGCGTGAGGTTCCTGACGCATCGATGGTGCCGCACCTGCTGGCGGTGTCCGACGTGCTGGGCACCGGCTGGTATGCCGCCGATGCTGCCCAGGTACGTGAGGGCAGCACGGTGGTGGTGGTGGGCGACGGGGCGGTCGGGCTGATGGGCGTTATGGCCGCCTCCCAGATGGGGGCAGAGCGCATCATCGCCATGAGCCGCCATGCCAGCCGTCAGCAGTTGGCGCGTGATTTCGGGGCCACCGATATCGTTGCCGAGCGTGGCGACGAGGGCATCGAGCGAGTCATGGAACTGACCCGTGGCATCGGTGCCGAGTCAGTGCTGGAGTGCGTTGGGATGGAGCAATCGATGCGACAGGCGCTTGGCATCTGTCGCCCTGGCGGCACCATCGGCTATGTCGGGGTGCCCCATGGCGTGACCTTTGATGGCCAGCAATTGTTTTTCGGCCAGAAGCGCATGCTCGGCGGGCCCGCACCGGTGCGACGGTTCCTGCCGGACCTGATGGAGCGTGTGCTGGCGGGCAGCATCGCGCCAGGCAAGGTATTCGATCAGACGCTCCCCATCGAGCAGGTGGCACAGGGCTACAAGGCCATGGACGAACGAAGTGCGATCAAGACCCTGCTGACCATGTCCTGATTCGAACTTATCCAGCTAGGCTCAACCTCAATGGCGCCGCCTCATATAGGTGTGAGGCGGCTTCTTGTTGACTGCATGTTACGCCGTCACTGATCCAGCCCCTTCTCCGCCAGAAAGTCTGATACCTGGTCGGCAATGTCGATGCTGTTGAGATCGGAGAAGGGGAAGTGCGTGTTGCCCAGGATGCCAATCTCCGGGAGATGCACCAGGGTCACGTCACCACCGTGCCGGTTGACGCTGTCTCGCCAGTCTTTCGCCATATCCAGGCGCACTCTCCAGGCGTCCTGGGTGGGGATGTCGCTAGGGGCTGTCGGAATGTTGTCGCCGTAGAAGATAATGATCGGGATGCGGGTCAGCCGCTCGAACTTCTCCAGCGGCACTGCCACACCCTCTAAGGTATCGAAACTACTGACTTTGGGGGCAGGCAATTCACCCTCGGGAAAGACAAAACCGCTGCCCGGCTCGAAAGCGACGATGGCCTTGATGGCGTCGTTGGACATGGCTGTCTGCCACCCGAGTCCACCACTGTGGGAGTGGGTGAAGAGAATGCCGGGGCCGATCTCCTCAAACAACGCCGAGACAGCATCGGACATCACTTCCACGTCAAAGGGGCCGGTATCCGGCGTCATCGAGCGAAAGTACTGATCCAGGGTGTCTGGGGCCTGATCGAACTGCACACCCTCGAAGTAGTCAGGCCATACCCCCAGGCGGAACTGCCCGAACCAGAACTGCTCATCGGCGATAGGTTCGATGGTCTTGCCCTGCATGCTGCGTCCGGCGTTGCCCCGACGAGGCTGGTCGATCAGATAGACCGGAAAGCCACGACGCAAGAACAGGCTGCGAAAACCCTCGCGGCCATCCGCTGTGGTTTCCCATGTCTTCGAGAACTGCCCGAACCCATGCCACATGACGATGGGGAGTGGGCGAGGATTCTCTGGTATCTGATAGGACGCATACAGATGATCGCCGCGGAAGGTCTGTCCCGCTGGCTCGGTGGGGCGCCTGGGATCGAAGCTACCGGGTTCCTGATGAATCCTGCCGCCGACGCTGAAGCTGCCTTGCTGCTGAATGACCAGTGGGGCGGGAGGCTCGGCGGCGTGGCTAGCTGCCGGCAAGGCCAGTGCGGCGGTGAGGGCCAGGGCAGTGGCGCCTGCCACTAGCGTGGCCGTAGAGGTCTGCAATAGCGAGGTCATGGTGAAACTCCCCGATTGTCATGATGCCCCAGGGTGGCGTTGCCGTCTGACCGGGACAGGGGCTGAATGGTGGCGTTCAGGTCCGAGCGCAGTGGCGTTGGTCGCTGGGTTTCGGTGAGGGCAGTACGATCAGTAGCGTGGCCACGGCTAGAGCAATCGCCAGCAAGCCAGCACTGCCCAGCAGCGCGCTGACGAGCTGATGGGCCAGCAGTTCCCGGCCTTGCAAAGGGGAGTCACCCGCGACGGAGTAGACCACCACCAGCACGCTCAGTCCGAGCGCACCGCCCAGTTGGTGAGCCACATTGACCATGCCGGAAGCCGCACCGGCGTCACGTTCTTCCACACCAGCGACGCCGGCCACGGTCAGCGGGCCAAGAGCAAGCCCGTTACCAACGCCGATCAGCACCATGGGCAGCGCAACATCCACAGCGTAGCGTGACTCTGGCGTCAGCAGGCCGAGCCAGGCCATTCCCGCCAGCGTGCTGACGAGGGCCAGGGCCAGCAGCCGTGCATGGCCGAGGCGATGTGTCAGTCGTGTCACCAGTAGTGATGCCAGAAAAATCGGCAGGGTTACCGGCAGAAAGGCCAGGCCAGCCTCGAGGGGAGTGAACCCCATCACGTCCTGCAGAAACTGGGTGATGTAGAAGAAGAAGCTCAGCATGGCGCCAATGAACAGAAGGCGAGCGAGGTAAGCGCCGACGCGTTGGCGACTGGCAAAGAGGCGAAGCGGGAGAATGGGCTGTCTTACCCTGCTCTCATTAAAGACGAAACCGCTCAGCAGCAACCCGGCGGTTGTCAGGCTTGCCAGGGTCGGACCATCGCTCCACCCCTGCTGCGCCGAGCGAACGATGGCAAATACCAGCGCCGTCATACCTAGAGTAGAGAGCATGGCGCCGAGAGTATCGAAGGTACCGCCGCGTTTCGGCGTTTCCTCCAGCACCTGATGGGCTGCCCAGACCAAGGCTACGCCAATGGGTATATTGATGAAGAAGCCCACTCGCCACGAGAGCTCCCCAGCAAAGACGCCGCCCAGCACCAAGCCCAGGCTTGAGCCGACCCCTGCTGCCGAGGCGTAGTAGGCCAAGGCTCGGTGGCGTTGACTGCCCTCACGGAAGTGAGTGGACAGCAGGGCCAAGGTGGAGGGCGCCAGAATGGCCGCACCACTACCCTGAATGGCCCGACCCACCAGCATCCACGTTGGCGACTGGGCTAAGCCAATGGCCAGTGAAGACAGGGTGAAGAGCCCCAGGCCTGCCACCAGCATGCGCCTGCGTCCGAGCAGGTCGCCGGCACGAGCGCCCAACAGCAGTAGCCCGCCAAAGCTCAGAGTATAGGCGGTCTGGACCCAGGCCAGGCCACTTACAGAGAAGCCGAGGTCCTGTTTGATCTCGGGCAGCCCGGTAATGACGATGGAGATGTCGAGCACAATCATCAGATAGCTGGTCAGCACGATGGCGAGCACTGAGACCTGGTGTCGGGTGAAGGTGTTGGCGTCAAGGCGAGTCATGACGTGCTCCATGGCATAGGAGGACAAGCCGGTCTCGAGATCATTGCTGAGGCCAGGCATGGAAAGCGGGAGTGATCGCTAGTCTAGAGGCTCAGCCACCGTTCGATTAGCACGGGCAAACGGCATAAACTGATGTAAAAAATTCATGAATTGAGGGTGAGCGAGTATGAGGTGACAAGGAAAGAGACAGGGGGAGGCGGGAGGGAAAGCGAGGGTAAAGCGAGAGGAAAGCGACAGCGAGCGCTGGGAAGCCACAAAAGGGAAAACAGGACGGGTATGCGATGCTCATTCAAATGATTTTGTTTCTCATTCTTGACTTTGTATGACCTAATCCCGAGAATTTGGTTGCTCTGCGAACCATCACAATAACCAGACTCCATAACGATTTCTCGGGATGTATCACATGAACACTTTGCTCTATCGTTTCGTGGGCCGGGCGGGGGCCTGTCCGCGTGCGCTGACGGCCGTCTGTTGCCTGGCTCCGGTGTTGTCGTTTCCGGCACTGGCACAGGAAGCCGACAGCGATGCCAAGGATGAGGTCTATCGGCTGGCGCCCATCATCGTCAATGCCAAGGCGGTGGCTGACGATGATGCCAACGCCATTGTTGCCCAGGAGCTCTGGGTCGGTGGCAAGGTTGCCACCAGTATTCTGGATACTCCCGCATCGGTCTCGGTGATCACCCAGAAAGAGATCGAGCAGCGTAATGCCAGTACCACCGAAGAGGTGCTGCAGTACACGCCTGGCGTCATCACCGATTACTTTGGCACCGATGATCGCAACGACTACTTCCAGATTCGCGGCTTCCAGGCCACCACGTATCGGGATGGCATGACGCTTGGGTCGATGCGTGGTGTCAGAGAAGAGCCGTTCGCCTACGAGCGTATCGAGGTGCTGCGGGGGGCCAACTCCACGCTGTTCGGGCCGGCCGACCCTGGTGGATCGGTCAACTTTGTCACCAAGCGCCCGCGCTTCGAGCGTTTTGGCGAGGCCTACGCAAGCTACGGCTCCTTCGACCACCTGGAAACGGGCGTCGATTTCGGTGATGTGCTGGATGACAGTGGCACCCTGGCGTATCGGATCACTGGCAAGGTGCAGGACAGCGATCGCGAATACGACCACTCCCGCGACGACAACGAGTTTGTCATGGCAGGGCTGGCCTGGGAGCCCACCGACTTCACCACCGCCAGCCTGATCATCGATCACCTGGATCGCGATGACACACCCAATAGCGGCGGTTATCCACTCGACCGTGACTACTCGCGGGATGAGTTTTTCGGTGAGCCGGACTTCAATTACCACGATGTAGAACGTACCAGCGCGACCGGCCAGTTTACCCACGATTTCGACAATGGCCTGGTACTGCGGGGCAACCTGCGCTATAGCGATCTGTCCGATGACTTCGGCTACATCTACCTGACCGATTCCGCAGCTCGCACGGGCTCCATTGTGGACCGCGACTACTTTGGCACCGATACCGATGCCCACGAAGTGATCGGTAACCTGATGGTGCAGTACGACGCCAGATTCGATGGTTTCGACAGCAGTACACTGGTAGGCACCGAGTACCGAGACGCCTCAACCGACGATAGCTCCATCTATGGTGATGCGCAGCCGATCGACCTGTCCAACCCGACCTTCAGCGGCGGGCCATCCAGCCTCAATGTGTATAGCACCAATGACCAGGACTATGAGACCCGCTCGGTCTTCCTGCAGCAGAACCTGTCCTTCGACGATCGCTTCATCGTCACCGCAGGGGTACGCAATGACGATATGGACCTGTCGAGCAAGGGGGTGTCCTGGGGCGCCGCCTTCGACGACAGTGATGATTTCTCGGAGACGTCCTTCCGTGGCGCCTTGACCTATATCATCAATGAAGAGCTGTCTTCCTATGTCAGCTACGTCGAGTCGGTGGCACCGCCTTCCATCGGTGTGACGCCCGAGCGTGGCGAGCAGTATGAAGTGGGGCTGAAGTACGCTCCGATCGGTACCAACGCCCTGTTCTCGGCATCGGTGTATGACCTTAACCAGGACGACATCACCATCGCAGTGGTCCAGGATAGTGGGATCATCGAGCGTGAAACCATCGGGGAGTCGCGGGTAAGGGGACTGGAGCTTGAGGCCAAGGTAGAGCTTTCCGACAACCTCAGCGTGATCGGCGGCTACTCTTACATGGACTCTGAAGTGGAGCGTGGCACGCTGCGCGACGGCAGCTCCATCGAGGGCAACGAACTCACCACCACGCCGGAGCATATGGCGTCACTATGGACGCACTACACGCTGCCTGACCTGAACATGAGCGTAGGGCTTGGGGCGCGCTATACCGGTGAGTACTACTTTGATACCGCCAACACCATCAAGAGCGAGTCGGCGACCATCTTCGATGCATCGTACAGCTACCAGTTCGTGCAGAACACTGACCTCTCTCTGCATGTCAGCAACCTGTTCGACGAGAAGCACGTAGTAGGTTCCGGGACGGCGGATTACTACAACCCAGGACGCGAGGTGACCGCCAAGCTCAGCTATCGCTGGTAAAGGCTTATTTCGACGTTGTCATGTGATATGCCGTACTCGTGCAAAAGGGGCGCCGTCTAACGACGCCCCTTTTTGATGATGTATGATGGGACAGCGCGCCACGAGACGTTGGAATCAGCGGGGTAGTAAAGAGATAGAGGATGGTGCCAGAAGATGATGCTTGCCAATTGCCGTAACGGTCAGTGATGGGATGTTGTGATAGTGTCTCAATAGCTGCTATGAACGATTTTCTTCATCACGTTCTTGTGACGAACCTCATGCGTAGCCGTGGTGAGTGGAAAAGCCCTCCCTCGCCGTCAATGTCCTGGGCTGTTCGACAATGTTCCGCGACTGTGCCGTTGTTGGTAAGCCATGTTCTTGAATCTTTGCCGACGGCGCCGTACCAAAAAAAGTGTATGACATGATGTTGCTATGATGCTCTAGCCTTCCTCTGCAATGTGAATGCAGTTCCCATTTAGAGGAAGAGCGATGCCACTTTTTTCCGTTTCCAAGTTGAATGTTGAAGATGCAAAGGCACTGACCGTCACGGCATACGAACTCGCGCTATATTCTAATTCGGCTGATGATGACGCTGGCTTCTCGGCGGTTGATGTGCTTGAAACCATTAACCATGTGTCAGGGCCGGCACTGGAAAGCGAGCATAAAATACCATCCGGATGGCGTGAAGTGTCCGCTGCTGAGCTAGGGCTTGATGCTTCCATTGTTGATAAAGACGGTTACATCACACTGAGCAGTCCTTTGCTGGGAGGTGTCTCGGGGGGACCGCAGCTGAAAGTCCTCGCTGAACATGACTCTCTAGGTAACATCAGCCGTGTCTGTGTCTCCTATGCCGGCACCAACAATCCGGTCGATATTGTCGACTATTTTTACTTGAATGAGGGCAATCAGATTGCCGACACCATGGAACCTGTGTTGGCAAGTGTGGCCAGTTACATGAATGCACATGGCTTGAGTGGAGACGATGCCATCATTACCGGCTACAGCCTGGGCGGAGCCCTGACCAATATTCAAGCGCGCTTCTCTGGCCAGTTGGCAGATGGCTTCTTTGCAGAGAGCAATTACATGGGCTATGCATCGCCTTTCATTTTTGAGGCTGATAATGTCCTGAATGTCGGGTTTGAAAATGACGCCGTGTATCGCTATGTGGGGGATCACGAGGCCCTGGAGACGGCCATCGGCAATCTTGAAGGCGCCTTGGAGAACAATGATGGCAACTACTCAAGCTCCGTAGACAACCTCGTTATATTTGATGACGTTTATGCCAGTCTGACACTTTCCCTATCAAATCACTCCGTGCTAAATCCCTTTGCGTGGAGTGCCCATCTTAGTGGAAGGACTGCCGATCTGGTTTCGCGAATCGTATCGTCGTCGTTCTACGAGTGGATGAGTCAGGATAGTGTGGTCGTGGTTGCCGCGCTGGGTGAAGATGCCAGAGGCATCTATTGGGTGGGCGACATCTGGTCGCCGACGTCTGACCACTATGGTGATCCCGCCTTTATCGTGGGGAGCCACTTTGCTGACCTGCTGGCTGGCAGCGCTGCCAACGATTATATCGATGGCCTGGCTGGGGACGACCGGATACGCGCCTCCAGCGGATACAACCGGGTAGAAGGGGGAAGCGGTGACGACGCTCTGATTCTCGAAGGACGGGGTAGTGATTACGACGTTTTCAAGCTAGATGACGGTAAGGTGGCGGCATTGGGTAACGGGGGGCTGACCATCGCCCAAGGTATCGAGACGATCGAGTTCACCCGCGGTGGTGGCTGGTTCCACTCTGGTCCAGGGGTCAACTATCTCGTGCAGGACTCCCACCTTGAAGACGCATACAAGTTTTCCTGGTTTGACCGCGATATTGCCTACAGCAAGGCCACGCTGGGTGATGCTGGGGATAACGTGATCAAAGGAAAGGTCGTTTTTGCTGGCGCCGGCAACGATCACCTGAGCGGAACTTCGGGTCAGGACGTCCTGGTCGGCGAGGAAGGTCGCGACTGGCTCAATGGCGGTGGCGGCAGTGACCTGCTTTACGGCGGGGAAGGCAATGACGTGATTGTGCTGTCGGCCGGAAACGATCGTGCCAATGGTGGGACTGGGCAGGACCTCTTCGTGGTGAAGGACGGTGCTGCCATGCACGCGGTGATCGAAGACTTTGCGCTGGAAGGGGAGCAGAAGGATATTCTCGATCTGCGTGATGTGTTGTCGGACGATGCTGCCTTCGAGCGTTCACTGGTTCAGGTTGGCGATGACAGTGTCGTGCACTTTGCGGGGGGCACGGTCAGGCTGGAAGGCGTCGATGCAGCGTCGCTGATGCATGGCGCGGTGTTGACGGGGCAAGTCGACTTACCTGACGCGCTCTCCGTCGTCTGATAGGACGCCTGCGACCGCTCGGATCCGCCGAGCGGTCGTCAGGATGGAGGCGACGCCAATGGCGATGGCTATGCCTAAGCGCAAGCCAAGCGGCCTAGCTATCCACGCCCGCCTGGTGATCTTCGTTCACCATCTCGCTTGCGACCTGTCGCAACACTTCCTGATAGTTCTCAACGCCCTGGGCCCCGGTGACCAGGTAGCGGCGGTTGAACACCATGGCAGGTACCCCGCTGATGCCCTGTTGTTGCCAGAAGGCCTGGCGCTGGCGTACCGATTCACCGCGCTCGCCCGACTCGAGTATTGCCACGACCTCATCGCGGTCATGGCCAAGATCCGCCGCCACATCGGCCAGCACGTCGATCTGGTGAAGGTCGCGGCGCTCGCTGAAGAAGGCGCTGAACAGGGCCTGCTTCATGCGGTGGCCTTCGTCTGGCGAACGCTGCTCCGCCCAGTCGATCAACTGGTGGGCGCGGAAGGTGTTCACCATGCGCATGTCATCGGTGTAGTGGAAGGCAAAGCCGAGCTCGGCGCCCATCTGGGTGAGCCGTTCCCGAGCCGCTCGTGAGTCCTCTTCGCTGGTGCCGTACTTGGCGGCGATATGCTCGCGCAGGTTTTCACCTTCCTCGCCCATCTGCGGATTGAGCTCGAAGGGGTGCCAATGGACGTCGATATTGATGCCGGTCTGACGCGACGCTTCGGCGAGCTGACGATAGCCGATGACGCACCAGGGGCAAACCACGTCGGAGACGATGTCGACGGTAATCGTGGCGTCGGTAGTGTGGTCGCCGCGACGGCTGTCGGGGTGAGCAGTCATATCAGTCTGTGCTCCTGAAAGGATCGAGTACGGCGTTGGTCGTTAGCAGAGCAATTACCTTACACCCCGCAGGTCCTTGAGGACCACCACACGCAGGCGGCCGTAGTGTCACTTTCCGGGCGGCTGGCCTGCCTGATGCCCGATAGATGAGATGCCCCCTCAATGTGAAGCCCGACAGAGGAAATTCCTGATAGGTCGGGTTCGCCGGGAGGCGATAGCCGATAGCGGACGAGGCCTATCGGCCAGCAGTCCAACCCACGCAGTAAGTCACTTGTGCCTATTGTCACGCACAAGAAAGGTCAGCAAGTACGGCGCGCCCAGTACGCCGGTGACAATGCCCACGGGGTAGCGCGCTGGGAGCAGGTGTTGGCCGATAAAGTCGGCCGCCAGTACCAGCAGCGCGCCGACCAGCATGGCCGGCAGCAATACTGAGCCCTGGTGCTGGATAAGGCGAGCAGCGATGGGACCGCTGAGAAAAGCGACGAAGGCAATCGGTCCCGTCACCGCGGTGGCAAAGGCGACCAGGCCGACAGCCGCCACCACGACGACCAGGCGCAGCAGCGATAGGCGAATACCGAGGCCGCGCGCCACATCATCTCCCATGCGCATGACCTCAAGATGGCGCGCCAGACACAGCAGGGGAATGCCAAGTAGCGCCAGTGCCAGCAATAGCGGAAGGCCTTGGGCCAAATGCACGCTGTTGAGGCTACCTGCCATCCAGCGCAGCGCTTCCTGCAGTGACCAGGCCGGTGCTTGGGTGAGCAGATAGGCGATAGCACTCTGCAGCATCGCGGAAAGGCCGATACCCACCAGAATCAGGCGAGTGTCGGCGATCCCCTTGCGCCAGGACAGCAGGTAGATACACAGCGCCACACCGAGCCCGCCGATGATGGCCATGAGCGATACCAGTGCCCCGCTGAGGGACAGCCCGATGATCGCGAACACCGCACAGGCACTGGCGCCGGTACTGATGCCGATCACGTCCGGGCTGGCCAGGGGGTTGCGCAGCATGGTCTGAAAGGCCGCACCACCTAGCCCAAAGCAGGCACCGGACAGCACGGCGACCAGGGCTCGTGGCGCACGCAGTTCCCATAGAGTGAAAGAGGCGCCAGCGATGTGCTCTCCAGAGAAAACCGCCAGGATGGTGGCGGGCGACAGATAGGACTGCCCGAGCATCAGGGTGATGGCGACGCCTGACATCACCGCGGTCACCAGGGCGACGATAATGCGCGACCGCCGTCGGTCTGCAGGGGCGCTGGATAGCGATGCGGTTGTCACAGTGACCTCAGCTGATGGCGACGAACGATCGCAATGAAGACAGGGCCGCCCACCAGGGCGGTGACGATGCCCACGTCGAGTTCCGCCGGGCTGACCAGCACACGGCCTAAAGTATCGGCCAGGGTTACCAGCAAGGCGCCGCCAAGGGCCGAGAGCGGAAGCAGCCTACGGTAGTCGCTACCCGTCATCATGCGCAGGGCGTGTGGCACCACCAGTCCGACGAAGCCGATGGGCCCGCAGGCGGCCGTGGTGGCTCCGCACAGCAGGATGGCGCCCGATGCCGCGAGCCAGCGCGCCTGGGCAACCCGTTCACCCAATCCTGTGGCGGTATCATCGCCCAGGGCCATCAGGTTGAGTCGGCGCGCCGAGCTGAGCGTCAGGATCATGCCAAGCACCATCAACGGCAGCACCGGCAGGATGCGATCGAGGGTGGCACCGCCAACGCCGCCGATCAGCCACGAGTGCAGCAGTCCGGCGATATCTGAGCGGGGCAGGATGATGGCCGAAGTGAGCGATGCCAGGGCGGCGGACATGACGGCGCCACTCAAGGCCAATCTCAGCGGCGTGGGGCCGCCGCGGCTGAGGCTGGCAATCAGGTAGACGACCAGTGCGCTGATAGCGGCACCGAGAACGGCGACCCACAGATACTCGGCAACATGCTGCATGGCAAACCAGGCAATGCCGATGACCACCGCCAGCGAGGCGCCGGCGTTGACCCCGAGAAGGCCTGGATCCGCCAACGGGTTGCGGGTCAGGCCCTGCATGCCGGCTCCGGCCACCGCCAGTGACGCACCTGCCAGGATGGCCAGTAGCGTGCGTGGCAGGCGACTGGCCACGGCGGCTTCTGCCATGGAGTCGACGCTACCGTCGGTCAGGCCCAGCAGGGTGGCCCAGCCGGTGTCCCGGGTGCCAATGCCGATGGATAACAAGGCCGCCGCCACGAGGGCGGCGGCGAGCCACCAGGTCAATGCACCTGGTGGCGTCAAGCGCTGGAGGCTCATGCCAGAACGCTCACTCCTGTTCACGTTTCAAGGCGGCCTGGGACAGCTGGTCGACGTAGGTGTCGAGCACCCAGGGTATGGACAGCGGGGTAGGGTTGGCGGCAGTGCCTTGCGGATCGTTGCCCAGCAGCACCAGCGCATCCTGCTCGACCGCTGGCAGCCGCGAGGTCAGCATGTGTTGGTTGAGCCTGTCCACCAGTGGCTGACCGCCATAGGTGACGATGATATCCACGTCGGCAATGTCATCGATACGCTCTGCGCTGATGGAGCCGCCGAAGCGACCGTCTACCGAACTGTCCGTGACAAACTGAGGTGATGTCAGGCCGAGCTCGTGAAAGAAGCGAACCCGCGCGTCGTTGTCGTTGTAGAAGTTGATCTGGCTCAGGTCGGTGGGTTTGATGTGGCTAATCAACATCGCGCTTTTGCCCTTCAGCTCCGGGTGTGACGCGATCTGTTCATTGACCTGGGCCTCCAGGCGCTCGATCAGCGCCTCGCCTTCCTCCGCCATTCCCATGCCGGCACTGTTGAGGCGGATCATGTCACGCCAGCCCGATGACCAGGGCGCCTCGGGATAGGCGACCACCGGGGCGATCTTGCTGAGGGTGTCATAGTCGGCCTGACTCATTCCCGAGTAGGCCGCGAGGATGACGTCAGGACGGCTCGCCGCCACCGCCTCGAAGTCGATCCCATCGCCTTCGTCGTACAGCGTGTAGGGGCCTGCATTCAACTCGTCCAGGCGCTCTTCCACCCATGGCTGGATGCCATCGCCGTCGTCGTCGCCGAAGGACATGGCAGCAAAGCCCACCGGCACGATGCCGAGTGCCAGAGGCACTTCGTGGTTGGCCCAGGAGACCGTGGCGATCCGTTCGGGCTGTTCCTCGATCACGGTGACACCGAGTGCGTGCTCGATTTCGATCGGGTAGTCGTCGGCGAGCACCGGCGGGGCGATGGCCATCAGCAGGCCAAGGGACAAAGGCGCGTGTCGCATGAACATCTCATCTTCCTTGTGGCGGTAGTCGCCGGCGAGCATGCGCCAGCGTGACAATCGGGAAACGTGGGACGGGCGCCGGAGGAGGCGCCCGTCGTCGACCCTGATATGACTTAGAAGTCGTAGTTCAGGCTCAGCAGTGCGCTGCGGGGTTGGCCATAGATACCCTGGCTGTAGAAGCCCAATTGAGAATAATACTCTTCATCAAACAGGTTGGTCACATTGAGCTGCGCGCTCAGATTCTCGTTGATGCGATAGCGCGCCATGGCATCGGCAACGAAGACATCGCCCTGGCCAATCTTTCTGGTTCCCAGCGGAGTATCGTTGTCGCGATAGGTATCGCCCTGCCAGCGGGCGCCGCCGCCTACGGTCAGGTCCGACCAGCGTCCCGGCAGTTGCCAGCTGGCAAAGACCTTGGCCTGCTGGCGCGCATAGCTGGTATTGAGCTGATTGCCGTCGGCATCCTCGGCATCCACCAAGGCATAGCTGGCGGAAAGGTTGACGCCTGCGGCAACTTCACCGGCAATTTCCACCTCGAAGCCTTCGACCTCAGCACCATCGGTGGTGGTATAGGCCTGATCGGTGGTGCCAGCGACAAAGACGCCGGGGAGTTCCACGGCCAGGTTGTCCTGCTGGCTCTGGAAGACAGCGAAGGACAGGTCGGCGCGGTCGTCGAACAGCTCCGCCTTCAGCCCCAGCTCGTAGTTGATGCCCTCCAAGGGATCCAGCAGCGCGCCGCTGGGGGAGCGCTCGCTCTGGGTGTTGAAGATCTCGGTGTAGCTGGCGTAAGCGCTGAGATCATCGGTGATATCAACGATCAGACCCGCATAGGGAGTGAGCTCGTTGTCATACTCGTACTCTCGTTCGCCGCGATAGTCCTGATCGATCTTCCAGTCGGTCATGCGCGCGCCGACGATAAAGTGCACCGGGTCCGCCAGCGAGAAGCGAGATACCGCGTAGTAGCCGGTCTGCTCGGTCACCGTATCATCGGTCAGTCCCCACTCACCCCAGGCGGGCTCGGCCAGCGCCGGGTCGTTGCGGTCGCTGAAGCTGCCCAGTGCCGGCACATCACCGGCCGGGCCGCGGCTGCGAATTTCGTAGTCTTCGTTGAGGTCCATGTAGCCGAAGCCCAGCTGGTGCTCGCGACCGAACAGTTCGAACGGGCCTTCCGCGCTGAGGTGCAGGTTCTTCTGGGTACGGTCTCCGCGATAGTCGAGCAGGTAGGACTCAGTGGCGTAGGAGGGCGTGTAGTAAAGCACGCCGGTCTCGCGGTCCGGGTAGCCGCCACGGTAGTTATAGGTAAGGCCGTAGTTGGCGTCGCCGTAACTGTAGGCGGCGCGGGCCTTCCAGCCGCTGTCGAAGTGGTGGGTCAGGTCGACGAAACCACGCGTGTTCTCGGTAAAGAAATTGGCCCACTCGGTGTTGTTGGCGGTAGAGCGGTCGTAGTCGGTGCGTCCGCCATCCAGGTAGTACTGAGGCACACCGATGTAGGCGCCATCCTGATCATAGTGCTGATACTCGACCCCGAGGGTGAGTTCTGTGCGGTCGGTCAGCTCAGCGGTAAGAACGCCATAGAGGGTCTCCCGGTCGTGCTCGACATCATCCATGAAACTGTCGGAGCGGTCCTTGGCGGCGACAAAGCGCACGCCGACTCGGCCTTCACTGTCCAGAGGCGTGCTGACGTCGACCACGCCACGGCCACGGTCCCAGCGACCCACCGCCGCACTGAC
This sequence comes from Halomonas sp. DP8Y7-3, assembly GCF_019801675.1. Taxonomy (NCBI): domain Bacteria; kingdom Pseudomonadati; phylum Pseudomonadota; class Gammaproteobacteria; order Oceanospirillales; family Halomonadaceae; genus Halomonas; species Halomonas sp. DP8Y7-3. Next base: position 615,327 of record NZ_JAHVIO010000003.1, read on the forward strand.
GCTGCCGGCGGCCTCATCCAGCGGCTTCTTGCGCACGAAATTGACCGTGGCAGAGGGATCGCCGACCCCGGTCATCAGTCCGGTGGCGCCGCGTACGACTTCCACTCGGTCGTAGATGGCGGCATCCCACTCGGCATCGCCGAAGGGCCAGAACGGACTGGTGTTGCTCTGAAGTCCATCGAACTGGAAGTTGCGGATGGAGTAGCCGCGGGATTGGAAGTTGGTGCGTGTGCCATCCAGGCGAATGGCCGATACCCCCGGGAGCCGTTCGACCGCTTCGGTGGTGCTGGTGATCGCCTCGTCATCCATCTGTTGGCGAGTCAGAAAGCTCATTGACTGGGGCGTTTGACGAGGCGTCAGCGTCAGGCCGCTGGCACTGGCGCTGGATTCGACCCGGTAGGTGTCGCTCAGCTCGGTAGTGGGGCGCAGGTCCTCTCCCACCACGGTGATACTGCTTAGCTGCTCGGTGTCTTGAGCGAACGTCGCACTGGAGATCGGCAGCAGGGTGCCAGCGGTAAGGCCGATAGCCACCGTCAGAGGGTGCAGGCGAGGGCGTGAGAGGTGAAGGGCCGCGTTGGAGCGAGCGTGGTGTGCCACTGTGTCAGTTCCCTGGAATTTATTTATGAATGCGAATTATTACTGTTTTTGTTTTTGCGCGTTTATGCACAACGCCACGCTTGCTATGCGGCGTGCCATAAATGAGCGTCGCCGGGGAACGTTTCCTGGAAATCGAGAATGGGGGGAGCCGACGAACGGGGAGAAGCAGGGGATCGTCGGATATCAGGCCTTTATCGTGTAGGGCCCCTAGGTCAGGGCTGAATCTATCCGTTGAAGGAAATGATGGGCCCAGTGTTTACCGCGCAGACGTCGATGCACCTTGGGGGAGGTGAGACGTTGGAGCCGGTCGCCGTGCGGGGACATCGTCGCGCGGAGATGGAAGGGCGACTTCCTTTGCTCGCGTGAGCGGTAGCAGGGTGGTGCGTGAGCGGTAGCAGGGTGGTGCGTGAGAGTCAGCCAGCGGGGATAGGGTGCGGCTCGGACGGGGTAAGGCTTGCACAAGGTGAAGCTTTGATAGTGTGACGACAGGTGACGCTCCTGCCGATGTGTCGGCACCTTTATAGAAAGATAACTTTGCTCCATGTTAGGCAGGTTGGACATTTCAGTTCTGGCTCAGTAAGGTATGGGTCTTGCGTCGCAAGGAGATCCGCCTTTTTCGCCGGAAAAGCGCGCCAAATGGATTTTCTGTCGCCGTACTAAGTATAAAATGTTGCTGGTGTCATCGTAGGTCCCACTAGCGATTTATGATGAGAAAAGTGTAAAACTCGACAAATTTCAGGTTGGGTTTTCGCGCTATTTATTGACGAAACCTGCCATTGAAAGGTTCGTGTCGTTTCCTTGTCGATATAGAGGATGAAGATGTCGCCTCATTACTCCGACCAGGGTCGTTGCATGCCCCGTCGACCTCCTCCCTCCTGCCTGTAGGGAGTGGCGCCTGCGTGCTGACCTGAGCACGTGACTCAGTGATGATGGCTGTGCAACTGCCCTTGGGATCAGGTTTCCGGCAGCTGGCGACGGATGACGCCCTTATTGCATCGCCTAACTAAGCCGGCCTTGATGTCGTTGCGAGCTTGATGTCGTCCTGAGTGAGTCCGCGGCCAAGTCGCTCTGAGCTCGCCATGGTGCGAGTCAGGCAGTCGGCATGTTTCCAGGCGGAAACGACCTTCCCCTCCCTGCCCCTATGTTGCCCAACGCTATGCTATGCGCCGTCGCACGGTGCTGCGGTGTTGTGGGCCACTTTTCCGTTCGCTGTTTGACGTCGCAGCCCTTGCTTCGCGGGTGCTGGCTAGCATGCCATGCATCTGGCGCTCGCTGGTGGAGACTGCGCGCCTCCCATAGCGGAACTCGACGGCATGCCACGGAAAACGCTGCGTAAATGTTTCGATCGCGGTCGTTTATGCGGTGTTTCCCTGACGCGACACAAATCGGCATGCCTGTGTTCAACTCACAATAGGATTGCCCTTGAACAGTTCTTCGCTTTACCAATTCTCGACCTGGACCGTCATCCTGTTGATGGTCGCTTTTTATGGCGGTACCTACCTGCTGACCCTCGGCATCCGCAAGAAGAAAGAAGACGCCGACGCCTTCATGGTCTCGAACCACCGGGTCGGTTTCGGCATCGGTGCCGCCAGCATGACGGCCACCTGGATCTGGGCCGCCTCCTTCTACGCCGCTGCCACCTCCGGTTATACCTATGGTGTGTCCGGCCCGATTCACTACGGGCTGTGGGGCGCGCTGATGATCCTGTTCATCTATCCCTTCGGCCGCCGCTTCCGCAAGCTTGCCCCCAACGCCCACACCCTGGGCGAGCTGATTCATGCGCGCCACGGCTCCTCCAGCCAGCTGATCCTGGCGCTATCGAATCTGCTCGGCAGCATCATCAGCCTGATGGTCAACTTCACTGCCGCCGGCGCGCTGGTGTCGGTGCTCTCGCCGCTATCGTTCCAGGCCGGCGTGATCATCGCTGGCGTTGGCGTGTTGCTGTACACGCTGTGGTCGGGCTTTCGCGCCTCGGTGCTGACGGACTTTGCTCAACTGGTCGCGCTGATGGCGATCGCCGTGGTGATCATTCCGGCGGTGTTCTTTTCCATGGGTGGGCCGACCGAGCTGGTGGCCGGTCTCGATAACCTGACGCCTGAGCAGGCCGATTTCTTCTCGATGGACGCTATTCTCAACCAGGGCGCGCCCTTCTTCGTGGCGGTATTGGCCTATGCCATCGGTAATCAGACCATTTCCCAGCGCCTGTTCGCGGTGAACGAAGATCACATCAAGCCGACCTTCCTCACCGCTACCGTGGGGTATGGCGCCATCGTTATCGGCCTTGGCATGATCGGCCTGATGGCGCTGACGCTGGGGGTCGAGCCCCTCAACGGAGACATGAACAACCTGATCCCGCAGATGGTATCTAGCTACCTGCCGCCGGTGTTCATCGCGGCCTTCTTCATCCTGGTGATCGGCTCATTGTCCTCGACCGCCGATTCCGACCTGTCGGCCCTGTCTGCGATCATGATGGCCGACGTCTACGGCAAGAACATTGCCCGTGGCAAGGCCGACCCCCGCCGCATGCTGCTGGTGGGCCGCCTCACGATGATCGTGGCCACCATGATCGGCATCGTCTTCGCGAGCTTCTCGCTGGACATTCTGGTGATGCTGGTATTCGTCGGCGCGCTATGGGGCGCCATCGTCTTCCCGGTCATTGCCAGCTGCTTCTGGAGCCGGGTCACCAACGCTGCCTTCACCACCTCGGTGCTGGTGGCCATGGTGGCCTTCTGTGCGGCGCGCTTCGAATGGCTGCCGATGACCGGTATCACCGGGCTTGGGTTCGAGCTGCTGGCCAGCATCGGCGGCGGCATCATCATCGCGCTGATGGTGTTCGGCTTCCTGGGTCGTGTGGCCGGCGCGCTGGCTGGACTTGCGGCCTTCGTTGCCATGCTGGTATTCGCTACCGGCTTCCTGCGCGAGTACACCGTTCTGCTGGCGTCATTGACGGCCTATGGCACCAGCACGCTGGTCTGTGTGGCGATGAGTCTCGCCAGTCGTGAACGCTTTGACTTCGACTGTATTGCAGAGCGTGTCGGCAACTATGACGCCGCCGATGCCGCGCCGGTAGCCGACGAGCACCCGCGCAAGCCCGCCCCGGCAGGACTTGCGACCCAGCGCTGAACCCTTGTTTGACGGGCGCCGCAGGCTGGTGGCGCCCACCAATGGAGATTCCCCATGACCCTGCTCTTTGGCCTTTACGTATTGATCTGGCCTGCCCTCACCCTAGGCGTGCTTCTGCTGATCTGCCGCGCCGTTGCCCGCGACCGTCGTGAGGCGAAAAAGGACCACCGCACCCTGGTGTGAGACGCGACGCGCACTGACCTGTTGCGTTACCTGACCTCGATGCGAGGGACAGGCCACAACGCGAGAAGCCGCCCCTCGGGGCGGCTTCTTTCATTATGGCTGGCCTTATGGGGCTGTCCTTATGGCTGGCGGTAGGGCGGGGAGGTCCCTTCAGCGCCGCGCCATGCCAGATCAGATCAGACAAAGGACTCAGTCTTCCTCTGTCTCGTCTGCTTCTTCTGTCTCGGCATCGCCGACCCAGACTTTGAGGATGGCGTAAGGCGCCTTGCCCTCATCGTCCCCACCGGTGAACGGCGGTGCCTTGTGCAGCTGATTCACCGCGACATAGAGCCAGCCATCGTCAGCAAGACGCACACTGTCAGGCCAGTCCAGGCGTTCGTCGCGCACGAGTGGCTCCAGGCGTCCATCCATGGTCAGGATGTCAACGCCATTCTCGTTGAGGTTGGTGAAGAAGTGGCGCCCATCCTCGACGGTGTCGGCGCCGTCAGATACCGGCTTGTCACCGACCCGGGTGATGGCATTTGCCAGGTCGTCACGCTCCGCGTCCTCGACCAGCAGGTCCGTAGGCATGGCGTACCAGCTTTGACCATTCATGGCGCCGTAGAACAGCGTTTCACCGTTAGCTGACAGGGTGATGGGGTTGACTCCGACGCTGGCCGGTTCGCCGCCAAACTGGATGTCTTCGCCGTTGATGGTGAGCGTCGCGGACGCCTCAGCCTGCAGCGAGGGATGATCATCAAAGCGGTGAGCCTCGCCGCTCTCCAGGTCGAGGGTGATGATGCCCGGCGTGGCGATATCTGCCAGGTAGGCAACACCGCGTTCGCGGTCCACTTCCAGATCCTGGACAAAGCTGCCCTCAGGGGCGATGTCCTGGGGCAAGGTAATCTTGTCGATCAACTCGCCGGAGGCAATATCAAACCCCCAAAGTCGCGTCTTGCCCAGGTGGTTGCCCATATCCGTGATCCACAGGCCCCCTTGGCCATCCAGGGCAATGCCCAGCGGTGAATCGATGGTGTCGTCGGTGTAGTCACCACCATGGGTCTGCACCTGTGGCGATGGCCAGGCCCGGTAGCTGTGGGGACCGGTGATCTCGATCAACTGGACGTCGTGATCGCCGTCCATAGGATGGACGGTGGAGAAGATGCGACCTTCTGCAGTAACGGTGACGTTGCCTGGGCGCAATGGAAGTTCGGCAACGCTTCTGATCTCGCCGCGATACAGAGGCTCTGCGGCAGCCTGATAGTGACCCTGGAGGGGGGCATGGGCGACCGCGGTGACGGGCAGGGTGGCGGCCATCAATGCGGACAGCAGCAGTGAACGGGGAAGCTCGCGCTGGGCACGGCGACGGGCGGTGGACATGGGGCGACCTCGTAATAGCGATAACTTGAGCGACTGCTCAATGCCCAACCCTAGCATGTTTTGTGCTCACCCCAAGACGTCGCCGGGGGAAAACTGGATAATGCGCCCCAAAGGCGTTGTCGGGAGCGAGTGTCCGACGACCCAAATCCATTACTCCGGTGCTGACTCCATGGAAATCAAGGTCAATTTTCTCGACAACCTGAGGCTCGAGGCCAAGTTCGACGACTTCACCGTCGTCACCGACCAGCCGATTCGCTACAAGGGTGACGGCTCGGCGCCGAGTCCCTTTGACTACTTTCTGGCGTCGTCTGCTCTGTGCGCCGCCTATTTCGTCAAGGTGTACTGCGTCGCGCGGGATATTCCCACCGAGAATATTCGCCTCTCGCAGAACAACATCGTTGACCCGGAAAATCGCTACAACCAGATCTTCAAGATCCAGGTCGAGCTGCCGGAAGATCTGTCTGACAAGGACCGCCAGGGCATCCTGCGCTCCATCGAACGCTGTACCGTCAAGAAGGTGGTGCAGACCGGTCCCGAGTTCCAGATCGAGACGGTGGAGAACCTCGACGAAGACGCCCAGGCGCTGCTGATGGCGGAGCCGCCGGAGGGAGAGCGTACCTGGATCGAGGGCAAGGACCTCCCTCTGGAGCAGACCATTGCCAACATGACCGGCATGCTGGCGGAGCTCGGCATGAAGGTCGAGATCGCCTCCTGGCGCAATATCGTGCCCCACGTCTGGTCGCTGCATATCCGCGACGCTGCATCCCCCATGTGCTTCACCAACGGCAAGGGCGCGACCAAGGAAAGCGCGCTGTGCTCGGCGCTGGGTGAGTTCATCGAGCGCTTGAGCTGCAACTTCTTCTACAACGACCAGTTCTTCGGTGAAGAGATCGCCTCGAGCGAATTCGTTCACTATCCCTGCGAAAAGTGGTTTCAGCCAGGGCCCAACGACGAGCTGCCCAAGGGCATTCTCGACGACTACTGCCTGGAGATCTTCGATCCGGACGGTGAGCTTCAGGGCTCGCACCTGATCGATACCAACTCGGGCAAGGTCGAGCGCGGTATCGTTTCGCTACCGTTCGTGCGTCAGTCCGATGGCGAGGTGGTCTACTTTCCGTCGAACCTGATCGAGAACCTGTATCTGTCCAACGGCATGAGCGCCGGCAACACCCTGGCCGAAGCCCAGGTACAGTGCCTGTCGGAGATCTTCGAGCGGGCGGTGAAACGACAGATTCTGGAGCAGGAGCTGGCGCTGCCAGACGTGCCCGACGAGGTGCTGGCCAAGTACCCGGATATCGTTGAAGGCGTCAAGGCGCTGGAGGATCAGGGCTTTCCGGTGTTGGTGAAGGATGCCTCGCTTGGCGGGCAGTTTCCGGTAGCCTGTGTGACCTTGATGAACCCCAAGACGGGCGGCGTGTTCGCCTCCTTTGGCGCTCATCCGAGCTTCCAGGTCGCCGTGGAGCGCAGTCTGACCGAGCTGATGCAGGGTCGCAGTTTTGAAGGCCTGAATGACTTCATGCCACCGACCTTCAACTCCCTTGCCGTGACCGAGCCGAACAACTTCGTCGAGCATTTCATCGACTCCTCGGGCCTGGTGTCCTGGCGCTTCTTCAGTGCCAGGGCGGATGTCGAGTTTGTCGAGTGGGACTTCTCCGGCAGCAATGACGAAGAAGCGGCGACCCTGTTCGGCATTCTCGAGGAGCTTGGCAAGGAAGCCTACATGATGGTCCACGAGGATCTCGGGGCGCCGGTCTGTCGCATCCTGGTGCCAGGCTATTCCGAGGTCTACCCCGTCGAGGATCTGGTCTGGGACAACACCAACGTGGCGCTTGAGTACCGCGAGGACATCCTCAACTTGCACCGGCTCGACGAAGAGCAGCTCAGTGATCTGCTCGAACGTCTCGACGAGAGCCAGCTCGATGAGCACATGGATATCATCACCCTGATCGGCATTGAGTTTGACGAGAATACCGTGTGGGGCCAGCTCACCATTCTCGAGCTCAAGCTGATGCTGAATCTGGCGCTGGGCCAGCATGAAGAGGCCCTGGATCGGGTCGAGATGTTCCTGCAGTACAACGATAACACCGTCGAGCGTGGCCTGTTCTACCAGGCGGTGCGGGCGGTGTTGGAGATCGAGCTCGATGAGGAGCTTGAGCGCGATGACTTCCTCTACAACCTACGCCGCATGTTCGGTGAGGACACCATGGACACGGTGGTGCGGGCCGTTGACGGTGAGCTGCGCTTCCCGGGGCTTACGCCCACCAGTATCCAGCTGGAGGGCCTGGAGAAGCATCAGCGTCTGATCGAGAGCTACAAGAAGCTGCACGCGCGCAGGGCTAGGCTGGCGGCTGAAGGCTGACTCGGCGGCGACTGCGAGTTCAATGAGGCCAGATGACCAAAGCCCCTCTGCCGTTAAGCTGCAGAGGGGCTTTTTTACGTCAGCGGCGCACATCGAACTCTGAGGCCGTACCTATGCCGTACCTACGAGCAACGTCGTGGCCATCAGGCGGGCTGTCGCGTTGCCGCGATGGTCACGTCGCGGATGTTGATATGCTGAGGCAGCTGATACATGTAGAGCGCGGCTGCGGCGATATCATCGGCATGCAGTACGCCTCCCATAGAGGCTTTCCACTGTTGGTAGCCTTCTATGATGTCGGGGTCTGTGGTGTGTCCCAGTAACTCCGTATCGACCGCGCCTGGATGAATGGCCATGACGCGGACGCCACTGTCGGCCACTTCTTCACGCAGGTTTTCGCTGATGGCACTCGCCGCGAACTTGCTGCCAACGTAAGCCGCGTGGTTGGGGAAGCTCTTCTTGCCGGCGATGGAACTGATATTGAGAATGGTGCCCGCACCGCGTTCACACATGGCGGCCAGCACGGCTTGGGTTCCATGCAACAGGCCCAGCACGTTGACGTCGAGCATTCGCTTCCACTCTGCTGCATCCTGAGTCGCGAGCTGGCCCAGCAACATGACCCCCGCGTTGTTGACCAACAGGTCCGTGGGCCCGAATGTCTTCTCGGCCTCGCCAATGGCGTTGGCCAGGGCGGATGGGTCGGTCACATCGACCTGTCGGCACAGGCTGTCGGGAAGGTTCATCGCTTGCATGGGTTCGAGTCGGCGCGCCAGCAACAGCAAGGGGTGTCCGGCGCTGGAGAAATGGCGGGCGATTGCGGCACCGATGCCAGAAGAGGCTCCGGTAATGACAACGAGGGGCTTGGTCATGGTGTCACCTTTGCGTGTGAAAAGCCGTGCGAGACGGCCTTTGTGAATCGACAGGGGCGCATTCTGGGGCTTGCCGCTATGATGAAAAATCCATCTATTGCAAAATGACTGTTCACATTTTATGAACGATATCCCTTGGCGCTGGACGCGTGCCTTTCTGCTGGTCGCTGAGCACGGCAGTTTTACCGCGGCAGCCCATGCTTCTGGCCAGTCCAAGGCGAACCTCAGCCAGCAGATCACCGAGCTGGAACGCGCGCTCAAGGTGCAGTTGCTTCACCGCACCACGCGCCGCTTGAGCCTCACCAGCGTGGGGGAGGGGTACTTCGAGCGCGCGACTCTGGCGTTTCAGCAGCTCGATGCGGCCACCGAGTGGGCCATGCAGTCGACGCGAGAACTCAAGGGCGTGATTCGAATGAACGCGGTGGGTGGTCTGGTAGGCGAAGAACTCATTGCACCGCTGGTGTTTCGGTTCCAGCAGGCGAATCCCTGGGTCGAGGTGGAGTTGGACTTCTCCAGCCTGCGGGTAGACCTGCTGACGAGCCGCTACGATCTGGTGATGCGCATGGGTGAGCTGGAAGACTCCACGCTGGTGGCCAGGCGGCTGCACCAGGTCACCACGCGCTATGTGGCAAGTCCGGAGTTGCTTGAGCAACACGCACCTGTGCGCAGGCCCGAAGATTTGCAGGGGCTGCCGTTGATCTACGGGAGCGTTGATCACTGGTTATTGAAGCGGGGGGATCAGCAGCGGGTAGTGCAGGCCCGCGGAGGCTTCAAGATCGTCAGTGGCCATGCGATGCGTCAAGCCGCGTTGTCTGGCCTTGGTGTCACCCGCTTGGTCGATGTCTACGTCGAGGCGGACATCGCCCGGGGTGACCTAGTCGAGGTGTTACCTGATTGGTCTGATACGACTCCCTTGTCGCTGGTCTGCCCGCCCCATCGCTATCAGCTTGAGCGAGTGCGCGCGCTGATGAGCTGGTTGATCCAGGAGTTTCCTGACGTGTACACCCGGGCCCTGCGCGAGGGGCTAGCGGCAAAGCGCGTGCGTTAGGAGGCTGCATTGCGGGCGCCGTGTGGGCGACCCGCCTGGATCCACCTTGTAGGGCTGTCGTTACCGCCCCATCCATCCTCCATCGACCGTCATGACGGTGCCGTGCATATAGTCCGAGGCGCGGGAGGCGAGAAATACGACAGGTCCCTTGAAGTCATCGGGACTGCCCCAGCGTCCAGCGGGGATTCGTGCCAGGATGTCGCGGGATCTGTCGGAATCTTCCCGCAGTGCCTGGGTGTTGTCGGTGGCGATATACCCTGGCGCGATGGCATTGACGTTCACGCCATGGGCCGCCCATTCATTGGCGAAGGCCTTGGTCAGCTGGGCAATGCCGCCCTTGCTGGCGGCGTATCCCGGTACCGTGATGCCGCCCTGAAACGACAGCAGTGAAGCAGTGAAGATGATCTTGCCGCTGCCCCTGTCGACCATGTGTCGACCGATCTCCCGGGTCAACACGAAAGGTGCACTTAGATTGATGTCGATCACCCGGTCCCACAGCGCGTCCGAGTGGTCATGGGCTGGCGCGCGCTCGATGGTGCCGGCGTTGTTGATCAGGATATCGATACGTCGCTCACCAAGTCCCTCCACCAGCGTCATCAGCGCCTTGCGGTCAGACAGGTCGCAGGCGATACCCTCGAATCGTCGTCCCAGCTTGCGCACTTGTTCACCCAATTCGTCACCATCGCTGGCCATGCTGGCGCTGACGCCGATGATATCGGCACCGGCTTCAGCCAAGGCCAGCGCCATGGCCGCGCCGATGCCTCTGCGAGCCCCTGTTACCAGCGCCGTCTGTCCAGACAGGGAAAAGTGGCTAAGCATTGTCATCCTGTGTCTCCTTGAGCCTTGTGCTTCCGTTGGTGGTGACGAGCAGCTTCTCATCTCGACATGGTGAGGTGCCATCTGCGATCCATCCGCAGGGGGGGAGCAGACGTCGTGTCGACTCTGTGGTCTGGGTTAATACAAATATTGTCTTGTTATACCTATGTCTAATCGCCAGGATGGCGTCGCTAGTTGATGTGCTGATGCTTCATAAAAAATGTTTTATTTCAAGGTATTAGTGATTGATGCTGAAAGCGGTGTAACGTGCTTCTTGGCTCTGAAGAGGTGTGGGGATAGATAAGTTGTAAAAAGTTGTTTGAAAAGCGGCAGGGCGATTTCTATAGTGACCACGTCACTTACCGGCCCGGTGGGCCCAGAACAGGCGAAGCCCATGAGCATCATCAACGATTACCCCCACCCCGAGTTGTCCAGCCTGACCCGTGAGCGCCTGATGCGCGCGTCGACGGCATCGCTGCACACCTTGCTGCACAAGCGTGGCCTGAAAAATACCTACATCCAGAACGTCGGACGCATGAACACTGCCCAGGTCAAGATGGTGGGGCAGGCGTACACACTGCGCTATATCCCGGCCCGGGAAGATCTCGACACGGTCGCTGCGTTTCGTGATCCAGAGCATCCCCAGCGCCTGGCCGTCGAGACAGTGCCACCGGGGCGTGTTCTGGTGTCCGACTGCCGTCAGGATGCCAGCGCCGCCAGTGCCGGGAGCATCCTGCTGACCCGGTTGCAGGTGCGCGAGTGCGCGGGCTTTGTGTCCGACGCGGGAGTGCGTGACTCGGAGTACGCCGAGACCATGTCGATGCCGGTGTTCTGTACCAAGCCCAGTGCCCCGACCAACCTGACCAAGCACCATGCCGTGGACATCCAGCAGCCCATCGGCTGTGGCGGCGTCCCGGTCTACCCGGGCGATGTCCTGGTGGGTGATGGTGACGGCGTCATGGTCATTCCGCTGGAGCTGGCTGATGAAGTTGCAGAAGAGGCGGCCGGTATGGAGGCCTTCGAGGCCTACGTGCTGGAGAAAGTCAGCGCTGGGGCCAAGGTCATCGGCCTTTACCCGCCCAACGAGCAGGCCCAGGAGGAGTATCAGGCCTACCTGCGTCAGCAGCAGTCGCGTTGAGGTTGCAGCACTGATGCAGCCGCGCTGACGCCTCACTGCAACACGATGACTGGTCACTTCCAGTGGCCACTCATTCGACTATCACAATCAATAATGAAAGGAGCCGCCATGACTGCTCACACCTTGCTCTCGACTCGCCAGTGGTCACGCCTTGCTTCCGTCACGACCGGGGGTACCCTGGCAAGTGTTCTCCTGGCTGCCGCAGTCGCCGTGCCTGTGGCCCAGGCCGACTTCCCCCAGCGCGACGTGCGAATGATCGTGCCGTGGCCGGCGGGAGGTGGTGCCGATGCTATCTCGCGCAAGATCAGTAATCTGGCCGAGCAGGCGCTGCCGACCTCTGTCTACGTCGAGAATATCGGTGGTGCTGTCACCGCGACCGGCCTGATGCAGCTGGCCAAGGCGCGTCCTGATGGCCACACCATCGGAGTGCTGACCTACGATAGCGTGGTGACCTTGCCGCGGGGCAATATGGTCCCGGGCTACTCGCTGGATAAGCTTGAACCCTTCGCCCGTGTGACCCAGGAGGCCGATGCCATCGTGGTGTCGAAGCAGTCTGGTTACGGCTCCTACGAAGAGCTGATCGAGGCGGCCCGAGCAAACCCCGGTACTGTGCGCATTGGTGTAGCGCCGGAAGGATCTGGTCCTTACCTGGCGGTGCGCCGACTGGAGGCCGCGACCGGGGTGAGCTTCAACGTGATCTCCTATCCGGGATCCTCCACTGCGGAGGCCGAAGCCCTGTTGTCCGGAGAAATCGACGGAGCGATTTCTAGCCTGGGAGACTTCTCCGGCATCCTGTCCTCCGGCGATGCGCTGGGTGTGGTCGAACTGTCCGGTTCACAGAATCCTGCGTACCCGGAGGTCCCGCCGATCTCCGAGTTTGGCATCGAGCTTGAGACCGGCAGTTTCATTGTCCTGGCGGCCCCCGCGAATACACCCGAGGACGTGATCGACACGCTGGAGTCCGCCTATCAGGACGCCTACGAAAGTGATGAGTTCCAGCAGTGGGTCACCAGCATTGGAGTGACGCCAGGGTGGCTGGGCAGCGAGGAGGTCGACGACTGGATCGCCAGCTACCAGCAGAGAACCTTTGCCGCGATGGATGAGCTGAACCTGTAAGCCTGACGCGAAGGTCGCCAGCATCTGGGGATCTTCGCCGATCGCCACCCACGGAAACGGATTAGAGGACCTTGGGAAGCGCTGAATACATCAGCCGAGCGCAATGAGAGGCTAGGCGCCCGCAGCGCAGCACCCGGAGCCTATGCGGTATAGGTGAGGAGTCGAGCAGCGCGCAACGCAGCGACTCGTCCGCGCAGGCATGTATGCAGTGTTTCCCTTACGTCGCTGTCCGTTTCCGTTCCTACCCAATGATCATTGTGTGGTCGGCTCCTGGTTGCGGGGGCCGAGAGAGGTTCCCTATGTCCCGATTTTCTGTCCCCACGATGGCGCGTGCACTGGGCACCGGCGCCGCCTGCTTTCATGGTGTCCTGGCGCTGATGTCGCTCGGTTACCTCATCGTCACCTTGACCATGGGGCCACCGCTGCAGAATGGCAAGCTGACGCCGTCCTTCTTTCCTTTACTGATAGGTGCGCTTGCGAGCGTGCTGTGCCTGTTGCAATGGCGTTCTGCGGTTCACGAGAACCTTGCAGCGACAGCCTCGGACGCACCGCAAGCGACGGTGCAAGCGCGGGCACATCGCTTTTCGCCTGAGCTTCTGTTGATGCTCGCAACGCTGGTGTATGTCCTGGCCTTTCAGGGGATTGGCTACCTGCTGTCTACCCTGATCTACGTGCTGACGGTGATGATGCTGTTCTCTGGCGTCGATAGGTGGCTGTCAAAGGTAGCGATCGCCATGGCCATCACTGGGGTGGGCTACCTGTTGTTCCAGCAGATTTTCAATGTACGTCTACCGGCGCTATGGGGGTGAGCCATGGATTTTCTGACACAAGTGGTAGCGAGCTTTGCTCTGCTGCTCAACCCCACCGTGCTGTTCTACGTGGTGGCCGGCTTTCTGATCGGCACGGTGTTTTCGGCCATTCCAGGACTCACCGCCACCCTGGCGTTGGCGCTGCTGCTGCCGCTGACCTATAGCCTTGACGTGACCACCGCGCTGATGGCCTGTGCCAGCATTTACATGGCCGGCATGTGCGGCGGCAGTATCACCGCCACTACCATCAACATTCCCGGTGCTCCCTCGTCGATGATGACCGCCCTGGAAGGCTATCCCATGCAGCAGCGGGGCGAAGGGCCTCTGGCGCTGGGGCATGCCTCCTTCGCCTCGATGATCGGGGGCGTCTTCGGAGCGGTACTGCTGGTGCTGCTGGCGCCCTTGATCGCTGACCTGTCGCTGCTGGTGCAGACCACTGGCAAGTGCGCGCTGATCCTGTTTGCGCTGATCGTGATTGTCATTGCCCAGCGGGGCAACGTCCGCCGTGCCGGCATTGCCGCGTGCCTCGGGTTGATGTTGGCGACGGTGGGGCTCGATGCCATGGTGCCGGTGGCCAGGTTCAGCTTTGGTAGCGGCGACCTGGCGGCAGGTATCGATCTGATGCCCGTCATTATCGGCACCTTTGCGATCAGTGAGCTACTGACCCAGTTGGCCGAGAACGACAAGGCCTTGAGTATTCGTGAGAAGTTGAAGGGGGTGGCAAAGATTCGCCGTCGCGACTTCATCCCTTCGCGCTCGGCGATTCGTCGTATCGGCGCCGCCTGCTACCTGAAATCCTCGACCATCGGCTACCTGGTCGGCACCCTGCCCGGGGCAGGTGGCTCCATGGGGGGCTTTCTGGCCTACGTGGAAGCCGTACGCACCTCAAAAGAGCCTGACACTTTCGGCAAGGGCAATCCTCAGGGAATTGCCGCAGCGGAAAGCGCCAACAATGCGGTGTGTGGCGGTGCCCTGGTGCCGATGCTGACCTTCGGTATACCGGGTGATCCGATTACCGCGATCGTGCTTGGCGTGCTAGTGATCAACGGCATCCAGCCCGGACCCCAGTTGATGGAGTCCCAGGCCGGGTTAATCGCCCCGATGCTGGCGGCCCTGATCTTCAGCGCCTTGATCCTGATCCCGTTGACGATGTATCTGCTGGGTCCGTACTTCATCCGTATTGTGCGCATTCGCCGCGACGTGCTGTTCGGCTCGATCGCCATGCTGGCGGTGGTGGGCAGCTATGTGGCCACTTACTCCACCTTCCAGATGATGATGACCCTGATCATGGGGGTGCTGGCCTTCTATCTGCGCAAGCACGGCTACCCGGTGGTAACCCTGCTGCTGGGTTTCATTCTCGGCCCAGGCCTGGAAGAGTACCTGCGGCGTGCGCTGACGTTGTCCAATGGCGACCTGACGGTGTTTGTGACCCAGCCTGATAGCCTGTTCTTCCTGGTGCTGACCGGCGTCTTTGTCTACTTCCTGGCAATCCGCAAGCCAGTACAGCTCAAACGTCGCGAAAGCACCGGCTGAGGGCGGCGATACCTGGCATACCTTCGCGCCTGATCCTGTCACGTCGACGGGGTCAGGCGTTTTGTTGCACGACCCCGAAGGCACGGCCGTGGCTGAATCAACTCGCCTTTGAGGGGAGCGAGAAGGGGCCATGGGCCGCCAGGAACCGATGACCGCTATCAACAAGAAGGCCCTCGCCGGTGGCGAGGGCCTTCTTGTCTTCGTTGTGGCGGTCTTCTCTTGGGTTCCGCGATCCTGGCAAGCGTGGCGGTTAGGCCTGTCTTTCGAAAGGCCTAGCCCTGGCGCTTGCCGTTGACCTGGCGTGGCAGGCCCAGCGGGTTGTCGGCCTTGAGACTGTCCGGCGCCAGCGCCTCGGGCAGCGCCTGATAGCACACCGGGCGCAAGAAACGCTGGATAGCGGCACTGCCCACCGATGTGGTGCGCGTGTCGGAGGTCGCGGGCCAGGGGCCGCCATGGACCATGGTGTGACACACCTCGACGCCGGTGGGCCAGCCGTTGAACAGGATGCGGCCAGCGCGGCGTTCGAGCAGTGGCAGTAACCGCTCGGCTAGCGCATGGTCGGCCTGGTCCAGGTGGACCGTGGCGGTTAGCTGGCCCTCCAGGGCGCTCAGCACCTGTGTCATCTGTTCTACCGACGCACATTCGACGATCAATGCGCAGGCGCCGAACACCTCGTCGTGCAGGGCGTCATTGCCGATGAACGCGCTGGCGCTGGTGCGGAAAAGGTGCGGCTGACAGGGGCAGGCGAGGTGCCCGGTATCCTTGCCCTTGGCGACCAGGGCAACGTCCGGCTGATCGGCAAGTTGGGCTACGCCCTGCTGGTAGGCGGCGTGAATGCCAGGAGTCAGCATCAACTGGGGGCCCGCCTCTCTGACCGCCTTGCCGGCCTGGTCGACAAAGCGTTCCAGGGCATGGCCGCACAGTGCCAGGATCAGGCCCGGGTTGGTGCAGAACTGCCCGGCTCCCATGGTCAGAGAAGCGACGAAGGCCTCACCCAGATCCTCAGCTGCCGTTTCCAGCTGGTGTGGCAACAGCAAAACAGGGTTGATGCTGCTCATCTCGGCGTAAACCGGGATCGGCTGCGGGCGCGCCTGGGCGGTGCGAAGCAGCGCAGTACCCCCAGTGCGTGAGCCGGTGAAGCCAACCGCCTGGATGCGTGGGTCCCGCACCAAGCCCTGACCGAGTTCGCGGCCGCTGCCGTAAAGCAGCGAGAAGACTCCCTCGGGCATGTGGCACTCCCGCGCGGCTTGCTGAACGGCACGTCCGACCAGCTCCGAGGTGCCAGGATGAGCGGAGTGAGCCTTGACGATCACTGGACAGCCCG
Source organism: Halomonas sp. DP8Y7-3 (assembly GCF_019801675.1). Lineage (NCBI taxonomy): Bacteria > Pseudomonadati > Pseudomonadota > Gammaproteobacteria > Oceanospirillales > Halomonadaceae > Halomonas > Halomonas sp. DP8Y7-3. The sequence goes on from NZ_JAHVIO010000003.1 coordinate 631,598, forward strand.
CTGCGAGGGCAGAAGCGGTGTCGCCTCCTGCCACTGAGAATGCCAGCGGGAAGTTACTGGCGCCAAATACCGCCACGGGACCCACTGGCACCTGCTGCTGAGCCAGCGCTGGGCGTGGCATGGGCGTGCGTTCAGGAAGGGCATCCTCCACGCGCACGCCCAGGAATTCGCCACTGCGCAGCACCTCGGCAAACAGCCGGAGCTGCCCGCAGGTGCGGCCGCGCTCGCCTTCCAGACGGGCCTTGGGCAGGCCGGTCTCGGCCATGGCACGCTCGGTCAGAGCATCACCCAGGGCATCGATGTGGTCGGCGATGGTGTCCAGAAAGCGGGCTCGATCGGCAAGTGGTAGCTGTCGGTATGGCAGGAAGGCATCTTCCGCGAGCTGGCAAGCTCGCTCGATCTCGGCGGCCCCCGCGCTGGGGTAGGTGGGTGACAGCATGTCTCCCGAGGCGGGATTGATGGCGGCGATACCGCGTTCGCCAACATCGCCTGCCAACGACCGGAAGCCGATCAACTGGTGTCCTTCAAGTGTCATGACCATCTCCTGTTCGAAGGGGCGCTCAGGGGCACATCTGGCCGCCGTTGACGTCGATCACCTGGCCAGTGATGTAACCGCTGGCGGCGTGGGAGGCCAGGAACAGGAACGACGGCGCCACTTCCTCGGAGGTGCCGACACGACCCATGGCGATAGTGGAGGCGATTTTTGCCATCAGTTCGGGGCTCTTGTCCGCGTGGAAGGCGGTGTCGATGGTGCCCGGTGCGACGATGTTGAAGCGCACCTTGTCCTTGGTGAATTCCTTGACCCAGTTGCGGTGGAGGTTATGCAGCATGGCCTTGGAGCCGCCGTACAGAGAGGCGCCCAGGCCGCCGCCTTCGCGTCCGGCAATGGATCCGGTGCTGATGACGCTGGCGGTCTCTCCGCGCTTCTCGGCAGAGGCCTTCAGATGCGGCATGGCGAAGCGGGTGGTCATGATCACCGAACGCAGGTTCAGGTCCATGACCAGGTTGAAGTCGTTGTCTTCAAGGGACTCGAGACCCTTGCGTACACCCAGGCCGCCGGCGTTGTTGACCAGCACGTCGAGGATGCCGAACTGCTCGACGAATTCGTGGACCAGGGTCTCGCACTCGCCGCTCTTGGTCAGGTCGCGCTCATAGTAGGCGAAGCGCGCACCTTCAGACTCCAGCTGGGCGATCAGCTCCTCGGCGGCGGCGTCCTTCTGGCTGCTGTTGATGCCGACGATGGCACCTTCGCGAGCGAAGGCGACGGCGGCGGCGCGCCCGATGCCCTTGGTGGAGCCGGTGATAAGGACGGTCTTGTCGTTGAGGTCGGCGAACATGAAATGCTCCTGAACTAAGCGGGCCTGCGACAGGCCGCATCATGGGATGGTTCGGTGCGGGGAGGGCGCAGGGCGCCACCCTCGATGTTGTGCAGCCAACCTTAGCCCAGAGTCTTATGGTCTTCAAACAAATAAGGACAAGTGAGGCTCGTACTTTGGTCTTGATGGGGTGGTGAGTGGAGAGGTTCAGTGCTGTGACAGGCTTGCGGTGCGGTTTGTTTGTGATTGTTCAAAATGCTGTTTTTTAACATTTTTTTTTCGATTATTTGTGCGGATTTTTAAGCGCTTTTACGTCTAGGAGATGCGTTTGTCATGTCCCCGTTAGCATAAAGTATAAGTTGTAATAACTTGTCTGTTTTGCGGTCCGAGGGCACTCTTGCAAGCGTTCATTCCGGTGCTGAGCAAATGCGTTGACGCCGGAGCTTCCGACGCTAGCTGACAAGAGAGATAACCCATGCGAACGCTTCCACGCCTGCTATGTGCTTCCCTGCTGGTGGCGACCTCCTCGGTCGCGGTCGGTGACGACTATCCCACCAAGCCGATCACCCTGATTGTGCCCTGGTCTGCCGGCGGTGGCACCGACGCCGTGGGTCGACAGTTCGCTGCCGGGCTGCAGCAGGAGCTGGGGCAACCGGTCAATGTGGTCAACCGCACCGGCGGCTCCGGTGTGGTCGGTCACATGGCGATGAAGATGGCGCGTCCCGATGGCTACACCCTGGGCCTGGGTACCGCCGAGATCGCCACCTACCAGCACATCGGCACCGCGGATCTGTCCTACGAAGACTTTACCCCGATCGCGCTGCTCAATCTCGACTACGCGGCCTTTACCATCAACGCTGAGGCTCCTTGGCAGAACCTGGAAGAGGCGCTGGCGGATCTGGCCGAGTCACCCAACGAGTACACCGTGTCGGGCTCCGCGCCGGGTGCCGCCTACCACCTGTCCTTCGCCGGCTTCCTCGATCAGCAAGGCATCGATCCCAACACCGTCAACCTGGTGCCCAGTGAGGGGGCGGCGCCAGGTCTGCAGGAGCTGGCTGCGGGCGGTGTCGATATTGTTTTCTCGTCGCTGCCGGAAACGGAGTCCATGCGTGAGTCTGATCGTGTGCGCACGCTGGCGGTGCTATCCAGCGAGCGTGAGGACGCCTTCCCCGATATTCCCGCCGCTGGCGAGGTGACCGGCGATGACTGGTCCCACGGTTCCTGGCGTGGCCTGGTCGGCCCCGAGGGGCTGCCAGAGGACGTCACCGCGCGCCTGCTGACCGCGGCTGAGGCCGTGTGGAACTCCGAGGACTTCCAGGCCTTCATGGAAGGCCGCGGTTTCGGTGCGGTATGGGAAGGACCGGAAGGCTTCGAGGCGTTCATGGCCGAACAGGACGCCAACAACGCATCCATCATCGACAAGCTGGGCCTGGCCCAGTGATCGACCTCCGGTCTTCACCTGCTGATGGTGGGTGGGGACCGTCAGTGACACTTTGTAGAAGCGCCGCTTGGGCGGCGCCTCTCCGCTGATGCGCCTGCATCAAGGAGACATGTCTCATGCGTACCAGTGATGCAATATCAGGAAGCATGGCGGCGGCCTTGGGGGCTGCCCTCATCGTGGCTTCTGCCGATTTGAGCCCATTGCCGCGGCAGGTCTACGGCGCCGGCACCTTTCCCAAGGTGGTCGGCGGGCTGTTGTTGCTGATGGGGGGCCTGTTGATCCTCAAGGGCTTGCGACAGCGCCAGGCGTTGGTGCGCTGGTCGGGCAAGGTGGCCGGGCGCCCCTTCCTGCTGGCGCTCGGGGCGGTGGTGGCGAGCGTCATTGCCTATGTGCTGCTGACTCCGCTGCTCGGCTTTCCGGTTGTGGCGGTGACGCTGTTGACGCTGCTGTTCCGGATGTATCACCGCCGCGGCTGGGGCCGCGCGCTGCTGATCGCGGTGATGGCGACGGCAGTGATCTGGATGCTGTTCGCCCAGGTGCTGCACGTCCCCCTGGCTCCCGGACTGCTTGAACAGGTGCTCTACTGATGAACGAATTACTGCAAGCTGCCTCCATGGTGCTCGACGCCGAGGTGATCCTGGTGATCATCGCGGCCTCCCTGTTCGGGCTGTTCATGGGCGCTATTCCTGGTCTTACCGCGACCATGGCGACCGCCTTGCTGGTGCCGGTGACCTTTTTCATGGAGCCGCTGCCGGCGATCGCCGCCATCGTCTCAGCCACCGCCATGGCCATCGTCGCCGGTGATATACCTGGGGCGCTGCTGAGGATGCCGGGTACGCCGGCGTCTGCGGTCTATGCCGACGAGGCCTATCTACTGGGAAAGAAGGGCAAGTTGGGGCTTGCCCTCGGCATCAACGTCACCTGCTCGATGCTGGGTGGCATTATTGGCGTAGCGGTGCTTGCCCTGTTTGCCCCGCGGATCGCTGAATTTGCGCTGCAATTCACCAGTGACGAGTATTTCTGGCTGGCCTTGTTGGGGCTGTCCTGCGCCATCCTGGTGGCCGGTGGCGATCCGCTCAAGGGCGCTATTTCGATGCTGATCGGCCTGTCTCTGGCGATGGTCGGCATGGACAGCGTGTCCGGCCAGATGCGCTTCACCATGGGCAGCTATGACCTGCTTGCCGGTATCTCGCTGCTGCCGGTGCTGATTGGCTTGTTTGCCATTACTGAACTGCTGCGCAGCCTGCCTGGGGCGGGACAGAGCGCCGCCAACGTGGAAACGCCCAAGGGCAAGCTGCTGGACGGCGTTGCCGGGACAACCTGGCGCTACAAGGGGGGCGTTGCCCGAGGGGGCCTGCTTGGCACCATGATCGGGGCGCTGCCCGGCGCCGGCGCCGATATCGCGTCCTGGATCAGTTATGCCATCAGCCGCAAGCTGTCCCGTGAGCCACAGAAGTACGGTACCGGTCATCCAGAGGGGCTGGTCTCGGCCAGCGCCGCCAACAACGCGGCCCTGTCCGGCGCCTATATCCCGGCGCTGGTGTTCGGCATTCCCGGGGATACCGTCACCGCGATCATCATCGGCGTGCTGACCACCAAGGGCATCACCCCGGGCCCGGACGTCTTCACCGAGCAGGGTGCCCTGGTCAACGCCATCTTCATGGTGTTCGTGCTGGCCAATCTGCTGCTGCTGCCGCTGGGGCTGATGGCGATCAAGGGGGCCGGCAGGTTGCTGGCGGTGCCCACAGGGGTTCTCTACCCATTGATCCTGATGTTTTGTATCGTGGGTGCCTTCTCTGCCAACAACAGCATGTTCGACGTCTGGATCATGCTCGGCCTGGGGCTGGTCGGGGTCTTCCTGATGGAGAACGACTTCCCGCTGGGTCCGCTGATTCTGGCCTTTATCCTCGGCCCCATCATCGAGAGCAACTTCATGCGCTCGATCCTCAAGTCCGACGGCGACCTGATGGCCTTCGTCGACCGGCCCATCGCCATGGTGCTGGCGGGGCTGGCGATCCTGACCTGGACCCTGATCATCGCCAACGGCATCTGGAAGGGGCGTCAGGCAGGCAGGCCTGGCAAGGCCAAGACGGTGGCCTGAGCGGGGAAATGCGCCAGTGTTAGGGCAAGGAACGGCGAAAGGCGCCCGGGTACGACCTCAAGGTCCAGTGCAGGGCGCCGTTTGCGATGGTAAAAAGGGAGGGGGCCACGGCGGAGTGACGAGCCGGACGGGCAACTTCCAGGGAACAAGAGATCCGGAGCAAGGCAAGATGGCATTAGAGGCGAAATTTTCACTGGCTTCGGCGGTCTACGAGAAGATTCTGGAAGCGATCATCGAAGGCCAGTACCCGGTCAATGAGAAGTTGCCCACCGAGGCGCAGTTGTGCCGTCGCTATGAAGTCTCTCGTCCGGTGCTGCGCGATGCCCTGGCCCGACTCAAGGAGGATGAGCTGGTGGTGTCCCGGCGCGGCTCCGGCAGCTTTGTCATTCGTCAGCCTGACAGCGCGGTACTCAAGTTTGCGCCTATCTCCAGCATTGCCGACATTCAGCGCTGCTTTGAGTTTCGCACCAACGTCGAAGCGCGGGCAGCACATCTGGCGGCGTTGCGACGCACCCAGGAACAGCTCGACCAGATTCGTCGCTGCTACGACATCATCGATGAGGCCAATGCTCGCCACGATCTGGCCACCGACGAAGACTATCGCTTCCATCTGGCGATTACCGAAGCGGCCAGCAACCACTACTACACCACCGTATTGAAGTCGCTCAACGAGAGTATCAAGGAAGGGATGAACCTGACTCGTGGGCTGTCACTGATGGCGTCGCAGGCGCGCCTGCGACTGGTACAGGACGAACATCTGGCCATCGTCGACGCCATCGCCGCCAAGGATGGAGAGGCTGCGGAAGCCGCCATGCGCGCCCATATCGACAATGCCCGACATCGGATGTTTGAAGGCACGCGTTAGCCACTCGTCTGGCGTGCGCCTGGCGGGCCCCATGGAATCGATGAACCCTCAGCAGCCGGCTATCGCCAGAACGTCCACCAGCGACGCTCCTTGCCCGTCGGGCGCCGGACGTGCAGGGCATCGATGAAGGGATTGATGTCGTGGGTTAGGGTGAGAAAAGCCCGATCCACCGCAGCGCTACCATATTGCGCTTCCAATTCGGCCCACCTGGACTCTGGCAGCACGCTGAAGGCTAGGGTATCGCTGCCTTCCGACTCCCATACCATCCTGATGCTGTAGTCAGGGGCCATCAGTTCGTTGATCGTCATCAACGTGATGTGCCGGTCCCCCGGTGACTGGGTCAGCGGCACTGCCCGTGATCGTTCTGCGTAGGTGATGGTCAGCACGTCGTCGACCCAGTGGGAGCCCAGCATACCGGTGTGGGCGACGGCCTCGCAGTAGTCAGCCAGCACGGCGTCGTCATCTCGCCAGTCGACCCAGAAGACCTCTTTGTCATCGGCCAGCAGAAGATCAAAGATATCATCGGTCGGTTCAGCGATGAGTTTCTCTACCAGGTCCATGGGATTCCTCCATGTCAGAGAGGGGCTGGTGATCGCAGGCTGGAGATTGTCGAGGCCGGCAGAGGTCAGGCGACGAGAACGGGGTGAGTGTCGATGTTTCCTGCTGCATGAGAGGAGAGTGATACTCGAGTCTACCGCCGGGCAGGGGCGATAGAGCAAGTTTGGGAACGAGATCTCGGCGTTGCCGCATAGTTCCTGCGAACGTTGCCAGGGTGGCTTCAGATGTTGGCTCCCGCTAGGTTTATCTGGGGACGAGACAAGTATCTGGCTGGGTAGCGAGTGCTGAATCCCGAGGCGAGTGTCGGCACTGCGTCGATAAAGAAGGCTCCGCCGGGAGACTGCTGCGGGACGGAGCCTTGTATGGATTGCGGACGGACCTAAAGCCAACCGAACAGCAGCGGGTCCAGCAAGCCTTGCGGGTAGGTCAGGGTGAGGAAGGTTGCCATGCTGACCAGGAATCCCGTCACCCCCATGGCCATCAGCAGGGCCAACCACCACCGCAGCTTGGCAATGGCCAGCAGGAAGACCAGAGTGAACAGCGTGGCGGTGGTGATAAAGCCGATCGAGAGCATGGCACCGACCAGCGCAAAGAACCCGATGAGCCAGACGCTTTCACGCTCCAGACCTTGCTGCTGCCAGCGGGGACGGCGAATCACGCTGCGCGCCACTTCCGCCAGACAGGCCACGGCCATGATGGCGATGGCCAGTCGGGGCATGATGCCGCCGATGAGTGACAGCTCGGAGACGTTGATCCAGGCGCTGGCCGCCAGGACCAGCAGGGCCACCAGCAGGATGATGTCGATGATGCCGAGCTGGTGCGGCGCCACGTCGTCGTTGGTCTGGGTAGCAGCGGCCCCGACAGACATGGCCTGGCGGCGTTTCTTGACGCCGGCACCAATGATCGGGATGAACAGCGCAGCCAGGATCATGGCGCCGATGATCAGCACACCGGGACGCAGGAAGGCGTCAGCACCCTGAAACTGTGCCGCCTGGTAGAAGTAGGCCTCAGCCCCTGGGGCGAGGACGAAGCCGATCAGGAAGGCGGGGCGTGACCAGTTGGCGCGCTTGAACAGCACGCCGATGACGCCGATGGCACCCAGCGCCAACAGATCACCGGTGGCTCGCGTCGCCTGGAAGGCGGCGAAGATGATGAGCACGGTGATCAAGGGGGCCAGGGTGGCGAAGGGCACCCGGGTCAGGTTGGCCACCGGGCGTGCCAGGAGCAAGCACATGGCGGCGCCAAGGATGTTGGCAAGGGCCAGTGACCAAATGATGGTGTACGTCAGATCAAGATGGGTCTCGATCATGCCAACGCCAGGTTGCAGGCCCAGCAGCAAGAGACCGCCGAGAAACACGGCGGCAGTGCCCGAGCCCGGTACCCCGAACAGCAGTGTTGGTACCATGGCGCCGCAGGCGCAGGCGTTGTTGGCGGATTCCGGGGCGATGACGCCACGAATGTCGCCCTTGCCAAATGCGGACTTGTCCTTGGCGGTCTGGACCGCATGACCATAGGTCAGCCAGTCGACGACAGAGCCCGTCAGGCCAGGAATGGTGCCCACCAGACTGCCGATGGCGGCGCAGCGGGCGACCAGGCCACGCTGTTGGCCAACATCCTGGATGCCGCGGCGCCAGCCTTCACCAAGGCGGCAGGGCTTTTCGGCGATAGCGCCACGTTTGACCAGCAGGTCGATGATCTCGGGCAGGGCGAAGATGCCCAGGCCGACAACGACCAGAGGCAGGCCATCAAACAGGTAATCGATGTCCAGATTGAGACGAAACTCACCGGTGGCCGGGGCCATGCCGATACCGCCTACCAGCAGGCCGAGCCCGCAGGCGGCAAGCCCCTTGAACAGATCTGCGCCTGACAGCACCGCCACCATGGACAGGCCAAGCAGCGTCAGCATGAACAGCTCTGATGACGAGAAGGACAGTACCAGCGGACGGGCGATCAGGATAAATCCGGTCAGCACCACCGCACCAATCAGGCCACCGATCATGGAGGACAGGAAGGCGCTGGACAGGGCCCGGGCTGCCTGGCCCTTCTTGGCCAACGAGAAACCGTCGATAACGGTGGCTTGAGAGGCGCTGGAGCCAGGGATGCCGAGCAGCACGGAGGCAAAGGTGTCGCCCGTCGGAATGACGGCGACCAGACCCATCAGCATGCCCAGTGCCACCGTAGGCTCCATGCCGTAGAGGAAAGGGAGCAGCAGGGACATGCCGGCGATGCCCCCGAGTCCGGGAATGATGCCGACGATCAGGCCGACCATCACCCCCAGCAGCATGAACAGCATATGGGACAGGGTGAACAACTGTCCCAGGCTGGAGAGGAAGATATCAAGCATGGCGTTGGACTCTCGTATTGTCGTAGCGCTGGGGCGTGCCCCCAGCGCTGTTATCGTCACGTTGTTGTGGTCGATCTGTAAGCCGAGCGGTGAGCCGAGCGGTGAGCCGAGCTCCTTTCGGCAGTCCTAATGGAGAAGCTGCGGTTAGTCGCTGATAGCGCCGGAGTCCGCTGGTATCTGGAGGAGGACTGCGCGGCGCTTGGGCCATTCAGATCTGGGCGTTGTGTTTTTCCTTCAGCCAGTGGGTGAGCCACTCACGGGTCGCATCATCAATGCTCATGGCGTCTTCCAGGTGGCGCTGGATGACCTCGCCGACCACCGGATCATAGGGTCCCAGCTGAGCTTCAGCGTCCTGCTTGAAGGCGTCGGTAGCGATGAACTCGCGTGCTGCGTCACGATAGGTCTCGATCAGGTCTGCCGGGGTGTCCTTGGGGACCACAATCAGCTTCTGCAGCGCGTAGCCCGAGGCGAAGAACTTGCGAAAGGCTTCGTAGGCAGGGCCTGTTGGCGCTTCGCCGTGGCGGGCGGCGTAGACTTCATTGAAGGTGGGCAGGTCGGGGAAGGCGGGGTCACGTACGATCTCGCCTTCATCGTTAAGCAGCCCCAACGAAAACAGCGGGACCGCCTTGCCGGACTCCACCAGCGGCAGGACGTTGCTCAAGTAGGCTGAGCTGGTTTGAAAGTCGATGTCGGCCTCACCTCGCTCGAAGGCCAGTCGACCTTCGCCTCGGCTGCGCATGCCGAATACGGCCTGGACGTCGGCGCCCAGCAGATCCAGAGCGATCAGTACTGGCAGTTCCAGGCCGGTCGGGTTCTGGGCGGCGATCTTGACCTGCTGGTCGAGCATCGCATCAATAATGGCGTCGGCGTCTTCGCCGAGACTCGGCTGGCCGTAAACCACGCCGCCAGTAGGCGTGGCCAGGATCGGCGTCCATTCCTGGTAGTCGTAGCGAACACGGCGGTCATCCAGCATGGCCGGGTACTGAGTCGATGCAGAGGTGCCTAGCCAGTGGGAGCCATCCGTCCTGGCACGCATGGCGAACAGGTTGGCTCCGTTGATCGAGCCTCCACCTGGGACGTTATCAATCATGATGGTGGGTTCGCCGGGCAGGTAATCGCTGAGCCAGGGCGCGAAGAAGCGAGCCCACACGTCGGTGCCGCCACCGACGCCAAAAGGCACTGTCCATTTGATGTTGCCAGGAACATCGGCGTCATCTGCGTGGGCCGTGCCGCAGAGCGTCGCAGCGGACACCGCGAGGCCTAGCAGGGTGGCGCGGGCCATGCCGCGAAGCCGAAAGACTGAGGGTGATGACGTCGAGGAAGACGGCTGCGACGAGACGTTCTGTAGCGAGAAGTGCTGGAGCGAGAGGTGCTGTAAAGAGACAAGCGTTGGCTTGGTCATGGCGTGGTTCCTTCTGTGTTGTCGTTATCAGGGGCCTGCCGTTGTCGGCAGTGCCCGTAGCGCTGACATCATCGTCATGCGACGAGGCCAGAGCGAAATCGGGTTGAGTCGGATCAATCGGGCAGGGCGTAGAACAGGGTGCCGGCCATGATCTTGCGCGCGGTTCGGATCAGCGAGGCGCGCGCGATGTCGGTGGCGTTGCTGCCGCGGTGTTCGACTTCCAGATCAATGAAGCCCGATGGGTGTTCGATACTGACCCGGGAGGCCAGCTCGTTGGCTTCCAGTGATCCCGCGCCAACGGCGATCAGATTCGCCACGGTTCCCGGCACGCTGACTGACGACGCGACGGCGATGGCGCCGGTCACGGCGATGGCCTTATGGCAGCGATGGGGCACGAAATAGCGGGCGCACAGGGTGCGTCCCTGTTCCAGTGCAGGGGACACCAGCACCGGCTTTGGTAGCACGCTCTGGCTGACATCGCCCAGGCCCATCAGCTCGCCGGCGTGTCGGCGGAGGCGCTCTATACGCGCCAGCAGCTGACTGTTCGCGTCCAGCTGGTCAGGGGGCTCGTGCCCCGTCAGCCCCAGCTCTTCCGCTCTGATCATGATGATGGGCGTCGCCGCGTCGAGGCAGCTCACGGCGACGCCATCGATCAGATCCACCACATTGCCGGTGGGGAGAAGGCCACAGGTCTTGGTCCCGACGATATCAAGAAAGCTCAGTTGAATGGCCGACGAGGTCCCGGGAACGCCGCTGATACGGGTGTCGCCATCGTAGAGAACCTGGCCGCCCTGGGTCGGGACATGGCACTCGATCAAGCGCTGCGTATTCAGGTTGCGCACCCTTACCAGCGTAAAATCCGGCTGCGGTTCCACCAGGCCGGACTCAATCGCGTAGGGCCCCACCGCCGACAGCATGTTGCCGCAGTTGGGATTGAAGTCGACGCGGTGATTGAGCACGTCGACCTGGGCAAACAGGTAGTCCACGTCGGCATCGGGATGCGCCGAGCGCTCAACGATGGCGACCTTGCTGGTCAGTGGGTCGCCACCCCCTATGCCATCGATCTGTAGGGCATGACCGGATCCCATCAGGCTGATCAGGATATCTGCCCGAGCCTTCTCATCCTCGGGAAGGTCTGACATGCGCAGGAAGGGGCCTCTGGAAGTGCCGCCTCGCATGATCATGCAGGGGATGCTGTTCATCATGGTGATGTCACGTCGTTGTTGGAGGTCATGACAGCAGCTTGTCACCAGGCATTTGATGCTTCAAATGCAAAGAGCTTTATGTATCAATGCGAAAGTCGGATTAATGCGCTATGGTTATCAGTGGTTCACCGATCATGCAAGAGTAGAGATATGCTGCACAGGCTGGAATTTCTTGATCTACAAGCGTTTATTCAAGTCGCCGAGCTGGGGTCGTTCCATGAAGCGGCACAGCGTCTGCACCTCTCGCAGCCTGCGCTCTCGCGGCGAATTCAGAAACTCGAGGAGTTGCTGGAGGTCAGCCTGCTGGAGCGCACCACGCGGCGTACTCGCCTGACGGCCATTGGCGCGGACTTCCTGCCGAGGGCTAGACGCATGATCGAGGAGTACGAGTCCTCGATTCTCGGCATTCGCGAGCTGGCCACCCACCAGACCGGCACGGTCACGATTGCCTGTCTACCGACCGCCGCGTTCTACTTCTTGCCGAGTGTGATTCGTGAGTTCAGCGAGGCCTGGCCGGGTATTCGGATTCGCATACTCGACGTCAGCGCCAATGAAGGGCTGGAGAAGGTCATCAGTGGTGAGGCGGACTTCGGCATCAACATGTTCAGCGCTCAACGCCCTGAAGTGTCGTTTACGCAGCTACTGAGAGACCCCTTCGTACTGGCGCTGCGATCGGATCATCCGCTGGCCGCCAAGACGCAGATCGCCTGGGCCGATCTGGAGCAGGTAAGGCTGATCACCGTCAGTCGCGATAGCGGCAACCGCACCCTGCTGGATAGCGCCCTGTCAGCCGAAGGCATCCACCTCAACAGCTTTTACGAGGTGCAGCATCTATCGACGTCGCTGGGGCTGGTGGAGTCTGGATTGGGGGTGGCGATACTGCCGCGCATGACCATGCCGGGCCCGGACCACGAGATCTTGTGTTCGCGCGAACTGCCCGATCCACGCATTCTGCGCACCATCGGCCTGGTACGCAGTAACGTGCACAGTATCTCGGGCACCGCCCAGCTGTTTATCGACCTGCTGCTGGAGAAGTGGACTCACTCGTGAGCGGGAGGATACTCCCTGCGTGCTTGCGGCTGATTCAGCCTGGATTCAGCTAGCCGCGCTATAACGGCTACCTTCATCCCACTATGGAAGGACGATGTCATGCGTAGCACACTGATGGTGTTAGCCCTTGGTCTGGTGTCGACTCAGGCGTTGGCGGGTGCCGGCCACGCTCAGTCGTCAGTGATTGATCCCGCGCACGCAGAGCGCACCATCGCTGTCGAGGCTGGCGATATCTGGTTTGATCCAGAGCAACTGAGCGTTGCTTCTGGCGAGGTGGTCGCCTTCGAGGTCACTAACAGCGGCCAGTTGGAGCACGAATTCGTGATCGGCTCTGCCGAGGCTCAGGATGAACACCGCAAGATGATGCGTGAGATGGCATCTGGGGGAGGACATGGCATGCATGGGGACGGTCACGACATGAGCCAGATGCACGGGGCCATGGAGATGCCGGCAGTTACCCTGGCGCCGGGAGAGACCAGGACGCTGGTCTGGCAGGCGCCGGAACAGGGGGCATCGCTGACCTTCGCCTGCAATATCCCTGGACATTTCGAGGCGGGCATGCACGGCGCTCTGAGTGTGGGACCATAGGAGCCGGCCAGGGCCACTTCTTCCAGCGTGGCTGGGGCGTGGCAGGACGGAGACAGGCCGGGAGATGATGGTGATGAAGCTGTTGCTGGTCGAGGATGATGACCTGCTCTGCGAGAGTCTGAAAGATGCCTTGGATGATCATGGCTATCGCGTTGACGTTGCCGAGCGGCTGAGCGTGGCAAAGGCGCTGTTGCATAGCGAAGAGTATGCGCTGATGATCCTGGACATCGGCCTGCCCGATGGTTCGGGGCTCGATTGGCTGGAGTTCCAGCGAGACCAGGGTCTTGGTCTTCCGGTGCTCTTTTTGACGGCTCGCGATGCCTGGCAGGACAAGGTAGATGGCCTTCGTCGAGGGGCCGATGACTATCTCACCAAGCCCTTTCACGAACAGGAGCTGCTGGCGCGGGTCCATGCGCTGTTGCGCCGGCGCACGGAATTGACGGCAAGGCTCATCGTCAACGGCGTCCGCCTCGATGAGGATCAGCGTCAGGTCAGCTGCGCGGGAGGACCATGGCAGCCGCTAACCGCCACCGAGTTTTGCCTGTTGCGCTACTTGATGTACCACCCTGACCGGGTGCACTCCAAGACGAAGCTGCTCGATCAACTCTACGCCCTTGAGCAGGATGCCCCGGCACCCAATCTGGTGGAGGTCTACATCGCTCGTTTGCGTCGCCTACTGGGCAAGCACATCATCCAGACGCGTCGAGGCCAGGGGTACGTGCTTGTTTCGCATTAGACGCAACAGTCTTCGTCTGCGCCTGCTGGTCAGCCTCGGGGCGGTGTCCCTGCTGGTCATGGCGTTGACCTGGTTTATGCATGGTCTGCTGCTGCGCGAGACCGCGCGGGACTTTCTCGGTGACCGACTGCGTCAGGAAGCGGAGTATCGCCTGGCACAACTGCGTCAAAACGCTGACCCTGTACCGGCTCCCACCTTGCCCTCGAGCCTGTCGGCCGAGGTCTTTCATCACCTGTACGTGCTCAAGCGCGGAACGCGCCTCACTACCTCGCACCCCGCTTGGTTGCCAGCATTGGCCCCGCATCTAGATGGGCCTGACGAGTCGTTGCTGGATGTGCACCTGGAAGGGCGTCACTTGCTTGTGTTACGGCGTACCTTCTCACTAGAAGGCACGGCAGGCGTACTGCTTATTGGTGAATCCTTCGACAGCGTCGAGGAAGGCCTCGCTGCTCTGCACTGGTGGATTGGCGCCATCGCAGGCCTGGTGCTGCTCGCTCTTTCACTGCTTAACGGTTTGGCGGTCAATGCCGCCCTGCGGCCACTGGATCTATTGCAGCGCCAACTGGCCGAGCTGAGAAATGGTCAGCGCCAGCGACTCAGAATGAAGGTGCCGCAGGAATTCCGGCCCTTGGTCTCTCAACTCAACCGCCTGATGGACAGCCAGGAGCGCCGACTGGTGCGTTCACGTAACGCCGTGGCGGATTTGTCACATGCGCTCAAGACCCCGCTGACGGCGGTGATGCAGGCCCTGCGCGGCAAACGCGAACTGGACGAAGCGCGTCGTGAACGTTTGCTTACACGACTGACCCTTATGCAGGAGTTGATGGAGTCCCATCTGCGTCAGGCGCGCCTGGCGGGCCCCGGTGGCGGCCAGCACACCCGGATCAAGAGGGAACTCGACCAGCTTTTTGACATGTTTCGAAGTCTGTACCCCGACAAGCACTTCAACATGGCTCTCGGGGACGCGGAGGATGTCTGCATCGATATGGAGCGGCAGGACTTCCTGGAAATGATTGGCATCGTGCTCGATAACGCGGGTAAGTGGGCCAGCGAGTCGGTGTGGCTCGCGCTAACGCTGAACCAATGTGTTGAGCTGAAGATCCAGGATGATGGTCCGGGAGTACCCCCGGAATGGCTGCCACTATTGGGGCGGCGAGGCCAACGGTTGGATGAAGGGCGACCCGGCAATGGCATCGGCCTGTCGATACTGCTTGAACTGGTCGAGCAGTATCAGGGTGAGGTCAGTTTTCAGGCGGCTTCCACGGGTGGGCTTGAAGTGACCATTCGCTTGCCGCTGGCAATGCTCTCCGCGAAGCCGCCTATTGGTTAGGGATTCAGCTGGCTTTCAGCTTGACGATGGAAGATGGCAGAAGTTCATCGCACAGGAAGACAGCACCCATGTCGACGACTCTTCTGCCGCCACATCGGCTATCACGACGAGGCTTCATCAAGGGAAGCGCAGCCCTGGGAATCGGCACCGCCGCCCTAGGCCTGGCACCTGCCTGGGCCAACCCCTGGGGACAGACCTCGAGTTACCCCAAGGGGGTGGAAAACGGCCCGGATATCTCGCTGGCCATTCGTCGCCAGAGCGTGCCCATTGCTGGCCAGCCTGCACGGCCTATCACCCTCAACGGCACCAGCCCTGGCCCACTGATCCGGCTCAAGGAAGGGCAGGACGTGACGCTGCGGGTCACCAATCTGCTGGACGAGCCCACCTCGATTCATTGGCATGGCATCCTGCTGCCGCCGGAGATGGATGGCGTCCCCGGCGTGAGCTTTGCCGGTATCATGCCGGGCGAAACCTTTACCTACCGCTTTCCCCTCCGTCAAAGCGGCACCTACTGGTACCACAGCCACTCAGGCTTGCAGGAGCAGGTTGGTCATGTGGGCCCCCTGGTCATCGACGCCGAACAACGCGAACCCTTTCGCTATGACCGCGAGCACGTGCTGCTGCTGACCGACTGGAGCTTCGAGGACCCCTCGACCATCTTCCACAACCTGAAGACCGGTGAGGGGTACTACAACTTCCAGGAGCGCACCCTGGGAGACTTCATCGACGATGTGGGGCGACAGGGCTTCGCTTCCACCTGGGAAGCACGTGCCATGTGGGCACGGATGCGCATGAGCTCTCGTGATATCGCCGATGTCACCGGCGCCACCTACACCTACCTGCTCAATGGCCACTCGCCCGATGACAACTGGACTGCCTTGTTTCGGCCCGGTGAGACCCAGCGGCTGCGCGTGATCAACGGCTCCGCTATGAGTTACTTCGACGTACGAATTCCGGGGCTCGAAATGACGGTGGTGGCGGCTGACGGTCAGCCGGTGCGACCCGTGCCTGTCGAGGAGTTTCGTATCGGAGTAGCGGAAACCTATGACGTCCTGGTTACGCCGAAGGAGGAGGTGGCCTACACCATCTTTGCCGAGTCCATGGACCGAAGCGGCTTTGCCAGAGGGACCCTGGCGCCTCGTCTGGGTATGGCGGCGGCGGTGCCGGAACGCCGACGCATCGCCGATCGAGGAATGGAGGCCATGGGAGCCCATGAAGGTATGGATCACGGCTCGATGACCGCTATGGATCACTCGAGCATGGCGGGTATGGATCACGGCGCGATGACCGCTATGGATCACTCGACCATGGCGGGCATGGATCACGGCTCGATGGCCGCTATGGATCAATCGAGCATGACGGGCATGGATCATGGCTCGATGACCGCTATGGACCACTCGACCATGGCGGGCATGGATCACGGCCAGATGAACGATATGGGCCGCTCTACCGGTGCCGCCATGCTGCCGGTGGGAGCGGCGCAGCCCGGCTCCCGCCTCGATCAGCCAGGGATCGGCCTGGATGCCCGTGATCGTCGTGTGCTGGTGTATCAGGACTTGAAGGCCATCGCGCCATGGCCTGATCGTCGTCCTCCTGGTCGCGAACTCGAGCTGCATCTAACCGGTAACATGGAACGCTACATGTGGTCCTTCGACGGCAAGAAATTCAGTGAGGTCTCGGGCCCGATCCACTTCGACAAGGGCGAGCGTCTGCGCCTCATCCTGGTCAACCGCACCATGATGGAGCACCCGATCCACCTGCATGGCATGTGGATGGAGTTGGAAAATGGCGCCGGTGAGCTGATTCCGCGTAAGCACACCCTGAACGTCAAGCCAGGAGAGCGCCTTTCTGCACTGATCACTGCGGATGCCGAGGGCAGCTGGGCCTTCCACTGTCACCTTCTGTACCACATGGACGCCGGCATGTTCCGCGTCGTCAAGGTTGCCTGAGGAGAGATGTCGCATGGAATCTCGTAAGAGACTTGTTGTGTTGGCGGCGATATCGGGCCTGGGGATGTCACCGGTAGCGCTGGCTGAGGATGGCTACGACGCACCAGATCACTGGCCGTCGCCCATGCAGGAGCATCTGCGTGGCTCGGTGATGATCGACCGACTGGAATATGCCTGGCCATCTGAAGACAGCGAGGCGGTGTCCTGGGATTTTCAGGCCTGGTACGGAGGCGATGTTCATCGCGTCTACCTGAAGGGGGAAGGGGACAATGCCCAAGGGGATGGCGAAGATGCAGAATTTGAATCGCTGGATCTACTCTACAGCAGATTGATTGCCGACTTCTGGGAGCTGCAAGGTGGTCTGGGCTATCAAGGTGGGCTTGGCAGCGACGACCATCCCGAGCGCTATTTCGGCGTGGTCAGTCTTCAGGGGCTGGCGCCCTACCGGCTGGAAACCGAGCTGGACCTTCGTGTCAGCGACGATGGTGATACCTCCTTGGGTCTGGAGCAGGAATATGACCTACGACTGACCCAGCGGCTGTATCTCCAGCCTCGCCTGGAAATGGAAGTGGCGTTCAATGATGCTGAGGAGTTCGGTGTAGGGGAGGGATTCAATTCCTTGCGCACCGGCCTGCGCCTTCGCTATGAGCTACATCGAAAGTTCGCACCCTATATCGGCGCCTATTGGCAGAAACTCTATGGTGATACTGCCGATATGGCACGTGATGAAGGCGGTCAAGTGGAAGACACTGCAGTGGTTGCCGGGGTGCGCGTCTGGTTTTGAGTTGTCTTTCTCGATGGCCATGCTTATCGCGAGAGACAGTTATAATTTTTTAAATTTTCAGCGTAGATTAAGGCCAATAACCCATCATTAATATGCCAATATCCACAGGAGGAAGATGTTATGAAAATGTGGCAAAAGATGATGGGAGTCGCCTTTTTCTCGGTGGGAGCAATGCCGGTAATGGCTGCACCGGGCCACTTACAGGAGGCCCCAGTCTTGCAGCAAGGCGTATCCGCCACTCAGCAGCTCCGTGGTGTGCCTGAGCGCTACCAGGTGCCTGTCGCAGAAGAAGGAACGCTCGTTATCAGTAGTGAACATCTTGCCAGCGATTCTAGTCAATCGATGAGTATCGAAGGCAGGTTGTATTCTCCCGCAGGCGAGTTAGTGGCCAGCGATACGGATAGCAATGGTCACTTCCTGCTGAAGACGCCTGTTACTTCGGGCAACTATGAGCTTGAAGTGCGAGGCAGCGTACTCGGCAGCGCCAATGAAAGCAGTGGCCGCTACAGCTTGCATATTGGCTTAGAATAAAGGCGTCACGGTAAAGAAACCGCCAGATATTTTCTGGCGGTTTTTTCTAGGATGAGGCGCGGCGCGGTCAGACGTTTCTTCTATCCAAGAGCGCCAGATGTATACAATTTTTATGTCATGAGTGCCTTGGCCGGCATCCAAAGCCCCATTAACACCATGACCAGGTTCTCTGTCAGAGATACGAAACCGAGCGGTACATTGCTGTTGCCGCCGACGCAGGCGCATTTTAATTCGCGCTTGTCGATGTAGACGGCCTTGAACACCGAGAAGGCGCCGATTGTGCCAATGAACAGCGCGACCGGTGCTGCGATCCAGGTTAAGGTGCCTGCCAGCATCAGTATCCCGGCCAGTGTTTCGGCGTAGGGGTAGAGGTAGCCATAGCGCACTTCTCGTTGGGCGAGTAGGTCGTAGTTCAGAAACATGGTGCTGAAGCTTTCCACGTCCTGCAGTTTCTGAAGACCTAGCAGCACCATGGCGGATGCCACGGCAGATTCGAGAGTGTGCAGCGATACGAGCGCCTGCCCGCTAGCCCAGCTGACGGCCAGACCGATCAACAGTGCCGTGGCAAAGATGGCGATGACAGGGCGGTAGCTGACGTCCTTGTCGCTGGGGACACTCATGCCGAGGTGGCGTCGCAGATCCTCGTAGCCGCCGACTCGCTCGCCTCCGATGTAAACCTGGGGCGTCGTCTCGACGCCGGCTTCCTGCTTAAAGCGGTCGATGGCTTCCCGTGAGGTCAAAGTATGATCGTTAACCTGGTAGCCCTTTCGTTTGAGGAGCGACAGTGTTTTCAGGCCGAAGGGGCACAGGTGTTGATCCGTCTTCATCCGATAGACGTCGGCGGTGGGGGAAGATGTCTCATGCGCGTGGCGTGTGGCCGTGTTGCTCATCGGTTCCCTCCGTGGTGGCATGAAAATAACCCCGGCGAGCGTATTGCCGCGTTGACACGCGCAATCAGCACGTTTCCGGGACTCTCACCACAGACTAGAACCTTGGTGCAGCACAAGGGTCAAGTCGGCGCAGCACAATAGTCGCGCAAGAGCTGAAAACAGGGCTTGTGCGGTGGCGATTCCGCCATCTTGTTTGAACCGGCCGAGATCTTGTCGATGCTTGTTCGACGGAGTGGGACACGATGATGCATCAGGCTCTGCTTGTACGGCTACCAGCCTCCCATGGCGTCATATATGTCACGTTTCGTTACGTTCAAGCGGAGCACGAGCGTCCAAGTGTCTCGCAATGTGGGGCAGCTTCTTGTTGATTCCCCTGTCGACCACGCCTGGTGCAAGACCATTGAGCGTGTCGAACAGGCGCTCGGCTGTTCCCAGACGCCTGCGCTGTTGGCCGCTTTTCAGTTGCGCGACGATGGCATCGGCAACGGCCTCGGGGGTGTCGACCGCGTTGCCGAGGGAGGCGTTCATTGCCTCGGCCGTCTTGTCGTTCATGCTGGTGCGGGTGGCCCGTGGAGCCAGGTACTGGACGCGCACCGAGGTGGCTGCCAGCTCTCGCCCCAGTGCCTCGGTGAATCCCTTGAGCCCGGCCTTGCTGGCGCAGTAGGCGGCGTATCCCGGATGGCCGATGTGGCCGAGCAACGAGCCCACGAAGTAAAGCGTCGCGGCCGGTTGTTCAAGGAAAAGAGGCAGCAGCGTGTGGGTCAGCAGAAGGGTCGACGTCAGGTTGGTGTTCAGGATGTCGGCGATGTTCTGTTGTGGGTGGTGCTGAAACCACCCCAAGTGATTGATGCCGGCCAACTGTATCAGCGTCGAGGGTCGCTGCTCCAAGGGCGTTTCCTGCAGCCAGGAAAGTACCCGTTGGCGCCCGGCGGGAAGGGTAAGGTCGACCTCGCCCAGTAGGCGGTGCCGGGGCAGGTCGCCACCTAGCTGTTTGACGAGCGCGCGCAGCTTGCCGGTATCTCTACCCACCAGCCAGAGGGTGGCTCCCTCCTCATCAAGTTGGCGGGCAAGCGCTGAGCCGATGCCGCCGGAAGCCCCGGTGAGCAGCACCCGTTGATTGCACAAGGTGCTCATGGTGCGTCCTCGCAAACCTGCCCCTGCCAGTGGGTGGCGTCCTGGAGCGCCGCTTCATGCACGGCGCCATAGAGGCGATAGAAGGCCTTCGCCGCATGGATGATCTGGGCCTGGTCATCTGGCGACGTCAGCGTGTCCATCAGCTTGGCAAAGAAGGCCATGTGCGAGACGTCGAGCTCACCGTGGGAGAACAGATAGTGGAAGGCATCGTCGCCGAGCCCCAAACTGTCGCGGATGGCACGGCCTGCCTGACTGGCAGCCGATGTGCTGGTGCCTTCCAGTACCAGCACCATGCCAAACATGGTGAGGGGATGGCGTCTGCGAATGCTGTCGTAGGCGTAGGCGACCATCAGCTCGGTCTCATGCAGCGGCGGCCGTGAGCGAGCTGCCTCGCGATCAATGCCGGTCGCCTCAAGGTCATCGAGAATCCACTGCTCGTGTCCCTTCTCTTCCTCGATGTAGTCGGTAAGCGCATTGGCTAGCGCCTGGTAGCGGTGATGTCCTAGCGCTGGTGCGTACCGACTAAGCTCGCTGCCACAGGCCATCATCAAGGTGACGGTGTGGCTGACATGGTGATAGGCCTGGGCCAGGAAAGCGCGATACTCCTCCAGGGTGAGCTCACCCGCCAGGCCTCGCGTGACCAGCGTTCCGTTCATCAGCCTTCGCCGCTCATCCTGGGTGGCGTCGAGCAGCGCTTGATAGAAGCCCGGCTGGGCACTGGTGTCTGGTAGAGGAGGCGCTTGGGCAGGTATTGCGTGCATGGGGTTATTCATCGGATGGCCGTCCTGGCTGTCGTGTGAAGTGTTGAGGGGCGTAGCGGTAGAGCGGTTCAACAAGGGTGTTGGTGACGTTATCTGCACTGTCGCCAGGCAGTGCGAGCAAGGGATCGCATGGGGTTTGCTCCGGCGGGGGCGCTTCACAAAAGGTTTGCTCCGCCAGGCGCTGCATATCGCGATGCCTGCGCAGGCGAACGCCGTCACGACGCAGTCGGCCGTTGCTGGTCAGTTCGTGACTGGCCTCTGACAGTGGCGTGGGTAGCCCGGGCAGCACGGCGGTCAACGCTGCCCAGCCGCGGATCCTGGCGTAATCCGGTAGCCGTTGGTTGAGTGAGGCGATGGCCGAATCGATGGCCGTCGTATCGACCTGGCAGGATGACAGAGTGGCGAGCGCCAGTAGGCCTGGCAGGCCATCGCCAAAGACAAAGGCTCGGTCGATACCGGCAAGGGTTGCCAGTTCGGCCTCTATCCACTCGGGGCTGAGGTTGCGTCCTGTCGACAGGATGATGACATTGCGTTGACGTCCGCTAAGGTGCCAATGCCCGCCATGGCGCTGCTCACCCAGATCACCGCTGGGCCAGGGCACATCCATTGGGCCAGACCCTGTGTCAGTCGCCTCGCCCAGATAGCCGAGCATGCGTGGGCCATGCACGAGTAACTGCCCCGATGGGTCTGTGGTGATATCACGTCCTTTCAGCGGGCGCCCGACGCGGCCATCCTGGGGTTCATCGGGGCGACTCAAGCAAACCACCGAGCCCATTTCGGACATCCCGTAGCCCTGTGCGACGGGCAGCTTCAGCGCTTTGGCATCGGCAAGCAGTACCGGAGGTACATGGTCACCGCCTACGGCAACCAGGTTCAGCGATGTCATCCATGGGGCGTCGTCTTCTTGTCGAGCTATCTGGCACAGAGCCGCCAACAGGGCGGGGACGAGGATCAAGCTGTCGGGTTGGCGACCGGCTAGCCAACGCTGCCAGTGGGGGCACGATAGGTTGCCACTGCCCTCGAGACCGGTCACCTGAGGAGGGTCGATGATCACTTCTGCCCCTCTCCAAAGCGCGTACAGAGCCCCTGCCAGATGCTCAAGAAGCACCGCCAATGGCAGCACGACGCCATGTCGTGTCAGCTCAATGCCCTGCAATCGGTCGTCCAGTCCGAGTAGCACCGACTCAAGGTGGGGGCCCGATAGACAAACGCCTTTCGGGGTACCCGTGGTGCCGGAGGTGAAGGTGATCAAGCGTGTTTCCGCGGGCATTGGGGCGGGAATGCTGGCCCGCTGAAACAGGGCCACGTCGGGCTCGACGCCGATGACGTGGGACGGTTGCTGTTCAGGTAAGAGCCCACGGTCGAAGACTGGCAGTAGGCGAGCGTCGACCCAGCGGTCAAGTGAACTGCCGTCGGTGATCAGGATGCCATCCAGGCCCGTGGTGGAGAGCAGATGGGTCACCTGATCATCGCTGAAGAAGGAGGGTATCGGGGTGACAGGTAATCCTGCGCGCCAAGCCGCCAGTTGAGCCACCAGCCAGGCGGGGGAGTTGTGGCCGGCAATACCGATATGACGAACGCCCGTCTGGGCAAGCTGCTGTGCCAATGCGGTGACGCTATCGTGCAACTGGCGGGCATCCAGCGCCACCAGTTTGCCGCTGGCAGTAGCGCCTCGCAGGCTCGCTGAACGTGGCGCGAGGGTCGCCCGTTGTTCCAGCCGCTTCAGCAGGTTATCCATGGCAAAGGAACTCCGGAGCTGGCACTGGCGGCAGCGCCGGAGTAGGCGTCACGGCGTGGGCAGCTAGCCGAGGGGCACTGGACAAGAGCATGTTGCCCATTGGCGTCGAGCGCATGCTCAGCGCGACCTGCAGAGGCCGAATGACCACGACCCTCGGGTCCCCCTCGTAGTAGCGTCCCCAGTTCTCGGTGGCAGGCAAGCAGTGGCGGCGAGCGCTGGCAAGAGGCGTTAGCGCAATGCCCAGGCGCCCGAGACCATTCCTGACGTCACGCGACGCAGTGACGACCAGCCAGTCGATGTTCAACTGTTCCAGTACGAGGACCAGAGCCAGCATCAGGCGTCGGCCAGCCCCGGGGGAGGCACTCGACAGGGCGCCCACTTCCATGATGGTGTGACGTGGCGGGGCCGACGTGGCCAACCCCTGGGAGGCGAGCACCTGGTCGACGGGGGCCGTCAGGTAGCGCTCTACCATCAAGCTGCCCTCATCCGCCCGCTTCAGCCCGGTGGTCGCCAGCAGCTCACCGCTGTCAGCGTAGAGGGCCAGCAGGCGAGCATACTGGTGGCGGACGACAGCATTGTGCCGACGTTGGAAGGCGGTGCTCACCAGGTGGGCTGCCTCCTGGCTGTGCTGGCCGGAAAGCCAGGCCAACGTCTTGGCCGAGGCGCAGGCAGCAGGGACCGTGACACCCACCGCGATGCTTGTCGGCGGTGTGGCTGTGGAGCCCTGGTGTTGGTCTAGTGCGGGCCTGAAGGGGGCCTGGCTCGATGCTGGGAGTGGTGTGGCCATGTCATCGCGTCCATGGGGAAAGGCATGGCCATCACTGTAGGTGCCGAAGCTTATAGAAAGCTTAATCTTCCTTGTCGAACTGTTGCGAATCGCCTTTTCGCAGCGCAGTGCTGACCCTGGGCCATCGTTCTGCTGGCCCGGGGCAAGCAAGGACGGTCATCTCACGCGTTGAGTAGACGTCGTACCTCCGCGATGGCGGTGGCACTTTTCAGTAGCGACAGGGCCTGTTCCATGTCCTGATGCAGCGGCCGACTTTCGTCATAGTGATCGACACGGTCTCTAACCAGGTGCCGTGTGAGCTCGGCTCCCAGGCCAAAGCCCGTGTTCGGAATCAAGTCCAATGCCTGAACGGCCAGCAACAGCTCGATACTGAGCACGCGAAGAGCGCCTTCCAGCGCCTGGTCGAGCTTGAGCGCAGCGCTGTCGCCGAAACTAAGGTGATCTTCCTGCAGACCAGAGGTGAGATAGTTATCGACCGATGCGGGCAGAGCCAGTCGCTTGACCTCTGCCGCCAGCGACGCTGCCGTGTACTGGGCAATCATCAGTCCGGACTTCACTCCGCTGTCGCGGGTGAGAAAGGCGGGAAGCTCGCTGGCCTGGGGAGTGACCAGGCGATAGCTTCGACGCTCCGAGATAGATGCCCACTCACACACCGCCATGGCGAGGCTGTCACAGGCCAGGGCGACCGGCGCCCCATGAGGATTGGCCTGTGACACGATCCTGGCATGTGGGCCGTCGCCGATCACGAGAGGATTGTCGGTAGCTGCGCTGATCTCTCCGTCGACCAGGCGTATCGCGTGCTCAAGCTGTTCCCGGCAACTGCCATGGACCTGGGGCATGGCCCGCAGGCTGAGCGCATCCTGCAGGTGGTGGCCCTGACACTGCTGCAGGTGCTGGCTGTCGGCCAGCAGTCGCCGCAAGTTGGCGCCACTGCGCACCACGCCAGGCTGACCCTTCAGCGCCAGCACCTCAGGCGCGAAGGCAGCCTGCTGGCCTGACAGCGCCTCGAAACTGGCAGCGCCGATGGCGTCGGCCCAGTCGGCCAGCACATGGGCATCGTCCAGGGCGATACAGGCAAGCCCTGTCATCGCGGCGGTGCCATTGACCAGACTGAGCCCATCCTTGGGACCCAGCACGACGGGCGTCAGCGCATGCTGAGCGAACACGTCGCTGGCGGGGCGTCGTTCACCGGCATGGTCGACCTCACCGACGCCTAGCAAGGCCAGACCAATATGGGCCATGTGTGTGAGGTAGCCCACGGACCCCCGGCCTGGCACCACCGGGGTGATGCCCATATTAAGAAATGCCAGCAGTCCCTGGACGATGCCCGGGCTGATGCCCGAATGCCCATGGCTCCAGTTGATGACCGCGCAGCACATGATGGCACGGACCTGTTCGACCCGCAGGGGAGCTCCGACTCCGCAGGCATGGCTCATCAGGGTATTGCGCGACAGGTCACTCAGTTGCTGGCGATCCAGCACCACGTCACACAGCGCTCCCAGGCCGGTGTTGATGCCATAGTAGGGAGTGCTGGCATCCGCCATCTGCTCGACCACCTGGCGGGCCCGCTCGATGCGTGCCCAGCGACCCTCATCCAGCGTCAGCTCGCTTCCATGGCGTGCGACGGCGATGACCTCCAGCCAGCCGGGGGCTGCATCTGAGATGACGACCTGGTTACTCATTCACGCCTCCCGTCACCGGCTGAGAGACTTCGGCCGGCTGCTTAGCAGCACCCTGGGGGGAGCGAGTCATGAAGGTTCGTACGGCGCTAATCAATATCAGCACGAACAGGAAGACCACGGTAAAACCTCCCGCTGCGGCAAGATACTTGATGCCATCGACGCCTTGGGCGCCCCCGCCGAAGGCCACCATCACATAGGCGATAGCCGCGATCGACAGGCCCCACAGAATCTTCTGCTGCTTGGGCGACTCCTCTTCTGCGGACATGTTGCTGGTGCAGATGGTCGCGATGGTCGATGACATGGAGTCTGCCGCCGTTGCAAACGAAATGACCAGGGTGAAAATCGCCAGCGGTACCAGCAGGCTGGCCATGGGCAGGTGCTGGAGGAAGCCCCAGAGTCCGGATACGGCGCCGCTGTCATTGATGATGCTGATCAGATCCAGCGTTCCATCCATCTGCCATTTGAGGGCGGACCCACCCCAGATGGCAAACCAGACCAGGCCGAAGACCGAGGGCAGAATCCAGTTGATGATGAGGAACTCCCTGAGCGTTCTGCCGTAGGAGATACGGGCCAGAAACAGTCCCATAAGGGGGGCGTAGGCGATCCAGATCGACCAGTCATACATCGTCCACCAGGTGACCAGCGCTTCGCCACCAGACTCCTTGGTATCGAATGCCCAAAGAAAGAAGTTGTCTGCCCAGTAGCCGAGGCTTGTCACCGACAGGCTCAGAATATAGTTGAGGGGCCCGACAATGATCAGAATCGCGACGAAGGCATAGAAGATATAGGCGTTGATCGATGACAGCACGCGGATGCCGCGTTTCAATCCCGAGACAGCGGAGGTGATGAAGATCGCCGAGATGGCAATCGTCAGCACCAGCCAGGTCATGGCGTTGGATTCGATGCCGTACTGTGCCTCGATGCCTGAGCTGATCAATGCCAGACCTGCGCCAAGAGAAGAGGCCAGGCCGAGCGCGATGGCCAGAACGGAAATGATATCGATCAGGGACCTTACCCAGATCTTGCTGCCATGCCTGCCCAGTACGGGGCTGACGGTTGAGGCGATCGAGAAGCGTTCACTGCGGTTAAAGTGCATGTAGCCGATCATCAGCCCCACGATGGAATAAAGTGCGTAGGGAATGAATGACCAGTTGTGGAAGCTTCTTGCCAAGGCAAAGATGGCGGCCTCGCCACTGCCGGGAGCGAAGCTCTGGTGACTGATTTCGCCGTAGATGTTACCTAGATAGATGATCGGTTCATTGACGGAGTAAGTGACGACCCCCGTGGCAATCCCCCCCGTCAGCGCCATGGCGAAGGTGGCAGCGAAGGAAAAGGTAGGCGTTGCATCCTTGCCACCCAGCCGAATATCACCGGCCCGGGAGAAGAAGATGAAGCCCGACACCACCAGGGCCGTTATGGCAATCAGCTGATACAGCCAGCCAAAGTCAGACAGGGAGATGTAGAAGACCCCTTTGGCAACATCGACCAGCATGCCGTTGTTGATGAGGCCAGTGGCCACGGCCACCATGATGATGGAAAAGGTGGGTATGAAGACGGCTTTTCTTAGCGGCCTTCTGCTGGAGGCGGACATATTCTTGTTCTCCACGGGTGATGGCGTTACCAGGTGGCGCAGTGGATCAGCATTGTCGGGTGTTGTCATCGGCCGATCTCACAGGTGCGTGTGGCAGGCTTAGGGAAACGCTGCACCGATGCCTGAGCGGAGGTGCTCAGCGCTTCCTTGGCGAACCGCTGATGCGGTCCGTCAATCCGTCATAATGTATATACAATAAAGATCGAAAAGGCTAGAGCCGAGTGAGCTGGCGATCACGTCAGCTCCCTTTCATGATGAAAGATAGATCACTCTTATATTAATTTATTTTTGATAAACAATACGTTGAATATCCTTCTAAGCGTCGATCCGATAATGGGTAGTACCAAAGTAGGGGGTGGTAACAAGGTAGACGAGAGGGGCAGGATAGAGGGGGAGAATGGGCGAGAGTCACAGCGGGAAGGCAAGCAAAGCCCAAGGCCGTGCAGGTCGAAAGACGTCGCTTAAATGTGTATACATTTGATTGGTGAAGGGGCCGGGGCGCGATAGGGTTGTCGCGGCGTGTGCCAGGATGGCAAATCAGGGTAGGCCCTTTCACCTGCTTGATACCCGCTGTCTTGTTCCGGGCAAGGTGATGGGCTAAGGTCGAGATCGCATGACACGGGGTGTCCTGGCTGAGCCAGGGCTGAGAAATACCCGTCGAACCTGATCCAGTTCATACCGGCGAAGGGATGTCAGCGCAGTCGTCTGTCCCTGGCTCGACGTGCGTTCCCCGCCTCGACCAAGGACTCATCGCATGACCCCTCCCGATACCTCTCCTGTTGTCGCCCCCATTGCGCCTGATATCTCCGCTCAAATTGTGCTGATTACCGGCGCAGGACGTGGTCTGGGCGCTCACCTGGCACGCGCCTTCCTGCGAGAAGGCGCTCGCGTGGTGGTCAACTACCGCCGCAGCGAAGAAGGCGCCCGGGCGCTGGTCGCTGATTACCCGGAACACGCCTTGGCCGTCGCTGCGGATGTGTGCGATCGGGATGGCGTGGAGGCCATGTTGGCGAGGGCCAGTGAGCGCTTCGGTGGGCCTGTGACTACCGTGGTCAACAATGCGCTGCCGGACTTTGCATTCAATGGGGACGCACGGCCTGGGCCTGACTCGCTGAGCTGGGAGCATCTGGACCATCAACTTCAGGGTGTGGTGCGTGGTGCGCTCAACACGGTGCAGGCAGCGCTTCCCGGCATGCGCGAGGCGGGTGTCGGGCGTGTCATCAATATCGGTACCAACCTGTTCCAGAACCCGGTGGTGCCGTATCACGACTACACCGCGGCCAAGGCGGCGCTGCTGTCGCTGACGCGTACGCTGGCGCAGGATCTCGGCCCAGACAATATCAGCGTCAATATGGTGTCCGGAGGCTTGCTGCGCACGACGGACGCTTCCAAGGCCACACCAGACGCGGTGTTTGACCTCATCGCCGCCAACACACCGCTGCGACGGGTGACCACCCCGCAAGAGTTTGCAGACGCGGTACTGCTGTTGGCTTCTCCGTGGGCCAGGGCCATCACCGGGCAGAATCTGATTGTCGATGGCGGACTGGTGAAAGGCTGATGACCTCCATGCACTTGAATCTCTTCATCCTGGGCTGCGGTCATCACAAGGCGGCCTGGCGACACCCTGATTCCAGCGTCGAGCGATTGGCGGATATCGCCTACTACGAAGAGCTGGCCAAGCTTGCCGAACGCGGTCGCCTGGACGCGGTTTTCTTTGCCGATGGCCATGCCGCGGGCAATGTCGCAGACGGTCCGCTGTGGACCCTGGAGCCGCTGACAATGCTGGCCGCGATGGCGCGTGCCACACAGCATATCGGCCTGATCTCGACCGTCTCCAGCACCTTCTATACGCCCTTTCATGCGGCTCGCATGCTGGCATCGCTGGACCATATCTCGGGCGGACGGCTTGGGTGGAATCTGGTGACGTCAATGTTCGACAGCGAGGCGCGCAATCATGGCCTGGAAGGCATGCCGGGCCACGCGCAGCGCTACGCTAGAGCGGAAGAGTTTGCCAATACCGTGCTGGCGCTGTGGGACTCCTGGAGCGATGGCGCGCTGCTGCGAGATCGCCACGGCGATTATGCGGATGCTGGTCTAGTGCAACCGATTCATCACCGCGGCGAGCATTTTCTGGTCGATGGCCCCTTGACGGTGCCGCGCTCGCCACAGGGCCATCCCGTGCTATTTCAGGCCGGGGCATCAGCACAGGGGCGTGACCTGGCGGCACGCTATGCCGAAGCCATTTACGCGGTGGCCTACGACCTGCCATCGGCCCAGGCTTACTGCGCTGACCTCAAGGCGAGGGTGAAAGCCGCAGGCCGTCCAAGGGTGGCGATCATGCCGGGGCTTGTGACCTACGTCGGGTCTACCGAGGAAGAGGCCCGACGCAAGCAGCGTGAACTCGACGAGTTGCTGCCGGTAGAGGCCTCGCGGCGACAGTTGAGCCAGTTTATCGGCCAGGACGTCAGTCACTGGGAGCTGGATGCGCCCGTGCCCGCGCTGCCGCCGCAGGAGGCTTTTACGGGTCCGAAAGGACGCTATGCCACCATCCTGCGCATTATCGAGAGTGAACGGCCAACCCTGAGACAGCTAATGGGGCGGCTCGCCGCCGGAGGTGGGCACTGCACGATGGTCGGCACGCCGGAGGGAATTGCCGATGAGATGCAGCGCTGGGTCGAACAGGGTGGGGCTGATGGCTTTAACCTGATGCCACCCTCACTGCCTCACGGCATCGAGGACTTCGTCGAGCAGGTCGTGCCGGAATTGCAGCGACGTGGGGTCTTCCGCCGGGAATATGAGGGCAAGACGCTGCGCGACCATCTTGGATTGTCACGCCCCAGCTGCTGAGCTGGCGTCTTGTTCACACTGCTGCTAGGCACGACAGCCTCTACAGACATCCGCCATAACAGCGGGGGAGCTCGCCCCGCCGTTATGGTGTCGGTTCAGTGGCGTCGGTTTGATTGCCTTAGGGAAACACTGCATAAATTACTGCGCTCGATATCTCGGCTGCTGGCGGTGCTCAAGATCCTCATTTAACCGCATGTAAACTCCGGTCTTTCCGCTCCGGCAGCTACCGACCTGTCATCGCTCGAAACATTTATTCAGCGTTTCCTTAGTTCTGGAAGCGTCTCACCAGGCCGCTCATTCGGTCGAAGTCGTAGCTCTCCCGAGATGGCATCAGCTTCATCAGGACGAGAGATACCAGCACCGGAACAAAGGCAGCCAGCAGGAAGGATTCCAGTAGCGTCGCGGTGCCACCGTTAGGCGAGGGGAACATCCACAGTCCGGCCAGCAGACCTGCTGCGGTACTGATCACTGCATTGCGACCGTGATAGCGGCGGTTGAACAGGCCGAAAAACACCGGAAAGGCTGCGGCAGAGCACAGCAGGTCTGCCAGCAGGAACAGGTAGAGGACGCTGTAGCCCTGCGCAGCGACCCACGTCACTGGTACTGCAGCGACGACGATGAGCCAGCGCGCCATTCTCATCAAGGCCGCCTCACTGGCCTGGGGCAGCAGCCTGTGCATGTCGACGGCGATAATGCTGGAGGTGGCATTGATCGTTGTGTCGGCGCTACTCATTACCAGCGCAAGGCCAAGAGGAATCAGGGCCAAGGCAAACCACAGAGGCACGTCGGACAACAATACGCTGAACAGAGCGACGGAGCCGTCTCCCTCAAGTCCCAGGCCGATGAACGCCAGACCGAACAGACCCATGAGCACGATGACCGGGAAGTTGAAGAGTCCCGCGATCCAGAAGCCACGCCTGAGCACGCGAGTATCCCGGGCCGCATAGATCCTCTGCCAGGTTCCTTGGTAGAACAGACCCGTCAGCATCACCGCGAGAAAGAAGGTCAGGCCAGCGCGCAGGCCGCCAGCATCGGTGATATCCAGCAGTTGCGGAGCACGCTCGCGCAGCCCCTCGAGCGTCGGCGCAACGCCACCCGCCGCCTGCCAGCCAAACATGAGCAAGAGAGCCAGCAGTGGCAGGATCACCAGCATCTGCACCTTGTCAGTGAAGATGGTGGTGCGCAGGCCGCCGTAAAAGGTGTAGAGCAGGGTAGCGACCATCACCACGCTGGCGGTCAGCCAGAGGGGGATGGGGGCCAGCAGGGTCACCATATGGGCGATGGCGGTCAGCCCTGCAGCCAGAGAGATAAACAGGTAGAACAGCATAATCGCCAGGGTGAACGCATACATCGTGCGGCCGTAGCGGTGGATCACGAACTCGGTCAGGCCGTGGCCTTCGGGAATCAGCTCCCGCATGCGTCGACCAAGAGGAATCATCACCAGGCGAGGCACCATGGAGCCGAGCGCGTAGCCAATGACCGCCGCGATACCGCCCCAGGTGGCAGCCTGGGCCGGTCCAAACAGGATCCAGGTGCCCAGTGTGGTGGCAATCAACGTCAGCACCGTGGCACGAGTGTTCTGACTGTTACGTGCGGAGATGTAGTCATCAAGGCCGCCCCGACGGCGTCGGGCGTAGAGCAGGCCTGGAATGGCAAAGATGGCAGCGCACAGCAGCAGCCACAGCGCCGTCCAGAGAGGGTCGAGCATCATCGAGAGAAACCTCTTTCTTATCGTTGTCCGCAGGGACCAGTGGACATCGGGACGGACGGCGGGCAGGAAGAAAGAGGGAGTGCGGCAACCATCCTTCCCTTCGCCGGCATGACCCGGATCAGGTTCAAAGGGTTACCGCGCAATGCGGAATCTCAGCCCCGTGCTATGGCCTTGGTGCGATACAGCACTGTCGCGGCGCTGTCACGACCTGTATGGCCAATAGGGCTCCCCTAGGAAGAGGTCCAGACTAGGGCCGGCTCGCGGGGCTGTCAATTGCAGAAAGGTAGGGCGCTCGTTGCGGAAGCATCGCGCCGCTAACGCCCCTCGAGTGACAGTGTTTGGCAGGCCCGATCCAGCCAGTGGGTCGTCTCCGAGAGCCTGGGATGGGGGTTGTTGTTGCAGTCGAAGCAACCCGAGCTCTTCGCCACCTCTGCCAGCGACGTATCAGAGGTAGCGTTCAGCACGAGGGTGCGCCGATGCCCTCCGCCGCCGGCAAGAAAGTGGGCAGCTTCAGCGTGCTGGACTTCCATGGGAAAGGACAGGTCTGACATGGGAAAGGACAGGCCTGACGTGGGAGTGTCTGGTGAGACAGTGTCCTCGGCAAGCGCAGTGCCTGGCTGGCCTCTGCACCAGATGACTTCGAATCCCCTCTGATGGGCATGCAGGCCAATACGATGTACGTCCCTGATCTGCCCAGCCATTACCAGGCGCAGCGCAGGTTGGACCAGCAGCGCAAGCAGCTGATCGCATTGCTGTACCAGTGGCTCATGTTGCTCGGCACGCCTCAGTCGGGCGGGGGAGCCATTTAAGTTGATAAGGCGAACCAGCGAAGGTTGTCCGAGCAGCGTCGCGTGCAGGACTTCCAGATGGGTCTGTGTCGGGCTGTCCGGCAGCAGTAGTTCCGCGACGTGGTCGCGACCCTGGCTGACATGGACTGTCGTCAGGGGGGAGTGATGGACGTCGGCGTGCTGGCGCTGGTCCTTAAACGGATGCGGTAGTCGGTAGGCGTTGCCGTCGTCGTCAACCGGCTCCGCTTGAGTGGTCTGCATACGGTAATCCACAAGACCGTAAGCGCTGCCCAGTTGAGTCACCAGCCAGGCGGCATGTCCTTGGTACGTGAGCGAGAGAGCTCTCTCGATCGCCATCAAGTTCTGGTAATACATGGCATTCGCCTCTTGAGCACCGTGAGCGAACGTGCTGTCCACGCAGCGTGGAAAATTCTGATGCATTCAACCATACAAACAGCCAAATTCATGAGCAGGCCAGAAGGATGCTTGTGCGTCCTATCACGTCAGGGGAACGACCAGGAGAGCCAGCATGGACCAGTATGCCTGGGTGCGAGAAGCATTGACGCTTGCCGGGACGGTACTCGTCAGGGTGTCGCCAGCGGCGGTGGTGCTAGACGTGGCCGGCGATTGTGCGTCGGTGTTGGGAGGATCTCGCGATGAGGTTGTCGGACGTTCGTTGTCGGAGCTGCAGGGGCACTCCGCCAGGCTTGCAGAAGCCATGGCGGGTGCGGGCAGGCAGTGGGATGAGCAGGGAAGGGGGCAAAGCCGTAGCTCGGCTTACGTGATGCTGCCTGATGGCAGCATGGTGCTGCGTCTGCCGATGCAGCAACGACCTGACCATGGTGTGGTGGCTCGGCTAGCGGATCATCTTCCAGTCATGGTGGCCTACGTGGATCGAGACCTGTGCTTTCGCTTCAACAATCAGGCATATCAGGACTTCATTGGCCTTACGTCGTCTGAATTGGCAGGTCAGCCGGTGGCATCGGTGCTCGACGCCTCCTCCTATGCGAAGATTCAGCCGCGCTTCGCGCGTGCCCTGGCGGGGGTAGAGGTCAGCTACGAAGATGCGCTGGTATTGCAGGATGGCAGGAGAGCATTTTTCAAGGTGAACTACTTGCCGGATATCGTGGATGACGGTGTCGCGGGCTTCTACGCCATCATTCAGGACGTCTCTGAATACCGGTCGATGATCCAGCTGCTACGGGATGTGCACACCGGCGTTAACCGCACGGATATCGAGACGTCCGAGATTGTCGATATGCTGCTGCGAGATGCCCTTGTTTACCTGGGCCTGGACATCGCGCTGGTCAGCGAGGTGGTGGGTGAGCAGTACAGCGTGCGCTGGGCGGCCAGTGATGGGGCGCCGGTAGGTCCTGGGGATACCTTTCCTCTGGGGGATACGTATTGCCGTCTTACCCTTGATGCGTGTGACGTCTTTGCTACCCATCATGCCAGGTGTGATGAGCGTGTTAGCGGGCACCCCTGTTACCAGGCGTTTCAGTTGGAAACCTATATTGGTGCGCCCATTTGGATAGAGGGCTCCGTCTGGGGAACGCTTAATTTTTCCAGCGCTAGACCTCGTCGCCAGCCCTTTTCAGAGGTTGATATTGAGCTGGTGCGTCTGCTGACCGGTGCAGTAGAGCGAGTGATTACCAACGAACTGGACGTAGCGCGAATCAAGAGGGAGCGCGACGAGCTGGAAGATCAGGCATTGCGTGACCCGCTCACGGGATTGCCCAATCGGGCGCAGCTCGATCGCTATGTCGACGAACTTATAGAGGAGAGCACTTCACGGGGGACGGGCTTTGCCCTGGCTGTGCTGGACATCGACTTCTTCAAGCAAGTGAATGACCACTATGGGCATGTGGTAGGAGACCAGGTCTTGGTGTGGCTCGGTCAGGCCGTTGAGCAGTGTCTGCGTGATGGTGACCTGGTGGCCCGTACCGGAGGCGAGGAGTTCGTTATCGTCATGCGTCATGCCGCATTGGAGGAGGCCATGAGCGCGGCGCAGCGTGTATGTCAGGCCATCAGCCAGAGCCAGATCGAACTTGCAGACGGTCAGCAGTTGAACATCACCATCAGCATGGGCGTCGGTGCTTACACCAAGGGGGAGACGTTTACGTCGCTATTTGAGCGCGTGGATCAAGAGCTGTACGCTGCAAAACACGCCGGACGCAACCGGGTATGTGGTAAGCGTCACATGGCCTAAACAGAGGCTGGTCTTTTGCTGGTCCTTTGATGGTCTTCGCTTTCGGCGCGCTAGTGCTCGTTCCCTGCAAGGTGTCTTGCGAGGCGTCTTGCGAGGTCTCTTGCCAGGTGTAGTGGCGTGAAGGCCTTGGCGATGCCAGGGCCTTTTGCGTGCTGATGCCTTGCGACGGTGTATGGATGTGGCAATGACGGCGACTAAAGGTGGGTCCCCGCGGACGTTATGGCGAGGGCATAACAGAGCCGTCATGCTCTGATGAGTTTTTTTGATTCAGGCTATTGCCAAGCTGCCTCGAGATCCGTAAAGTACGCATCCGCTGCCGGCGACGAGCAAACGTCACAGGCGGTAAAGAGTGGTAAAAGTAGTTGATTTGGAAAGGCTTTTTGAAGCTTCTCGAAAAAAAATCACTGCTTGACGAGCAACGAGAAATCGGTAGAATGCTCGCCACTTGATCGGAGTCGCCGACAGGGCATTGAAAGATGTACTGAGGCACGCTTCGCTCTCTTTTGAAGTCTGCGAGCATCGCTTGCAGGACGCAAAAGAAAGCGCTTGACGAAACGCTTCGGTTCTGTAGAATACGCCTTCCTCGCAGGGCGCTGAGCAAAGCGCTCGGGTTGATGATTCGAGCTGCGGTGCAGCAAAGCGAGACGCTCATTGAGCTCACTAGAGCCAAGAGCACGCTCTTTAAAAATTGATCAGGTAATTCATGTGGGCGCTTGCCGATGAGTCAGTGACAATGTCACTGAAATATCAAGGCAAGCGACTCGTCAAACGAGACGTTTGAACCTTGAGCCAAGTTTGGTCCGCTTAACGGACTATCAGACTTTAAACTGAAGAGTTTGATCATGGCTCAGATTGAACG